>JAHHIE010000022.1 GCA_019358945.1 Stenomitos rutilans HA7619-LM2 | reverse complement strand
ACCGTTGCATCTGTTGCTCGACTTCAGGCGGGTACGGTTGCATTGCATCACGGCAAAAAGAGCGATGCTTCTCAGTCTAACTTCTTTCCCTCCTTTCTCCGGTCTTATTAAGTTCACGATCCTAAGGTGCTTGATTGGGTAAGCCATCGTTCTTTGACGACGGGTGCGGAGGGGTGAGTGTCGGGTGTGGTGCATGCAACTGAAAATGGTTGTAAAGTTGACAGACTCCTAGTGGCTTACTGATTCTTTTAGTCTCCTAGAAGCATCAACTTCGATAAACTGGTAAAAGTCCTGTTTTCCTGGCTTTCATGTCTCTATCTTCCCAAGCTGATGAAGCGTCTACGTTTGAGCAATCCCCCCTACCATTGCCTGCTGGTACTGAGTTTGACGCGATCGTCATTGGTTCTGGTATCGGTGGGCTAGTGACCGCTACTCAATTAGCAGCCAAGGGAGCCAGCGTTTTAGTGCTGGAGCGGTATCTCATCCCCGGAGGCAGTGCTGGTTATTTTGAGCAACAGGGCTATCGCTTTGATGTAGGCGCTTCCATGATTTTTGGCTTTGGTCAGCAAGGCACGACCAACCTTCTAACCCGCGCCTTGCAAGCCGTAGATGTCAGCCTGGAAACTATTCCTGATCCAGTGCAGATTCATTACCATCTGCCCAATAATCTAGAGCTAAAGGTGCATCGGGACTATGAGAATTTTTTGCAGGAACTGATTGCCTGCTTTCCCCACGAAGCGATCGGCATTCGACGGTTTTACGATGAATGTTGGCGCGTCTTTAACTGCCTCAATGCGATGGAGTTGCTGTCGTTAGAGGAGCCGCGCTACCTTATGCGGGTCTTCTTTCAGCATCCCTTTGCCTGTTTAGGCTTAGTGAAATATCTGCCCCAAAACGCTGGAGGCATCGCCCGCCGCTATATCAGCGACCCAGCATTGCTGAAATTTATTGACATGGAGTGTTACTGCTGGTCGGTTGTGCCTGCCGATCGCACCCCCATGATTAATGCTGGCATGGTGTTTAGCGATCGACACTACGGTGGCATTAACTATCCCAAAGGCGGAGTGGGACAGATTGCGCAGAAACTGGTGGAAGGGCTAGAAAAATGCGGTGGGCACATTCAGTACAAAGCCAGAGTAACCAAAATTTTGCAGGAAAATGGCCGCGCTGTAGGGGTACAGTTAGCCTCTGGTAAAATTTACTACGCTAAACGAGTTATCTCGAATGCCACGCGTTGGGACACCTTCGAGAGGCTGATTCCAGCCGAAGACATGCCAATAACTGAACGCAAATGGCAGCGCCGCTATCAAAAATCACCCAGTTTCCTGAGTCTTCATCTAGGGGTTAGAGCCGACGCGTTGCCAACAGGCACTGAGTGTCATCACATCCTGCTTGAAGACTGGGAGCAGATGGAGGCTGCGGAGGGCACGATTTTTGTCTCCATTCCAACCTTGCTCGACCCGACCTTAGCGCCTTCCGGTCATCACATTATCCATACCTTTACGCCAAGTTGGATTGATGCATGGCAGCACCTTACCCCTTCCAAGTACGAAACTCGCAAAGAAGAGGCCGCTGCTCACCTGATTCAGCGGCTTGAGCGCATCTTTCCTAATCTTTCTGCCCACCTGGATTATCAGGAAATTGGAACCCCACGCACCCATCGGCGCTTTTTGGGACGTGCTGATGGCACGTATGGCCCCGTTCCTCGACGTAAATTAGCAGGCTTACTCGGTATGCCTTTTAACCGCACAAAACTCTCCGGGCTATACTGTGTGGGCGATAGTACGTTTCCAGGACAAGGGTTGAATGCTGTTGCTTTCTCTGGGTTCGCCTGCGCTCACCGAGTTGCTACTGACCTGGGTTTCTAGTTCTCTACATGACGCTTCTTCTAAAGTAAGAGCTACGCCTGAAAATCAGCAAGGGACGGGCGTTTAGCAGCCATGAGGCTTCGCTTGCTTGCAAAGGGTTGACTCCTGACTGCTTAAGCCCAATCGCACTGCCTGTAAATGAGAACTGCGGTTAGGAGAAACGGTAATTCAGTCTACGACGCGTAAACGCCCAGACCGCAGCAACTCAAACACTTGGTTAATCAATGCTTGTTCTGTCTGGCTAATGGTCTTTTGAGACAAAAGTGCGGACATAAACTGCTGCTGATCTTTGCGGCTAATTCTCCCACAAGCTCTAATTTGATTCACCATCTGTTCTATATCCGGACGGTGTAGATGAACGTCTTTAGTCATTGATGCACCCAAAACAATCGCACACTGAGTGTATCAAAACTCGATGTCTTGTTAAACACAAAATGCTGATCGCTATCAAGCCTTACTTGTGATTGAAATCACAGTTTGCAAATGATAAACAGCACGGATCGATTTGCTGTAGCAATCAAAGCGATAAGAAATCGTTTCATCAAAGACTTCTCGATCGCGCTCACCAGGAATGATGTTTTGGATAGGATTTGATTTAATAGGAGCAGTATTAATCTACCTTTGCCAGTAACAGATGGTTATGACCGCTTAACTAGCAGGTTAGTTCCGCTCGTTTTATTGGCTGCTTAACATCGCTGAAGCTTAAAAGCACTACCCATAAAGCCATACAGCAGTTTCTGTATTCTGCTATACGGTTTTTCGGATGTGGTTGCCGTCTTTCAAAGACGATCATGTTTAACAGCCTTACTTCAAAGCAATCCCATTCTTTTTGGACAGATTTTACTATTTTATTCTCTGCTCAAAGCCGCACCAATGAGTGATAAACCACTAAATATACTTCTACTAAATTCATTGGAAATTCATCAGTGATTTAACAGAGCTATTCTTAGCTTTACGGAAAAAATGATCCTGATTTGTATCTTGTAATAAGGAACAATCAATCAGCTACGGTATCAAAACTCATAAATGTTGCGTAGATGCTTGAACCATACAGACAAGAGAGGGGAACACCATGTCTGATTTAGACCTAACCTTCCATTCCAATCTGCACACCGGACAAACCCCATCACACACTCTTCGCGTTGATGTTTTGCAACCTGTCCGCCAGTGGCTTGATAATGTCCCTATCAATAATTCAACGATCGCCAGACTTTTGTATAAGGCTATTCCTGGTCAATGCCCTTTTGAGCGAGATATCATTGTTCTAGGTCGCAAGCTTGCTCATATTCCTCCGCTCTGCAAACTCAATCCTCTTTACGATCAACTTGTGGGTTTACGGTTTCGCTCCATGTGCTATTTGGTAGATGTGTGTGGAGAGTCGATTTAAGGCTTAAAGAGCAGCGAAAGGCTCAAACGCCAGAATAAATGTGAACGTGATGAGTGGCTGTCTCACAGCCTACTCTAGAAAATGGGGGGACAGTATAGAAATGGTCAGAGCTAGCCATTGAATATTTTTTCACAGCGTTTGTAGGGTTTGAGTGATATCCAATCTTAAAATGCTGGCCCCCCTTAAGCTTTCCTCTATTACCAGAATCTTTTGTCAATCGCCGTTTCAAAGCTTTGATCATCCCCTTTTGTCAGCCAACTAGAGGCAAGACTCAAGCGGGCGTTACATCAATTGTGGATTAGTATAGACAACTTCTATATCCTTCCAGTGCCACGCATAGAGGCGGGTTAATGGTAATTGACTGTTTTCTCTTTCATGGTAGTAACAAAAACGGGATAAAACCAGCAAGAATAAACAGGGTCAGAAATTATGCCTTACGAAACGTTACCTTTAGACACGCATGCGCCCGTCCTCTCTTGGGCAGGGCATGCTCTGGGACATGATGAAGCGAGAATGGCTCGCAATGTGGCTTCACTACCCTTTGTGTTTAAGCATGTGTCGCTAATGCCAGATGTGCATTTAGGCAAAGGGGCGTTAGTGGGTTCGGTCATTGCTACGCAGGATGCCATTATGCCAGCCGCAGTTGGTGTAGACATCGGTTGTGGCATGGCCGCCATCAAAACGCCTTATCAAGCTGAGCAATTAGAAGGAAAGTTGAAGCAAATCCGCATGGATATTGAAGCGGCTGTTCCCACGGGTTTTAATGACAATAAGGAGATTGAAAAGACAGTCTCTAATTGGCAGGGTTGGCAAGACTTCAAGCATCTCCATGCCAAAGTGCAGGGGCTAGAGAGCAAAGCAACCAAGCAGATGGGTTCTCTCGGCGGTGGCAACCACTTTATTGAGGTTTGTCTAGACACCGAAGGGCAGGTCTGGCTGATGCTGCACTCTGGTTCACGCCATATTGGAAATGTTCTTGCGCAGCGTCATATTGAAACGGCGAAGGAATTGGCAAAGCTGGCGGGAGCTAAACTGCCCGATCCTGACTTGTCTCACTTTGTGCAGGGAACACCAGAGTTTGCTGCCTACTGGCACGATCTGCAATGGGCACAGGGGTACGCACTCTTCAACCGTGTGGTGATGATGGCACGGGTCAAGCACATTATGGAGCGCCATCTAGCGGGTGGCAAACCCTTTAAGTCGCTGTTGGAAGTGAATTGTCACCACAACTACGCTGAGCGGGAAACTCACTACGGTGAGGATGTGTATGTCACGCGCAAGGGTGCTGTACGCGCTCGTGAAGCCGACTACGGAATCATTCCTGGCAGCATGGGTGCCCAATCGTTCATTGTGAAGGGTAAAGGCAATGCTCACAGCTACTGCTCGTGTTCACATGGGGCGGGACGATTGATGTCTCGTAACAAAGCGAAGCTCCAATTTAGCCTGGATGATTTAATCCAACAAACGGCGGGTGTGGAGTGTCGTAAAGATGAGGGCGTGATTGATGAAATTCCTGGCGCTTACAAGCCGATCGCACAGGTGATGGCGAATCAATCGGATTTGGTCGAGGTCGTTGCTACCCTCAAGCAAATTGTTTGCGTGAAAGGATAGCTCAGCGGCAAAAGGCTTGCTCACTGCTACTGACCAGCGCGATCGTCACTACGATCGCGCTGATTACTCTGTAATTAAAGGGCAGAGCACTCGCTGTTTGCGCTTAAAGTTCGACAACAAAATGGGTTTGGTTAGCATGGCTCTCCACCTGAATGTGGCACCGATATATTCTGTTGGTTTTTGCACCAGTGTTAACCCCCAAGCCTTCAGAAGCTGCTACTCGTTTGAACCGACGCGCTTATGACCATGAAGGCAGAGTCTTAAAGCGTGTTTTCTCTGCCCACTGGTTGACACGGAATCCCGCTAAAGGTAGGGACGAATGCCTGGTACTGCCTGCTAATTTAATAATGTGACAAAGACATTTCTAAAGCACTGTTAAATCTGGAGTTGAAAACATGAATATCTTGGCTTGGATTGTTTTAGGTTTGATTGCTGGCGCGATCGCAAAGGCGATCTATCCAGGTAGCCAGGGTGGCGGCATCCTCGGCACAATGATTCTCGGTATTGTTGGCGCATTTGTTGGCGGTAGCCTCTACAGTTTCTTGACCACAGGCACGTTAGCGTTAACCTCAGCTGGGCTGAGTATTGGTGGCGTCGTAGTTGCTGTCTTGGGTGCGATCGTGGCACTGTTCATCTACTATGCTGTGACCCGCCGTAGTGCTTCCTACTAGTTTTGCGTTTTACATAGATTGAATTCCCCTATGGCAAAGCCCCTGCAAATGCAGGGGCTTTTGCATGTTTAAAGAGTTGATGCCAGGAACGCTGACTCCCACAGCTGTTAAGCACATAGGGTCAGCGGGCAAATGAACACTTGCTTGGACTCTTGAGTCCACTTCTTGAGCTTAGTGTGAGTCATGACCGCCTACGTCTTTCTTGAGTGGGGTCAAACAAAAAATCTGGCCCTCCTTAAGGTAGAGAAGGTGACTGAAAGCGTTCAACCTGTTGATATAGCGTTGGTGCCCGTTTACGAAACGTATGCTGTCCTTTCAGCAGTCAGCTTTTAGCTCATCCTGGAGGGCTGGGGGCCAGGGGCTAATTTGAATAACAGCAAATAGGAGTACCATCTGCCGTAAATTGGTAGCACTCCCCTGAGCAATCGCTCTAGGCAATATGGGGACATCAATCATGCGTTTCTGAAGAGCATTGGCGCAACAACCAAACATTTATCCCTTTGCCAACCAGTCATGCCATTTTGTGGGTGTTTGCACCTGCGCCAGCATTGCTCGCAATGCGTCACCTTCCAGCACTTCTGTTGCCAGCAACACTTGGGTTGCAGATTCCAACAGAGCACGGTTGAGCGTCAGAACGGCGACAGCCATTGCGTGGGCGCGATTGATGCTTTGTTTGACTTATTGGTCGATCGCCACAGCAACTTCCTCACTAATGGCTTGTCGCGCGCTGTTGCCGTCTAAAAATTGCGATGATGGTTTTTCAAAAGCAATGGACCTAAGCGTGCTGCTCATTCCTGTTCACGGCGTGACGGATGAGAGAGGAAAGTACACCATAACGGTTAGGTTTTCGCCAGCGATCAGTGCTGAGTACGGTTATTACATCCAGTAGTAGGGTTTACCGCACAACGCTTGAAAAGCGTTGGTTCCAACTTTACAGCAAGTTCTGTTGCTGGAGCCTTTACTCGCACAGTGCAGTCGCTTCCGTAGCCACAGAACAAATTTGTCAACAAAAATCGCTCAATGATTGACACTATGTAACAAAAACGTTACACTTATTCACATAAAGAAACATTAAAGAGGTTTTAGGCTATGTACACCACCAATGAAGACGGCGTTCTCAACAACTACGCGATTGAACCCAAAGTTTATTTTGCGACCTATCCTTCAATGGAGCAGCAGCAGCGCTACATCGTGCAAGCCGCGATCGCGGCTGGGCTGGTAGTCCTCAGCCTCCTGACTGCCTTCTCAGTAAGCTGAGGCGGCTGAGAGTAGTCTCCTTTACTCTTAAAGTCTGACGATGTCTTCACTAGTTTTGGCTTTTCTCCTGACCTCCCCGGCTTTACAGCCGGGGTTTTATCTTGGTTACTTAAGCCATTTCCAACTTGCTTCGCTACCTTGTTTCTACTGAGATGTGCTATCAGAATCGTCATTGCGCGTGCGATCGAGAACTACTTGAGCTTGATCGCACGCGCAATAATGATTGGCAGGATTCACAAGGCGGCTTTCCTGCTTTCGCTAAGGTTCCATCGCCTGTACCCCCAAAATAGTCCAACCCCAACTAGCAGCAGTAGCCACTCAGCAGGTTCTGGAACCGCACTAATGTTTGCCTTAGGCTGGGGCAGTTGGGAGTCTTCGACCTTGCGGTTAAAGCGATCGGACTGTTGTTCCGCCTGCTTTAACTCTTCGCGCTGCTGGTCATTCACCAGCACCAGCATGGATGAGTAGGGTGTCACAATCCCGTATCGCTGAGCCGCCGCATGAATCGCATCTAATTCAGTTAGCTTATTGGGTTGCAGGTAGTGACTGAGATGAGTCGTCCATTGCCGAGCCGCTAACGCTCCAAAAGCGTCGTTGGTAGATTTAGCTGGGGATGCAGCGCCATTTTTAGTCAGGAACCAGGCATAGCCATCAACCAAATTTAAAAACGAGGTGCCTGCGCCGCGTGATGGCTGATTGGCAAGGCGCTGCATCACGGTTTGTACCTGAGTTGCAACGCCACCGTCGCTGTCTTGAATGGCCTTTAGCGTTGCGTCATCATACGCAAATGCCAGCCCACCCAGATGCACAAACCACAGTGGAGCTGGCATGGCTGCTGTTAACTTGGTGTCATCATTCAGTTCGTAGCTGCCCGCATCGGTGATGACGAGAATGGCATCGTATGAGCGATCGCCGCGCAACTGCTGGAACTGCGTCAGCATCTCCTTGGGCTGCATCATGCCGTAGAACACCGTTTTGGCTGAATCAAACGGATGCTCCTGGAGGTTCTCAAGGCGTTCGGGCTGGGCAGGCGCGATCGCTGTGAGATACAAATCCGCGCTGTTTTGCCGCAGGATCGTCTCTTGCAGCCAGCGGAAACTTTCTGTCACCTTTTGCCGATGGGCTTCCATGCTGCGAGACCGATCAAGGATCACGGCAAAGCGCTTGCCCTGCGGTAGCTGGTAGTCGGTTTGAGTCACAGGGGTTGCCAGTACATGGGCACCCCACGGAAGCGTCATTTCATGCAATGTGTATGGTATGTTTTCAGCCGGAAGTGTTGCGGGTAGCCACTGATCAGAAGCGGCGATCGCGTTGCCGTTGACTAACCGCTTCGTTGCTCCCGTCCAGAAAACGTTGCGCTGTTCTTGCAGTGTGGGCAACTGCCAGCCCGACGGCTGTTTCAGCACTTTGTATTGCAGCCAAAGCGATAGCTTTGGTGGCTCGGTTTGCGAACTGGAAAGGCGTGTCATTACTGGCACTGGAAACGCTCGCAGACGATATTGCTGTGGCCCCACCTGTTCTAAAAGGGCAGGATCAACACTGCGCTGCACCTGATTGGTATAGACCTGTTGTGCAGCTCCGCGAGGCGCGATTGCAAACGGATATTTCTTTGGCACCTTGATCTCATCACTAAGCCACAAACCTGTAATAGCAGCACTTTCTGGCAACGAAAAGTAGTAAAGGACTTCCTCTGGTAAGGTTGTTTTATTCTGGTAGATCTCATGAATCTCTACGTCTGCCCAATCGCCTTGGGGTGTAACGGTAATGCTTTGGGACTCTAGCCACACCCGCTTCTGGTTGATGTCATCCAACCCCGCTTTAGCCTCACCCCGGTTGAAGGTAGACTGCAACGCTTTTTGAACGATCGCGTGTTCGCCTCGCAGCAGTGGCGCATCAAAGAACTGGGTGTAGAGTTGAGCGGCTTTGTCAACATCTGCTTCGGTGCCCTGGTAGGTAAAGGGAGCCGTCAGAGCATCGAAACTCCGTTGCACTGCTTGCGCGATCGTGTTGGGTACAGATAGGGTGCTTTGGTAAAAGTCTTGCATCCCAGTGTTGTTCGATCGTGGATAGCGGTAAGACGAGAGGTAAGCGTTCAGTAACCCATTGCGAATAGTGTTGGACTGTTGCAACACCACCTGTCGCTGCTGATCAGTTTGGGGTGCCGGGTTGAGCAACCGGAAGGCTTTAACCTGGGGCTGTTGCTGTAACAGCAAAAACGCTCCTAGCCCAACGGCTAAAACCGTGCCTGTAAATGTCCCAACCTGCCAGGTGCCATAGCGAGTGCCTAGCTGCTTCAGCGTGTTGTGCAGCGATCGCCCGTACATGATCGACACGCCAAGCGGTAGTGTACACAAACCAAGCATCAGAAGCGCTACAGGTAGGAGGACGAAGGCATAGGCTAGTACGCTTGGCAGTGCCGCCAACATGATTGCAAGGGTAGGTGGTATGTAAAAGCTAAGGATTGCCGTGAGATACAGCGCGATCGCCAGCACCATTACCTGCCCCGCTAGATGCCACAGACTCACACGCATGACATTTTCGTGCCGACTCAGCAGCCAGTGCCCGGTGACGATCGTGCCTAACAGCAGCGTTAGCAGCAGAAACGTCGTCAGTGGGGTGAGGTCGCGCAACCAGAAGAACCGCGCCATACAGACGATCAGCAGCGGTGCTTCAATGCCGTAAAACAGCTCGAACAAGGTCACAGGTTGTCGTATTTTGGTGCGAAAGCCCGCAATCGCGCCGACCGTTGGCACACTTACCAGGCCAACGAATGTCACCAAAAAGTTGAGCGGTACCTGTCCGGTGGCAGCATCGCTCAGGAGCGCCAGGCCCCAAAAGGGCAGCACTCCCAGGTAGACGATCGCCAGCAGCGTCAGATTAAAGATCCAGAAAAAGACGGTAAAAAGGTTTTTCATGACAGATCGGTAGCGAGGAAAAGCAGTGAACTAGGAACTCAGGCTTTTTGCAAAAGCTGATTGAGCGATCGATAAATGTCTGTTACCAGCACTTGCAGCGTTGGATCGTCCGGCTGATGGAATTCATCCAACAAGATGGATACCAACGTCCAGGACGATTCGTGTCGTGAGGCCTCTTGCCAAAACCGAGTCAGAAAATCTCCCGTAGTCTGGTGTGGTGCCTGAAACCAGTAGAGCGCTGTCTGCTTGCCATCATTTAATGACAGCCACCGGGTTAATGGGCCTGCTACAAACGGCTGTGGCGTGATTCGATCCAGGGAAAAGCCGCTACCAATTAAACAAAGTTCGGGAGCATGGTGCACCTGCAAACTGGGGCTAGAAACCAGCAGCACCGAGCCAGTGAGACCCTGATAAGCAAAGCGCTGTTTGTGGGCGACCACACCAGGGTAGCTGGCAAAAAAGGTTTGCTCTGTAGACGTGAGTGGAATTGTTTGTGGCTGGGCTGCGATCGACCAGTTCAATGTTGTGACATCGGGCGGAACCGCAGGCGCGGGAGGATGCGGTACGACGGTGAATGCTAACAAGCAGGCGGCGAGGATCATGGAGCGTTTTGCGTTTTCAACCGTGTTCGTCTGTTCGCGATCGCTAAGGCTAGCAGCGATTGATCGTGGCACCCAGCGCAACAGAAACAAACTCACCCCGCAGGCGGCAACAAATGTAATGACGCCCAACGGCACATGCAGTACTTCGGCAATGGCAGACTGGTGCCAAACGTGCGCCACCAGTACCAGCGTCAGTACACGAGCAACGTTAGCAATGATCAGCATCGCCAGGTTGATCACAAATAAACCCAACCAGCGCAGTCCAAACTGCCGCCGCTCTAGCCAGGTTGCTACCAACAAAAACACTGTGCCTGCCCACAAACTTTTCAACCCGCTACAGGGTAAATCGACCTGAGCAATCCCTGTATCAAGCACAATAATGTCCTCTGACGACAGGGCGGCAACGTGCCAGCTTTTGAGGAGAAACTCAACGAGGTGGGCTGTCAGAATGCGAGCGGGAAATCCCAGGCCAGTGCTGTATTGCACCCCAAACGGCAAAATCAGCGCGATCGCCGCTCCAATCGGTAATCCCTTCCGCCAAACAGATGACTCCAGAAATAGCCCCAGTAAGCCATAGGTACCCAGGAGTGCAAAGACAACAGGTATCTGATCGAGCATGAGTAGCCATTGGGCCGCGATCGTGCCGATCGTGCTGCCTAGCAGTAGAAGCAGTGGACTCCAGCGAAGATTTGGTACCTCTGAAAAGCGAAACTGCTGCCGATGACGGACTCCCTGAACCAGCAGGAGCGCCACACCAGCCAGCAGTATGACCTGATTAAACCGTGAAATGTCTTGAACCGTTCGGATAAGCCAACCCAGCGTTGACCCATTGAGCAATAGCCAACTCAACAGCAGAGCAAGCGTGCCTAATCGTTCCAAATTGCCAGGGGGCTGCGATCGATCCAAACGCACCAAATGATCACTGGTCATGCAGGGTATCCTCCCGATTTGATGTGTGACCCAGTGCTAGGGGCTGTCATCAATTACTCATACAAATTAATTGCAGCAGGGGTTCCAGCCCCTAGCTCGTTTGTTAGGACGGGCGTGGTAAGGCTGATGCTTCAAGGTTTCTGAGCTTAATTGATGACGCGCCCTAGCAGGCAGAAAGAACAAAAGCGATGGGTAGATTCCTGAAAAAAATGAGTCTGGCTGACTTCACGTGCGTTATCAACCATTTCGGAAAACGGATACCAAATCGCGACAACTTTAAGGCGTTGTGAAGTTTACATCAACGCAGTTCTCCAGGCTTGCTTTTATGCTCAACATCGGCGAGAAGTTCAAGCTTGTTCAGCGATCGCCATCCCATTTGTTTCTGGCACGTTCACAAAATATTCACAAAGCTGCGGGATGATACTTTCACTGTCTTTTGCACCAGGGCAACGCAACCAGACGCATGGCAACAAACATGATGGATGCAATTCGACTCCATAACTATGGAGCGCCAGCGGTCTTAGTCTACGAAAAAGCATCTCGGCCAGAGCCGCAAGCAGATGAAGTCCTCATCCGGGTGCATGCGGTTGGCGTTAACCCAGCCGATTGGAAAATACGTCAGGGTTACTTGCAGGCTAAATTTCCCTTTCCACTGCCGCTGATTTTAGGTTATGACGTTGCTGGTGTTGTTGAAACGATCGGTGCTGCCGTTACCACCGTTTCTCCAGGAGAGACCATCTTTGCCATGCTCCCACTGAATCAATTAGGTGCTTATGCAGAATACGTCGTTGCGAACGCCGCATTAATTGCCCCAAAACCAATGTCTGTAGACTTTGCAACGGCGGCTGGTGTACCCAGCATCGCTCTCACAGCCTGGCAGGCGCTATTTAATCTGGCAGACTTGCAGCCTGGGCAGACGATTTTGATTCATGGGGCATCGGGAGGGGTGGGTAGCTTTGCTGTGCAATATGCCAAATGGAAAGGCGCGATCGCGATTGGTACAGCCTCAACCGCCAAGTTGGAGTTTATTCAGCAGTTAGGTGTAGACCAGGCGATCGATTATCAAACCGAACGCTTTGAAGAGATTGCTGCTGATGTGGATGTGGTGCTTGATACGATCGGCGGTGGAACGCGCCAACGCTCCTGGCAAACCTTAAAATCAGGTGGCATTTTAATTTCTACTGAAGGCGCAGCAGAGCCAGTCGTCTCGCCATCATCAGCGCTTCGAGGCGCTCCCATTTTTGTTGAACCAACTGGCAGCAACCAGCTTCAACAAATTGGACAATTGATTGATAGCGGACACTTAAACCCATCAACGGTAGAGGTGTTTCCACTTCAAGAGGCGGCAACGGTGCATGATGCGATTCAGAATGGTCATCGCCGTGGAAAGTTTGTCTTACAGATTGATTAAATCACGATTTCATTCATGCAGAGTTATAGAGGAATGTATATGCATCGAGACTCGCTTGCTAAAGGACTGCTTGTCACGGCTGCAATTTCAACCATTGTGATTCCGATCGGAGTTGATGCCATCTTATTAGCAAAAGGACATATGAGTAATCCGGCATGGTTGCCTCATGCCAAGCTTCATTGCGCGATGTCTTTTTTTGCGGCTGTCTCGTTGGGCAGTGCGGCCTTAGCCATTTTGAAGGTTCGTCCTGTGACCGATCGTTTTTCAATGGGTCTATCTGCCTTTCTTGGCTCCGCCTTTTGGGTCGGGCTGATTGCCGCAGGCTTCTGGCCTGGAACCTCCTACGGGTTTCTCAATGATCCAGTGCTGGGCAATACCCCTGAGCCACAGGTTATTGGCATCACAATTTACCCAAATGTGGCGATCGGTGCCCTTGCCATTGCCATCGCGATCGCGGGTTATTGGTTAACAGGTCAGCCAGCGGCAAGGAAGCAATATCGATAAAACAATGCTGGTGAAGAGCACTGGCTTTATTCACACATTATTCACACATCTACGAGACGATATTGACAGAGTTTTTCAAGTAACGGCTACGTTGATCAAGCTTCTTGTGCCACCTCGTCACATACAATTGCACCTTGTAAGGACGTATTTACTATGTCATTAGAGACCGTTTACCAGTTTTTTCAAGCGCCGCCGCCTCGTCAGCTTAACCAGGAACTAGCAGTATGCTATGTATTATCGACCTTGTTGCAAAGAGACTCTTTTGCTTCTGAGATGATTCAATTGCTAGAAAGAAATTACCCAGCCTATCGTCTATCAGACACCGTCCTCTATGGTGCGCTAAAGTTTTTAGAAGCTGAGACATTGATTGAAGGCTATCGAGAAAACGTTGCTGGACGTGGACGGCCCCGGCGAATGTTTCAGATTACACCTTCTGCTTACAGCCGGGCGAAAGACCTCGCTGCACTGTGGCAAAAGTATGTCAGCAACGATGAAGCCAAACAAGCTAAAAAAGCGTGACCAGTAGACTAAGCAGCAGCTTTCAATTAAGCGGGTGTGCTTTCAAAGGAGTCGGCAGTCGATTGAAAACCGCCGTAAAAGAATCGATGGGGTGTATCTACTTTGAGAAGCATGATGTGTTTGACTTAATCAGCGGTCAGCCTGGAATTTAAAGCTGAAAGCTGAAAGCTGTAGTTTGCTTCGCCAAGGGCGTAGGAGGATCATTTTCACAAATGCAATGGGATCGCTACATCACTGTTTAAATTAGTATGGCTTCTGATTTCTGGCTTCTGATTTCTGGCTTCTGCTGTATTTGCTGCTAACTCAATACCCTGTCGTTTAAGCAATCCAAATGACAAAAATAGGTGTATTTCTTCGCTTTGTGGCGCGGGATGGGAAGAAAGAGGCTTTGCTCAAGCATCTGCTTGAAACCGCAGAAATTGCGGGTAAAGAACCAGGAACCAAACTTTGGACTGTCCATAGCTCACCGATCGAACCCAACACGGTTTGGGTGTACGAAGCGTATGCTGATGAACAATCAAAGAAAAGACATGAATCAACGCCAGAATACGCATCAGCAAGGGAAGATACAGGTAGGCTTCTAGCACATCCACCTCAAGCTTTCCCTTTAATTCCGGTGGGTGGTAAAGGCTTGTAGAGGTTCATGTGAAGATCCTGCTGGTAGAAGATGACCCGTTTCTCGCGCCGCTGTTGACAGAAGCGCTCACAGAGCAAGACTATCTGGTTGAAACGGCTGCCGATGGGCAGATCGGTTGGGATCTAGCAGAAGCCTTTCGGTATGATTTGATCCTGCTCGATGTTGTCTTGCCAACGCTGAGCGGGATTCACTTTTGTCAGCAGTTACGCGCCCGCAAAGACTTTACACCTGTGATTTTGTTGACGGCACAGGATAGTTCTACCCATAAAGTTTCTGGGCTAGATGCTGGCGCAGACGATTATGTGGTTAAGCCGTTTCATTTGCACGAGTTGCTGGCGCGCATTCGAGCGTTGCTCCGGAGGGAGAGTTTAGATCGATCGTCTACACTCATATGGCGAGGTTTACAACTCAACACGAGTAGCTGTGCTGTGAGCTATGGCAGCAAGCAATTGAGTCTCACCAGCAAGGAATACAAGCTTTTAGAATTGTTTTTGCGCAATCAGCAACGTATTTTTAGTCAAAGTGCGTTGATTAATCACCTCTGGTCGTTTGAAGAGGCACCCAGTGAAAATGGGGTGCGTGCACACATTAAAGGGTTACGCCGCAAGCTGAAACAGGCTGGTTGTGAGGATTTGATTGAAACCATTTATGGATTGGGATACCGTTTACGAAGCAGAGAGGAAGACGTTGAAGCCAAGAAAACATCCCCTTCTGACTTACTTGAGCCGACCCAGCCTGAATCGGATCAATGTGAACCTGAAGGCACGCAAGCAGCCGTTACCATACCGGAGGAGTTTGCTGAAGCATGGAAGCGTTATCGGGAGCACTATTACGATCGCCTCAGTATCGTTAAGCAAGCGGTTGCTGCACTGAGCAATGAGGCTTTGAGTGACGCTCTGCGACAACAGGCTGTTCGAGAAGCGCACACGTTAGCTGGCTCGTTGGGCAGTTTTGGGTTGGATCAGGCCACTCACTGTTGCAAACAACTTGAAGCTCGGTTCACAGAGATGAGAGATTTAGAGGCGATCGCTCCAGCGGCTTTAGCGGTTTTGTCTAATCTGATAGCGGTGGTTGAGCAAACACTGGAATCCCCCCCAGTGGCTTCTACCGCAGCCACACTTCCATCGTTTCCACCACTCGCTCATCAACCTCACCTGCTCATTGTTTCAGATGAAGCACGCTTGATCCAACAGCTCACGGTTGGGGCGATCGGTCATCGGTTTCATGTGGCAACTGCCAGCCCAGCGATCGTGCCCACCACGCTTTCTCAGCCGCATCCAGATGTTGTGCTTCTTGACTTGAGTGTGCCAGCGACAGCTGAGCAAGGCTTTGCTTATTTAGAAGCCTTAGCAACTGTGCAACCACCTGTGCCAGTGGTGGTGCTAATCAATCAAAGTAGTTTTGCTGAGCGAGTCAAAATCGCGCGATTGGGAGGGCGTGCGGTGCTCCAAATTCCAATAGCAGCGGAACAAATCCTGACGTCGATCGTTCAGGTTCTGCATCAATCAAGCCCAACGGAGGGTAAATTGTTGGTTGTGGACGATGATCCACAGTTGTTGTATCAACTCTCTACCCTGCTTGAGCCTTGGGGGTTTCAGGTCACGCTCCTGGTCGATCCGCAACGGTTTTGGGAGACACTAGAGCAAACTCAGCCCGACTTACTCATTTTAGATCTGGTCATGCCAGAGTTTAGTGGCCTGGATTTATGCCAAGTCGTTCGCAATGATCCTCGGTGGGAAGCACTGCCTGTGATCTTCCTTTCAGCGAATACAGACGCGGCGTTAATTCATCAGGTGTTTTTGGCAGGGGCCGATGACTATGCAAGCAAGCCTCTCATTGGGCCAGAGTTGCTGGCTCGCATTTTAAATCAACTCAAACGCATGAAGTCAAAGTCTCAGTAGGTGGGGTTTCTTGAGTCTATGTCTAAAATAGAACTCAAGTATGCGGCTGAAGCTCCTCTGACATGACGGATCAATCTGACAGTAGCAACAAGACAAAGGAACAGTTAATTGCAGAATTAGAGCAACTGCGGGCAGAACTCGACGATCACAAGCGGCGAGAGGCAGCGCTCTGGCAGAGTAAGCAATTGATTGAGAAAGTGACCAATGATCTACCCCATCATCTCTATATTTATGACCTCGAAACTCTAGCACCGCTATATGCCAACCGTCCCCTGTTAGGTTACAGTCCAGAAGAGATTGTGCAGGGAGGAGGGCGGTTCTTTCTAGATATTTTGCATCCTGACGACCAGAGACGACTAGCTGACTTTGGCAGTCGTTGGGATACAACCGCTGATAGTGAGGTGTTGGAGTTTGATGCCTTTCGCTTTAGACATGCCAATGGGTCATGGCATTGGATGCAGACATGGCAGGTGGTCTTTGCCAGAAATGAGCATGGTAAACCCATACAGGCGTTAGGAACGACGATCGATATCACCGAACGCAAGCTTGCTGAAGACGCTCAACGACGATCGGAAGCAAAGTTCACGAAGGTGTTTCATGCTAACCCTGACCCCATTGCCATTACCACTTTCCCCGATGGGCGGTTTGTGGAAGCAAACGAAAGTTTCTATCAGATTACGGGTTGGAGCCCCGATGCGGTCATTGGCAAGACCTCCAGTGAACTCAAACTTTGGGTCAATGTGGAAGCTCGCGCCCAACTCTACCAGAGCCTTGCAGAAACGGGATCTGTAAACAATCTAGAGTTTGTTTTTCGCACCCAGGCGGGTGAAGTGAAGACAGGTCTTATGTCGATCGATGTGATTGATCTAGAGGGGCAATCCTGCGCTCTTTCGGTCATCAAAGATATCACCGATCGCAAGCGCATAGAGGAAGATTTGCGTCGCAGCAATGCGCTGTTGCAAGCCCAGTGTGAGGCTTCGGTTGCGGGCCTTTGGGTTGTTAATGAGCGCCGTGAAGTCCTTTTCTATAACCAGCGCTTTTGTGAAATCTGGCAAATTCCTCAGTCCATTATTGATACAAACGATTACTGGAAGATTTTCAAGGCAGCACTGAGTCAAGTCAAAGATGTTGATGCCTTTCTCACGAAGGTCGAAGGTCTCTATCAAAACCTGGATGCAGTGAGCCACGATGAAGTGGTTTTGCACAATGGACGCGTGCTCGATCGCCGTTCTGCTCCTATGCGATCATCTACGGGAGAGTACTACGGTAGAGTGTGGTATTTTCAGGACGTCACGCAAGCAAAACAGGTAGAAGCGGCACGATATAGGGCACAAGAGGCATTGCGTCAAAGCCAAGAACGGTACGTTTTAGCCACACGAGCAGCTAGAGTCGGCGTATGGGAAGGGAATTACAAGACCGGAGAATTCTACCTTGATCCTAATTTCAAATTTCTGTTGGGTTACAGTGATGTCGAAATTCCGAATCATTTCGATGCCTGGTTATCGGTCTTTCACTCCGATGATAAATCGATCGTGGCTGATGCGGCTCGACGCTACCTGGAAAAGCAAACACCAGAATTTGCGGTAGAGCATCGTATTTTTCATCGCGATGGCTCTATCCGCTGGTTGATGGCTCGTGGACAGTTAGTTCAAGATGGACAGGATGATAGTAGTCGAATGGTGGGAACAACCACTGATATCACTGAACGTAAACTGGCAGAACAGGCATTGCAGCGCAGTAATGCCATGCTCAAAGTGCAGCAGGAAGCCGCGATCGATGGCATTTTAATTACTAATGAATACGGACAGATTGTGTCTTACAATCAGCGTTTTTGTCTACTCTGGCACCTGGATGAAGCACTACTTCTCAAGGTTGAAGATTTATGCCAGGTACGGGAAGCCGTGCTAGATCAACTCAAAGATCCAGAAGCCTTTCTCCGTCAAACAGACTACTTGAGTGAAAATTCAGATGCTACCTGCCGAAAGGAGTTTCTTTTCAAAGATGGACGAGTTTTTGATGCGTATTCTGCTGGCATGAAATCATCTAGCGGCGAGAATTACGGCAGAATTTGGTACTATCGAGACATTACTGAGATCAAGCAAGCAGAGATTGCTCTCCGCCAAAACGAACAAAAATTTCTTCAACTGACTGAAAATATTCGAGATGCCTTCTTTATCGCGGCTCCCGATTACAGCCAGATGTTTTATATCAGTCCCGCCTATGAAACGATTTGGGGACGCTCCTGTGCCAGCCTTTACCACCAACCCCACTCGTGGTTAGAAGCCGTTCATCCCGACGATCGATCAGGCTTATCATTAACTCTAAAAAGTTTGGGGAATCCGATCGAAGAGCGCTTGGAGTATCGCATTATTCAACCCAATGGTGATGTGCGGTGGGTCTTAACGCGCACCTTCCCGATTTTTGATGAAGCTGGACACGTCCATCGAGTCGCTGGCATTGCGCAAGATATTACGGAACTGAAGCAGATTGAAGCAGAACTGAAGCAGTATCAGGATCAGCTTGAAGCGCTCGTAGTAGAACGGACGAAAGAACTAAATGAAGCGAATCAACAATTACAGCAAGAGCTGCGGCAGCGTGAACAAACAGAAGCCACTTTACGCGAATCAGAACGACGTTGGCGCACGTTAATGGAAGATGTTCGCTTGCTAGTGGTTGGCTTTGATACCCAATTAAACATCACCTATGCCAACCCCTTCTTAGCAGAAGTAACGGGCTACAGCCAGACTGAGCTGGTTGGCAGGAATTGGCTAGATGTCTTTGATCCATCATCTCAATTGCCACAGCTACTAATAGAGCCGGATTTTTTCATTAAAGCGTTTCGAGTGCATCATCAAGATCCATTGCTAACAAAAGCGGGTGAGGTGAGGCAAATTGCGTGGAACTGCACCTTGCTGCATAACGCCCAAGGTAATCCGATCGGGTTTCTTAGCATTGGCGAAGATATCACGGAGCGTTCTTTGATTGAACGCATGAAAGATGAGTTTATTTCAGTTGTGAGCCACGAGTTTCGCACTCCGTTAACGGCGATTCATGGCGCGTTAGATTTACTCATTGACGGCTTAGTGGAACGAAACTCTGATCGCGCTCAACAGTTGCTGACGATCGCCTTTGAAGGGTCTGATCGCCTGGTTCATTTAGTCGATAGCATTCTAGCGTTAGAGCGCTTGGAGTCTGGTGACGTGAAGTTGTTGAAACAACCGTGCCAAATTGCCGATTTGATGATGAAAGCGATTGACTTAACACAATTAATGGCTGCTAGTGCAGGTGTAGATTTGGTCGTTGCACCGTTAACGATCCAGTTAGAAATTGATGGCGATCGCATCCTTCAAGTTTTGACCAACCTACTGAGCAACGCGATCAAGTTCTCATCTAGCGGTGATACAGTCTGGTTAAGTGCAGAGTTGCAGGATGGCGATCGCTGGGTGAATCGCAACGTGAAAGATGATGCCACCGCCTCATTCGCCCGCGTCCCGACTCCCCCACCCTTTCGGTCTTGCATCCTATTCTCTGTTAAAGACCAGGGGCGCGGCATTCCTTCAGATAAATTAGAAACGATTTTCGAGCGGTTCCAGCAGGTTGATACCTCTGATTCTCGCCAAAAAGGTGGCACAGGCTTGGGCTTAGCGATCTGTCGTAGCATTGTACAGCAACACAATGGACGGATTTGGGCTGAGAGCACGCTAGGCGAAGGCAGTAGTTTTTATGTGATGCTTCCGGTTGATGAGCAAGATTGATCACACCGATCGCTGTAGCAATCCCACTATGATGAAGTGTGGCGTTGGGATTAACTTATGAGTAAACGAATTTTGGTGATTGACGACGAAGGAGGTGTGCGCACAGTCATTCAAATTAGCCTGGAAATGGCTGCTGGGTGGGAAGTTGTCACCGCAGCTTCTGGTACTGAAGGCTTAGAGAAAGCAGCCGAGTACCACTTTGATGCCATTTTGCTGGATGTGATGATGCCTGAAATGGATGGTCTTGCTACGTTTGAGCAATTGCAAGCAAGCGCCACGACTTGTCGAGTACCCCTGATTTTACTAACGGCTAAAACCAGCAAACATGAGCATCAGCAGTTTGCCCAACTTGGCATTAAAGGCATTATTACAAAACCCTTCAAAGCCCGCGAATTAGTGGCTGACATTCAGACAATTCTGCATTGGGATACGTAAGTACCTCATCCAGGATACTTCAGCGTAGCTGCGTTCACGTTTCATCGGCCTGGTTTGTCGGGTAGTTTTACGGTGATGATCCCCTCAAAATAAAGAAGGCATGTGGATTAAGACCTGTAACAGCAGATTCACAAAATATTCACACTTCTGCGTTTTGATCATGGCAGATGGGCATCACCACGTACAATTGATCACCAGCAGGGTTGGCTTTTAACGGCAGTATGCTCGCCAAGTTCTTCAAGGCCAAGTTTTTCAAACTCTGCATTCTACCCGCCTCAACGGTTTGCCTAAAGCTTGATTAAACCTACCAACACTCAGTGCGTCACAGGTTGTTGAACAATATTTGCTCATTCGCTCTTTGCTAATTTGGTGCTAGGGCAGAATGCGATCGCCCCTTAAAGATTTAGGACTTACGCACTTGCCCCCAAACCCCCATTGCTGGGGGCTTTAGTTGGCTCTGTTCCCCCAAAATTGGGGGCTAGGGGGCGAAAGATGACCGCTTTTGCGTAAGTCCTAAGATTGCTCTATTCACTTGCAACCAGCATCAAACTTTCGCTTATCAGACTCAGCGGCAGACTTGTACTTTGCACCTCCAGGTTGCCCCACTGATTCTGTGGATAGATTCCATTCGTTTTGACAGTTAAACGTCTTGATGGCGATGCTTAGCCCTCGGTTGTTCGCTGAGATAGTTGTTTATGCGTCCACTTAGAACACTACACACCGCACACCAGACAGATCAGGACTTCACTCATGGCTACTTACTACATTTCTGGAACCGGAAACGATAGCAACAATGGTTCCAATGAATCTCAAGCCTTTCGCACCTTCAATCAAGTTCGCCGCGTGCTACAAGCCGGAGATACCGTGCTAGTGATGAACGGCACTTACGAAAATTTAGCGCCCAATAGCAACATTATCAATATCTCCGGGTTACAGGGTACAGCAGCACAGCCTACCACAATCAAAGCTTACCCCGGTGCAACACCCGTTCTGCAAGCACATGGCAATAATTGGAACGCCATTGGTATCACGGGGTCTTCCCATGTCGTCATTGAAGGGTTGACTCTAAGGGGCGCACGCGATGAAATCACTCTGGCCTATGCCCTAAGCCAACGGTTTAACCTGGGTAATCCGGCAACCTCTGGCAATGGCATCTTTGCTACCTTTCAGAATGGAACGAATAGCACCGAAGCTGAAAAGATTCATTCCACCCACATCACCCTTCGTAACAACACAGTTTCCAATTTCCCAGGAGCGGGGATAGCCACCACCGAGGCTGATTACCTCCTGTTTGAGAACAATATTGTCTCTGGTAATTCCTACTATTCGCCCTACGGTACTCAAGGAATAAGCAACCTCCGACTCTGGAACTCGGATAATAATACAACTGACTACAAGGTCATCATGCGGGGCAATATTTCCCACGACAACATCCAGAAGGTGCCGTGGAATCAACTCGCAAGTGGAGAAATCACAGAAGGGCACGGCATCATGATCGACACTGCCTATGATGCCGTTGGCAATGCCTACAGAGGCAAAATTTTGTTTGCCGACAACGTTGCTTACAACAATGGAGGCGCAGGCATCAACGTCTTTAAAAGTGAAGCCCCTATAGATTTGATCAACAACACAACCTATCAGAATGGGAGTGTTTTGACGGATACTGGAAATATTGCCGTCAACGAGGCACAAAATGTACGTGCTTACAACAACATCATGTATGCGAGAACTGGCGGCAAAGCCAACTCGATCAACAACACCAGCAGCAATGTTGTTTTTGATCGTAACCTCGCCTACAACGGTGACTTTAAAGCGTCTGACGATCCGAATGCCGTAGGGTTAAACAACCTTGTGGGACAAGATCCACAGTTTGTGAATGCGGCAGCTCGCAATTTTGCACTCAGAGCGGGTAGCCCCGCGATCGACACAGGTTCGACTCTGTTCAACAGTGTAGTCAGTACTGATATTCTCGGTGCCAGTCGTCGAGATGGGGATGGCATCAACGGCGTACAAACCGATCTGGGCGCTTACGAATACACTGGCTCACCAACGCTGACCGCCAGCAATCTCTTCCTTGCGTCCACCAATGCAGTCAGAAATGAGGGTAACGCAGGCACTACACCGTTCACCTTCACGATGACTCGAATCGGCAATACAAGTGGTGCAACCAGCGTAAATTATGCGATCACAGGTAGTGGTGGCAGAGCCGCCAATGCAGCAGATTTTGGTGGAACATTGCCGACAGGCACCGTCAATTTTGCTGCGGGTGAAACCAGCAAAGTGATCACCGTGAATGTGAGCGGTGATGCTACGGCTGAGGCGGATGAAGGGTTTACCGTCACCCTTTCTAACCCATCAGCTAACACCTTTATTAACACAGGAACGGCAACGGGCAAAATTCTCAATGAGGATTCTGCAACGCTGTCGATTGCGGGTACGGGCAATTACAAAGCCGAAGGTACAGGCAGTACCACTCCCTATAGCTTCACGATCACCCGCACAGGCGATACAACGGGCGTTACCACTGTCGATTTTGCTGTTAGAGGTGTCACTGCCAACCCAGCAGATGCGGCTGATTTTGGTGGTACGTTTCCCACTGGGACAGTCACGTTTGCTGCCAATGAAATCACTAAAACCATTACCATTAATGCGATCGCCGATTCAACCTTGGAGGCTGATGAAGCGTTCCAGGTATCTCTCTCAAATGTGAGCGGCGGTGGAACCATTACCGCTGGTCAGGCTACTGGCTATCTGCTGAACGATGACGTGTCTACGCTGGTTCCAGCATTTGCGATCGCGGCGACGAACGCTGACAAAGCCGAGGGAAATGCGGGCACCACCCCCTTTACCTTCACCGTCACGCGGAGTGGCAAAACTGACATCGCTGCCAGCGTCGATTATCGAGTGGCAAATGCAGGTTCTAACCCTGCGAATGTGGCTGATTTTGGCGGTACCTTCCCCTCTGGAACGGTGAACTTTGCCGCGGGCGAAACCCGTAAGGTCATCACCATTAATGTGAACGGCGACACTACGGGTGAGTCCGATGAAACTTTTTTTGCCATCCTCTCAAATCCAAGTGGAGGCGGCACCATTACAACTGCCAGAGATACAGGTACCATTCGCGATGATGATGCAAGTGCCCCGTCAACCACACTCGCTATTGCCGCCACCAATGCCAGCAAAGCCGAAGGCAATGTAGGCACAACGCCTTTTACCTTCACGGTGACGCGGGCGGGAAATACCACAGGCACAACCAGCGTCAATTATGCGCTCACGGGTAGTGGCGCTAATGCTGCTAATGCTAGTGATTTTGGCGGCACCTTACCCACAGGTACGGTGAGTTTTGCAGCGGGTGAAACCAGCAAAGTGATCACCATTAATGCTAGTGGTGATAGTGCGGTTGAATCAGACGAAGGGTTTACCGTCACGCTCTCCAGACCGAGTGGGGGAGCCACGTTAACCACAACCTCTGCCACAGGCACCATCCAAAATGATGATGTTGTGGTTGCGACTCCAACGACACTGGCGATCGCCCCAATCGCTGCTGACAAACCGGAAGGCAATACGGGTACCACACCCTATACCTTTACCGTGACACGCAGTGGCGACACCGCAGGCGCAACCAGTATCGATTACGCCGTCATGGGCAACGGTGTGAACGCTGCTGCTGCAGCAGACTTTGGTGGCACTTTGCCCACGGGCACGGTGAACTTTGCAGCGAATGAAACTAGCAGACTGATTACAGTAAACGTCAACGGTGACACCACGATTGAATCCAACGAAGGCTTTGCCGTGACTCTCTCGAACCCCACGGGAGGAGCCACACTGACGACGGCAACTGCCACAGGTAATATTCAAAACGAGGATGGAATACCAATGGCTGGCAAAATCTATTATGTTTCAGGCACAGGCAGCGACAGTAACAACGGCTTAAGCGAAGGGGGAGCCTTTCGCACCCTGCAAAAAGCGGCAAACCTGGTGCAGGCTGGCGATACGGTGCTGGTGATGGATGGCAATTATGAGAATCCTGGTAAAACAGTACTCCTGATTCGCGATAAGCATGGGACAGAGGCTGACCCAATTACCTTCAAAGCCTATCCTGGGGCAAAGCCAACGATTAACTCAGACGGTTCTTATGCGGTGATTGTCTCTGGGTCTTCCTACGTCACGATCGAAGGACTGACTTTGATTGGCGCTAAAGACAAGATCACCTTAGACTACGCCGAATCACAAAAAAATGTCACCGACGATCCACTCACCAAAAACAGTGGCATTGCGATCGCGTCAACTTATGACGGTAATGGCAACCCCGTCATCTTTTCTGACCATATCACCATTCGCAACAACACCATTACCAAGTTCTCTGGTGGCGGTATTGGCAGCAATATGGCAGACTACGTCACGATTGAGAATAATACGGTTTCTGAGACATCCTGGTATACCAACAATGGCTCAAGTGCAATCAGTATTTTGCACAGCCGTGATTCTGATAGCAACACCACCGACTACAAGATGATTGTGCGGAACAATGTGGTGTATGACAACCAGAGTTTGATTCCGTGGCTACCAGCCGGAAAAATTACCGAGGGACACGGCATCATTATTGATGACAACCGCAACACTCAAGCAAGCTCAGGTGTTCAAGGAGACCCCTACGATGGCAAGATCTTAGTTTCAAACAATACGGTCTACAACAATGGTGGTTTTGGCGTTAACGTTTTTCAATCTGAGCATGTAGATGTTGTCAATAACACGCTGTATCAAAACTCTCGCAACCCCGATTTAAATGGTGAGATTATCACAGCGGGTGCCAACAACATTCGAGTTGAGAACAACATTATGTATGCGCGGGATGGTCGCCGTGCCAATCTGATTACGGGTTCTACTGATGTTGTGTTTGATCGCAACCTCGCCTACAATTCCTCGATCGCCTTTCAAGCTGCGAGTCCGCCTAATGCGGCACTGGGTGGCGGGGCTGCTTATGTTGATTCTGCCGCAGCTAATGCGGAAGCTGCCAATGTCTTAGTTGCCGGATTGCAAAATATTGTGGGACAAGATCCCAAATTTGTTGATCCTGCCAAGGGCAATTTTGCGCTTCAGGGAGGTAGCTCGGCGATCGATGCGGGTTCTACCGCCTTTAGTAGTGCCGTTGGTACTGATGGGCGGGGTACCACGCGTCGGGATGGCGATGGCATTAATGGCATTCAAACGGATATAGGGGCGTATGAATATACAGGCACACCAACCCTGACTCCTGCCTCGATCTTGATTGCAGCAACAGATGCCGTACAAGCTGAAGGTAATAGCGGTACAACTCCCTTTACGTTCACCGTCACCCGCACAGGCAATACTACCAGTGCTGTAAGTGTAGATTATGCCATTACAGGCAGTGGGTCTAACTTTGCGAATGGAGCAGATTTTGCTGGTGGGAACTTTCCTACTGGAACCATCAATTTTGCTGCCAACGAAACGAGCAAAACCCTCACGCTTAATGTGCAGGGAGATGTCACAGCAGAGCCAGATCAAGGCTTTACGGTAACGCTGTCTAACCCTTCGGCAGGAGCGGCGATCGCCACTGCCAGCGCCAGAGGTGTGATTCAGAATGATGATTCTGCCACCCTCGAAATTGCAATTCTCAATGGTTGGCAGATGGAAGGCGATTACGCTTCCACACCTTACAAATTTACGGTGTTCCGCAGTGGTGATCTTTCAGGTACGACCGAAGTCACCTATACCGTGCGTGGCACTGGCGCAAACCCAGCCGATGCCAATGACTTTGGTGGTACATTCCCCACCGGAACCATCACGTTTTTACCCAACGAAACCAGCAAAGAAATCACCATTAATGCGGCTGGAGACCTCACCAATGAACTCGACGAAGGGTTTTTGGTTGCCCTCTCTGGTGCCACGAGAGGAGCTACCCTCACGACAGGAGCCGCTGGAGCCACTATTCGCAATGATGATAATAAGGCGATCGTCACCATCGCTGCCACCGATGCTAATGCCGCAGAAGCGGGTACCAACCCTGGTCTCTTTACCGTTACCCGCACAGGCAGCACAACCGATCCGCTTACGGTCGATTACACCATTGGTGGGACGGCGACCAATGGCACAGACTACACTTCGATCAAAAAGAACGTTACGATTCCAGCAGGAGCGGCATCCGCTACGATCGCACTTATACCGACTGACGATGCTTTAGCAGAAGGGAATGAAACCGTTAGCTTGACGCTCTTAAACGGCAGAAACTATAAGTTAGGAACGAGTGGCACCGAAACGGCAGCCGTGACGATCGCCGACAATGAAACTGCGACTGCTACCACGCTAGCGATCGCGGGTATCAACGCCATTCGACCTGAGAGCAACAGCGGCACAACCCCATACACCTTCAGCGTCACTCGCAGCGGCGATACCACTAGCGCCACGAGCGTAAATTATGCGGTCACGGGTAGCGGTGTAAATCCGGTTAACGCGGCTGACTTTGGCGGCACCTTACCGGCTGGGGTTGTCAACTTTGCCGTTGGTGAAACCAGCAAAGTGATCACCGTGAATGCGAGCGGAGACACGACCATCGAACCGGATGAGAACTTTACTGTAACCCTATCCAGTCCAACTGGAGGGGCATCACTGATTACAAACACCGCTACTGGCACCATTCAGAATGATGACGGTGCAACTGGGGGAAATGCCGCGCCCACGATCGCCACACCGATCGCCGATCTATCTGCCACTGGGAAAACGCCCTTTAGCTACACAGTTAAGGCTGGTACGTTTGTTGATCCAGATGGCGATGCATTGACCTATCAAGCCACCCTAGCAAGTGGCAACCCTTTGCCGAGTTGGCTGACCTTTAACCCTACGACTCGCACCTTTAGCGGCACACCCACCAATGCTAACGCGGGAACAGTGGCGATCGACCTGACCGCTTCTGATGGCAACGGCGGCAGCAGCAAGGATTCGTTCAATCTCACCGTCGTTGCTGCACCCAATCAGTCACCCACCCTCAATTCCAATAATACAATTCCCGACCTGACAGCCACTACAGCCAGCCCCTTCAGCTATACGGTCAATGCCAACACCTTTGTCGATCCCGATGGTGATTCACTCACCTTGCAGGCAACCTTAGCCGATGGTGGCAGTTTACCGACCTGGTTGACCTTCAATCCAACGACCCGCACCTTCAGCGGCACGCCAACGAGTACCACAAACCCTCTAAACATCGGCTTGACCGCTTCAGATGGTAAGGGCGGTAGTGTGAAAGATACCTTTACCCTCACGCTCCAACCTGCATCACCTGGCACACCATCATCAACCGCGCTCAATGGCACTGACCAATCGGAAACGTTAGTCGGTACGGCTGCTACCAACCAGATTTATGGCTTTGGCGGACAAGACCTGCTGACGGGTGGTGCTGGGCAGGATCAGCTCTATGGTGGCGATGGCAACGATCGACTCTGGGGACGTGCGGGCGATGACCAACTCTACGGTGAATTGGGCAATGATCAGCTCTATGGTGGCGACGGTAACGACAGCCTGTTTGGAGGCGTTGGGGACGACCAACTCTTTGGTGATGCTGGGGATGACTGGCTTGATGGCGGCCTTGGCAACGATGTGTTGTCGGGTGGTGCGGGTGCAGATACGTTTGTAGTGGCTCGTGACCACGGCATCAAAACCATTCGTGATTTTGAAGTCGGTACTGACAAACTCGCCTCAGGGAATGGGCTTAGTTTGGGTAGCTTGCAGCTACAGCAGCGAGGCAGTCAAACCTGGTTAGTTGACAATGTGCTCAATCAAGTGGTGGCAAAGCTCGATGGTGTGAATGCCTCTACACTTTTGACGAAAGCCTCGACGACCTTTGTCAATATCTAGTAGACGATCGCCTCCACGAATGAACCATATAGAACGGCTGAGTATTTACCCTTAAATATTCAGCCGTTTTATGTTCAATCCTTTCTTCAGATAATGCTGACAATGGAGCAAACCAACAGGTGAATTTACAGATGAATTACCGCCATCAAAGTACATTTACAGAGGCGATCGCTCAAAAATGAAGAACCGATGTTGATATGAAGCAATCGCAAAACTTTCACAAAATATTCACCTTCCCAAGATTTCATCGTTGCATGGGCATCAAAAAGTGTTCTTAAACACGATTAACATCTGACTCAAGAAATTGAAGCAACGAATCCCATGATTGGGGATTCATCTACCAGTTTTTACACAGCACATCGGTCTAAATGGTTCGAGACATGGAATTAAACGGTGGAAAGGGCGAGAACGTTTGTTCAAGGGTAACCACCGTCCTTGTCTTAACTAACTACTGCGACTTTCAGTCCCCAAGTCATCCGTCGAGGGCGCATTTACCATGCCATTTTGGCAACTTCTAACCCACGGATAAAGTCTCAGAGGAATCATCATGACTGTTCAACTCTCTCAGCCAACGCAACAAGACGCTGTTCAGAATACCCTTGTCTTCATTGATGCTGCGATCGCCGATTATAGTGCACTGGCGCTAGGAGTGCTTCCTGGTGCAGAAGTCGCTATGCTCGATCCACGTTTGGATGGCGTTGAGCAGATTACCACCGTGCTCAAAGAGTATGTCAACCTTAGCAGTATTCAAATCATCTCCCACGGGGCACCGGGAAGCGTGCAACTGGGTAACACATACCTCAGCACAGAGACTCTGGTAGATTACAGCTTGCAATTGCAGCAGTGGCGGACAGCTTTGGCAGAAGAGGCTGATATCTTGCTGTACGGCTGCAATGTAGCGGCGACTGAAGCAGCCGATGGCAGAAATGGAGTCGCGTTTATTAACCACCTGAGTTTGCTGACTGGCGCAACAGTGGCAGCCTCCAATAGCTTGACAGGAGCTAAAGGCAATTGGAATTTAGAAGTCTCTACAGGCGCAGTCAAATCTACGCCTGCTTTCCACCCTGAAGTAATGGCAAATTATCAGGGCACCCTAGCGACTTACTACGTTTCGGGCACAGGCAGCGACAGTAACGACGGTTCCAGCACATCACAAGCCTTTCGTTCGTTGCAAAAAGCGGCGGATCTGGTGCAAGCAGGCGATACCGTCCTGGTGATGGATGGCACCTATACAAGTGGTTCCACCAAAGCAACGCTGGCGATTCGGAACAAACAAGGCACTGAAGAAAACCCAATTACGTTCAAGGCGTATCCTGGTGCTAATCCAGTCATTGACTCTCAAGGTGCCTCCGCCATTTCGATTTCAGGTTCTTCCTACGTGGTGGTAGATGGGTTTACGGTCAATGGACCTCTCGACAGCATCACGATGGAGTATGCGGAGTCGCAAAAAGATAACAGCAGCAACCCATTGATCAATGGATCTGCGATTTCCATCCAGCCCTCATACGATGGCACGGGTCAAAACATCGTTAACTATTCCAACCATATCACCATCAGCAATAACACGATCTCCAAGTTTCCCGGTGGTGGTATTGGTTCCAACATGTCGGATTACATCACCATTGAGAACAACACAATCTCTGAAACATCGCTATACAGCACTCTGGGAACTAGTGCCATTAGCATCTTGCACAGCCATAATTCTGACAGCAACACGACTGACTACAAATTTGTGATTCAGGGAAATACCATTCACGACAATATCCAATTGATTCCCTGGATTCAAGCGACAAAAGTGTCAGAAGGGCATGGCATCATTCTTGACTCCAACAGAAATAATGAAGTTGATTCAGATGTCAAAGAAAGCGCCTATGAGGGCAAGTTTCTGATTGCCAACAACACAGTTTATGACAACGGTGGCTTTGGTGTTACCGTCTTTCAATCTGAGAATGCAGATATTGTCAACAACACGCTGTATCACAACTCCAGCAACCTGGATGTCAAAGGTGAAATTTCAGTCATCAATTCTGGCAATGTGCGGGCTGAAAACAACATCATGTCCGCGAGAGATGGCAGTCGTTCCAACTTAATTTATCAATCGTCAGATGTTATTTTTGACAATAACCTGACCTATAACTCTTCAACGACGTTTCAGTCAACCAGTCCCGCTGGTGCCACAATGGGTTCGGGTCAATCCTATGTGGATTCGTCAGCCAATAATGCAGCGGCAACTAATGAAACCAGTGCCAAACTGCAAAACATCATTGAACAAGATCCCCAATTTGTTGATCCAGAAAATGGAGATTTTACGCTTAAAGCAGGGAGTTTGGCGATCGATGCGGGTTCCAGCGATTTTAGCAGCGTGGTCAGCACCGACGCAGACGGAACAACCCGCCGCGATGGGGATGGCATTAATGGCGTAGAAACCGACATTGGCGCTCACGAATATACAGGCACCCCGACGCTGACACCTGCTTCACTGTTTATTGCCGTGAAAGATAGCATTAAATCAGAGGGTAATAGCGGCACAACACCGTTTACCTTTACGATTACCCGTTCTGGCGATACGACCAGTGCCGTCAGCGTGGATTACGCCGTCACGGGCAGTGGTTCTAAGACGGCGAATGCTGCCGATTTTGGCGGAACATTGCCTGGTGGCACCATTAATTTTGCCGCCAATGAAACCAGCAAGACCTTAACCATCAATGTCCAGGGGGATACCACAGCCGAACCTGATGAAGGCTTTACCGTTACCCTTTCAAACGCGTCGTCGGGTGCCACGATCGCCACTGCCACTGCCACAGGCACGATTCAAAATGAGGATTCGGCAACGATCGAAGCGAAAGCGGTCAGTACCTACCGATCGGAGGGCGATACAGGCACGACACCGTTCACCTTTAACGTCATTCGCAGCGGTGACGTTTCGGGCACAACCAAGGTGAGCTATACCGTCAGTAGCGGTACTGGGACAAATCCAGCCAGCGCCGATGATATTGAAGGCGGATTTTACACGGGTACCGTCACCTTTCTGCCCAACGAAACGAGCAAACAGGTCGCCATCAATGTCAAAGGCGATCTCACGGACGAATCAAACGAGACCTTTCTAGTCGTTCTATCTGATCCAGATAAGAAGGCGACCTTTACCAATTCAGCTATTGGAGCCACGATCGTCAACGATGACTCAATACCCGTCGTTACCATTGCCGCCACTGATGCCGATGCGTCAGAGACGGGTTCAGATCCTGGTCAATTCACCGTTACTCGCACTGGCAGTACGACCGATTCATTAGTTGTAACCTACTACATTTCTGGCACTGCCACAAACCTTGCCGATTACACCGATGCAACCACAAGCAAAACGCTTGCCAAAAACGTCACGATTCCAGCAGGGTCATCATCAGCGACGATCACGATCGCACCGAAAGATGACACTGTGGCGGAGGGCAACGAAACCGTTATCTTAACGATCGACTCAACTAGCAGGTATAAGATCGGCACGGATTCAACCGGAACGGTGACGATCGCCGACAACGAAACGGGCACTCCAACGACATTGGCGATTGCGGCTACCAGTGCGTCGAAAGCAGAAGGCAACAGCGGCACCACTCCCTACACCTTTACAGTCACTCGTAGTGGCGACACGACAAGTGCTACCAGTGTCAATTATGCCGTCACTGGCTCTGGTACAAACGCTGCAAAGGCTGCTGACTTTGGCGGTACATTGCCTACTGGTACTATCAGCTTTGCGGCAGGCGAAACCAGCAAAGTGATCACTCTAAATGCCAGCGGTGACACAACCGTTGAATCGGATGAAGGCTTCACTGTCACGCTCTCCAGTCCGACTGGTGGAGCCACGCTGACCACTGCCACTGCCACAGGCACGATTCAAAATGATGATGTTGCTACGACCACGACCGATTTGGCGATCGCGGCTATCAGTGCGTCGAAAGCAGAAGGCAACAGCGGCACCACTCCCTACACCTTTACAGTCACGCGCAGTGGTGACACAACTAGCGCCACCAGCGTAGACTATGCTGTCACGGGCAGTGGCTCCAATGCTGCGAATGCCGCTGACTTTAGCGGTACTTTACCGACGGGCACTGTAACGTTTGCGGCCGGTGAAACCAGCAAAGTCATCACTGTGAATGCCAGCGGTGACACAACGGTAGAATCGGATGAAGGCTTCACGGTAACACTCTCCAGCCCGACTGGTGGTGCGACACTGACCACCGCTACCGCATCAGGCACGATTCAAAACGACGATACTGCTAGTAGCGGTAATACGGCACCCACCCTCAACAGTGCTAATGCCGTTCCTGACCTAACCGCTGCCGGAAAACAAGCTTTCAGCTATACGGTTGATGCCAATGCCTTTACTGATGCCGATGGTGATACCCTCAGCTACACAGCGACGTTGGGCGATGGCAGTAGTTTACCCACCTGGCTAACCTTTAATTCTACGACGCGTACCTTTAGCGGCACGCCTACCAATGCCAATGCTGGTACATTGACCATTGACCTGACGGCTTCTGACGGCAATGGTGGCAGCAGTAAAGACACCTTTACGCTGACAGTCAATGCCGCTACTAACCAATCCCCTACTCTCAACAGCGCTTACACCATTCCTGACCTGACGACCACTGCAACCAATCCCTTCAGTTACACCGTCAATCCCAAGACGTTTGCTGATCCAGACGGCGATACCCTGACCTACCAAGCCACGTTAGAGGATGGTAGCAGCTTACCGAGCTGGCTGACCTTTAACGCGGCTACAGGTACTTTCAGCGGTACACCCACTAGTGCAAGCGCGGGCACCTCAACCATTGTGTTGTCTGCTTCTGATGGTAACGGTGGCACTATTAAAGATACCTTCACTCTTACGGTACAGCCGTTAATACCCAGCACACCATCGTCCTCCACGCTTAATGGCACTGACTTGTCTGAAACTTTGGTAGGTAAGACGACAGCCAACCAGATTTATGGTTGGGGTGGGCAAGACCTGCTGACGGGTGGTGCTGATCAAGATCAACTCTATGGTGGCGATGGGAACGATCGCCTCTGGGGGCATGCTGGAAACGACACGCTTTACGGCGATAGTGGTAACGACCAACTCTGGGGTAATGCTGGAAACGACACGCTTTACGGTGGCGTGGGGGATGACCAACTGTTTGGTGATGCTGGCGCTGATTGGCTCGATGGCGGTAGTGGCAATGATGTGCTGACAGGGGGTGGTGGTGCCGATACGTTTGCCCTAGCGCGCGGACAAGGCATCAAAATCATTCGTGATTTTGAGGTCGGTACCGACACAATTGCTTTAGGCAGTGGCTTTAACCTCAGTGAGGCGCTGCTGCAACAACGAGGAAGCCAAACCTGGGTAATCGACAACTCGCTGCATCAGGTTGTTGCGAAGTTGGATAGCGTGAATGCATCTCTGCTGCAAGAGAAAGTAAAGACCACCTTTGTCACGGTTTAGCCAGACGAGCGGTTGCTTTGTCTCCCGCATTGTAAGGTTCTTATACCAGTTTGATTGCTATAGCCGTCGCCATGTGTAATATGACAACGGCGAGTCAGAAAGCCTACTCAAACTAGGCGTTTAGCCCATTGCTTTGTCTAGGCTTTCTGACCAAGCTACATAGTGATTCTAAGAGGATATTTGGAGATACGAAGAAGTCAAAAAAGTTCAAGCAAATCCTTTGCAACACTCGCATTAAGTCTCTGAGATTGAGTATCCAATCGAAGCAGTGCTTGAAATGGCGATCGCAAGTTTTCTAGACTCAGAGGCGCTTGAGTTTTGCAGATTGCAAACGAGGGCGGGGTCAATAGCGCATTCTCTAATCGGCAATAGCGCGGTCTACTAATTCAAATGCAGCGGACAGATGAAAGCCGCTGGTGCTGAGTTCGAGGTTGTCTGGTGCCGCAGATTGGAAGCGATCGACAAAGCGTCCTTTCTTGTTTCATGACGTTAAGAGACCTTTTTGTGTCAAAACATGAATCAGCGCGTTGGCCCGCTCTGCTGGCGCTCTTAGCACTGGCGCTCATCTGGGGTTACAACTGGGTGCAAATGAAAATTGCGGTGCAGTATGCGCCACCGTTCCAGTTTGCAGCACTGCGGATTACGCTGGGGGCAGTGAGCTTACTTCTGGCGCTGTTGTGCTGGCGGAAACCTCTTTGGCCGAAAGAATTTTTGTTCACGTTTTGGGCTGGGTTTCTCCAAATTGGTGGCGTATATGGGTTAGCAACCTTGGCCCTGGTCAGCGGCGGTGCGGGCAGAACGTCTGTGTTGGTCTACACGATGCCGCTATGGACGCTCTTACTGGCGTGGTTCTTCTTACGTGAGCGGGTGCAAGGTTTGCAGTGGATCGCGATCGCCCTGAGCCTTGCCGGACTGCTGCTTATTTTGGATCTACAGCATCTACACGGCACGATCGTCAGTAAAGTGCTGGCTCTGCTGGCAGGTCTGTGTTGGGCTGGTGGTGCCATCATTGCCAAGCGAGTCCGGCAAACGGTTAAGCTTGATTTGCTGTCATTTACAACATGGCAAACGGTTGCAGGGGCGATTCCCCTGGTGCTGATGGCTCTCTTTACTCCGTCCACTCCCATTGTGTGGTCGCAGCCTTTTGTTTTTGCGCTCGTTTATAACATCATTCCAGGAACCGCGATCGCCACTTTACTCTGGCTTTTTGTTTTAAACCGTCTTTCGGCGGGTACGGCAGGTTTAGGCGTACTGTTGAATCCGGTTGTAGGAGTGTTAGCGGCCTGGATACAGCTTGGTGAAACGCCAACTGCTCTCGAAGCCGCAGGAATGGGCTTAATTGCGATCGCGCTGGCCCTAAATGCGTTTCAGGCGATGAAACCGCCGTCTCCAATCATTTAGTCACTGGTCGATATCTGGCTGGTCGATGGCTCATCTGCTGCTTGGTGGGCTACTTGCTGGTCGATAGGGGCTGGCAAACGTGAGCGGCCATGCAGATAATCCTCTGATGTTGCAAGCGATCGCCTGTGTCGATCTAAGCTTAGATGGAATTATGGTGGCACTAAGTTGAACACCATTGCTAAGCAAGTCGAGGCTAATCATGGTTAAGCATGCAGAAGGGCAGAGCCGCAGGAGTCATGGTTCATGACTAAACGCATTCGTCCAGCCACTTACTATCGTCGCCGATTAGTTTGTTGGCTACTGGAAGAGGATAAAGCGGGCAAAAAAGGGACAGCTCGTAACGTGGAGCCTCATCGCCAGCACAAGTGGTGGCAGGTCATGTGTTTAACTGGGGTCGATTATTTCTCGACGTTGGGGTATCAACCAGGCATTGCAGCTTTGGCGGCCGGGTCGCTTTCGCCGTTGGCAACCTTGATTTTAGTGTTGCTGACCCTGTTTGGAGCGCTGCCCATCTATCGGCGCGTGGCGGTGATCAGTCCGCATGGGGAAGGATCGATCTCTATGCTGGAGCATCTACTGCCCTGGTGGCAAGGCAAGCTCTTTGTGCTATGCCTTCTGGGGTTTGTAGCTACAGACTTTATCATTACGATTACCCTCTCAGCGGCGGATGCTACCGCCCACATTGTTGAGAATCCTCTAGTGCCAGAGTTTTTACATGGGCACGATATTGGGCTGACGCTGGTGCTGGTGTCTTTGCTCAGTGCCGTTTTTTTGAGAGGATTTCGGGAGGCGATCGGGTTAGCGGTCTTTTTAGTAGGCGCTTACTTGCTGTTGAACTTAGTCACGATCGGTGTTGGTATCAGCCATATCCTGAGTCAACCAACGGTGGTTAGCGTCTGGCGTGAGGCACTCTTCGCCAGTCATGGCAACCCGCTGATGATGCTGGGCGTTAGCGCCTTACTTTTTCCCAAACTGGCCCTGGGTTTATCGGGTTTTGAGACGGGGGTTGCGGTCATGCCGTTGGTATGTGGTCAGCGCAGCGATACCGAAGCCGCTCCAACAGGGCGCGTCCGCAACACACACAAGTTGCTCACGACTGCCGCTGTAATCATGAGCTTCTTTCTGCTGACCAGCAGTTTAGTCACCACACTGTTGATTCCTGCCGCCGAGTTTCAATCAGAGGGCAAAGCCAATGGTCGTGCCCTTGCCTACCTCGCTCATCAGTTCATGGGGGATGGTTTTGGGACGTTGTATGACCTCAGCACCATTTCCATTCTGTGGTTTGCAGGTGCCTCTGCAATGGCGGGGCTGTTGAACATTGTGCCGCGCTACCTGCCGCGTTATGGCATGGCACCGAACTGGGCACGTGCGATTCGTCCGCTGGTGCTGGTATACACCACGATCGCCTTTGCCGTCACCATCCTTTTTAAGGCAAATGTAGAAGCGCAAGGGGGAGCCTATGCGACAGGGGTACTGGTGTTAATGAGTTCAGCCGCGTTTGCGGTCACGTTAGCCGCTCGTCATCACGGCTCTAGGCGAGGGGTTTTTGCCTTTGGTACCATTACCCTTGTGTTCTTGTACACAACCGTTACGAACATCATTGAACGACCAGAAGGCATTAGAATTGCAGCCTTTTTCATTGGCACCATTATTGCAACCTCACTTGTCTCACGCGTGTGGCGCTCTACGGAACTGCGAGCAGACCGCATTGACATGGACGAAACGGCTCTGCAATATATTGCCGAAACCAACCAGGCCGAAATTCGGCTCATTGCCAATCGTTTGGGTGCTGGCGATGAGCGGGAGTATTTTCTCAAAGAGAAGGAAGTCCGCGAAGACAACCATATTCCAGCAATGGATGCGGTGCTGTTCCTGGAAGTACAGATTTCGGATGCCTCAGAATTTGTGGATACGATTCGAGTGAGAGGGTTACAGGTCGGCAATTACCGCATTTTGCGGGCAGAAAGTGCAGCGGTGCCGAATGCGATCGCCGCCATTCTGCTGCACATTCGGGATCAAACAGGAAAACTACCTCATGCGTATTTTGGTTGGGTCGAAGGTAACCCCATTCAATACTTAATGCGCTTTATGTTGTTTGGGGAAGGAGACATTGCTGTCGTCACCCGCGAAGTCATCCGTCGGGCCGAAAAAGATCCAGAGCGTCGTCCCATTCTCCATGTGGGTGGTTGAGGTCTATACCCACGGTTGATCCACCATCCACCCATCCACTCCTACACCCTTCAATTTGGGATGTTATTTCTTAGCAGATCCCTAATTTGTGTCCTCACCCATCTACGTACTGCTATACCAAACGTCTTGCCTGCTCCAGCGCTTGCTGCCTTCGCAGCGTGCCCTCATCCGCTTCAAGCAAAGGGTTCCATCTTTCGAGAGACTAGAAAGCCAGCGGTTCGGCTGTAATATCAGTCCGGTAATATTTGCTACCGCTGCTAAGCCTCTCAACGGCTCCAGCGTTTTATGTGAGAGTGAGGGGATTGTCTAGTCATGCTGGAAATAAGTCAGCCGCAAGCGGAGAGTCAGCGGGGCGATCGCACGCCTAGCGGTAAAAGTTTGCGTGCGCTGGATTGGTTGAATGTGTTTTTGGCAGATGTGCGCGATGGGGTTGGCCCGTATCTCAGCGTTTATTTAAAGTCATCGCAAAACTGGGAGCCTGCCCAAATTGGGTTAGCGCTTTCGGCTTCGGCGATCGCCACCATTTTGGCTCAAACGCCAGCGGGAGCATTGGTCGATCGGCTGCGACAGAAACGCTGGCTCTTGATCTGGGCAGCGATCGCGGTGTCGATCGGTTGTATTGCCATCGTATTAGTGCCAACGTTGCCAGTGGTCGTCACCAGTCAGATCTTGATTGGCATTGCGGCGGCAATTTTTCCACCCGCGATCGCGGCGATCACCTTAGGGTTAGTAGGCCATCGCCACTTCGATCGACGTGTTGGACGGAACGAGACGTTCAACCACGCAGGTAATTTGCTGGCAGCCGCTCTCGCCGCGTTGATTGGTCAATTTGTTACGGCGAAGGGCATTTTCTTTCTGGTCGCCGCGATGGCGATCGGCAGTAGTTTATCGACCTTGCGGATTCGGGAACGGGAAATCGATCACGAGTTAGCGCGGGGTGCCACGGAGGATGACGAGCCGCTCGCTGCTCAGCACCACTTGACCGGGTTGAAGCAACTGTTGGGGGATGCCCATATTCGTGCGTTTGCGATCGCGGTGGTGCTCTTCCACTTTGCGAATGCTGCCATGCTGCCGTTGGTGGGTCAACGCTTGGCAGACAATAAAGGACTCGATCCCACCGTTTATCTGTCAGCCTGCATTATTGTGGCGCAGCTTGTGATGATTCCCGCCTCTAATCTTACAGGTCGGCTGACAGAGACTGGACGCAAGCCACTCTTTCTGCTGGGGTTCGCGGTGTTGCCCATTCGTGGCGTTCTGTACACCCTCAGCAGCAATCCCTACTTTCTCGTGTCGGTACAAATTTTAGACGGGGTTGCAGGGGGCATTTTTGGTGTGCTGTCTGTGCTGATGATTGCAGATTTGACCAGAGGCACCGGGCGCTTTAACGTGACGCAGGGGATGCTGAGTACAGCTGTTGGCATTGGAGCCGGACTCAGCAACGTGCTGGCAGGAATCGTAGTACAGCAGGCAGGGTACAATGCTGGCTTTTGGCTCTTAGCCGTGATCGCCGTGATTGCCCTCGTTGTCTTCTGGTTATACGTGCCGGAGACAAAGCCAACGTTGCCTCCTGCTCAAGTACAGCCATGATCATCCTGCGTGCGATCGTTGTTCTACTCACCTACGCCGGACTGGGGCTGGGGTATCTGCCGGGATTACGCATGAACCGGGCCACGATCGCACTTGTTGGTGCGGCAGCGCTGATGGCCTTGGGCGTTTTAGATCTGAAAACGGCGTGGAGCGCGATCGACTATAAAACGCTGGTGTTTCTCTTTGGCATGATGGTCATCAGCGCCAACCTTGCCACCGCTGGCTTCTTTCAACTGTCGCTAGACGTTCTCATGCGGTACGTCCGCAGCCCGTTTGGACTGATTGTCGTGCTGACCTTTGGCAGTGGGTTGCTTTCGGCGCTGTTTATGAATGACACGATCGCCCTCATCCTGACTCCGCTTGTAGTGGGCTTAACCGTTGCCTTAACCCTTAACCCTGTCCCCTACCTGCTCGCGCTTGCAGGCGCAACCAATCTTGGTTCCGTCGCCACGATTAGCGGCAACCCACAAAATATTCTCATCGGCTCGTTTTCAGGCATCAGCTACTTAGAATTTGCCAAAGCGCTAACACCGCTGGCGATCGTTGGTCTGTGCCTCCAGGTCGGGCTGCTGTGGTGGTTGTATCCAGACGTGCGATCGACCCAACCATCTCTGAAACCAAAACACCTGCGCTACCGGGTGTTTAAACCGTTGCTCACCAAAAGCTTGCTTATTACAGCCGGATTGCTTATCGCCTTCCTAGTGAGCATCCCCCCCGCCGAAGCCACCCTCATTGCAGCGGGGTTACTTTTGGTTACGCGTCGCCTCAAGCCAGAGCGCACCTTGCAGAAAGTTGATTGGGACTTGCTGCTGATGTTTTCGGGCCTGTTTATCTTGACCGAAGGGGTGCAAAAACTCGGTACGTTGAATGGATTGTCTCAGTTTGTGCAAACGCCTTTAAGCATTTTGGGCGTAACGGCACTCTTGTCCAATCTTGTGTCGAACGTGCCAGCCGTGTTGCTGCTGCATCACCTCATGCCCCAACCTGATACCCGTACCTGGCTCTTGCTGGCGGCGGGTTCCACCCTGGCAGGAAATTTAACGCTGCTTGGCTCCGTAGCCAATCTCATTGTGGCGGAAGCAGCCATCAAACAGGGGTATCGCCTCACGTTTTGGGATCACCTACGCTTTGGGTTGCCGCTGACGGTGGTGACGCTGGCGATCGCGTACTGCTGGCTTTACTGAGGGAGCATTAGCGGTCAGCGGTCAGCCATTAGCGGTCAGCGCATCCAGTATGTTCAGCTATCATTGCGTCTGATTACTTACCTGCAATCGTCTTATCACAACCCACCAAGGCAATGTGCGATCGTGCACAAGCTTTGTGTGACCATGCATAAGCTTTGTGTGACCATGCACAAGCGTAGTATCATCACTCACAATCGTATGGTTACTGCCGATCAGGCCATGCGCGATCGTGCACAACCATTGTGTGCCTCTGCACAATTGTATTGTCATGACCGTTCATGCTATGCGCGATCGTGCACAAGCATCGTGTCACCCTGCATCATTGCCTTGTGACAACTCACATAGGTAATAGCCCACGGTCGCAAGGTTGTGATCGCTTGCTGCTGCTGTTACGCGAGTCTGGTAAAACTGATCTATGCCGTACATATTAGATTTATGCCGTACATTTTAAGCCATGCAAGATACCTGGAACCCTGAACAATACGATCGCTTTCTCGCAGAACGGAGTCGTCCGTTTTACGATCTGGTGGCTTTGATTCAGCCCAAAGCAAATTTACGCATCCTCGATCTGGGCTGCGGTACAGGAGCGTTGACAAAGTATCTGCATGAAACGCTAGCCGCTCACGAAACGATCGGGCTAGATGCGTCAGCAAACATGCTTGAGAAAGCGCATCCCTTTACAGGCGACGGTCTCCGGTTTACCTCCGGTCAGATTGAGGGCACCTTACCCGATGGCGCATTTGACCTCATCGTTTCTAATGCCGCGCTGCAATGGGTGCCAAAGCATCGTGACTTACTCACAAACTTTAAACAAAAGCTGCGACCGGGTGGACAACTCGCCATCCAGATACCTGCAATGGATAACGACCCTGTGCATACCTTAGCAGCAGAGACCGCACGCGACTTTAGCCAACCGCTCCACGGGTACGTGCATCAATTTGAAGTGTTGCTGCCAGAGCAATATGCCCACTTACTTTACCAGTTGGGTTTTGTCGAGCAAACCGTGAGGCTTCAGCTTTATGGACACGTACTGCCATCACGAGAAGCTGTGCTGGACTGGTATCGCGGCTCTCTCCTCACCGATTATCAGCGACGGTTAGATGCCGCAACCTTTGAGCAATTTGTGGCGCGGTACTGGGAAACGTTGTGTCCGTACCTGAACGACGATCGCCCCTTCTTCTTTCCATACAAGCGCATTCTCATGTGGGGACGGCTGGACTGAGATGAGACGGCGCGATCGTTGATGATGCAATCCTCAAAGAGTTTACTACCAAGGACTACCAATCATCGTAAACGCTGACCAGTAATACGGGTGGGAAAAGTCTTGTCGGCTCAATTTGGCAAGTTCTGGCGGGAGGGGGAGTTCGCTAGTTCCATACCGCAACTTGCCTTCCTCGACGTTCACCTGCCTCTTAAGCATGGCGATTTGAGCCTCTCGCAAAGCACCAGCTTTGGTGGGTACGCGGTGCAACTCCTCATAAAACCGAGACATTAAGCCGATTGTTCCCTCGTCACTGATATTCCACAAACTTGCCAGAGCAGACTTCACACCTGCTTTCACCGCAAAGCCCGCAAAGCCAAGCTCTGCATCTTCGTTCCCCAATGCCATCTGGCAAGCACTTAAGACTACCAGTTCGGCGGGTGGATTATTCCAACCCAGGGTGCGGATCTGATTTAAGCGCAGTTTTTCATCGGCAAGCTGAATATACGATTGGTTGATGTTTCCTGGCAAAAACTCGCCATGAGTTGCCAGATGAATGATCCCAAATGGTTGATCTTGGCGCTGCTTCTGTAGAGTACTGAAGGTAAAATCTTGATTGAGAATGGCACGTCCCTGCCAGCGATCGCCCCCCAAAATCGTTGTCAGTTCAAGCTTGGCACCCAATAGTGGATTTTGGTTGGCATCTGTAAAGGTAGATGCGCCAGCCGCCAGCACTTGTGATGTGCGGACATTCCCATAGCGAAGATCAGTCAGGCTTAAGCTGGGCAGTAGACCAATACTGTACTTTTCAACCAGAAACTTGCGATCGTGCTCATCATAAAGCGCCGCCAACGGCAAAAACCGCAGGTTCGTATCCATAATGAACATCAGCGTGTCAATGCCTTGCGCTTTGAGTTCTGCCTCCATCGGCTTCACGAGCCACCTATAAAGCTGCTTGGCTGAAGGCAGGTAGCTGCGAGTCAAAGTTTTGCTGGGGTCAGCTACCTCATTGCGAAAAGTCAGCGCCAGTTTAAACACCTTTGACCGCGTCACCCCAGGCACTTTCTTAAGAATGGGACTGCCCGTTGCAGGCACCACAACGAGAACGAGATCAGGTTCTGCACTAGCAACCTGACTAATGACGGGATTACCAGCAGCATCGTAAGACAGCTTCGGCTGCTTATTGTCACTTTCGTCTTCGCTGATGTCGGCTTCGACGAGTCTGGGCAGGAGGCTGATGTAAAACAACGCAGGTTTAACCCCCGCTGCCGCTTCGATTTTTTGTAGAGAACTCTGAACCTCCGGCAATGATTTGGGTGCAGGTTGCTCTTTCAGTTCCAGATGATCCGTAAATTGGTTTGTAATGCTGCTTTCCAGTTCTGTTTGCAGCGTATTGACGCGATCGACCCGTGCAAGCTGACCCACCTCTACCAGCGGTTTCGGCGGCACTGGATAAGTCGGTGTGGACTTTTGTTGAACCGCTCTTCGTTCTTGCTCAGCGGAATCTTGTTGAATCGCTCTTTTCGCTGTCTCAAGGTCAGTGGGTTGAGGGGTGGGTTGGGGCGTGGGTTGAGGAGTAGAGCGTGGAGTGGGCTGTGGAAAGCTGGATCCAAATTCATAGGCACCAATATCTACTCGATTGTTAGCAATACGGCTAGCTCCCCGCTGATCAGTGGTTAAAGGGTTCCCATTCGCATCCACAACCAGTGCGTTACTGCCAGCATCGATCGCGGGAGAACCCGGTAGCAGTGCCAGCGTCTGTGTAAGTCCACCATTATTCGCTAATGGTGCTAGTTGAGGGTTGATGTTGAGTAAGTCAGTGCTGACAAAGCCGCTAGCCCCACTGGCATTGCCAATCAGGTTAAAGCCCAGGCTATTGATGGCACCAGACACGTCAACACCCATTGGGCTGGTATTGCCAGCTACAATGCTATTGCCGATCGAGAGCGTGCCGTTGCTATAGATACCGCCGCCACCATCTGCAGTATTGCCACTAAGGGTGCTGTTGCTTAAGTTAACCGTTGCAACTGCGTTGACAAAAACCGCACCACCGAAGGACTGACCGTTACTGCCAGGTGCAGTGAACCCGCTGGATCCGCCAGTCCCTCCAATGGCTGAATTGCCGCTGAAGGTTGTATTTGCAAGTCTTAACGTTCCAGAGTCTACGAAAATTGCGCCCCCCAGTCCTGCACCTCCTCCACCGCCTGCAGCAGCACTAGCACCTCCCTGACCTCCTGTACCTCCGCCAAACCCGCCGGTACCTCCAGGGAGACCAGAGAATCCGGATGTTCTACCGCCGCCACCGCCACCACCACCACCAAAACCGCCGTTACCACCACCACCACCACCACTACCACCACCACCGCCGCCACCACCACCACTGGCAAAGCCGCCGACTCCACCCGTGCCACCAAAATCCGTGACGGCACCGGATGCGCCTCCTTCACCTCCAGCCGCACCTCCCCCTGTTCCCCCTGTTCCATCAAAGAAGCCATTGTTGGGGAATCCGCTTCCTCCATTGCCGCCGATTGCTTGGTTATCTGCAAACGTCGAGTTTTGGATGCTAACTGTTGCTCCAGAACTATAGAACGCACCCCCTAATCCGGCACCCCCGCCCCCACCTCCACCTGCACCGACGCTACTACCATCGGCTCCATTACTGCCAATCGCCCGGTTGCCCACGAGAGTGCTATTGGTCAGATTGAAGATACCGCTGCTAATCTGAATACCGCCGCCAGACGTGGATGCGGTATTGTTGCTAATCGTGCTGTTGCTTACTGTCAGCGTGGCAGCGTTGCTGGAGATGCCGCCGCCCCGATCTGCCCTGCCTTGAGCAATCGTCAGGTTATTGATATTCGCAACTGTGCCAGCCCCAGAAACATTAAACACCTGCACTGCGTTATTGCCACTAACCGTTGTGCTGCCAGCACTGATCCCATTTAAAGTTAGGGACTTAGCAATGTTCACTGTACTCGTCAGGGTATAGGTGGCCGCTGCCAGGTTAACCGTTCCGCCCACAGCCGCGACATCCACGCCATTCTGCACCGTTCCTGCTGCACCCACATTCACATTAGTAGCTGTACCGCTGAGCGTACTACCAGTACGTAGCGTGATTGGTTGATTCAGGTTAGCCGTTGGGGCTGTAAGAGCCAGATTGCCGGGATCGATATTGGCACTGGCGTTAATGGCTGCATTGACTGTAATCGAGTTAGTCGCTTGCAAGTTGACATTAGTCCCATCAAGGGCAGTGACGATCGTCCCCGCGTTGATCGTGCCAGCCGCTGTGGGAGTGTTCGTTCCTCCCGCGATCGCCGCCGTGCCTCCCATTGCCACCACCGTGAGATCGGTGGGATCTAGCAACCAGGTGCCTACCTGCCCAAAGGGTGCCAGGGTACTGACGCTGGCAGTGGGCGCAACCATCAGCGTTTGTTTACCAGACGTTTCGACTAACCCACCGTTGCCGCCATTGCTGCCGCCCCGTGCTGTGATCGTGCCTGCAACGTTTGTGGTGTCATTTGACCAGGCGACGACCGTGCCGCCGTTGCCTGTAGGCGCTATCGCATCAGCATGGACGATCGTATTCGCATCTACATCTGTAAACCGAGCATTGGGAAGCGTTTCCTGTCCCTGATATGCGCCCCCAATCCGCACGGTGCCGCCGTTTAGTCCAGAGGCATCCAACGTCGCAGCTTGCAGGGAGACGCGATCGCCGAGTACGGCAATTTGGGCTGAGGAGGCAGGGGTGGCAGGGGGAGCAGAGGAGGCGACGGAGATTTGACCGCTGACGATCGCCGTTCCGGGTGCGGTAGACAGTCGCGTTGTGGAACCCGTGAGCTGAAGTGTGCCATCGGGATTGACGGTAACGCCTGTTGCATTGTCAAGGTTGCCGCCCGTCAACAGTTGGGGTAGTGTCGGTGGTGTAGCAACATTGGAAAGGGACGCTTGAGCACTCAGCGGTGAGAGCTCCAGGCTGAGCAAGCTACCCTGCTGACTCAGGCGTACCAGCGTTTGACCATGTACGGCAGCAATGGTGATCTGTCCGCCCGGTGCGGTCAATTGCCCTGTGTTGAGGACAGTGCCACCTAGCAGCGTCAGACTTTGTCCCTGACCGACCGCAAGTTTCCCCAGATTGGCGATCGCTCCCGGCTGAGCCATCGTAAATGCAAACGTGCTGGGAGTTCCAATCAACGTCGCGTAATCATTCGACCCGATCGCATTGAACCACTGCCCATTGTCAAACCCAATGCCAGTTGCCGTCGTCGCCGTAAACGAGGCAGGCACATTCAAACGGGCATTAGCACCAAAGATAATGCCCGCCGGATTCATCAGATACAGGTTAGCAGCACCGCCCGTCACCTGGATTAACCCATTAATGACTGAGGGATCGCCACCTACCACCCGCCCTAAAATATTGCGAACCGCAGCTGGAGAGAGAAAGTTTGCCACTTCACCCTGGCTGAGGCCAAAGCGATCGAAGCTGTGAAAGAGGTTTGCGTCATCACGAGACGATCGTCCACCACCAATATCCAGGCGGTTACCTTGAGGCGTAACAACTGTTCCAGTCCCATCAGTTGCTGGTGTAATCGAAGAAAGCTGAGCCTGGGCGATTGAGTGACTCAGAGGTGTAAGAACGCTCAAGCCTGCCAGCCAAGCCAACAACGATACCAGGTTTTTCATGGGTAGAGTCCAGGAACACAGGGAGATGCAACCGTTTCATTATGAAACTTTCAGAACGAGTACCACATAGCAAAAACAGCATCATGAGAACAGCGGCGTGAGCATGTCAAAGCAAGATAGCCACCTTCAATTTCCACAACAGGAAAATCAACTCGCATAAGGAGTGTTCGTCCTTGATTTGTCAACCGCCGATCTTCGCATTTTAATAGCGACATCATATACTATTAGCAGATAAAAACGTAGGTGCAGGCGACGGGTCGATGTCTCAGAGAACTTATCATGTCTTTATTTCTTATGGACGCGCCCATAGCAAAGCGTTTGTGATGCGGCTCAACGAACAATTATTGCAAGCAGGTTTCAAAGTTTGGGTTGATTTTACAGACATTCCGCTAGGGGTCGATTTTCAGAACCAGATTGATGATGGTATTGAGAAAGCCGACAACTTCCTGTTTGTGATTTCACCTCACTCCGTCAACTCCGTCTATTGTCGCCGCGAGATTGAACAAGCGCTAAAATACAGCAAGCGGATCATTCCCTTACTGCACATTCCTGAAATTGACCAAACACAGTGGCAGCAAGCTCATCCACAGGGTACTGTTGACGAATGGCGGCAGTATCAAGCGCAAAAACTCCATTTTGGGGATGATCGGAATCCGAATCTTCACCCTACGATCGCCAAAATCAATTGGCTCCCCTTTATTGAAACGGTTCATCTGTTTGACGATTCGTTGCAACAGCTATTGGATGTTTTTGAACGTCATCAAGACTATGTACAGAACCACACTCGCTTTCTGCTTGGCGCTTTAGAATGGGAACGTAACCAGAAGCATTCTCATTATCTGTTGAGCGGGAATGACTACAAGCAGGCAGAAAGCTGGCTCAAGTTTCGCTTTCAAGATGAGCAGCCTCCCTGCATTCCCACCGATTTACATTGCGAATATATTATCGAGAGCATCAAGTACAACAGCGACTTGATGACTCAGATATTTCTCTGTTACGCCGAGGAAGATGATGCCGTTACCCAGTCCGTGCGTCGTCTCTTAATGCGGCACGGTGTCACTGTTTGGACAAACAAAATCGATATTAAGAAAGGTGATCAGTTCCAGGAAGCCATCAATCGGGGGATTGAGGAGGCCGACAATATCGTCTATTTGCTGTCACCTAATTCGCTGCGATCAACCTATTGTCAACAAGAACTTAGCTATGCGCTATCTCTCAATAAGCGCATCATTCCCTTGCTGGTGAGAGACACTGATTGGACGTGTGTTTCGCCAACCTTGCAAAGTCTGCAATATATTGACATCACCGAAGCCGTGGACGCGGCTGGAACTGTCAATAGAGAAGTGCTTCAGCAGCAAGCCGATCAGCTACTGCGCTTGTTGCAGCAGGATGCCATCTATTACACTATTCACAAATTTGTGTTGGCAAAGGCGTTGATGTGGGAACGGCAGCAACGCAATACCAGCATTCTCCTGCGCGGACATAACTTACAGTACGCCGAAGGATGGCTCAAAGCGGCAAAGCTACGATCGCAGCATGTGCCTACCCCTCTGCAAGAAACTTTTATTAACGCTAGCTCAGAACATCCTCCAGAGCAATATCTAGAGGTCTTTGTTTCCTATTCACGCGTGGACACTGACTTTGCCCGCCGCTTAAATAATGCACTTCAAAGACAGGGAAAAACCACCTGGTTTGATCAACAAGCGATCGCGGCTGGCACTGATTTTCAACAGGAGATTTATCGAGGTATTGAAACCTGCAACCATTTTCTCTTCATTATCTCTCCTGATGCCATCCAATCACCGTACTGTGCGGGAGAGGTTGAATACGCCCAGAAGCTTAATAAGCGGATTGTGACGGTAGTGTATCGACCCGTTGAAGCAACTATGTTGCCTCCTGGGTTGGCAGCCGTGCAGTGGATTGACTTTAACCGCTACAATCACGACTTTTATGCCAACTTCAGTGAGTTGCTCCGGGTGCTGGATACTGACCAAGAACACTTGCGATTGCATACCCGCCTGTTAGGACGCGCCCTAGAGTGGGAACAAGCAGGGGGTGATCCAAGCTTTTTGCTGCGTGGCACCGACTTAGTTAAAGCAGAGCAATGGTTTCAGGAAGCCGCTACCAAAACGCCACCACCGCTCCGTCTCCAGCGCCAGTATATTCAAACCAGCCGCAAATCACCTCTGCGTTCAGCCAAACCTCGTACAGTGGTGCTGACCAGTCTCGTTGCTACCCTCTTCGTACTAGGGCTGCGGTTTTCGGGCCTGCTGCAGCCCTTTGAACTCAAAGCTCTCGACCATCTGATGCTGTTGCCGCGCAACGAAGCGCCAGACCCACGTCTCTTGGTCGTTGAAATAACGGAGGCAGACATTCAAACCAAGCTCAAGCAAAAAGAAAAGGGCCTGGGCACGCTGTCTGATGAATCTCTGAATCGCCTGTTGGAAAAATTAGAGCGGCATCAACCCCGACTCATTGGGCTGGATTTATTTCGCGACTTTGAAACGGATGCAAGTGTCCCTGGGTTAGTCGATCGCCTGCGTCAAAACCAGCGCTTTATTGGCGTGTGCAAGCTACCAGAAGTTGGTCAAGGTGCAATTACAACAGACGGCATTGCACCACCCGTAGAGGTGAGTGGCGATCGTATTGGGTTTGCGGATATCAACCCCGACCCCGATCACGTCGTTCGACGGCAAGCGCTGCGGGTGGTTCCACCCAACGATCGCTGTACAGCAACCCAGTCCTTTGGGTTTGTGCTTGCCCGTCGTTATTTAGAACTGGAGCCTGGAAAAGCCATCTCGTATCAAGACCCGGTGACATCTAATAGCGCGTTAAAGCTGGGTACTGTTTCGTTCCAGCGGTTAGAAGGCTATGCCGGAGGGTACCAAGCGATCGATACCGCAGGGTATCAAGTGCTGCTAAACTACCGCGCGCCTAACGGTGATCCAACCCAAATTGCCGAACACATAACGCTGAGCGATGTTCTCAACGATCCTATCTCCAGCGAAAAAATTGCCGATCGCATCGTGTTGATTGGCATCACCTCTAAAGCAAGCGCTCAAGATATTGTCACGACTCCTTATAAGCAGATTCCAGGCGTATACTATCAGGCACAGGTTACCAGCCAAATCATCAGTGCCACCTTGAATGGACGATCGCTCCTGTGGCGTTTGCCCCTGTGGTCAGAGGTCGTATGGCTTTTGTTCTGTGCTTTAGGAGGTGGTTCGTTTATCTACTACCTGCGATCGCCACGACGGTTGGGAATCGCGGGGAGTTTGGCGGTTGTGGGGCTCTATCTAGTCGGTGTGACCTGTTTTGTCTTTGGCAACCTTTGGACACCGATCGTCCCTTCAGTGCTTGTTTTGCTGCTAAGTGGTAGCAGTGTTTTATATCTAACCAATCGTGCGCCACACAGACTAGCTCATCCCAAGGCACAGCCGATACAGTCACCAAACAACGTCAAACAGTCAGCAACAACTCACCCAAAAGCATTGGTTGCGTCCCAGCTATCCAAACAGTAGGAGTTTAATGACCATGCTCTGGGGAAAACCAGCAGCACACCGAGCCCAAGCCGCCTGGGTAATCATCATTGTAATGAGTGCGTCCCTGATGCCTGCGCCCGCGCAAGCAGGATGGTGGCCGCCTTCCTGGTTTAAGCGATCGTCCGGATGGGGGCCACCCAGCGGCAATAGCAGCAGTGCAGCGCATCGAGGTGGTACCTGCGCCTCTACAACGAGCAAGCTGCCCTTGACAGCTTTAGCACCCACCCCTGTGCAAGCAGTGGACGAACAGGCTCTTGGTGCCACAACCGCTGCTTACCCCACCCTCTGGTTTTATCTTCCCTATACCATTGGTCAATCGACTCCAAGCACTCAGGCTGAAAAATCAGACAAAACTCCACAACCGTTTGTCGAACTCCGGTTAGAAGAAAAAAACGCAGACGATAGCGCTTATCACCAGCGCACTATTCTAACAATGTCTTACACACAAGCGGGCATCATCGGCATTCCCCTCACTTCAACCTCGCAGTCACCTCTGGAAGTTGGCAAACTGTATCACTGGCTATTCGTTATTCATTGCGTTCCAGGTGATGCTTCTGCCAATAAATTTACGAGACTGTCCCTGTTGCGAGTGACACCAGAGTCTCGCGTACCGCAGCCACTTGAACAAAGCATTCCAAGGCCGCAGCGCAAGCTGTATACCCAGTATGGGCTGTGGGATACTGTGAATGATGGCGTATGGAATGATTTCATTACGGCTTTGGCGGCACTACGCTGTCGATCGCCTAATGATGCAACCTTGACTACCCTATGGGCACAATCGTTGACAGATGTGGGCTTGCAGTCAGTGGCTAAGCAGCCGCTTCAATGCCCCCCTGCTGTTCCACGGTGATTCAACTGTTGACCAGCTTTTGGGTCGAACGTTGAACGTAACGCCACAGTAAGTCACCGATGCCGCGCCCATGCAAGAGAAGGGTTATTCGTGATGCCTCAAGGTGCTAAAGAGCTTTTCACAGTAGAAGCTTTATGAATTATCTATCTTCGTAAAAATTGTGTATGACATTGTGAAAGAATCGTGATTCGCTACACTGCTTCCGTAATTGTCCTTAGACCTTTAGTGGAGGCTTATGGAAGTAGTATGGTCGGCAATCATTTTATTTCTGATTGCCATTTTTAGTGGCGGCAATGGTGGAAACAATCAAACTAATCATTTCAAGCGTCAAGCGAGCAAACCTCCGATCGAACAATCCACTCCAAAGCCAGAGAAGGGTAAGGAAAACAAGCCAGTTCAGCAGCCTGACAAGCCGCCAACCTCTGTGCCTACACCCGCCCTGCTCCCCGGTTTAATTGGACTGGGTGTCGCAGCCTTCCGCAAACACAAGTTGGCAAAGGATGAGACGTCAGTTTAATCGGTTGGTCATACCGATTTAAAGAATGATGGCTACAGATCAATCGGTGGGTAGGGGCAAGGCAGTGCCTTGCCCCTACAGGATGTGTCGCATTTTCAATTCAAATTGGTATCATTCAGCAATCCTTCTTGATTGATGAACATGTTACTGAATTAGCCGCCAGCTCTCAGCCGTCTGCTTTCAGCTCTAAATGGCTGACCATTGATCGCTGACCGCTAGCAGCTTTCAACAAGGCACACGTTTCATGAATAATTTAGGACTGCCATCTGTCTAGTTTCAATCCTTGCCCCTGCCCACTCAGGGGTTTTTTATTGCCAGCTTTTTTGCCATATAAATTTATGGCAACGTGCTGAGTGCCATAGACGTTAAGGCAGCTTTTCGTTAAATGTGCTGAGAAGGGTAATCAACTCATTTGTCTTGGCGATCGCGCTTATTTTGCCTAAACAGCGATCGCCATCATGAACGGTCTCATACTAATTTAAAGTATGACCACTCCAGATCAATCACCGGGTAGGGGCACGGCATTGCCGTGCCCCTACAGAATGTGCAGCATTCCGAATTTAATTTAGTATCACTTTGTGAAAAGATGGCGCGATCGTTTGCACATCCTACCTGTTATCTCGCTTAGAGATGCGACGATGCGTACAAGCAAAAACGTTATATTTTAAGCTTGAAAAAAGATCATTATTCCATGCGGGCTTCTAAATTTGTTTTAATCGCCGCTAAAAACTCTTGTTCTAAATAAGGCTTTGTGAAGTAAGCCGTTGCGCCTAGCTGCATGGCTAGCCAGCGATGTTTTTCATTGCTGCGAGAGGTCAACATCATAATTGGAATGTTGACTATTTGAGGATCTTGACGGCGGTAGCTGAGAAATTCAAAGCCATTCATGTTAGGCATTTCAATATCACAGATGACGAGATCTACTGATGAACGCTGACACTGGTTAATTGCCTCTTGCCCATCACGTGCCTGTAAGACTCGATAGCCAGCCCTTTCAAGCGATAACGCTAAGGTTCGTCGTAAGGTGACCGCATCGTCCACAACCAGAATAGTCGTTGTTTGAATTGTGGAAACAAACGTTGCAGGCTTACGAGCAGAGGGTTGACCGTGAACATCTACACGGCGTTGTGATCCATCTGCTGGGATAATTTCGGCTTCCTTGTGTTTTCGCTCAAACGCTAACAGCGCGCTACTGTCAATGACGGGAATCAAACTGCCATCTCCCAAACTTGTGCAGCCATAGAGATAGCTAGGAGGAGCCATGACAGTACCAAAAGATTTGATCACCAACTCCTGCTCTGTGATGAGTTGATCCACCTCAATGGCAAACATTTGCTCTTGCTGGTGCAATACCAACATGGGTGAGGTCATCGTTTTGGGAGCAGAAAACGTTGATGATAATCTGCTGACAGGCGCTTCGGGTAATGGACAGGCATACTCTAAAAGGTCAGCGAGGCGATAGGCAGGAATAATTTGCTCTCTCCAGTACAAGAACCGCTGGTCTCCTGATGGCCGAATTTGATTGGTTTGAGGGGTGATGATTTCTTCCACGCTATCGACTGGTAAGGCAAGGGTGGTGGAACCAACGGTGCAAATGACCAACTTAGTGTTGGTAAGCGTTAAGGGCAAGCGCAGCGTAAAGGTTGTACCCTGCCGAGGTGCTGATGAAACGACAACCGTGCCCTTAATTGATTGCAGTTGCGATCGCACCACATCAAGACCAATCCCTCGTCCAGATAGTTCGCTGACCTGTTGTGCGGTGGAAAAACCTGGCTCAAAAATGAGTTCAAACAACCGTGCTGGGGGTGACGTCAGCAATTGCTCGGCTGAAAACCAACCAAGTTCAAAGGCACGGCTCCGAATGCGATCCAGATTTAAGCCCTGCCCATCATCTTTAATCTCAATAACGGTTTGATTACCTTTGTAATACGCTCGAATATCAATTTGACCAGTCGTTGGCTTGCCTAATTGCGATCGCACATGGGAGGCTTCAATACCATGATCAAACGCATTGCGAAGCAGGTGCAGCAGCGGATCGTAGAGTTTTTCTAGAATGGCGCGATCAACTAGCAAGCTGGTACCCGTCAATTTCAAACTGACTGGCTTGTGATAAGTGGTTGACAAATCGCGCAACACACGAGGAAACCGATTGAGCACTTCCCCTAGTGGGATCATGCGTGCCTGAGTCAACTCGTTGCTGAGACCCGACAACATGTGTCGCTGTTGATCCAGCAAACGATCGGACTGTCTCGCATACAGTGTGACATCATCAACTGATTCGTCTAACTGTACAAAGTTCTCAAGAATCTCTTGTAGCTGGGCATGTAGGACTCCATAGCTATCCATCTCAAGCGAATCGAATCCAGCGGCTGGGCTTGAGGCTAAATCGTTTGGGGTGCTAAATGGTCGGCTCCCTGGTTGCGCGCCGCGTTCGCCATTTTCTATCAGGGATGGCACTGGCTTCAAAGAATGGCTAGAAACTTGTGCATAGTTCTGTCGTTCTGGCGCTACCAACATCTGGTCTAGTGATTCTCGCAGATGGCTCACCATATCTTCAAAGCGAGAAAATCGCCTCAGCAACTCGCGCAAGACGCTCTGGAGTTGCTCATTTTGTAGCGAGAGACCATTGCGATTAATGGTAAGTTCGCCCACGAGATTACTCATACGTTCGAGGCGATCGGAGTCAACGCGCACAGTGAGATTTGGCGTGGCATTCTGTTTGACTTGACGGACGGGAGGCGTTTCCTGGTCTTGACGGCGAGTCGAGCGGAACGTCGTCTGGCTAAGTTGCAATGCACCTGGTTGATTAGACTCAGAGGTGACTAAACTGCCTGGTTCGCTAAAAGATGATGCTTCCGCATTCTGTGCTGCAACCCACTCAGCATCGATGACCTCAGTGAGTGAAACATCCCTTTCAGCGGCGTCCATTTCAACCGAATCCCTTTCAGCGATAAACCTGTGATTGAGAGGTTCGGTAGTAACGAAATCGGGTTCTTCTAGCACGTTATCTGGGTCGATCGCAAACGGTTCAGATACAGGTAGAACCGTAGGTTCCAGCGCTTCCTCTGGGTCGATCGTCGTTTCGGTGGCCGTGACCGCATTGCCAAACAGCCCAAACAGACTTTCAAGCTGGGGCATTACCACTTTTAGCTGGTTGGTTGCGTCTGCCTCTTGTAATGGCTCTTGCAATGGGTTGATTGCTGCCACTTCATCTTGCTGGGCCACTATATCCAATTCAGGTTTATTTGTATTGGGAACGTTGATGCTTGGGGTGTAGGGATTAAATGTGTTGGTGACTGGAACGCTCGTGTGTGCCACATCCATCGTTGGAGCGTGCATGAATGAGGTTGGGACGGTTCCCTCTAATGCTAACGACATCAGCGCCGCAGATGGTTTTAAGCCCTTCGTTCGATCGCCTGCTAAAACGGCTTGACGACTGCGTTCTAAGTCAATTAGTGTGAGTTCTGTAATTTCTAACGCGCGATCGGGATGAGCATTGAGCGCCTGTTGGGCTGTTTCGGCAATGATTCTAAATTCTGGCAGGTTGAGCAGTTCAGCAAACCCGATAAATACTTCAATTTGCGCCCGCAGTTCTCCGGCAACTTCATACTCGTGTGGATGTTTCAACATGGCGGCGAGGCGATCGAGTCCTTGCGCCACATCCACTTCAAAGATCGAAGTCACCATATCCACGCCAAGCTCAGCGGAACTGGGCAAGTACGTTTCGGTTTGAAGCAGTGCTTCGCCACAGCGGCTTTCGATTTGAGTAAAAATGGGATCGGCGATCGCCAATGCCTCTGGGTTAAAAGCACCTGTGGTAATCTGTTCCATCAACGGTAGCCGCAAACAGTCATAGGCTAACAGCAGATCATTTTCCAGAGCTGTATCAATTTCTAAAGAATCGCTGTAGAGCGCCTTGAGAATGTTTTCGAGGCGATGTGCCAGGGTTGCGATCGCCTCTAGCCCGACGCTGGCCGCTCCTCCTTTGAGTGAGTGGGCCGCCCGCATCAAATTGTGCACAGTGGCAGTATTCCGCTGCTTTAGGCTCAGTAAGCCTGTCTCCAAAATTTGCAGCAGTTCAGGTGCTTCTTCCGTAAAAAATTGATAGGCGTGGTCACGGATATCAGAGTTGATTGCCATTAGTTTTGGTGCTTTCTAAAGAAGGGTTCCCCTGTATGAGTGCAACGCCTTGCTCCCAGACCTGGAAATGAACAGTCAAACCTTTAGCGTCTGAAACGCACCTCAATTCACACTGCTTCGACCAACCTCAAAGTCATGTTCCATGTTCTGGATGGTTTGGGGCGATCGACGTTGTAACCTGAATGATAGCCAGGCTCCAATCGCTAGATAGACCAGGAACCCATAGGGCAAAACGTTGTAAGGATAGGGGGGAATGGGATAGAAACTGGCGACCACGGGAGTCATCATGAACAGCACCGCAGGAACCGCGATCGCCAAGTCACGGAAGCGAAGCCGCTGCTGCCGATAAAGCTCAAGCGGTGCAGCAATTGAAATCAGCACATAGACTAGCAAAAAGCCATAGGTTGCCAGTGTTCCTAAGTAACCATAAATATCCAGGATAGAAATCCCAATCAGCGACAATGACACTGGTACCAGGAATAACAGCAAGACGGAAACGATAACCGCCACATGAGGCGTTTGATTTTGTGGATGCGCTGCACCTAACGATCGATGCAGAATCTGCTGGCGACCCATTGCATACAAAATTCGTGCTCCAGCCGTAATACTGGCAAGGGCACAGGTGAAAAAACTAAATACGACTCCCACAGCAATTGCCAGCCCTAACAGCTCAACTCCTGCAAGATTTGCTAAAACGCTGAGCGGAGCATCTGACTTGTTTAAGGGCGTTTCATAACCGCGAAAACCCAACACCTCAATATAGGAAGCAATGATGTAAAAAATGCCTGACAGCACCGTACTCCAAAGCACTGCACGTGGAATGGAACGAAATGGTCGCTTCGTTTCTTCGGCTAAGGTCGTTGCACTTTCAAACCCAACATAGCTAAAGACCGCTAGAACCAGTCCTAATCGCAAACCTTCGGGTGAGACATCCTTTAATAGAAGCTGTGGTGTATCGATCGCAAAGCCATGCCCAGCCCATACAATTAGCGCCAGAATTGAAATTAAGCCGATCGACGTTAACTCAAGCAGCAACATGAGAACCGTTGATAGCTGTACATCTGCATAGGCATAGAACAGAATGAGACCGGCACAAATGGCATACAGCAAGATTGAAGGAGCCTGGAACCCAAATTCACGCAGCACCACATTGGCATAGATGACAAAGCCTGACATAACGGTCATGGCTGTAAGCAAGTATGCCGCAACTAGCCCCCAACCAGAGACAATGCCAGCGGTGACACCTAGACTTTTAGCAATGGCAGCATACAGAGTTCCTGGAAAAGTAAGACGGCGAGCAAAGTAGTTGATGTTGAGGCTAACCAAGGCAAGACCAACCGTGGCTATCAGAAACGTTAGCCAAGTGCCATTACCTGCACTGGCAAATACCAGGGCAACATTCATAGACGGCATTACGACAGGCGCAATGTTGCCGATCGACTGAGCAAAGGTTTCGGGAAAGGAGAGGCAATCTGCTCGTAAACCAGACGCACGTTTTTTTGAATTTGAATAAGTCGTCATGTTTGTGTTGTAGGAAGAGGGAAGAAGGCAGAGGGTAGAGGGCAAAAGGGTAAAAGGCAGGGGAAGCAGGGGAGGCAGGGGAAGCAGGGGCAAGCGCTGTTACCAACAACTAACAACCAGCAACTAGCAACCAACAACTAACAACTAGCAACCAACAACCAACTTCACACCTTAAACTGACCCACCTCTGCTTGCAGGGTTTGGGCTACTTTGCGGAGTTGTTCAAAGGAAGATGACACTGCGCCTGCTTCTGCTGAAGTTTTGTTGGCGATCGCAGCTACATCTTTCATGGTTTGTGTCACCTCTGCTGAGGCTTGCGACTGTACGATCGTGGCTTGCGCGATCGCCTTTACCAACTCGCTAATTTGAGCACTCGCTTCGGTAATTTTGTTCAAGCTTTGGCGAGTCTCTGTCACGAGCTGTGTGCCAATGACCACCTGCTCCGTACCCGATTCCATCGCTGTTACCACTTCATTGGTTTCGGCCTGAATGCTGATGACCAGCTTTCTAATTTCTTCGGTGGCTTCTGCCGATTGCCGTGCCAGCGTTCGCACTTCGTCAGCCACTACCGCAAAGCCCCTGCCTTCTTCTCCAGCACGCGACGCTTCGATCGCCGCATTCAGCGCCAGCATATTGGTTTGAGCCGCAAAACTACCAATCAAATCAACTACGGTCGAAATCTTCTGAGACGATTCTCCCAAATGTTTCACTTTCTTGGCGGTGTCTGCAACCGTGGCTCGAATCGCCAGAATACCGTCAACCGTGCGGTTCATAGCGGCATCGCCTTCTTCCACGCTTTGCGCCGCTTGCTGCACAGCCATTTCTGCTTGTTCGGTGTTGTCTGCTACTTGACGTACCACCGTAGCCGTTTCTTCAGCGACCCTTAACGCCGTCGTAATGGCCTCAGCCTGCCGCAACGCCTCCTCAGAGAGAGACTGAACCGAAACTTGACTTAAGTCAGTGGTGGTAGAGACCTCGTTTGCAGCCTCTTGTACCTGCCGTACAATTTTACGCAAACTATCAACCGTGGCATTATATGAGTCGGCGATCGTGCCGATTTCGTCTGCCGTCACCTTCGCCTGCGTAGTTAAGTCGCCTTTACTAATCGGATCAACTTCTAACAGCAGCTCTAACGCCCGTTTTTGCAAGCTTTCTTTCAGGTCACGCTGTTCTTCTGCCAGGTCAATGGTTTGCTCCAGCAGTTCCACCCGGTAGATGGAAAGCGCCAGCTCATCCCCCAGCCGTTGTAGGAACTTGATTTCAGACTCTTGCCAATCGTGCGTGGTGGAGCAGTGGTGAGCAATGAGCAACCCATAAAGCTGGCCTGCACCCGTAATGGGCGTGATCAAGCTTGCCTTTACCTGTAAGCGCTTCAGCAAATTGAGGTGCTCTGGATGGAAAGCTGCGTTTGCAACATCATTGACTACGACCACACGACCCGCTTGATATGCAGCGATTAAATCAGTTGGAATACAGGAGTCGCTGACATTCTCATCGAGGGCGGTTGTCCATTGGCTATCAACGGCTTCTGCAACAACCCCAGTGTGGGCCGTTGTCTGAAAGCGATAGATGACCACGCGATCGAAATTAAATAGCTGTCGTACCCCTGCCACGGTCTCATTAAAAACGGGGAGTAAATCAGCCGACCGAACCACATTTGATCCTTTCGCGATCGTAAGCAAGCGCTCTTGTGCGGCTTCAAACGCTTGCAAATCCAACGATCTTTGAAGCTGATTTGCCATGCTGTTGATGTTAATGCCCAGCGATGCAATTTCGTCCTCCCCTTCTACCGCCACACGGGTGCCTAAATCGCCTTGCCCAATTTTTTCCACGGCTTCTGCCGCCGTTAATACAGGGCGCGTAGCCCGATTGGCAATGCCAGTGGCGATCGCCGCCACAATCAACGCAATACTGCCAGTGCCCAATAACGTGGTTAGAAGCAACTGCCGCTGTAGCACAAAGGCCGTTTCTACAGGTAGTGTGACGAGCAGCCCCCACTGAAGGTTGTAGGTTTTAGCCAGCGCCTGATTGGGCAAGTAAGTGATGACCTCTCGATTCTTGCCTGCGGCGCGGGCTGCGATCGCGGTCTGTTTTTCCTCACGTTGAGCGATGACAGGAAATTCATCCGTTAGCTTTTTATCAATCAAGCCTGGATCACTAGCGGCAATAATTTGATCCCCCGATTCCTTCAAGAAGAAGGACTCCCCTACTATTCCTTGCTCTCCAAAGACAGGCTTAAGAATGCGTAAGGGAATGCGTGCTTGAACGATAGCAACGGTTTTGCCTGTGTCACTATCCTTGATAGGAGCCGCGGCAAAAAGACTAAATTCGTTCGAGAAGATGGATGTTTGAGGATAACCAATGATCGGTTTATCTGCCTTTACAACAGCCTGAAAGTAGTCTCGATCGGCGACCTTGGTCGGTTGTGGATTTTGAGGGTTATCTTTTGATTTTGCCAGTACATTGCCCTCCAAATCAGTGACAACAATACTGTCGTAAACCTGTAAATTCCCAATCCTGGAAGAACGAGCATACTGCTCAAGAATTTTTTGTTTCTCTGCTAAAGATGTTGTATACCGCAGCTTAGGATTGGCAAAAAGACTCAACTGAGCAAAGGATTGAATATCGCTGTAGCGCTCAGCAATAAAGTTATTTAATTTGCCTTCCAGGTTAAGCGCACTCGCTTCTTCTGACTGTAAAACTTGGCGCTGAATACTTTGATTCGTCACGAAATAAGTGGTAGAACCTACCAGCAAGATCGGAAACGTGCCGATCGTCATGGCAATAAAAACGGCTTTGGTGCGAACGCTCAATCGCTGCCACCATTTGCTTGATCCTGCTTGAGGCGGCTGCCACTCTGGTATGGGCTGACGTTCCTTGCGTTTTAGCAAACTGTCTGCGTTATGCCTCGTCGATGCGATCGGCCACTGGGACGAGGCAGCAAGCTCTGATGAGGCAGCAAGTTCTGTCATAGCCTGGTCTACTTGAATACCATCCAACGATTGAGGCATAAGTCCGCTTTGAGGAGCCGAATTGGGAGACGTAGGAGTCATAGGTAAACCTTTAGGGCTATAGTAATCGACGAGTAAACTGAAGCGTGATTGCTTAATAGCGCTGCTGCATGAGACATCGCGGCTTAAAGCTTGGCGACGGTAGCGATAATAGCGTCTGCTTCTAAGACCGCAAATACGGCAGCGTCGGTCTTCCACCAATACCCGCGCAGCAATGGTGCCAACGCAGATGCTAATGTGGCAGGCGGCAAGGGTTGAATCACATTAGGATCACACCACTCAACATCTTCTACTTGATCAACCACCAACCCTAATGAGGGGCTTTCCTGAGTCGCAGCTTTATCATGACCCCGCAGCACAACCGCTGTATGCGCAACCCGCATTTTCTGTTGGTAGTACGGAGTCAAGCCACACAAATGTCCTAAATCAACCATCCAGAGAACATCACCACGCCAGTTGTATACGCCCATCACGCAAGCAGGCATGTCGGGAATGGGTACAATCTGCCCAACTGGAATTGTGAGTACCTCCCCCACCGCTTGAATCGATAACAGAACTTTTGTATCCGGAACAAGATGCAACCGTAGAAATTGTTCTTCGGCCTGGTTGCTTAAAACCAGAGCTTGGTCAGCTATCTGCGTCGATAAAGAATACGAATCTGAAGTTGATACGTCAGACATAGTGATGCGTCCAGCCCTATTGTTTAATGAGTTGCTTAATCGTGCTCACAAACTCTTCTTGATTAATCGGTTTGGCAATATAAGCATCAGCCCCTTGTTTCATGCCCCAAAAGCGATCCATCTCGCTCCCTTTGGTCGAGCACATGACGATCGGAATTTGACTGGTAGCCACTTCAGCTTTCAGTCGTCTACACACCTCAAACCCGCTACAGCCCGGTAATACAACGTCTAGAACAATGACATCCGGCCTTTGTTTTGTCACCGTAGCAATGGCCTCTTCTCCACTTTGAGCAATTAGAACGTTGATGCCTGCTTGCTGTAAACAGCCAATGAGAATTTGCATCTCCGTCAACGAATCTTCAACAACTAGAGCTGTACTCACTGTATATACCTATGAATAAACAACAAAGAATGATTCATTAACGAGCCGTGATGGAAAGATTGGTCGCATTAGGCTCTAAATGTTTACGAATTTCACCTAATACCGTTTCAGCATTCAGCGGTTTACTGAGGAACCCGGATGCTTTGGCAAAGCTAGCTCGAAGTCGATTAGAATAGCCATCGTTTCCAGTCAAGATGACGATCGGCGTATGACGAAAACTAGACAGCTTACGCAACTGCTCGCACACTTCGTAACCGTTAGCGTCTGGCATCACCAAGTCTAAAAAAATCAAATCCGGCTTACGCACTAACAACACACTAATGGCCCGTAGCGCACTCTCTATACCCAAAAACTGGTAGCCAGCCGATGTGAGCAGCGATTCCATCGTATTGCGGACTAAAGTGCTGTCGTCTACACAAGCAATTAGAGCCTTGGGCGGCGTGGCTGGAGAGGGTGCCGCTGGAAGTAGTGCTGTCTTACTCATACGCCCAGGGTAAATGAGGGCGGGTAAATCAGGAATCGTAATCAGCTCTACCCAACCCAATTGAATGAACGGTAAGAGCAACGCCGTTACCTCTACAACATCGCGCTGCATTTGTACAGCTAAATCGTAGAGAGAGTGTTGTCCATTGAGTCGTTGCACCAACATTTGATAGAACTGAGGTGAGCACTGTTCTCGCAAGGCCGCTGCTTGCTTGATGACGGGTGCTTTATGCAGTGAATAGTCCGTAAGCTTCGCATTTTGCCACCCTTGCCAACGCCATTGAGTTTTAGCAATCACATCTTCAACCTGAGCGCAATCGATCGAGGTTGCAGCTAAATCATCATGTCGAATTTGCTTGCTGATACTTGGTGCTTGCGTCACGTCAAACAACACATCAATCAAGGTGGAAAGCGCCATGCTAGACGCTTGCTCCGGGGTAATTCGTTGCCTTGCGACCCATAGGTTTAGCAGTGTATATTCCCAGCCGATCGTGGAGGTGGAGGTGCCAGCACTCGCTAAATCAGCCTGCCATCCCAAGCGATGGGTGGGTAAGCGAGGACAATGGATCGCTAAATTTCTGCGCCAGCGACGCATGGGATGCACTCCACCTGTGGCATAGATAAGGCTGCCCTTCAGTAGATGGAATAGCCACCGCTGACCACTTGCAGCGCTCCATTCAAGCTGACCACTAAACTGGAGCGGTTTCAAATCTCTGAGAAATTGAACGTGTTCCAACCTAATAGACCTTCCAGTGTTGATAGATTTTAGTTGCAGCGGTTGCCTGCCACAGGAGAATACCTGAGCTAATCATTTGTCACTACTTACAGAGGTTTTCAAGCCAATCAGCCAAAATTTCATCAAGACAGGTATCGAGTTGAGGTCTTGAGTGGGGTGAATGTAAATGACACTGGCTGTAAAGTGGGTATTTCACCTTCTGAGGATGTGTGAGCAGTGGCGATTGTCTCGCGTAAAGACGTGGCATTTGATAAGCAAGCTTCGTAGTTCTCGAAACACCGTGGCCCGCATACTGTGCTCTGACAGCTTTTGGGTATGAGCTGCATCTTTTAAGACATCCTTATAAATCGCGCCTATTGTTTTAGATGATCAGCGTAAATAAGATCAGCGTGAATAAATGGAGAAGCATTTGCACCACTGCCTGGATGCGCATCAGAGGTCTAAACAAAAAAATGATCAAGCTGGGTTGCCACGATCGCCCTGCATTGTCGCCATCGGCTTGTGTCTGACGACAAGCTTGCTCAGGTGAGATCAGCCTGGTTAACAATGGATAGTCAGATGCCTAAACGTGGCTGAAACACTTGGGTTGAGCAGTCATCCAACAGACATTTCATCAACACGATCGCTGATGGATGAAGTGTGGTAAGGGCAAGAAATCGTCAAGGCTCGCCGTGGATGACCAAGCAGTGTGCAGGCTGAGCGCTCTATCGCGATCGCTTTGAAGACTGCTCTGGTAGATGTAAGATTGCTCTGGTAGATGTAAAATAGCCCTTCGCTACACTTTCACCTGGACATGAAGCAATTGATGCAAAGTCCCTCACGTTCAGTATCTTCGGGCTACCGTTTGTTCCGTCTATCCTCTATCCTCGACTAGCCTTTGACAATCAGAGGTTGCAGCAGTTTACAAAATCTTTATATTAATGTTTGTATTACTTAACAAGGCACCAGGGTTTTTACGTAGGGTTTTCCTGAGCATGAAAGACAGTTTGATACGGTGAGCAAATAGTGGTCAAAGCGTATTTTCATGAACTGACCGTCTCTATCATCAGAACCATAGTTCGTATTGCTACAAGCACTTGTGCTTGCCGTTAGGCGAGTAGAAAGAACAGACACGGTAGGGCACCAGATTAGTTGGACGTAGTGGCTAAGGTAGAAGCCGCTTCTGGTGAATAACGATCGCGGTAAAGGCGTGTCAAAGCTAAGAGAGTTGTGTGCAAAGCGCTAACAGAATTGGCTTTCAGGCCTATTGGTTGAGCAGGTACTGAATTTTGGAAACAGCGGCTTCAAAGTGTCTTACAGGGTTCCATCGACCTAATCCAGCATTAGCAATTTAATATTGTTCTTGAAAGTCAAATAGTGTTCAGGTTTCATCTACATGAAGCTTTTAGCTAGCTTACGATCGCCTTACGTGTCATAAAACTGTAATTAAGATACCTGTGTGCTTCGGTTACGGCCTAAAAAAACTAAACAAGCTTGTAGCAGCAGCAATGATTTAGCCTTGAAAAGAATTTGTTTAATTAGTCCGGTTGCATCAGTAAAGATTCTGTAAAGGTAATCTGACAGGATTCCTGATCAACAATCCTTAATTGTAAGCTCGAAGGCAAAGCGTAATACCGATCTTACGGTCAATAAGCTTTCTAAACCATTAATTTGGTGACGAAAGTTAGGTTTACGTTTGCTAATCAAGCAGTCCCAGGGTGATTTATCGTTCGCTGCAAGCTTGGGTCTTCTCCCAGTGGTACTTAAGGTACTGCTTAAATTATCTTTTTCAATACAGCCATCTGCGCTGGTAGCCGCTCGTCTTACGGCGTCAGGCACTCATGCTAGGTTTCACATCACAAATGTGTGCAGCAACCATTTTAGAAGACGATTCAAGTGATTGTCTTCTCATTGCCGTAAGTGCCCTCCCATGATGGCGTCTCGTGCTTGTAGAGGTGGGTCTGCTGCCATTCGTGGCTTGCTACTCCTAGCGTCCCATTTGGTGCTTGGCGATCGCTGCGTTCAGGCTTTGAACATTTGCAGGTGAACTGTGGCGTTGCATACCAGGACGTTTTTTTCTGTCCAGCTGTGGCGCAAAACGCTAGAACGTGTTTTAAAACCCTTGAAAGCCCCCACCCCCACTCCTGGGGGCTTCCAAACAGGCTTCAAAAGTCCCCCAATCTTGGGGGCTTAAAGCCCTTTGGGCATACAAGAAAAGGGGGCAGAAGCTTCAGCAACGAAGCGATTAGGAGTTTTAAAATACAGCCTAGCCTGGTTTGTGAGGACAGGCGCGGTAAGGCTGAGACCTCAAGGTCTCTGAACTTAATTGATGACGTGCTCTAGAGTGCATGGTTGGTCTTCGCGTTGCTTTCGTTCCTTTTATTTGCTCGTTTTCTGGCAGCAGTGTGCCTTTACAGGCTCCACAGTGACTCTTTATCCGATCTGAGACTCCGCTCTTATGACGAATCAATTACCCAATCGAGTTCAACCAGTGTTTGAAGTTGCTGAGCCTAACCAATCAATGTCTTCTGATTCGTTACCGCCTGACCAGAGTGCTGACGAGCGTAAGACAGACGATCGCCGATCGTCAGCTTCGCTGGGTCTGTGGTTTGGGTCTCAAGCGGTGCAGCACAAATACTTGCTTGGTTGGCTCACATCAGGCATTTTGTCGATTGCTGGCATTGCAAGTGCTGGAGTGTGGTTTACAACTGCCGTTCATCAGGTGCCCACCAAGCCAACAGGCGTTGGGCAAGCGCAACCCAATGAGACTCAACGAGCAGAAGTACTGGAGCAACGTTTCTGGCAGCAACAACTGCTGGCGATCGCGCTGGTGATAGCAACCAACACAGGTGTCATGTTATTGCTCTATCGGATGATTGCCAAACCTGTCAAACGGCTCCAGCAAGATACCCAAATGTTTTCTCTGGGCGATCGTGAAATTCGGGCGGAGGTCAAAGCGACGGATGAAATTGGTAGGATTGCTCAAACGTTCAACCAGTTGGCAGACAACACTGTAACAGTAGAGTCGCTGCTTTCTGAGCAAACCCGACAGCATGAAAGTCGGGCCAAAGAAACCCAATTCATCCGTCAGCTTGCAGAAGCGAGTGTGCGGACAGAACAAGACTTAGCGGCTGTCTTTGAGCAAGTAACTCAGAGTGCGAAGGACATGCTGGGAACTGATCGCGTCGTCATTTATCGCTTTAACTCCGACTGGAGCGGCTCGATCGTCACTGAATGTGTCTCCCAGGGATGGTCGACCGCCCGCGATGCAAAAATCAAAGATGGCTGCATCAGTGATGATGTCATCGACGCCTATCGGCGAGGACGAGTTGTAGCGACGGATGATGTCTTGAAAGCTGAGTTTCATCCAGAACACCTGAAGCTGTTGACGCGGCTGCAAGTTAAAGCCAGTTTAGTCACTCCCATTCTGAAGGACGATCACCTTTACGGCCTGCTGATTGCCCATCACTGCACTGCGGCATCTCCCTGGCACCCAGACGAAATTGACTTTTTGAAGGCACTGGCTAGCCAGCTTGGATTGGCCTGTAATCAAGTCACGTTTGTGACACAGGAAAAGGCCGAAACGGAGCGAGCGCACCAGCTTTACCAGCAGAAAAAGATTGAAGCAGAGCAAGCACAACAGCTTTATCAAATTAGCTCACGCCTACGGTCGGCCTTCAGCCACCAGGAGATCTACAACACAGCTGTTCGTGGTGTGCAAGAAATGCTAAACACCGATCGCGCGATCGTCTACTTGTTTGACGCACAGTGGAAGGGTTCGATCGTGGCAGAAGTCGTAGAGTCTGGCTATCCCAGTGCGCTTGGTACCGCGATCGCAGACCCGTGTTTTGCCGAACGGTATGCAGAGAAGTACAAACAGGGACGCGTGCAGGCATGGGAGGATATTGCAAACGCTGGACTCACAAAGTGCCACTTAAAGCAACTGGAACCCTTTCAAGTCAGAGCAAGCATGGTTGCGCCCATTCTAGCAACCAACACGCTGCATGGCTTGCTGGTTACACACCAGTGTTCGCGCACTCGGTCTTGGGAAGAACCAGAAATGACGTTCTTTCGAGAAGTGGCGGCTCAAATGGGGCTGGCGCTCGATCTGGCTGATGTATTACACCAGCTTGAACGATCGCGCCAGCAAGCCGAACAGTTGGCAGAAGAACAGCGCCAGCAACGAGAAGCCTTGCAGAGTCAACTCGTGAGCTTACTCGACCAGGTAGAAGGCGTGGCCTCTGGCGACCTGACTGTGCGAGCACAGGTGACTGATGGTGAACTGGGCACTGTGGCTGATTTCTTTAATGCGCTCGTCGAAAGTTTGCGCCAAATTGTGTTGCAGGTGAAGCGATCGACCACGCAAGTAAACATGGCGCTGGGCGAAAGTGAACTCACGATTCAACAACTCGCAGCTGAAGCGCTGCAACAGTCAGAAGACATTACCCAAACGCTGAATTCGGTTGATCAGATGACGATGTCGATTCAGGCAGTGGCAGAAAGCTCTCGTCAAGCTGCCGCCGTTACTCACACGGCTTCATCGACCGCAGAGGCCAGTCAGGTGGCGATCGACTTCACGGTTCACAGCATTTTTGAACTCCGGGAAACGATGTCTGAAACGGCGCAGAAAATGAAGCGACTGGGCGAATCGTCACAGGCGATTTCAAAAGTGATTTCCCTCATCAATCAAATTGCGCTCAAAACCAATATGCTGGCGCTGAATGCGGGTATTGAAGCGGCACGGACGGGTGAAAACGGCGCTGGTTTCGCGGTGGTTGCCGAAGAAGTGGGAGAACTCGCGGTGCAATCGGCTTCTGCTACAAAAGAAATTGAACAACTGGTTGAGGATATTCAGCGGGGCACGCGTCAGGTGCTGGAAGTGATGGAGAAAAGCACCACGCAAATGGTGCAAGGCACGCGCCTGGTGGAAGATGCCAAGCAAAACCTGGGGCAACTACGCGAGTTATCCCAACAAACCGATCAGCTTGTACAGTCTATTTCAGAAGCCACGATCGCCCAGACAGACATTTCTCAAGCCGTGTCACTGTTGATGCAAAAACTCGCGCACCGATCGCGGCAAACAGCCAGCGTTTCTCAACACGTTACAGATTCGCTCCAACAAACGGTTGGCATTGCTCAAGCATTGGAACTATCGGTGAGTGCGTTCACAGTTGAAGATGGCAATCAAGCCGTAATCACCACAAACGCGTCGCTTTTTTAACCATGCTGAGCGATCGTCTGTCCATCTAAGCTATCAGGCTCGTTTGATGAACGGTGATTCCCGCATTGAGCGCGACTGTTCTATTCCTACGTGAGAACAGTCCGGTTTCAAGTGAAAATGTTTCTGTTTCAAATGTGAACGTTCCAGTTTTAAGTGAGAACGTTCACATTTGAAGTGGCAATATTTCGATTTGAAGTGAGAGTCTTCCGGTTTGAAACGAGAACGTTCCGGTTTCAAGTCGAAACGCGGCTACCTTGAAGCGAAACGATCGCGCCTGCAATCACACCGCTCCCCATCCAAATCAGACCCATCCCGTTAAGACGCTGAACTAACACACTATTATCGGCAACCATACTGTGCTGGGGAAGAGCGATCGTCTCTCATGAGTATTTAATGAAGCCCGGATCAATCGTGCTCTTGGTAGTAAAAATGTAGATGAGCTTCAATACGTAAGCTCCAGGGTTGCATAGGAAACGATCGCAGGTAGACCATTGCCCACTCTGGGCACGCTTTAGACAGTTAACTTCGCTCAGACAGCCCTTACAACCTTTTTGCCCATGCCATCCATTAGCTTGCAAACGGCTCTGCAAAGTCTTCCAGAAGTTGCTGGAGAACCGCTCGTCAAAGACATATTTGCGCCCCCCTTCTTCAAGTCCTTAGGCTTTCAGCAAGGCGAAACACATCCGGAGTATGCCACTGGAAGTAGTCTTTCAGTTGATTATGCCGCTCGTAAGAATGATGAGACCGACATTTTTCTGCATACCAAGTCTAATCCTCACCTCCTGATAGAGCTTAAGGGACAGGACATTAATCTGTGCGAGGGTTCAGCAGGCTATAGAAAGACGGTTGCTCAGCTAAAAGGCTATTTGCTGGACGTTCATTGCAAAACTGTTCAATGGGGACTTATCACTAACTCTGTTCACATCCAGCTTTTTCGTAAACATGGTAAGGTTATCCATCCAGCAACCGCTTGTCTCGAAATCACTCCAGAAAACGCTGACAAACTTATTGCCTCAGTGCGACGACAGATTGAACAGCCTGTCAAGGCTTTAACAGTTGCGGTATATAACAATAAGGGTGGCGTTGGCAAAACAACTACAACGGTCAACCTTGCCGCTATCCTCACCTTAATAGGGAAGAAAGTCTTGGTTGTAGACTGCGATCCCAATCAGCAGGATCTCACCAGTTCTCTAGGACTGGCAGCAAACGAAGGTGATGTCTCTCAAGCACTGATGTCTCGCAACGGCGACCTTCGACCAGCCATTAAACCGTTTGTAGTGACCTACAGGGCACAAAATAAAGAGTTCTCATTTGATGTCATTCCCGCTGATGCAAAGTTTGTCGGTGAGATTGACGAAGTGCAGCTTCGCCAAAAATTGAAACCCGACAGTCTGCGCCGCAGCTTGGATGCACTCAAGTCTGAATATGACTACATTCTAGTTGACTCGCCACCCAACTGGCGCATTTTTAGTCAACTAGCTGTCTATGCTGCGGATGTTGTCTTGATGCCAACAAAGCACAACAACCTGTTCTCTCTAGAGAATGCCGCACTTGCGATCAAGAAGTTCATTCCTGAAGCCCAGCAGCAGCGAGGTGATGTCACGCCGATCGCGCTACCCATCTTTTTCAATGGTGAAAGAATCACTCTCCCTCAGTTGGCGGCGGCTCAACAAGAGATTGGTAACATTATCAAGATGTCCAGGAAAGAAAACTTTGATCTTGTGCCGTATTTCTACCCTCGATATACCAATGCGAGAAAAGACCTACATATCTTTGAAGTGCCTAGCTACGCGAACATTGCCAGTGCCGCATTCTCGCGTATTCCTGCTACTTACCGCGATAAAACAGCCCGTGATTACTATTTGGCCCTAGCAAAGGAGTACTTTCTACAATGAGCACATTTACTGATGTTGGCAATCTCATGCATTTGTATCTGGATGAAATTGATCCAGGTGAAGGAACCAATGCGCCAGAATTTCTCATCACGGCAACGGCAAAACAACTGAGTGGGGCGGGTGGACGTAATTGGTTGCCTGTGATTGTGAAAGAAACAGAGAAAGATCAATATGAGGTCATTGGAAATTCATTCATTTATGCGGTTGCAGAGGCAGCAGGTTTAGAACGGGTTTGGTGCATTATTGCTGATTCTAGTAAGGAAACTGCCACCATTGCCAAACTGCTTGCAGGTGAAGCCATTCCTAAAGTGAATCTCTCAACGGCTTCTAGAGATGACATTCTGGCAGCGCTGGAGTATCTGATTGAACAACCTGCCAGTGCATTGAAAGGCGTGAAGCCTTCAGTTGCAACCAATCGCATTGAGGAAGCCCCTCGCCAATATTGGAAAACCTTTGATGCTATCGTGGCGCTCAAGTGCGGCATCACGAAGGGCAAGAAACTTGATGCTTTGAAGCAAGTGTTTTATTTAACACCTCAACCGTTACCGTCGGTGATTAAAGATCCTGCTCTTTTACAGACTTTAACGACTGCGAAATTGAAGGCAATGGCAAAGAAACGAGAATTGGTTGGCTATACCAAGTTGAAAAAGCCTGATCTCGTTGATCTACTGAGTCAGTAATTGATAAAGAATTTCTGCACTGATCGCCTCTTGCTTCAGCGCGTGGGTGGCGGTTATCGGTTTATGCACAAGTCGTTGCAGGAGCATTTTGCGAGTATGGGGAGTAGGGAGTAGGGAGTAGAGTAAAAATAGACGAATAAGAGAGTCAGCGAGGATGGTTCTATGGATTCAGCAGGCAACACAGCAGAGATGCGCCATCGCATCGATAGCTACTTAGAGCAGCTTTCGCCTGCACGTCTTCAGCTTGCCGCCGACTTTTTGGCAGCTTTAGCCGAAAAAGACAGCGAAGAGGCGACCCAGGAATTACTCGATATACCAGAGTTCATCGAATCCTTTGAGAGAGGTAGGCAGGACATTGCCGAAGGACGCATAACCGACTGGAGAGCTGTTCGCTCTGATGTATGAAGTCGTTTTATCGCAATTGTCGCCAGCAGATTGCTAAATTAGAGCGGAGACTCAATCGATGAATGCCAAAATCTACGAGAAATCTTTCATCAGCCTTAAGCGTCATTTAGCTGACTATCTACCTCAGTTGGAACGAGCGATCGCCGCCATTAAAACCTTAGAAGTCTCTGACCCCAACTCAGAGGAATTTAGTCAGGCACTTGCTGATTTACACGTCGCATCAACGGTTCTGGAACCTTACTCCGAAGGAATGCGAGAGGCGATCGACCAGTTTACAGAAGACCGTCCCGACTAGCGTAGGGAAATGCAAGTGCTTCTTTGTAGCTGTCACTGCTAATAATCGCTGAGGTTGCCGTGACGTTTGGTTTGGCGTTCTGCCCAGCGAAACAGCAGCAGCCCGATCGCAAAGTACACTCCACCATTCACGATCGCAATCCCCAGTTGGGGGAGATCCAGCGGTTGCTGTCGTGCCATCACGTTACGCAACAGCCCCGCGCCGGGACTCATTGGTAGGAGATTGCCAATAAGCCGCATTCCGCCCGTCCATTCTTCAGTCGGCACACTCATCAAAAACAGCAGCGCAAACTGAAAAATGCCCAACACCTGCTGAATGCGTTTGACGATGAGTGCCAGAGAGCCGATCGCAAACGCCAATCCGTAAGCGCCCAAAAGCACGGTAAGCAGCGGCAACCAGAGGCTCAGCGGAAACGCCAACCACCGACCCGTCAGCGCCATAATAATGACCAGGATTGCTGCGATTAATCCCGTTTGCAGCAACAAATCAGCGATCGCCCGCGTGAGAAACACCTGTGAGGCACTATAGGGTGAAATAAAGAGCTGCTCCAGTGTGCCTGTCTGGGCTTCGCGCTGGAGCGTGCCCGAAATATTCGCCATGATGAACAGCACCAGTGTCCACAGCACATAGCCCACAATGATCGCATCTAACCGACTGCCAAACTGCAAGCCTGGGCCTGCAATATAGCTGGCGCTCAAAAACAGACCGTAAAAGACCGAGGTCGAAATAACAATGCCGCCGATCGACTCAAACAGGTAACGCCGGAGCTGAATTCCTGCCCGCGTGAGTTCTGCAAAAAACAATTCAAGCATGGCTGTCTCCAATCGTATGCGCTTGAGCAGGCTTCGTTTGCGTTAGCTTCAGGAAGATATCCGTTAGGGTGGCCCGTTCCGTTTCGAGTCGGGCGATCGGCAACGGGTTCAGCACCTCCAGCACCGGATAGAGCAACGCTGGATCGGGAATGTGAACGGTTGTACCGTCAACCAGCGCGCCCAGATCCAGCAGCTTGGCGACGCGATCGTCCGGTAGCTCTGGCAGTTCTACCCGATACACTGCTCTGGAAAACTGCTGAATCAAAGCCTCGGTTGCTTGCTCCGTTACGATACGGCCCTGATTGATAATGGCAACTCGATCGGACAGTTCCTCCGCAATATCAAGCTGGTGAGTTGTCAGCAGAATAGCGCGTCCTTCGCTAGCAATCTCGCGCACCAGACGTTTCACCGTTTGAGTAGCTTCCACATCCAAACCCAACGTTGGCTCATCCAATAAGAGTAAGGGAGGTTCGTGGATCAGTGCCACCGCGATCGCCACCTTTTGCTGCATCCCGCGCGACAGCTTTTGCACATTCGTCTTACTTTTGTGGCTTAGCTCAAAGCGATCGAGCAACAGCCGCGATCGTTGTCGTGCGACCCGTCGAGACAAACCCCGCAGCACCCCAAAATACTCCAAATTTTCCGCTGGAGTGAGCCGCCAGTAAAGGTTACGGCTCCCTTCCAGTACGGCTCCCACTGATCGCAGCGCCTGAGCATCCCGGTGTGGATCGCGCCCCGCAATGCTGACCGTCCCGCGATCGGGCAACACCAGCCCCGCAATCATCTTAATCGTCGTCGTCTTACCAGCCCCGTTCGGCCCCAGAAACGCCAGCACCTGCTTTGCGCCAATCTGCAGCGACACATCCTGCACCGCATGAATGATTTTGCCCTGAGCGCGGTAGGACTTGTGTAACTGCCGAACCTCAAGCAAAGACATTACCGTCACCCGCTAAACAAGCTTGTTACAAAAGCGTAACAAATAAGCGACGGCGATCGTGCTACTCGCTAAGCGCGATCCAGATCCGGAGTCTGTCCACAGTGTTTACAGTGGGGCAAATGCTTGTAGGTCAGTTCATGGCAGGCTTGACATTCCATATATTGATCGTAGCCACAGTGTGGACAGTAGCTATCGTGATGGCGGATCGTTTTTGCACAGCGCAGACAGCGCGATCGTTGCACTCTGCCAGCAGCCTGTCGTTTTGGGTTGAACACAATGCGCTGAAAAAATTTAATTAGCGCAAACCCAATCAGAGGAATGAGCAGGATATACAGATAGCTAATCAGAAACAGTAGACCGCTGAAAAGAACGGTCATCACATCAACCAAAAACTGGAAGATGACCCCTACTTGCAGAAATTGAAACAGTTTAAAGATAAGGGGAATAAAAAAGATAACCAGCAAATGCCAGCTAATGAGAGCTACTAGCCCATAGCCCCGCCGCTGAGCAGACGTATGAATGGCTAAGGCGGCAAAAATAAGCGGTAAGAGAAAGAGTGCCTGAAACGTAAATTGAATGCTGGGATACCAGAAAGACGCTTGCCGATAGCCTTTTTCTACCGTATTAAAGCGATCGTTCTCGTTAAGCAGCGCAAAAAAAACAGCGCTTTCTGGCTTTGTCAGCAGATTGGTTTTAAGGGTCTGAACCTCACTTTCAAATGTGGCAATCTGGCGCTGATTCTGCTCCAAGGTTTGCTTTGCTCTTTCTGCACCAACCGTATTGATGGATTGTTCTCGCGGCTGACCCGCAATTTTTTCTAGCAGCGTAGAGTCATACTGAGAGCGAATTTTCTGATTGCTTTGCTCAAGATCTGCGATCGTGGTTTGCTTTTGAGCAATTGTGTTTAAAAGCCGCTGGTTTTCAGGCGTATCCAGCTTGTCTTTAACCGCCGCATACTGCAAACAAATCTCAGACACCTTGCCAAGATGCCCTTTCTCTACACGCTGGTAGTCTGGCTGAAACGGCGATCGATCTCTGAAATCATCGGACAGCGATCGCCGCAGCATTTCGTAGTTTTTGTCAGGTTTGGTTTGGGTGCGATAGTCTTGCCATTCTGCGTAACAGGGGTATGTCTCAGAGGGGCTTAAATGCCATTGACTAATATCATTCAACCCTGTAAAAACATTAATTAAAATAAAGATATCAATCAGAATAATAACGATTAAGCTGACTTTATTGAGCGGCTCATTATTAATCGTTCTTGACTTACTAAAGAAGCGATCGATCAGTCTTCGTAACCTGGCAAACATAGTGAATGATCCTTGTGACGAGCGAAATTTTGGTTGGCTATCAGCGGTCAGCGGTCAGCTTAGAGGATGTCTGAGAAGTATGATTAGCAGCGGATTCATACTGGATGAAACGGATGGCTAGTGGCTCTCGCTCGAAATTTACCATCCGATGCATCCGTTCCCTATCCGTTGCTCACTGATGTGTCGCATTTAAGACATCCTCTTAAATGTCCAATCGGTTTGTTGCACCGTAAACGCATCACGACCGTCTTTTCCTCTAAGATTGAGCTAAAGGCACCTTTATCTTAGATTCCTCTCCCATGCTCACGTCTACGGACTTTAGTGGACTGTTTAACAAGCGGTTTTTCAACCACTTCTTGCCTGTTCCCGCAACGAACGCGTTGGCTAAGGGCATGATCACGCCCAATTTTGAGCTACCGGATGTCACAAATGGACGATCGGTGAATCTGGCCGATTTTCGTCGCCGCAGACCTGTGGTGCTTGCTTTTACGCGCATCTTTACCGAAAAGCAATATTGCCCGTTTTGCTTTCCACACATCAAAGCGTTGAACGAAGCGTATGAAGCGTTTCTCGATCGCGACGTGGAACTGTTGATGATTACCAGCACCGACCCACGCCAGAGCAAAATCGTGATCCAGGATCTCGGCTTAAAAATGCCCCTACTCAGCGACCCAGGCGGCAAAACCTTTCGGGCATATCAGACCGGACAGGCGCTCGGCGCACCACTTCCTGCCCAGTTTGTGCTGAACAAAGTTGGGCAACTGCGCTACAAACACCTGTTCTCGTTTTTAGACCACAATGCCAGTGTGGAGTCGTTGCTGCAAGCGGTCGATCGCCTGTAAACAGAAACGCACACTAAGCCGCAACGCAAGAGTGTTTCTCCGCGCCTCCACGTCTCTGCGGTTGAGCTAACCCCACCCAGATCACAACCGATCAAACAGGTAAATACCGTCGATAAAGTCTGAGCCAGCGTAGAAATCGCATCCAGGCTCTAGCAGGCTGGTCAAAAAAGGTAAAGATGTCGCCAAAGCCCGTATTGGTTTTTTGGTGATGCAGCCAGTGTTGCTCTGGTGTGGTGATGAAGAGAACCTGACATAGGAATGTGATTGGCTTTGGCGTTTGCCAGCTTAACGCGCTGACGTGTCGCCACCAGACATGAAACTGACCAAATAGCAGTCCACCCACAACGCCGATCGGTGAAGAAGACCATAGCGCCACTGCCATCAGCAGATATGGCAGCGCTCCCAAAAGGCCGTCCAACAGGACTTGTAGATTGGCTGTCAAGATGGCGTAGTGACGAAACGTTTTCTTGGCAGAATGGTGTGTTTGGAGGTGAAGACGACCAAAAACGTGTTCTGGCACGTGATAGCAAAAGGTAGACAAAAAATCGCCCAGTACCAGCAGCAACCAGGCAATGAATAGTTGACCAAAGAATGTACGCGCGATCGCCTCAAGCATGAAATCTCCTCACACCGATGTAAAGTAGCATCAACAAATTTGATCCGAACGGGACTAACCCACTACTGACTCGAAAAGCAAAGCCTTTCAACAGAGCGAACCTTCAAAGTTAACCAGGGTCAGAGTGCTAACCCCAAGTTCATCTCTTGTTAACACCTCTCAACCAAATTTGCGTGTAGTCTAGAGCACGCCGCAAATGCCCGTTGTTCAAAGCCTCGTGTATACCGTTCTAAGGAATAAAGGTCACACCGCAAGATGCACCGGATTTGCATACATGCATTTTCCGATGGAATAAGTGTAGATTATGTGTCTTTGTTACATCTCTTTACGAGAAAAGGCCAAGATGGCGTGGGCTGTCTCCTCTGGTTGTTCCAGATGCGGTGCATGCCTCGCTTGCTTAATCCAAACCAATTGACTCTGGGCGATCGCTTGCTGAAATTTCCCAGCATCTTCAAGCCCCAGTACATCGTCGTGCTCGCCCCAAAGCACTAACGTTGGCTGCGAAAGCTGCTCAATCCGCTGGCTCAAATTGGCGTAACCACCGCTTTTCGTGAAGCTGATAATGGCCTCATCCCACCCCGGCATTGCCTGATGCAACAGCGCACAACGCACCGTATCAATTAGCGCCAGATTGGGTGGAGCGATCGCGCTCAACGCCTGCAACGCCGCTCGCTTGCGAATCACGAGCCACCGTGCGGCTAGTAATCGATCGGCGGAAAGAGCCATTGCCCCACGGGAAAACTGCCCGAAAAGCCCACGCTATCAATCAGTACGAGACGGCTGACACACTCTGGGTAGGTCAGCGCAAAGTCGATCGCCACCGCAGCACCCAACGAGGCACCCACCAGGACAATCGGTCGATGGATCAATTGCTGCCAGGTTGCGTACAGATGCTGCCTGATTGTTGTAGGATTCATCGCCAGGTGAGGTAACCGCTCTGTGAACCCAGACCCCAGTAAATCAACCGCCCACACCTCATGCTGCACTGCCAACAACGGTAGCAGGGCACGAAACTCTAGAAGAGAACTATCAAACCCGTGCAGTAGCAGTATGGGTGATCCACCGCCTTGAGATACGTAAGCCGTTTGAATAGCCTGTTGCGCAAGCGGCGTAAGGACTGGCTCACGTTTGATGTGCCTTGTAACAGCGATCGAGGCAGCTTCTGTCAACAACTCTGCTTCTGGCGGCATAAAATCAAGAGACATACACCAAATTCTGATACCAAATTCTGGATGTATACCGTTTGCAACCAGGAGGCGCAAGGGGCACGATGACAACCTTACCAGACGGAATCCGGCAGAGCGACTTGCTCAATCAGCTAGTGCTCGATCGCGCCACAATGGAAGAACTGGGACGAGTGGAGGTGATGTGGATGTATCCCTCTGCCCATCGAGTGTTGGGGTTTGTTTGCAAAGGGGGTGCTTTTGGAGCGAAGAAAACCGCCTTTAAGCTCGCTCAAATCAGCACGTTGGGGTCTAACGGTCTTTTGACCCAAAACCAGCCCGAAGAAACGGATGCAACAAAAGTGCGCCAGCTTGAAACGCTGCTCCATTGCGAGGTTTGGAGTGATACTGGCAACAAAATTGGCAAAATCACGGATTACTTGTTTAATCTCAAAACAGGCGCGATCAGCCACTACTTACTCGCCTCTAGCGGCTGGGCTGGCATTGCAGGCGATCTCTATCAGTTACCCCCAACCAAAATACTGAGCATTGGGCGTAAACGAGTGCTGGTGACGGATGCGGCGGGTCAAACGCTTGAGGTGTACCACAGTGGCATCAAACAGGCTCTAACGAAAGCAACATCTGTGTTGAAAGAAGACTATAGTCAGGCGACTGAAGAATTACGATCGCTCTCAAAGCAAGCGCAGGCCGCTACTGAGCAGGCAAAAGGACGCTTTCAATCCCTGACTGAACAGTTAAAAGACCGGGCGCGATCGCTCTCTCAGCAAGCACAAGAGACCCTTCAAACCATCAACGAGCAATGGCAAGAAGAAGCTCAGACGATCGTGGAACAGGCAAGAGAAAACAGCCAGGTGTTTGCTGATCGGATGAAAGAACGCACTCAAACCTTTGGTGAACACGTTGAAGATGGCTTTCACAGCTTGAGTGAACAGGTTGAAGACGGCATTCAAACGTTAACCGTGCAAGCGAAAGAAATCCTTGAACCTGTCACACCAGATTTGCCAGCGACTTCACCGCTGCAACCGATCAATCCTTTGGACTCGGTAAGCAAAGCGAGTGCAGAGGAAGAAACCACCAGGTCTACAACCACTGATTCAACTCTCACAGATCCCACTAATGCAGAAGACGATGGCGACTGGTTCGACGATGAACCCTGGATCGATGATACAAACGCGGCTACGATAACGGCGATCGAGCCACCTCCTTCCAAGCGCAGCCCAAGTCAGCCCCAAAAGGCTCCTTCAGAAGCTCCTGAGCCGGATGATGACGAACCCTGGATCTAAATTTCAAAGCAAGTTCAACCTTTAAGGCGAATTCAACGGTGCCTCAATACACTTGAGGCACAAAAAATTGCTCGTTGCGGGGTGGGCGCACGTAATCGTGGGGGGCACTCCTGCGTTTTGGTAGCTCTAATGGTTCTGGTGTCATATCAATGTAGGGAATTTTGCTCAAAATGTGACTGATGCAATTGAGGCGGGCACGCTTTTTGTCGTCGGCTTCCACTGTGAACCAGGGCGCTTCGGGAATATTAGTATGGGCAAACATGGCGTCTTTAGCCTGAGAAAATTCGACCCAGCGATCGCGCGATTCCAAATCCATTGGGCTAAGCTTCCAGCGACGGGCCGGATCGGTCAGGCGCGATTGAAATCGTCGTTCTTGCTCATCGTCGCTCACAGAAAACCAGTATTTCAGCAGAATGAGGCCCGATCGCACCAACATGCGCTCAAACTCTGGGCAGGTTTGCATGAATTCCTGATATTGCTCATCGGTGCAAAAACCCATCACATGTTCAACCCCAGCACGGTTATACCAACTGCGATCGAAACACACAATTTCGCCTGCTGCGGGTAAATGTGCAATATACCGTTGAAAATACCATTCTGTTCTTTCGCGATCGCTGGGTGTACCCAGTGCCACCACGCGGCAACCACGCGGATTGAGAGGTTCTGTAATGCGCTTGATGGTACCACCCTTGCCTGCTGCATCTCGTCCTTCAAACAGAATCACAATACGGGTGCCCGTTTGCTTGACCCAATATTGCATCTTCACCAGCTCTATCTGGAGATTAGCCAGCTCTTTTTCATAGGTTTTATTAGACAGCTTGGAACTGCCCTCTGCTTCAGAGATGTGATGAAAGATTCTTCGCTCCCTGAGTTGGAGTCTGGCTGGCTTGTGTGCTTCCTGCTGTGCGTCTGGCTGACTCTCCTTCTTGTCTTTCTTTTTGAGATCTTTCTTCTTAAGATCTTTCTTTTTAATATCTACTCCTGAAAGATGGTTCTCTGCATTTTCAGAGGTGGCATGGTGATGATGCTTTTTCGGTTTCATTTTGTAGGCGTAAGTCGATCGATTGTTTGTCAGCGAACGAGGCAGTTCAACAAACTAACGTTAACAAACTAAAGCCGCGTGATCCCACTGACAGGTCATTCGTGTAAAGCATTGGCTCGATCGGTGATCAGACCGACTAGCACTAACTGCCAAACGTGCGCAAAATCAGCATCGATCGAGGGATGGCTCCATTCATGGGCATGGACGGGATGATGAAAGCGAACCGTCGCGCTAAAGAGAGCTTTTGCCGCCTCATGGGCATCTGTAACCATCAACTCCTGGCTAGCAATGCCACTTTCAATGATTTGAGTGAGTTGCTGTATCAGGTCACGAACGTGCGCTTGCACCACGTCTCGCGCCTCTTCTGCGATCGCCGCGTAGGTGGCGAACAGTTCTGGATCATCCAATACTTTTTGCCGTTTCAGCTTCATCAATAGCTCAAACCAGCAATGCAACCGTTCGATCGCAGACCCCTGATCGGTAACAACGGCTGATAGCGGCGCGGCAACCCGATGCAACCACCGTTCTGCGACCGCATCACGCAACGCCGCCTTACTGGGAAAGTGACGGTAAAGGGTACCGTGGCTCACCTCTAGAAAGCGAGCCACATCTACAACCGTTGTTTTCGCGGGGCCATACCGCCGCAAGACTTCTTCTGCGGCATCAAGAATCCGCTCTGGTGTTAGCGCTACATCACTCAACGGTTGTTTTCCCTCGATTACACGTTCTCGCTATTGAGCAGTGCCATTTGACCCGGATCATAGCGATCGCCTGCCACAGCATCTGGCGGAATGGCCGCCTCAATTTGAGCCAGATCATCCTCACTCAATTGTAGATTCAGTGCGCCCAAAGCTTCCTCTAACCGATCGCGCCGCCGCGCACCAATCAAGGGAATGATGTCATTACCGCGTGACAGCACCCAGGCGATTGCTACCTGCGCGACCGTAGCATTCTGAGCCTGGGCAATTTCTCGCAGCGCCTCCACCAGGGACAAATTGCGATCGAGATTGTCGCCCGAAAAGCGGGGTAGATGCCCCCGAAAGTCTTGCGCAGTGCCCGATCGTTCTTTTGACCAATGACCGCTCAACAATCCTCGTGACAGCACCCCGTAGGCTGTGACGGCAATGCCTAACTCACGCACCGTGGGTAAAATCTCAGCTTCAATGCCCCGGCTCAGCAGCGAATACTCAATTTGCAGCCAGGAGATGGGATGTACAGCATGCGCCCGCCGAATCACCTCTGCACCCACTTCTGATAACCCAATGTGCCGGACATAGCCAGCTTGCACCATTTCGCCGATCGCCCCAATGGTGTCTTCAATGGGCACGGTTGGGTCAAGTCGAGCGGGCTGATAGAGGTCAATATAATCGGTTCCCAGGCGTTTCAGGGTGTAGGCCAGAAAGGTTTTGACGGCGGCTGGACGACCATCAAAACCAATGAAGCTGCCATCGGGCGATCGTAGCGCTCCAAACTTGACTCCAATAAACACATCGTCCCGTCGTCTTCCAGCAAGGGCTTCGTGCAGAAGTAGCTCATTGTGCCCCATGCCGTAAAAGTCGCCCGTATCGAGCAACGTGATACCCGCGTCGAGTGCCGCATGAATCGTAGCGATGCTTTCTTCTCGATCGGCAGGCCCATAAAAGTCTGACATGCCCATACAACCCAACCCGATCGCCCCTACCGTCGCACCATCTGTACCAATTTGACGTGACAGCATATTGTTTTCTCCGCTGTTGTAATGAAACGACTATAGCGAATCAAATTACAAAAAACAATATCTGTCAGTCAAACTTTGTTTTCATGACTCAAAGCAGAGAGCAGAAGGCAGAGGGCAGAAAAGGAAGTTTTGAGCTTTGCTTGTCCCCCTGCTTTCCTGCTTCCCCTGCCTCTCCGCTCCCCATTCCTGTTAACAAGGAACCCTCTATCATAAAAGTCATATCGATCATCTACTGGTGCAAACGAGCGTTACAGCTTGCTTTTATCCGTTGGATGTAGCTTCTCTTCATGGGCTAACCCACATGCAGCCTGACGCTCAACTCATACAAATTCTGGCTATTTCAGGAAGTTTGCGGGCGCAATCATCTAACACGGCCCTGCTGCAAGCTGCGATCGTCTTAGCACCTGATGATGTGAAAATTCGCCTGTATGGCGAGCTTGGTGCGTTGCCCCACTTTAATCCTGATCTTGAGCCGGATGAACCGCTAGCTGTAACCCGTTTGCGACAGCAACTGCGTGGATGCGATGGACTGCTGCTTTGCAGCCCTGAATATGCGCATGGTGTACCGGGGGTATTGAAGAATGCACTGGATTGGCTGGTAAGTGGAGAAGAGTTTGTCGGTAAACCGATCGCTCTTTTTAACGCTTCACCTCGCGCGACCCATGCCCAAGCGTCTTTAGTCGAGATTTTGACTGTAATGTCGGGGCAAATCGTTCCTGACGCCTCGATTGATGTGCCGCTTTTGGGTCGAAACCTTAATGCAGACCGGATCGTAGCTGATCCAGAACTCGCGATCGTCATTCGTACCGCGATCGTGGTTTTTGCGGACGCGATCAACTCGTTGCGTTTAGACAGAGCTGAGTCAGGTTAAGCGGTGTGACCCACCGAGAAGGAAGCTGGAGCTTGCTTGAATTGGATACCAGTAGGAAGTAGGAGCCTGGTTTCTAGAGAACCTCTTTCTAAAATCCGTCTCAAAGTAGATAGCAAACGTTTGTCGTTAACAAATATAGTCAGCACAATTGCTACCCTATCGGATGAGGCAATTTTTCAGCCAATGCACAACAATCGCCATATGTCTTTTTCTGACTGATTCAGCTTGGCTGGATAGCAGTGATATTGATGTATAGACGAGGGGATCACAACTCAAGCTTTCACAGGCTTAACTTGTTCGACACCGTTGAAGTTAAGCAAGTCTCTATGGCTATAACGCTACGTTTCAATTGATTACGACTTACGCATTTGCCTCCAAACCCCTAATTCTGGGGGGCTAATTGGCTCGGTTCTCCCTTTCTTGTAGCTTGCTTCCCGAAGGGTATGCCCAAGGGCTATGAATTGGGGGCTAAGGGGCGAAAGATGACCGCTTTTGCGTAAGTCCTATTGGTTTCTATCGTTTAGTATGCGATCGCCCTTGCGACATTTCATCGCCCTTTAGCCATGTGTCTCGACCAACGGCTCGTGAGCTTTTTCATATTTGGAGGTTAGCGTGCAACGATACCCATTCCTTGGTGCATTACTCTTGCTGTCTCTAAGTACAGCGTCTTGTAGTAAAAACGACAGTGCTGCTAAAGCGAGTGGCCCGCCGCCCTCTCAAGTGCAGGTGCAAACCTTGCAGAATGGCACCCTACAGGACAGCATTGAGTATATTGGCACGCTACAGGCAGAAAATACGGTGCAGCTTGTGCCGCAAATTCAGGGACGCATTGGACAAATCTTGGTGCAACCTGGCGCAAGGGTTGATCAAGGTGACCCCATTTTCATTCTCAATCCAGACGATACGCTTTCGCAGGTTAGGAGTGCCCAGTCTACGATCGGGGTTAATCTTGCGGCTCGAAATACGGCAGCAAAGCAACTTCAGGCATCAAAGTCGGCTCTAGCTTCGGCTCAAGCGCAATATGAACTGGCAAGGGTCAATAATCGCCGCTATCAGCAGCTCTACAGAGAGGGTGCGGTCGGCGCAGCAACTGCCGATCAATATGCCACGACTGAAAAAACGGCTCTGGCGACGGTAAGGCAAAATCAGGATGAGGCAAGTGCGCAACAGGCTGCCGTTGACCAGGCCGATGCAACCGTCAGTAAATCACAGTCTGATTTGGATACCGCTCAGGTGAGCTTGAACTACAAACGGGTGGTGGCACCCATCTCAGGCTCAGTCGGCAATATTACACTCAAGCCAGGGGACTACGTCACGGCAGGGCAAACTCTCACCACCATCAACCAAAACAACTCGTTTGATCTGCAAATTCCGGTGCCGCTGAGCAAGGCCGGGCAGGTGCGCACAGGGCTAACGGTTGAGTTGCTTGACCCCAGCAGTGGCGAGCGATTGGGTACAGGAAAGCTATATTTTGTCGCTTCACAGGCCAATGCGGCAGATCAGTCCATTCTCACGCGCGCGCGGTTTCCAAACGATGGTAAGAAACTACGGGATGCGCAATATGTCAGGGCGAGGGTGATCTGGGCAACCAAGCCAGGGGTCATGGTGCCTGCGACAGCCGTAACGCCGATCGGGGGGCAAAATTTTGTGTTTGTGGCCGAAGACAAAACGGATGACAAGGGGAAGAGTCAGACGATCGCGCACCAACTGCCCGTCACGTTGGGGAATATTCAGGGGCAATCCTATCAGGTGTTGAAAGGGCTAAAACCAGGCGATCGGGTCATTGTGTCTGGCGTGGCTAAATTGCGTGATGGTGCACCGATTACGCCTCAAGCAGGTGGTGCTTCCGGTGCCTCACCCACCAATGCCGCCAGTTAGTTGAGTCTAGTTTGTTGATTTCAGTTGTTAAGAGGCAGCCACTGTGATTTTATCCATTGCGGATACGTTTATTAAACGTCCGGTGCTGACAACGGTCTGCACGATCGTCATTTTGTTGCTCGGAGCGGTGAGTTTGCCGCTCTTGCCGATTGAATATGTGCCCCAAATTGCGCCCATTCAGGTGCAGGTTACGGCCAGCTACGTTGGTGCTGATCCAGAAACGATCGAGACGACCGTGACCACTCCCATTGAGCGGAAGCTGAACGGCACCCGCGACATGCAGTATTTTTCCTCGACCAGTGTGGCAGGCTCCAGCAATATTGCGGCCTTTTTTGGGGTGAATACCAAGCCCAATGAAGACCAGGTAAACGTGCAGAATAACTTGCAGCAGGCAACACCGTTGTTACCTTCATCGGTTCAGCAGCAGGGCATTGTGGTGAAAACTGCCTCTCCCAGTATTCTGGTGGTTTATGGCTTCTTTTCGCCGAATGATGAATATGATGCGACCTTCATTAGTAATTACGTTGACCTTTACGTCACAGATGAAGTGGCGCGGATTCCAGGCGTTGGTCAAACAAACGTGTTTGGGCAGCTTCAATATGCCATGCGGTTCTGGCTTGACCCCAATGCGCTGGCTAGCCGCAAAATTGCTGTTAACGATGTAGTGAGTGCGATCCAAGCCCAGAATGTGGTAGTGGGTGGTGGATCGATCGGGTCTGAACCTGCGCCCAAGGGGCAACAGTTCCAAATTCCACTCAAGCTACAGGGGCAGTTTAAGAGCGTTGCCGATGCCGAGAATATTGTCATCAAAGTGGGCAGTGATGGTACCCAGACAAAGCTGAAAGATGTGGGACGCGTTGAATTAGGCGCACAGTCTTACAGCAGTTCTGCGAAAATCAACGGCAAACCTGGCGTGGCGCTAGGGGTGTATCAGCTACCCGGCAGTAATGCGCTGGATGTGGCAAAACAAGTGGCCGCCAAGATGGAAGAGCTGAAGCAAAGCTTTCCACCGGGCATCGAAACAGAGTTGGTCTACGATACGGTGAGCTTTATTGAAGAGTCGAATAAGGAAGTCATCATTACGCTGGCAGAGGCAATTGTGCTGGTGATTCTGGTGATTTTCGTCTTCTTGCAAGACTGGCGGGCTACGATCATTCCGACGATCGCCATTCCCGTGTCGTTAATCGGCGCGATGATCTTTGCCAAAGTGTTTGGCTTTTCCATCAACAGTTTGACGATGTTTGGGCTGGTGCTGGCAACCGGATTGGTGGTAGATGATGCCATTCTGGTGGTGGAAGCCGTCGCCGCGAAGATGCAAAACGAGGGCATGACGGCCCGGCAAGCCAGCTACGAGGCGATGAATGAACTCACGGGAGCCATTCTTTCGACCTCGCTGGTGCTGATGGCGGTTTTTGTGCCCGTTGCCTTTTTCCCTGGTGCGACGGGTTTGCTGTATCGGCAGTTCGCGTTGATTATTGCGTTTTCGATCGCCGTTTCCACCTTTAATGCCTTGAGCTTTAGCCCCAGTATTGCGGCCATCTTGCTGCGACCACCGCAGGAGGCCAGTGGCCCTTTAGGCTGGTTTTTTAACAAATTCAATCGGGGCTTTAGCTGGGTGCGTGATCGCTACATCCGCACAACGGAGTATTTAATTCGGCTGCGTTACTTAGTGATCGGCATTTTTGCCCTGGGGCTGGTCGGCACCGTTTTCATGTTCAGCGTGGTGCCAGCGGGTTTCGTCCCAGCCGAAGATCAGGGATCTGTGCTGGGGTTTGTGCAGGGGCCGAACATTGCTTCACTACAATACACACGCGATATTTTGGATCAGGTGCATCAATCGGTGGTGAGTGTGCCAGAGATTGAGTCTACAGCCGAAATTAGCGGTGCTGGGTTTAACGGTAATGCGGCGAATCAGGGGATCTTTTTTGCCCATTTCAAGCCCTGGCACGATCGTCCCAAGGCCAACCAAACGGTTGCAGCCATTCTTAAAAAGTTGAATGGCGAACTCGCTGGCAAAATTACGGGTGCAACAGCCGTTGGGTCTAGTCCTCCCGCCATTCCAGGATTTAGTCCGTTGGGTGGCTTTAACATGCAGGTGCAGGATACCACGAATGGTCGCCTGTCGTTCCAGGAATTTGCTGCCAATGCTCAAGATATTCTGAAAGAAGCCAATCAGAGCGGCATCTTTCAGCCCCCAGGAGCGTTTACCCAATTCAGTGCCAATACCCCACAGTACGAAATTGACATCAATCGAGATCAACTGAATGCCCTGAACGTGAATTTCGATGACGCGTTGACTGCACTGAGTACCAGCATTGGTTCAACGTATGTGAACCAGTTTGTTTTAGGCCCGCGCTTTTACCAGGTCTATGTGCAGTTAGACGCGCAGTACCGCAGTAAGCCAGAAGATCTCAAACAAATCTATGTGCGATCGAGCAGCACGACGGGCACCAGCAATATGGTGTCACTGGATCAGTTAGTGACGATTAAGCCATTTACAGGGCCAGCCGTCATTTCTCACTTCAATGGCTATCGTTCCATCTTGCTGCAAGGCACGCAGTCATCAGGGTACAGTAGCGGTCAAGCGATCGAGACCATTAGCAATGCGTTCAAAAAACTAGCCGTACCGGGGATCAAGTTTGAGTGGGCAGATTTGACCCGGCAAGAAATTGCGGCTGGAAGTCTGGGGCCGTTGATCTTCTTGTTTGGCATCATCATGGTGTTTCTGGTGCTAGCCGCTCAGTATGAGAGCTACATCGATCCCATGATTATTTTGCTCACGGTACCATTAGCCATTTTGGGTGCGCTGGGTGCTGTTGCCCTACGGCGATTTATTGATCCAACCCTGTCGAATGATGTTTACTGCAACATTGCGCTCGTCATGCTGATCGGTCTTGCCAGTAAAAACGCCATTCTGATTGTGGAATTTGCTAACCAGGCGCGTGAGGAGGGTCAGTCGATCGTTCAGGCGGCCTTAACAGCAGCAGAAGAACGGCTCCGTCCCATTTTGATGACAGCCTTTGCGGCACTCGTTGGCTTCTTTCCACTCGTCACGGCAACTGGGGCAGGGGCAAACTCTCGTCACTCGTTGGGCACGGCGGTCTTTGGTGGTCTGCTCGTCGCGACGTTTCTCAGCCTTCTATTCGTACCAGTCCTTTATGTGGTAATTAAAACTCTGGAAACTCAATTCCTCGACAGATCACGGCCAAACAGAAACAAGCCGCCCGATGGATCGCCTCCTCATGCCGAACCTGAAGCATCCCATGATGGCATGAGTGAAGCACCGCAGCCAGAAGCCACTCGAAGGATTCAGGGTGAACCACTCAGTTAACCAAAAAATCCGTTGCAAAGGCTCTATAAGATGAATGGCTTGAAGACCGCGATCGCGGTCTTTTTTTCTGCTTTTGTGCTGGAACAGACTGCCGCGTGAAGAGACCCCGATTTCCGAGCTTTTGAGAAGCTGAAGAGACTCACTTCCACCAAACCTGGAGGATAGAAGGGCGCTTTGATTGCAATGGCGATTGCAGTCTCAAACGAAATATTACAGGTTTTTTCATCTGCTATAGTATTTCGCAAAAGCTTGCCATAATCAAAGCAAAAGCTAGCATTCACTGAAGCAAGAGCGTGCATTCGATCGATTGGTAGAACGCCACTCTGTCTGGGAAAACTTTCAGTACGCCATACACACGTCGCGAGATTAGTCTTGCGAGGAGAACCCAAATGAACACGAGACGCATTGTTTTTTCGGGTGTTGTAACGTCAGCCGTTGGGGTTGGATTGGGTTTGGTCATGCTAAATCTGGCCCCCTGCCCTTACTCAAGTGACCTCTATCGAAACTTGAAGCAAGACTATCTCATCATTGGGGGTGTCATTGGTTTGCTGTTTGGCGCAGGACAAGAGACGGTTCGCCAACTTAAGCGGCAATGTGACGAAGAAGACGCGATCGCCGATCAACAGGTGAAGACGTTGCGCCCGTTGACATCGCTAGAGTTAACCCGTCAGTTCAACAACGGGTCGCGCTACAAGCTATAGCCAGGATGACTGCGGGTTCAGGGTATGGAATATAGGATCCGGTGAATGTAACCATACCTTGAATGGCTGTATCGCTAATCATGTACGAGCCGTTGCTAACAGCACATACCGCCAGCAATGGCTACCTTTTGGTATGGACTTTTCGACGACTCGCTAGCCTTTTAAGGGAAGCAGGGCATGGTTGAAGACATAATCGCCTACTTGCTTGCCCAACACATCGCCTTGCGAATCCGCCGTGCGGGTATGTACACCACCCCAAATGTGGGCCTCTCCCAGTTCTTTAGCAATCTGTGAAAAGGTGCTAAAGCTGCGTGTTACGCCTACATTGGCTGGAAAGATAATGCTGACGTTAACAGCGTCATTGCCAAAGAAGTTTTGAAGAATGCGTTCGGCTGCACCTGCGGTCACACAGTGCCCAGAGATGTAATCGGGGTGGGCTGGCGAAACAATAAGTGGTTCCCATGTAGGATCAGGAGTAATGTTAGGATTCCCAATGGTATCTGCATTGCGAATCGCAGTTACAGGTCGCCAGAGCTTGTACTTGTACTTCACGTCATAGCCTGCAATGTAAGCATCAACGCCTGCAATGTTGAGGAGCGCAAACAGGCGAGCATTCTCGATCAGCGTATTACCTTTGGCGATCGCCGCCGCACGCGCCGCTGCATTCCAGATGACAGCAGGGGGGGCTGGTGACCAGATGGCTGCGGCTGTTTGGTCAGGTGTGCGGGCAGTGCTGTTTCGTCCGCCTAAGCGTTTGACCTCATTCAATTCTTTGGCATACGCATTGCTATTTAATGGCAATGGTGCAGCAATTTTAAACTGATCCGCACGTTGAATCGCAAACGGTTTCACCGTACCCCATTGGGGCAGCAAGGCAGGAGCAAAAGCAGGCAGTGTGGGTTGCCAGATGCCAGGACGCGATTCTGCCTTGTACGTTCCTTTCTGATCGGCTCCATCCTTGCTACGAAGGGCAACTAATTGTTCGGCCACTTCCTGACCAACCTTAATGCCATCCTCTTTTGCTTGCCCTGCCGCAATTTTTGCTAGTGAAGTTGTCAACGCCGCATCAAACGCTGTTTGTTGAGACGGGTAAAGGCGCACAAGCACGTCATGTCCTGCTGTTGCGGCGGCCGCCTCAGCCGATGCTCCCGCAGGTGCTTTAACCTCAACTGCATAAGTGGCATAGCGGCGATCGATTGCATTCACTGCATCAAAAATGGCTGCATGCACGATCGCCAAACCGCGATATTGTTGCGGAGCGGGTGGGGCGGGTAAGACACTCAGCGCAGTAGCATTCCAGTCCAAGACTGCATCAGTGGCTTTGTTCGGTTGAGCTGATGGTGCAGGTGCTACTTGTGCTGGCACTGTTTGTGCTGGAGTCGTTGGCGCTGTTTGAGCTTGGGCAGGAGTTGCTAGTTGCAGCAGGCTTGTCACCGTTAAAACGATCAGCAATGAGGCTATAGCCAGTAGCCCAAAGCGTTTGATCGAGAGCCGACCATTCACTAAGACAGATCTCATTTCCATACTCCTGATACCTATACACCTAATATTCAGTCGGAAAACCGTATTTAACTATGGCAGATGATATAACGCCAGCTCTGCTTAAGCAACCGCAACGGCAGGTATAGTAAAAAGCAGAAGGCAAAAGGCTGAGGGCAGAATGTAAAAGGCTGAGGGTAAAAGAAGTTGCTGGTTGTAAGCCCCAAGGCCTTCCAGGCACACCAGAAAGGGTGTACCAGAAAAGTGGTTTTTAGAAGCAAGCGGGACAGTGGAGCGTTGAAAGCTGTAGTTTGCTTTCGTTTTACGGTTGGCTGACGGCTGTCTGCTGATGGCTCAAAATGAAAGGCTGAGGGCAGAAGGTAAAACCGCGCCTAGTACTACAGTTGTAGATTGCTAGAAAGGTTAGGTAGGAAATGCACAAAAGTTTTTTAACAGGACTTACGCAAATTCTCTAAAACTAGCCCCCCAGTCCCCAAATTTGGGGGAGCAAGCACTCAAAGTCCCCCAGCATTGGGGAATTTAGGGGGCGACTACGTAAGTCCTATTTAATGACTCCAGGCTTCAGTTCAGTTCTAAGGACAGCCGCCGCAAGTGTTTCAAGCGAAGAGGTTCAAGCCTGGGGGGAACAGTTTAATCGGTTGCATGAGCGGATTGCTCCCCACTTGAAACGGGTAGACACCAGACAGCACGCCCAAGCCTCTCTGCAAAGGTTGTTGAGTTCGATTGAGCGCCAACCACTAGTCTGGTTTGTGAGGACGGGCGCGGTAAGGCTGATACCTCAAGGGTTCTGAGCTTAATTGCTAACGCGCCCTAAGCTTGATGAGTGTGAATGACAGGTAAGCTGAGACGACAATGACCTCACTTTCTCCCGTGCTTGTTAGCGCGATCGCAAAGGATAGTTGGCATGAAAGTTGCTCTGGTTCATGATCATCTCCGCGAATATGGCGAGGCCGAACGCGTGCTGCGCGTGCTGCATCAGATGTATCCCGATGCGCCCGTCTACACAGCGTTTGTCGATCGCGCCCAATTAGGCGATGCGATCGCGCTTTTTGATGGTTGGGATATTCGCACAGCACCCTCTCAGCAGCTACCGGGCATTGCACGCCACTACCAGGCGTGGAGACCATTCGTGCCCTACTGCTGGGAAGCGCTAGATTTGTCCGAGTACGATTTAGTCCTTTCGTCGTCTGGAGCGTACCTGAGTAAAGCGGTGCTTACTCGTGCCGAAACGCTCCACGTTAGCTACTGCCATACTCCGCCCCGTGACCTGTGGGATTTACTCCCCAAAGAGCACGATCGCCGCTGGTATCAGCATTGGGCTGAAACCCATCTGCGGCAGTACGACTTCTACACTGCACAACGGGTCGATCGCTTTGTCACCAATTCTGAAATGGCAGCGCGGCGCATTCGCAAACTGTATCGTCGATCAACTGCCGTGATTCCACCACCTGTTAAGGTTCGAGGTCGTGGCGAAGCCGGAAACGATTACTACTTATATGTAGGGCCATTGACCCAAACCCAGCAGGTTGATTTAGCCATTGCGGCTTGTAATCAGCTTGATCGTCCGCTTTGGCTAGTGGGTAGTGGGAGCGATCGCGAACGGCTTCAGCACCTGGCTGGTTCACAGATTCGCTTGCTTGGTGATCTGCCTGAAGACGCCATGATCGACGTTTATGCCCATGCAAAAGCTTTAATTTTTCCGTGTCAGCATGCCGATTTTGGGTTTGCCCCAGTGGAAGCGATGGGGCACGGTGTCCCTGTGATTGCCTCCGCGTTGAGTGGCCTTCGGGAAGTGATTCTCAACGATCGTACAGGCTTACTATTCTCGCAACCTACCGTAGAAAGCTTAAGCAACGCGATCGTTCAATTTGAAGGGCGGCGCTTTTCTGCACAAGCATGTCTTGAGCGGGCACGTGAGTTTGCTGAGCCTGTCTTTATTTCCAGGCTGGAGTGGTTTATTGCCCAAGCGATCGACGACCACAGCGCCCACCGGACACAAGAGCCGCTTGACCAGTAAGCGTAATTTCTGTATGAAGATTCTGCTTCTGTCGTTTACAACTAGTTGGGTGATGTTATCGTCTGCTCATCTGGGCATACTGCTAGTATGAAGACTGATAAAGAAAAATTTGGCGAGGATTGCCTCTGACAAGGGCTGGGTTTAGCATAAGGCATCAGTGGTTTCCAGAACTGGCAACTGCTTTTAGTGATGTCACGCTTGACTGTAAGCGTCGAAGCGCTAAGATGCATGAGAGGTAGCGTTGGCTATTTTGCTGTTGTCTACCAGTCTTTAGCAGTTCGTCTTGTCTTTGAAATGCACGCTCATTTGTCCTGAGAAAGGTTAGCGCCTTTCCGCTTGAAACGTACCCCCTTTCATTAACATGCTACGACCGGAACATCGCCAATTTGACAGCCTGGATCGCCTCACTGCACCTTCTGATCGTGGGACGTTACCATCAGGTCGGCAAACTAGGCTTTTAGATGAAGCGTCTGACGTTGAGGCATTAATGAAAAGCTTGATGCCTGAGGGCATCAGTCCCGCCAAGCAGGCCGTGATTGAGCGATTAATTGAGATGTGGGTTGCAAAGTCTGAGCTTGACGTTGCTTAACCGTTTTCTCTCATAAGTGTCTCCAAGCAAGATTTGCTCTGATGCTCAGTGATCAAGTTTTGTTCTAGTCGTAGACTTACGTATTCTGACTAGAACCTCAAAGGTTTAAGCAAGTACATGCAGTGACGATGCTTGGTGAAAACCTCCGAGGTCTGCGTAAGTTCTGTAGTCATGAAAAAAGCTTGATTACAGGCGAGAACTGATCGCCGTCGATTTTGCGATCGCAAATTTTTCATTTCCTGACAATTTATTTGTAATAAACCTCATCTACAATAGAGCATGAGGTTTTTTAGCATTCATGTTTTAGCGTTAAGCCGTAGTGCTATTGGGAGTAAGCAGCCAGCATTAAGGGCAACATTGAGGTCATTGCGAAACGGGTTGAAACTTCACTGTAGTTTTAGCCAAATGTGTTCCTCGATTACTGCCCAACATTCAATGGGCAGTTTACAACATGGTTAGTGAAAGATCTCTGAGGCGACTTCGAGAACTGATTCAGCGCATCGTAGAGGCAGAAACGGACGATTTCTTTGAACTTGCCAAGATTGCTGGCCTGAATCCTTCTAAAGACTTTTCGACCGCAAATTTAAGCGGGCTTGATCTGCGCTCTGCCAAACTAGCAGGAGCCAATTTCATTGCGACGAATTTTTCGCAAGCAAATTTGGTGAATGCAGATTTATCAGAAGCGAGCTTAATCAACGCAAATCTAGCAGGTGCCATGCTGGTGAATGCAAATTTGAACGGTGCAAGCCTGGTGAGTGCTGACATGATGAGGGTCAATTTGGTAAGAGCACAAGTGCTAAGCGCTAATCTTACCGGGGCAAATCTGACGAAAGCCAATCTAAACCATGCTGATTTGCGCCGTGCAGTCATGATTGGTTGCAGGCTAGACGATGCCAGTCTTCACCTCGCCTCTTTGAATCACGTAGACTTGCGCCGATCGAGCTTGACCAAGGCTGATTTCACGGGTGCAAACCTTTACGGCACTAATTTGAGCAATGCTGATTTGCGGTGGGCTGACCTGAGTGATGTTAACTTAGCGGGTGCGATCTTTGAGCAGACGTTGATGGGCAGGAATCAGGGTTTGACGCGAGCTGTTGTAGCAGATCTGATGCGCCGGGGTGCCATTTTTGAGCGTTAGCAACGGCTGACTGGTAGCTGGTCTCTAAGTAGCCTGCTGTCCTTTTTGTAAGCACAGCAGGCAAGCGACTTTGCACAGAAGATCAACCCATCGCGCAAATATCCCTGGCACAATAGAGATGAAGTGAGCTGTAGTGTGCGGTGCTAACGATGGGATACCTTTGTGACCTGGGTTCTGGACAGACTGTCTACCTTGAAAACGTGCAGCACCAAACGCTGGTGACGGTTGCTAGCAGCTATCCAGGGCAGCAGCAGCAGTCCAGTAGCGGGTTTCAAACGGGTTCCTGGACGGCACCACCAGAAGTATTGCGATCGACGATCGGACTCGTTGTGAAGCTATATACCGATCAGGGCGAGTGGTTTATATCAATTCAGGGCAGCCGTTTGAGCGTGTTGAATGAGGCCCCCTCTTTGGCAGAAGCTCAACCGTTACAGGTTCAATCTGTTGCACACAAGCCTGGGGACTCTAGGCCCACAATGCCTTCGATACAGCCTATGCCGCTCATGACTCCAATGCCGCCAATGACGATGGGCAATATGCAGATGGATCGAAACACCATGTCGATGCAGATGGGTTCTATGCACATGAGTATGAACCCGATCGCACCCTCAGCGTCTAAAGCCTCTCAAACTAATACTGCTGGCTCTCATACGGCAGACGAACAGCGAAATTTTTGTAGCCAGTGTGGGACGGCCATTACCCCTGGCGATCGCTTTTGCGCCCACTGTGGGCATCAACTTGGCTAGGCCATTGGGGTTTTGCTGAGGGAGCATGCCCTGCCTCCAGCGCCTGTTCTGCCAGGGGTAACGTGAACCAAAATTGAGAGCCTTTACCAGGGTGGCTCATGACGCCAATGTGTCCGTTATGGGCTGCAATCGTTTGCCGACACTGATGTAATCCCAACCCAATACCTGTCAGATGCTGATTATCGATTCCCCGAATGTAGAGGTTGAAGAGGCGATCGCACTTATCTTGGCTCATCCCTTGCCCATCATCAGCGATGGTGCAATACAGAATACGGGCAGCGGAAACAGGACAGGGGGCAATGGTTGCGTTGATGGTAATAGTTAGTCCGGGCGCGTTGTGTTTGACCGCGTTTCGCAGTAAGTGCTCAAAAACCTGCTGGAGTTGATACGGATCGGCATTGATAGGAGATAAGTCCGGTGAGAATTGCTGCTTGAGGTTGACCTGGTTTTCCTCAAACAGCAACTTGAGGTTAACCAAAGCCTGATCTACAACCTGATGCAGGTGAATGGGCTGACACTGGAGCACGGTTGCAGGCTTATCGTCTGTGTGGCCTTCTAGTAACGCACTGAGCAGGTTGAGCTGATGATCGCAGCTTTGAATCATGCGATCGACCTTGACGCATGGTACCGGCATAGCCTCGCAGCCGCTATTTTTGCTTCTTAAACTTTTTAGCACCATGAGCATACCCTGCACTGGGGTGCGTAAATCATGAGCAACGGCATGCAGCAGCAAGTCCTTGACCTGATTCAAGCTTTGTAGCTCTTGCATACGCTCTTGCAATTCAGCCGTGCGCTGCTGGACTTGCCCTTCTAAGCTAGCTGCAAGGGTTTGTAGGTGCTGATAGAGTTGCCCCTGCTGAATGGCAATTTCAACCTGAGTACCCAGTTGTTTCAGTAAATTAATTTCTAGCGGCTGCCAGTAGCGGGGTGCGGAGCATTGATTGACCATCAGAATGCCAAACATGCTGTTGCACACCATAATGGGAATGCCAATGCTTGCTTTTACCTGGCAGTAGTGATGGTATTCAACCAATAGTGGAGGGTCTTCAACATGCGTTGTATCGTTGATGGCTTTAATGGGTTTGATACTGCACGGTTGTTCCAGAGATTCCTGTTTGAAGAGTGTCTCAATCGCTTGTGCTACCCGTTGGTCCGCGATCCATCCTCGCACGGAGGCCCAATTGGGAGCCACGGACTCTGCTACAGCAAGACAATGATCCGACGCATCCAGGCGCATGATGAACACTCGATCGGCCTGTAAAAGCTGCCGGACTTCGGCCACGGCCGTGTGAAGGATTTCTTCTAAATCTAGCGATCGCCGAATGCGTTGCGCGGTTTCAGCCAGTAAGCGTTCACGATCGGCGGCAAACCGTAGTTGAATCTCTGCGTGCTGCCGTTCGGCGATCGTGGCCGTCAGCATGAGCGCGAGGCCCATTGTGACCCCAACAAACGCTTGCAGTAGAAAAATCGCCTGCGTTGTATCCCCGTTCGCATCCATCAACAGTAGGCCTTGCTGTTGCGCTAACCCCCAAAACGCAAAGCAGGAGACGATGAAGCCGCTCAGTACAGTGCCTCGTTGCCCGAACCGCAATGCAGCCCAAATCATCAACGCGATGGGCAGATATTCCAACGGGTAGCGCGGCACTCCGGCCTGTATCGGCGCACAAAACACAAGCCAACTGAGCGTAATCAGCAATGTGATCCAGACCAGTGCTTCAAAAACGCGCCACCGAAAAAGTTTATTGTGCTGCCACGGCTGCTTTCCGACTGTGACCAGGCGTTGCCAAAGCGGACTGTTCTGCTTGGATACGTTTGCCTTTGACAACGGTTGGCTTAACCAGACCAAAAGGAGCGGCGTCATGACTAAAATGCCGATCCCGTCACCCAGCGCGATCGCCCACCAATGGGTACCAAACCGTTGCCAGGGCTGAAGGCCAGCCGCACAGGCGTTTAGCGTACTGATGGTAGCATTTAGCGTTGGCGAGACAACAACGGCCAGTGCCAGAAAACTCAGGGTATCTCGCAGACTGTTTAAGGCCAGGGAGCAACCAGCTCGTAGCAGCAGGACTTTACCCACGATCGCGCCAACCGTCATGCCAAAAGCGGCCACGGCTGCTACGATCCATGCGGCCCCAGCGGATAACGCCAGCAAAAAGCCTCCCAGACTAATGCCCACCCACGCATGACGATTGCCTAAAAGCAAGACACCTAGCGCAATGCCCGCCGGAAACCAAATGGGCGATGCTTCTAAAGGCAAATGAGTAACAAAACCCGTTAGCCTACCTGAAAGAAAGCAGGCTAGCGCGATCGCGCTGAGCTTGAGCAAGTATGCTCCCAGTTGCACTAAACCACGCTCCATAGATAAACAGGCGATCAGCGGCCCATACCGACTAAACGGTTGAGTTTCATCTCTTCTCGCATCCCATCCCGACTGTACCTGGTTCTAGAGTCGCGTGCCAAACGAATGTATGACTTCACCCATGTGGATGAGTAGGCTGAGCGGCAACCGCAGATGCGCGTTTCTACTCACTAATGAGCGATCCATCTTACTAAACTTCTTTCCAGGCCAGCCATTATGTTTTGAAGGCATGAAAAGTGCCGTCTAGATTAGCTCTAGACGGCATTGAGACTCGTAACGCGATCGCGGCGCAAGGCAAGCTGTTCCTTTACGCTGCGATCGTGTCGATACTACCGGGTTCTGCCGCTGTTATCATCTGCGGGAGATTGACGGGTTTCATTACCCGTTGGTTGCTGTGGCGACACCTGTTGGGATGACGACGGCTGTGTATCGAGGTTAGGCTGACTGGGCGCTTGGCGGGTTGATGGTGTGACTGATTGAGGACTCGTTACACCATTGGGGCATAGCGCGATCGTAGTGCTTGCCGCAGAAGATGACGACTGGTTGTAAGGTTGATTACCTGTGGTAGAACGCGTGGAATCGTTAGAACTCATGGTTGAACCCATGTTGCCATTCAGGCTAGCACCGCTTCTGTAGTTGGAGCGCTCTTCGTTAGAGCTGATCCGACTGCTAACCATTCGATAGTCATCAGGATTGTTAGCCGCTAAAACTTGCTGACGGGCAAAACCACCGGTCGTAGCGCCCCCTTGTGAGAGTACATCGCCATAGGCACTGCCCTGGTTATACGAGCTGGTTTGGCGGTTGGTGTTGGCGGAATCAGCCGCTTGCACAGCGGAAGCATTAGTCGAGGGGGTGTTAGCAGCGTTGCCTGATGTTTGACTGGAAGAGGACACGGTTTGGTCAGAGGAAGAAATGCCTGTCCGTGGATCAGACTGGTTAGGCAACTGAGCCGCTGCTGGGGCCGAAGCATCTGGTGTTGCTGTAGTAGACGGCTGGTTCGCCTGATTGGAAGGTATACACTGCGATTGATCGATATTTGAGGGGGTTTGAGCCAGGTCAATACCCGTGTTCGTCATACCCACAGAGCTACCTGCTAACGCGGGCAAGCCCAAAAAGCTGCTAGCGGCGATCGCGCTCAAAAGTGCTGTCGTCTTTCGTGCCAGATGATTCTTCTGCATATTCATTAGCTATCTCCTTCGATTACTGCACGCAAGCTCGAAAACGGCGGTGTAGGCGCTGGGCGTCGTCACACTTCCTCTAATCAAAAATTGGGAAGGCCGCTTCACTGCCTAAAACACGCGATTGTTCTGATGCGCTTGATACAGATGAAGCATAGAAAGTTGAGCGTAGCATTATCTCCGTCTAGAGTTGGATCTACCCTTTGGCCTTAAGTTCTATTCGCCGTGCTTGCAAAGTTGGTTGTTAATGCCTTTGGGAAACTGGTAACAAGTAAGATTTCAGGTTGAAGGGGGTGCATGAGTGCATAGGCAATGGAATGTTATTTTCCAGAGATCCCTTAGGATTATGGATTCAATAAAACCGGAAATCATAGTGATTGCGGCTTAGCAGTGTAGTTCCATTTTGGCAGGTACTCATCAAACACAATCTCCATCGTCTGCTTGAACGCCTCTGTCACTTTTCG
>JAHHIE010000021.1 GCA_019358945.1 Stenomitos rutilans HA7619-LM2 | reverse complement strand
CGACTTCTTGCAGTTCTTCCTTAGCTTCTTCGATGCCTGCCACATCATCAAACATGACGCCTGTTTTGGCTTCCATTTGAAAGCGGGCGCGTGATTTGCCAAAGCTCATCGCTTGACCTGGGCCACCCGGAACATTACCAGAGCGACGGAACAAGAAGAACAAGCCGCCTAGCAGCAATACTGGAAAGATTAAATTGCCAAGAAGACCCCAAATGGCACCATCGTTACGAGCTGGGTGAGAGTCAAAGCTGATCTTGTCGGTTCTGAGACGAGTAATCACCTCTGGCGCATTTCCAGGCAAATCGACACGCAGACGCTGGAACCGATTATCCAGCTCAGGGTCTACAGCTTCTACGATCGCCGTGCGCCCGTTTTCATAAAAATCAACACTCGTCACTCGATGAGCATCTAGATACTCTAGAAACCTCCCGTAAGTCATCCGAGTACTGGCAGCATTGTTGCCCATGTTAGCAGGTGTGCTCATGGACGAACCTTGCCATAGAAAAAATCCAATAATTACGGCTGGCAACGTCCATAACAAGACTGTTCGCCAAGAAAATTTCATACGCTAGCGCCTCTCACTACAACTAAAGCAATTTGATAACGATGGGTGCCATCACCCAAAACCTATCGTGAATGTCATAACCCAGCGATCAGTCAATATCCTTTTCTGAAACTAGAATCCTCATCTTGCTCGTGCAAATGACGATCGCACACTCGCAGATCGGCCATGAGTTCCTGTATGAGAACAATTGTTAACTAAATTTAACGTATTTACTCAGATCAAAGCAACTGAGTTCTCTCAGTCTCATCATGACGCGTTGATCAGGCATGCTTTGAAGAATAACGGGGTGGCTTTGAACACTTAGCGGTCAGCCGTTCACGCTTGGTTTAATCCTGTGAAAAAGAGACGAGAAGTCGCCACAACCCTGCTACTACTGGCGCTTTTCGGTGATGTGAAGCACATAGGCAGGCGTGCGATTTTTAGCGTATGAGCTAACCCAAATCTTATATGTGCCACGCAGCCATTGACCCGAAACACCAGGGTTTTTGCCCTGGTAATCGTCGTTGCACCAAACGCCACCAGGCCCTTGAATCGCCAATGCTGTGTCTTCGGAACTCTGCACAACAAGGCTTAACGATTCAAAAAAGTCGGTTAGCTCGATCGTTTGGTTGGGTTTGGCATTGCCATATCCGACACATTCACCCGTTGGCGTTTTGGCAAGATTCACAATCTCCTTGAGAGATGTATCACCACCAGCAGTGCCCTGCACGTCTAACGGATTCGGTGCAAAACGCGGCCCGATCGTGACAACATCGAGATCCTGCGTCGATTGTGCTTGCAAGGGCGCGATCGCAAACAAAACAGCAGACGCGATCGTCAGAGCAGCAAGAACGCCTGCACCGATCCGTGAGTCGCGATGATTTGTGTAAGACATACCTGAAATGGTAACAATGGGAACAACGACGCGCGGACGAGGGCAGAGTTCCTGATGGGAAAGGCTAAAGGATAAGGTTGGCTCCTGACTCCTGACCCCTGATCATCCACTACTTCCCCTGTGCTGCTTCTAACGCTGCTTGAAGGCGAGTCTGGTCTAAACCATGCTGATGCAGTAAGAGCCAGGATTGCACCAGATCAGGGCCGTTCATGGCACCTGTAAGGGCAGCGCGAAGGGTGCGCATGACCAATCCTTTTTTCAAATTTTGGTCTTTAACGACCTGTTTGATTAAGTCCTGAACGGTTGTTTCGGTGAGAGGCTGGTGGGCTGCGATCGCATCCGCAACCGCTTGTATGGCTTTAGCAGACCCATCTTGCTTGAGTTGGGCGATCGCGTCTTCGGTAAAGCCAACCGCATCCTTGAAAAGATACTCACTCATGGGTACAGCTTCGTCCAAGCGTGACAAACTTGGCCCAATGACGGCAGCAAGGCGTTCTAACCAGGGGCGATCGCTCCAGTCTGCCTGAAAGCCTGCTGCTTGCCAGTAAGGAATCAACAGATCAGTCAGTTTGTCGGCAGGTTTGATGTGCAGGTATTGACCGTTGAGCCAGTTAAGTTTATCCCAATCAAACTTGGCACCCGCCCGGTTTACTCGTTCAAACCCAAAGTGCTGAGCGGCTTCTTCCAGCGCGAAGATTTCGGTCATCCCTTCTGGCGGTGACCAGCCCAGCAGTGTCATATAGTTGACCAATGCTTCTGGAACGTATCCCATGCGCTGAAAATCTGAGATTGACGTAACTCCATCCCGCTTAGAAAGCTTTGCCCCGGCTTCGTTGAGAATTAAGGGTGTGTGTCCAAAGGTTGGCATCGTGGCTTCGAGCGCTTCGTACAGCAAGATCTGCTTGGGCGTATTGCCAATGTGATCTTCACCGCGAATGATGTGGGTGATGTTCATATCAATGTCATCGACGACGACGACAAAGTTATAAAGGGGTTGACCAAAATCATTTCCAGAGGCTGCACGGGCAATCACCATATCGCCGCCAAGGTCTCGCCCCTTCCAACTCACGTTGCCACGCACAAGATCGTTCCAGGCAATCTCACGATCGTCCTCGATAATGAACCGAATCACAGACGATCGTCCGTCTGCTTCGTATGCTGCCCGCTGCTGTGGAGTCAGGTTGCGATGACGATTATCGTAGCGAGGCGCTTCACCGTTTGCCTTTTGCGCCTCTCGCATGGCATCCAGTTCTTCTGGGGTGTCATAGGCACGATACGCCAAGCCTTTATCCAACAGCGCCTGCACCTTCTGCTGATACAGTTCCAACCGTTTGCTCTGGTAAAACGGGCCTTCATCCCAGGTTAAGCCCAACCAGGTCAAGCCATCGAGAATATTCTGTGTATATTCGGGGCGCGATCGCTCCTGATCGGTATCCTCAATCCGCAGTACAAACGTACCACCTAGATGACGAGCGTAGAGCCAATTGAATACGGCTGTACGGGCTGTACCAATGTGCAGGTTTCCGGTAGGACTGGGAGCAATGCGAACGCGAACAGTCATAGAAAATGCGGGCGAACCCGGAATTGTGGCTTTTCTATTTTAAGCGCAGATTCCCTTCTCTCGCTGAGTCAGAATCAACCTAAAAGATACTCTGCCAGCACAATCAATCAACGACGGCTCAGTAGTCAACGACGGCACACGTAGCGCATCACAGGATGTTTTCGATCACCTGAACCTAATAAACCGCCATTTTTAGCATCGTCAGAAAGCTCTGGAATTAAATTCTGATTTTTGTCATATGAACGCAGGCTTCTGAGTCGAGTGGCACCGCTTCGACAGTCAACAGACTCATACAAAGCGATAAAGCGAACGCGATAAAAGCGATCGTCAGGTTTGACATCGGGCGGTATGATAACAGCCGCACCGGACCAGAACCAGGCGAAATTCCCCTTTCGTTTCAGAGAATTTACGTCTACGTAATATTGAAAAGAACGATCGCTACTAATGTAAACCCACTTTTCTTTAGCCAATGCGGGTGTAGAAGACTGGAGTTGCAGAGCAGCGATCACCACGGCTGCTGCAATTTGAAAGAACCTGAGCATACCTTTTATAGATAGATGTCATTGTTAAGGTACCCAAGCGCCGATGCTGGAGCTAACTTTGCGCTGTCAGCCCGACTACAACTCAAGGCACTGGCAAGATAACCTCTGCAACAAGGGAGACGTTTTCTGATGGGTTCTGCACCATCGTTAATAGGCTGGTAGCTAGGGGACGATCGCGCGATGCTGGATGGCGTTTTGCTGGATATTGATGGCACCTTTGTATTAAGTAATGATGCTCACGCTCAAGCCTGGGTGGAAGCGTTTGCGGCTTATGGCTACGAGATTTCATTTGAGCAGGTGCGTCCATTCATTGGTATGGGTGGCGACCAAATTATTCCTCGCTTTGCGCCAGAGTTAAACGATAAAGATGGTACTGGAAAGCAAATTGCCGATCGTCGCAAAGAATTAATCCTGAAAAAATTTGGTTCACGCCTCATGCCAGCGAAAGGCGCACGCTCATTAGTTCAGAAGCTACAGGAGAATAAGCTGCATCTCATGGTTGCCAGTTCCGCGACTACAGAAGAGTTGGATCTTCTGCTAAAAGTGGCTCAAATCGATGACTTAGTGCATGAATTCACAACGTCTAGTGATGCCGAAGCTTCCAAACCACAACCCAACATTGTCGAAGCGGCACTCAACAAAGCGCAACTTGCTCCTGACCGTGCGGTTATGTTGGGTGACACGCCCTATGATGTCGAAGCGGCAAGCAAAGCAGGTGTTGCTGTCATTGCGTTTCGGACGGGTGGTTTTAGCGATGAGCAACTCGCAGACGCGATCGCCATCTACGACGATCCTGCCGATCTACTACAGCACTATGAGGAATCACCGCTGCATCAATCAGCCTAAACACATCCGCATGCCTAATGTCCGCGATTGCCGCTACGGTGATTCGCCTTCTGTGCCCCTAAATCGGTTTACGGTTTTGGCTCATTGGGATGCATAATGCCCCATAGCTTCTCGGCATCACTGCCAGATAGGGTCACGACACTGTTGCGATCGGACGCATCTGCGGCTAGATGGACGAAACCTGTCAATACTTCGTTGGTTGACCACATGATTCTAGTGATCTGGTCAGTGTTTAAGGTTGCTTGGACAGTGGGGAAATAGATGAAAGCCATGTGGGTTCCTTAAGAGTGTAAATTCGCGCAGATCCATCAGCCCAGGCGCGATCGCCTTCAAGAGTACCGTAATACAACCACCTTTTGGCTCACCCATAGGGTCAACGCGATGACTGCATCAGTGATAGCTCTGTTGTCTCATCGAGTCTTCAGGGCACTCTAGCAAGAGTACGATCGCGGGAAAGTATGCTTGCCAGAGTTTGGAGTGCATCACTGGTTGGAATCGACGCAGTTAAGGTCGGCGTTGAGGTTGATATTGCAGGCGGACTACCGGGCATCGTTGTGGTAGGTCTGCCTTCACAAGAAGTGCAGGAATCGAAAGAACGAGTGAGAGCGGCACTGAAGAATGCAGGCTACGTCTTTCCCATGCGTAAGGTGGTCGTCAACCTGACTCCAGCCGATCTGCGGAAGGAAGGCCCAAGTTTTGATTTACCCATCGGCGTGGGCATTCTGGCAGCCTCAGAACAGGTAAACACCGATTTGCTGGATGACTATTTGTTTCTGGGAGAAGTCTCGCTGGATGGGAGTTTGCGTCCGGTAGCGGGAGTACTGGCGATCGCAGCGGCGGCCAAACGTCTTGGGATCTCTGGGCTAGTCGTACCTGCGGATAATGCTCGTGAAGCGGCTGTCGTCAAAGGGCTATCGGTCTTTGGCTTCAAGCATCTATCTGATGTGGGTAATTTTCTATGTGCGGCGGATCAGTATGTGCCGACTCAAGTAGATGGATTGGAAGAACTGGAGCGATCGCAATTTGCTGGCCCCGACTTAAAGGATGTGAAAGGGCAGGCACACGCTCGCCGTGCCTTAGAAATTGCCGCAGCCGGAGGGCACAACCTTATATTCGTAGGGCCTCCTGGTAGCGGAAAAACCATGCTGGCACGTCGTCTTCCTGGCATTTTGCCGCCCTTATCCTTTGAAGAAGCCCTTGAAGTCACTCAAATCCATTCCGTCGCTGGTTTGCTAAAAAATAAGGGTTCACTGGTAGCGACGCGTCCGTTTCGCAGTCCCCATCACTCTGCGTCAGGACCATCGCTTGTAGGCGGCGGCAGTTTTCCCAGACCCGGTGAAATCTCTTTGTCACACCGAGGCGTACTTTTTCTGGACGAGCTAACAGAATTTAAACGCGATGTCTTAGAATTTCTTCGCCAACCGCTGGAGGACGGGTACGTCAGCATCTCGCGCACACGGCAATCAGTGTCGTTTCCGGCACAGTTTACGCTGGTTGCTAGCGCTAATCCCTGCCCCTGTGGCTACTTTGCGGATACGGTGCAACCCTGTACGTGTACGCCGAGGGCGCGAGAACAATACTGGGCACGCCTATCGGGGCCACTAATGGATCGCATTGATCTACAAGTGGCGGTGAATCGCTTGAAGCCAGAAGAAATTACCCAACAGCCGAAGGGCGAAGAGTCCGCTTCGGTGCGCGATCGCGTCCAAACTGCTCGGCATTGTGCCCAACTGCGCTTTAAGGACACAACCCTACGCTGCAATGCTGAAATGCAAAGCCGTCATCTCAAACAATGGTGTGTGCTAGATGATGCCACGCGGAACTTACTCGAAGCAGCCATTCGCAAATTGGGGTTGTCGGTACGGGCGAGCGATCGCATCCTCAAAGTGGCACGAACGATCGCGGATCTTTGTGGTGATGAGCATCTACAAACCCAGCATGTGGCTGAGGCGATTCAGTACCGCACAATAGATAGGATGCAGTAGATGATCCGAACTGCAAACCACTGAACTATGAGCAAAGAGTTTAATGTGATTATCGAACGCGACTCCGATGGCTATTTTGTTGCCTCGGTGCCAAGCCTTCCAGGGTGCCATACGCAAGCAAAATCTTTAGATGAACTGATGGAGCGCATTCGGGAAGCGATCAAGCTTTGCCTGGAAGTTGAGGGTAGTCTAAGCGAATCCCTAGATTTTGTGGGTGTGCATCAAATTTCAGTTGAACTATGACCAGACTGCCCAGTGTAACAGGGCGTAAAGTGATTGCAGCGCTTCGGAAAGCAGGATTTGCAGTTGCTAGAGTTCGTGGTAGCCACCATTTCTTACTGCATGTGGATGGTCGAGCAACCGTTGTCCCAGTCCATGCTGGTGAAACGATCGGCACTGGGCTATTGTCCCAGATCTTGCGAGACTGTAAGCTGACGCGCGAGGAGTTTAGAAATCTCTTGTAGGTTCCGCGATCGCATCCTTAAAGTGGCACGGACGATCGCTGATTTAACAGGCGACGAGAACCTGCAAACCCATCACGTGGCTGAGTTCATTCAGTACCGCACAATAGATCGGATGCAGTAGAAAACACGGTTGTCGTGATTAACCCAAAAGTTAGATGCAGCGTTTGTGGTCCGGCATGAAGATGAGGAATCAACCACGCTAGGACATCACAGTTATGAAAACTGGTCAACCCCCGACACGATCGCTGCAACAAATTGAGCGTGAACAGCCCATCAGCAAGAGAGCGTCCTTTTCTCTACTCATGAGCACGGTTGCCATCATACTTGGCATGTTAGTTGTAGCAGCGCTTTACTACTACAACACCAACACCCATCTTACGCCTTAGCCTCATAACCCTGATCGCACGCGATCAGTTATGACCACCATCCTGCTTTTGACTCTCCTCATGGGTGGTGGTTTTTTCTGGCTTGAACATTCTTTGTGTTTAAACCTCGTTAGCCCGGTTCTGGACAAGGGAATCCTGTATCAATGAGCACTGCACTCAGATACTCCTCTTAAAGGTTTCCCGATGCCAACCAAGAACTTTCGTCACGTCCGCAAAACAACGGTGGTTAAAACGCCCGATGGTGGGCAAATCAAACTGGGCAGCTATCGTCCCGATAAGAAAAATCCTAACGACAAAACCTATAAATCGAGCCGATCGACCGACGATCTGCCAGCCAAAGTTGATTTGCGCCCCTATATGACCCCAGTGGAAAACCAGGGGAACTCTAATAGCTGCACTGCCAACGCGATGGCAGGCGCATATGAATATCTGGCAAAGCGCGTTAGAGGGTCTGCACACGATGTCAGCCGCCTCTTCATTTACTACAACGCTCGTGATTTAGACGGTGCTCCCGACTCTGATGAAGGTACGTACCTCCGGAGTTGCATCAAGGTGCTGAAAAAGTATGGTACCTGCGCCGAAGCAACCTGGCCGTTTGATCTCCATCGCATCTTTGAGCCGCCCCATGAAAACGCGTATGAAGAAGCCACAAACTTTCTCATCGAAGATGCTTACCGGGTGGATGTCAATCTGGATGCCATGCGGCAATGTTTGGCAGATGGCTACCCCTTCACCTTTGGCTTAGATTTATTCTCATCGTTTCAAAAGGCTGGTTCAAAGGGTCTAGTGCCCACGCCCGATCCAGACAATGAAAAGCATGATGGTGGACATGCCATGCTCTGCGTAGGCTACTCCGATGAAGACAAGGTATTCATTGTCCGTAATTCCTGGGGCGAAGGTTGGGGCGACCGTGGCTACTGCTACATCCCCTACGACTACATGACCAACCCCGACTTAAACGGCGATTTGTGGGCTATTCGCCACGTAGCGGATGCCAATATCGACCTGAGCCAGGATATTCAAGGTGAGCAGGCTTCGTTGTTTAGTGGTGCAACGGCTGCGATCGCGCACGCAATGCAGTCTGCTGGCGCAGGTCGCACCGCAGAGTATGACAGCGACTACACCGTTGAATATGTACAAGAGTCAGTCTTTGTCGATGGGCACTATATCGATACTTCAGTCTGCGAAGATCTGGATGCTCTGTATTACGCCGAATACGAGGATGAATATGAGGAATTTACACTCGTAGAGACCTCTGAAGAATCCGAGTATAGCTACGAAGAAACGTCTGAAGCGACTTCTGAAGAAACAGAGTATAGCTACGAAGAAACATCTGAAGCATCTGAAGAGATCGAAGATAGCTACGAAGAAGAGTCGGAAGAGGAAGACGCTGAGGAGGATGAAGATGAAGAGGAGGAGGACTCTGAGGAAATAGAAAACAGCTACGAAGAAGACGAATCGGAAGAGGAAGAGGAGGAATCTGAAGACGAGGATTCTGAAGAGGAAGAGGACTCCGAGGAAATAGAGGCCAGCTACGAAGAAGACGAATCGGAAGAAGAAGAGGAGGCAGAAGAGGATTATGCCGAAGACGAAGCTGAAGAGGATTACGGCGACGCTGAAGCAAGCTACGACGAAGGCGGCGAGGATTATGGTGGCGAGGAAGAATAGCTAGCTGCCACAGAAGCCTCAAATTCAAAGGCTCAGTTTCAGGTCTCCGATGTCTTCAAGATGTTGGAGACCTGAAGGTTTAAAGCGTGTTGTGCAACGCCTGACCGATCGCTGTAGCCAGCTCGATACATCCCGCTTCAATCAAGGCCCGATCGCGAATACGGCACGAGTCACATAAGCCGCATGGTTCCGATTCTCCCTGATAGCACGACCAGGTTTGAGCGATCGGTACGTCCAACTGCATCGCACGTCGCACAATATCTGCTTTGCTATCCATCACTAACGGTGCCATCAATTTCGGTGCGTTGCCTGCCAATCCTGCTTTAGAAGATAGCGTTGCAAGGTGCTGATATGCCTCTAGATAGGCGGGTCGGCAATCAGGATAGCCAGAGTAGTCCACTGCATTGATGCCCAGGTAGATAGCGGCTGCGTTTTTGGCTTCTGCCAGCGAAAGGGCGGTCGCCAGAAACACCGTATTGCGCCCCGGCACATAGGTATTGGGAATGACATCGGACTGTACACCCTCTAGCGGTACTGTGATCGTCTCATCGGTCAATGAGGAACCACCCCACTGCGCCAGGTTCACGTCCAGGGTGAAATGTTCCTGAATGCCGAGATGTATTGCAATTTGCTTGGCAGCCAGAAGTTCGCGTACATGGCGTTGCCCGTAATCAAGCGACAAGGCAATGACGGTATAGCCATCCGCGATCGCTTGAGCCGCTGCGGTCGCAGAATCGAGTCCGCCGGAAAGTAATACGATGGCTATTGGCTTCATGCTTTAGGAAAAAACTGAGTAATGAGGGCAGGACGCGATCGCCTCATGCCTCCCTTTCGAGTAACTGTTCCACAATGCGAGACAGTCGTGCCACACTTTCAGCCTGCTGCTGGCTAATTTTAGACTGCTCTCTAACCGTCTCTTTGATTTCTGCCATATCAGCTCTAAATTCAGTCATCCCATCCGTTAGATGACTGATTTGAACGCTGACTTGAGCAATCTGAGCGCTATTAGCTTTGATGGCTTCTTTGATTTCTGCCATATCAGCCCTAAATTCGGTTGTACTCTCGGTAAGCCTACCGATCTGTTCGGTGATGATTTCGAGGCGGTGGTCGATGGTGTCCAGGCGCTTTTCGGTAGTCATGGCAGGTTTAAGAGGCGATCGCGACTGATCGTCTGGCTTATTCTACACGAGTTGCAATCTAGGCAGAAGGCAGAGGGCAGAAGAAAGGAGTCGGGAGTCGAGAGTCGGGAGTGGGTTAACGGCTGACCGCTAATAGCTCTTCAACTCAAAACTCAAAACTCAAAACTTCTCCGCTGACCGCTGACCGCTGACCGCTAGAACCTGACTATCCAACTTTGCCACTTCAGATCTATGGCAATCGCTCCCCCCTATGCGACAGTAGGAACGCACACGGAAGGACAAAACGTGAGCTATGTTCAACAAAGCATCGGGTGGGACTGCCACCTGGTTCAAAATTGGCCTGATCGGGCTACTGCTGTCGTCCTTAGCGCTACGCTTTTGGGGCTTGGGACGGTTTAACAGTTTGGTCTTTGACGAGGTGTATTACGTCAAATTTGCCCACGATTATTTGACACAGACTCCGCTGTTTGATGGGCATCCACCTCTAAGCAAATACCTCATTGCAATCGGCATTTGGCTGGGTAATCAGTGGCCGATCGGGCGAGATACTGTCAACAGTTTGGCGGGGGCTGAGTACAGTACGTGGAGCTACCGTTGGCTGAATGCGCTGACGGGATCGTTTATGCCACTGGTCATTGCAGGCATTGCGTATCAGTTGACTCGTCGCCCCAGCTATAGTTTTCTGGCGGGGCTATTTGCGGCACTGGATGGGTTGTTTCTGGTAGAGTCGCGCTATGCCCTGAATAACGTTTACCTGGTGATTTTTGGGCTGTTAGGGCTGTGGTTTCTATTGCTGGCGTTGGAGGGACGATCGACCCGTCGCAGCCTTTACTTCATTGGCTCAGGCATTTTCTTTGGAGCCTCGGCATCCATTAAGTGGAACGGACTGTGGTTTCTGTTTGGTGCTTACGGGCTATGGCTTGCCGCCTGGTTGCTCTGCTGGCTTCAGAAGCGCTTCCCTTACCATTCTGGGCTACAGCTATTCGCGGGTGCGTCAGACACAGCACAGATCGATCGCATACCGCGCATTCCGCTTCAACGATTGGCCCAGGTAGCGCCCTGGCAAATTGCTTTGAATCTGGGCGTTGTACCAGCCGTTTTTTATCGCCTGATCTGGATTCCTCACCTCAAATTCAACACAACGGTTGGCTTTTGGGAGTTGCAAAAGCAAATTCTGGAGTACCACGAGCGGGTGCCAAATGGGCCGAAAGTGCACCCCTATTGCGCTGATTGGTACACCTGGATTTTGATGCTGCGTCCAGTAGCGTACTACTACAAAGTCGAGGCGCAGGGTGGGCCGCTCTTGTCTACCGATCCGGCTGTGCGCCCTGGCAGTATGGTGATCTACGATGTCCACGCAATCGGCAACCCCTTTCTTTGGTGGCTGTCAACACTGGCGATTGTGCTTGTCTTCGTCGTCCTGGTACAACAGCTTTTAAATTGGCGGACAACGCCGCTATCAACGGAAGGTGTCGCTACGTCCGATCGCCGTCTCACCTTGAGTACAACTGAAATCTGGCTGGCGCTCTTCATCGGTGTGAATTATGCTGCCAACCTGTTGCCCTGGGTAAAAGTAACGCGGTGCACGTTTCTGTATCACTACATGGGTGCGTCAGTCTTTGCGACAATGGCGATCGCCTGGTTAGTCGATCGCTGGCTCCATAGCAAACAAACAAACTTGCGAATGCTCGGCATTGTGGCGATCGTCCTCATCGTTCTAGCCTTCATCTTCTGGCTACCCATTTACTTAGGGTTGCCCCTATCCACTCTGGGGTTCAAGCTACGGATGTGGCTACCATCGTGGGTGTGAGGGATGGGGGATGAGGGATGAAGGCTAAAGGCTAAAAGTTTTGAGTCATACTTTGCGCTGCTGGGCTAGAGAGTCTTGAGTTGATTGAGCGGTCAGCAGTCAGCAGTCAGCAGGCAGCGTAAAAGTTTTGAGTTTTGAGTTTTGAGTTTTGAGTTTTGAGTTGAAGAGCTATTAGCGGTCAGCGGTCAGCGGAGAAGTTTTGAGTTAAAGAGCTACTAGCGATCAGCCGTTAACCCATTCCCCACTCCCCACTCCTTTCTTCTGCCCTCTGCCTTCTGCCTTCTGCCCACTATTTCCTAACAAACATTGATCGATACACCGCTTCGCCTCGCTCTATTGTTGAGGTTTCGCGTTCGGTAGGAATGGGGAGAGGGTTGGAGTCTAGCCAGCCGTCGTGTTTATAGACAAAGGCAGGATGGGCAGCGAAGCGATCGCGCATTTCTACCGCCACCGCTTCCACATCGGATTGCATGAAAACCATACCACCGTTCGCCAGCGCCTGTGCCAGTGCTTCGATTAGTTCTGGTTGCACCACACGGCGTTTTTGGTGTTTGCGCTTGAACCAGGGATCGGGAAATTGAATCGTGACTTGCTGGAGCCTTCCTGCGGGAAGCGATCGCAGCAGCGGATGCAGCGAATTGCTGGCATTGCAGAACAGATAATGCAAATTGGTCAAGCCCAACTCAGCTTTCCAACCATTTGCCTGAGCAACCAGCGGTTCCCGAATTTCCAACCCTAAATAATTCCAGTCGGGCTGTACCTGTGCCATTTGTAAGAGAAAGCGACCTTTACCGCAGCCGATATCCAGATGTAGTGGTTGATCGGGATCACGATAAACCTGGCTCCAATCTGGCGGACTAATTGGAGTTTGATACTTTTTGCTGAGCGGGTTGACGTGTTCACGCACGCGCACGATGGACAATGGAAAAACACCTCCTAAAAATAAGGCAAAAGGTAAGGGCAGAAGGGCTAAATGAGCCGATTTTCCACACTACTACCGATCGTTCGTTACAGGTAAAGCTTTCGGCAGGAAGATCGGTCTCGTCTACAAAAGCCTTACTTGGCTGACTGGCGCACAATGCCAAATACGGATGTGTACCCATGCAGAAACGTGCTGTTACCCACAGGGCCGATTTCGCCACTGCAAAAGAACCCACTCAGCGGCACGTGTGGAAAGTAGCGGCTGAAAAGCTGAGAATCAAAATTGGGTTCGTCGTACAACTGTTCACCCCGACCCACGCAAGCAAACATGAGTGCCCCGATCGTTCCAGGAGGATGGGTTTGCTGATAGCGTTCGAGCAGCATTTCCAGGTCTTCGGCAGATGTTTCTGCATCGCGCAGGTGAAACTGAATGCGTTGACCGGGACGAATGCGATCGCCAATCGCGATCGCGCCCACTCTGGGATCAACCCCCAACAAATACCGAATCAAAAAGTCTCCCTGCTCTAAGTCTTGCTTGAACTCATTTTGCGCCACGCCCACAAAGAGGGCATTTTGTGCCAGCATCCGATCGTCTTCGTCCAAAGTCTGGATGAGATCTTGCAATACTTCTAACGGTGTGCGCTTTTGAGAGACCCGTGATCCACCGCCATGCGGTACGGGGCTGGCGTCTTCCTGCTCTTCCAGCCCCAGGAGAATATTTCGTTCGCCCTCCGTTACCCAGTAGGGTTGCCCGATCGGTCGGCAGCCTTGGGCCACGATCGTCTCTACTACCACATTGCCGCTCAGTGCCAATCCTACTAGCCCTTCGCGCTTGAGATGGTAATTGCAGAATAAGCCCCCAAGGCCATCGTTGGTTGCAGCGCTGGCAACGCCACCAACTTTGACAGAGCCAGGGTAGGCAAAATCAAGTCCCTGAAGGAGGTCATTAATTTTATTAAAAGTTTGATCAGCCAGTAGGATGAACTGTGGTTGGTCGTCGATGGGGACACCAATCAACTCAACCCACGCATCCGGCGCACTATCTAAATCGGGCAACTGTTCAGCGGTGAGGTGAAACGATCGCACCGTGACACCTGGTAGCGTTGCCAATGTAAGCACGATCGCAGGTTCACCCTCTATTTCTTGCGGCTGGGTACCGATTGTGCCAACAACACCCGTCCCTCCACAACCAATGAGGGGAATATCGGGCAACCGCTCTCGTAGTAGTGGCATCAGGCGGGAGTATTCACTGGCAAAGGCAGCAGCAATAAACACAAAGCCAACGTCAGGCAAACCGACCAGTGCCGCTTGTGCCTTTTGCACCACGTCATCCACAGCAGCTTCCAAGGATGGACGCGTTGATAGCGCACTCACCCACTGGGTTGCACTGGCAGACGTTGCTTTGGCGATGTCTCCTCCCGTCATGCGTTCCTCCTTTGCGCAAAGGATGATCACCAGCGTAGCTGGAAATGTTTCAATCGTTTGAAAATTATGAGCAATTATTAGAACGGCCTCAACAATTCTCAAGCTTCCGATGGCACCTGACGGCTCTAGTCAGGTCGTGTTAGCGTTACGATAAGTAAAGGTGAAACTGTACTCATCGTCCTCATCTTGAGGGTAGCGAAAAATCTTGACCGATTTGGTACGGTTTTCCTGAGGCGCGATCGCGCTCTGCCTTACCCAAGCAGAGATGACTAAGGCGATGGATGTAAGCGTACATCAATCGGGCGATCGACACGATGCTAAAGTGCAGAGAAGTGGCTGTAACGTATGAATCAGTCGCAGACCTACGCTTACCCCATACTCGATAAGAATGATTAGTAGCGAACAATCCATGAGCGATATTCAAGAAAAAATCCAAGACGAGTTACAGCAAGCCCGCGCCGCTTGTGACGTGAATGGCAGCACTTCCCCTGAGTGTGCCGCTGCCTGGGATGCTGTTGAAGAGCTGCAGGCTGAAGCATCGCATCAACGGCAATCCAAACCCAAAAAGAACTCTCTCGAAATTTACTGCGACGACAATCCTGAAGCGGCTGAATGCCGGATCTACGAGGACTAGTGTCCACTTCCCACGCTTAACGCTGAACATCCCACACGGTTTATGCTGGTAGGGTGGTCGAGTTGACGAGTAGCTAAACCGCTGATTGGCGCTAGGTTACTCGTCAATTTTCGCGTTTAGCTGTCCAATATAGAAGATGTTTCAATCATTAGATGTTTCACTTATTGGTGATCTGATCGTTATGCCGTCTCCATCCTGGTTGCCATCGCTCGTCTGGACAGATTACCGCCTCGCGGTTCTGTTTACCGTTTTGATTCCGCTGGCGCTTTTGCTCTGGTCCTTTGTTGCCAAAGCCGATGCCATACAGAGTCTACTCATGATCTATTGGCGTGTTTCAAGTCTGCTGGCAATCACGGTGTATTTGTTGATTGGGGCGCTACCCGTTGGTTTTTTATCTGGTTGGCTGGCACGGATTTTAATCCCAGTTTCTCTTTGGTTTTGGGCCGATTTGAATGAAGAAATTTCGGAGCAGCCCTCTAGTCGCCTGAAGTGGGGTTTTGTTTCGTGGCGCTGGGCAGTCTCTCTGTATTGTGGTCTTGGCGTGATCGCCCAACTTCCGGTGTTACGCTGTGCGCTGATGAGTACCGATACCCTGATCAAGGAGCCGTTTTGCCGCCTCTGGCTTGATCCACCCTGGGCCTTCAGAGAACTGTTTCACCCTACCACAAGACCCTTTTTCTTAGGCTTTTTGGCCCTGGTTGGTCTGGCGATTTATGTCTTGTATCTGGGCTACTTTGTGGTGGTGCGTTTAGGCAGACAGGGCCGATCGGCGACCGGGCAGTAAACAGATGGCTCCATCGTTAGACACCTCCATCCATCGATTAGAACGGTACACCGAGAAGCAGCCAGAGGTGCTACTCGTCACAGCTATGGTAGAGGGTGAGATCGATCAGGTTGCTATTTTTCGAGGGTTTTCGAGTTCTTTGGTGCGATCGACGGCGTTTGATCCGGATCTTCCGATGCTAGCTGAGAATGCAGTAATCCAGTCCATCGATCGCCTACAGAGTCCTTATGATCCCAACCATCCTCGCTACATCCAACAGGGGCTGACCTGGGAAACAATACAGCCACTGCTTGAGTCCGTAGGCGTATAAAGGCTTGCAGGTTGGTTGTCCGTATCAGACTGTTAATTAGAGCGGTGCTGGTGAGTGGACGCTTACTTTTAAGTGGTGAGATACAGTCGCATTTCTAAAGAAAATGTTATCCTCCACTGTGAGTGTGTTGTGAGGGGTTATTTAGTGTATGGTTCAATCTCCTGTGAGGACGCAAGAGTCCGATAGCATTGGCTTAGCGCTACCGCAGCCATCATCGATCGTCGAACGGGCGCGATCGCCCATTTCAGCTACACCATTTGTTGATTCTGCGCTAGAGTCTGCTTTAGCAAACGCTGGCTCTGGGTGGGTTGGTCTCAAGCTTCCAGCCAGTCGTCTGTTTGGTACAGATGGTATTCGTGGGCGGGCTGGAGAGCTGCTAACCGCGCCACTAGCCTTACAAATTGGGTTTTGGGCAGGGCATATTTTACGATCGCAGGCTGCCAGTACAGCGCCTATTGTCATTGGTCAAGATTCGCGTCACTCTGGTAATATGCTGGCGATGGCGCTTGCATCCGGGTTGAATGCCGCCGGACTAGATGTTTGGAATTTGGGACTCTGTCCCACGCCTGCGGTCGCTCATCTGACCAGCACGTCAGGCGCGATCGGGGGTGTGATGATTTCTGCCAGCCACAACCCACCCGAAGACAACGGCATCAAATTTTTTGGTGCTAGCGGCAGCAAACTATCGCTGGTGCTGCAAGAACAAATTGAAGCGGCACTACGAGGCATCGGCACAATTAAGGGAACAGATGGCACTTCCTACGGGCAGCACTACTACCGCTCCGAACTGCTGAATGACTACCTGACTTCGATTCAGCAGCCCCTACAAGCAAACGCAGCAGCACAGCCTCTGCAAGGCTTGCGAATCGTCTTAGATCTAGCTTGGGGAGCCGCTGTACATTTAGCGCCAGAAGCTTTTCGAGCGCTGGGGGCTACGGTCATTTGTTTGCACGATCAACCCGATGGCGATCGCATCAACGTTAACTGTGGTTCCACCCACCTGGCAGCACTGCAAGCGGCTGTGCAGGAAAATCAAGCGGAGATTGGCTTTGCGTTTGATGGGGATGCCGATCGCGTGTTGGCAGTTGATGCCAGGGGACGTGTCGTCGATGGTGACTATATTCTTTACCTGTGGGGGCAAATGCTGAGGCAGGCGCAGCAGCTACCCAAAGACACGATCGTGGCAACGGTCATGTCTAATTTGGGCTTTGAGCGTGCCTGGGAAAAGCAGGGTGGCAAGCTGATTCGTGCGGCGGTGGGCGACCAGTACGTGCATGCCGAAATGGTGCAACATGGCTATGCGTTGGGAGGCGAACAGTCGGGGCACATCCTCTGTAGCCATTACAGCGTCAGTGGTGATGGCTTGTTGACAGCACTCCATCTGGCAATGTTGGTGCAGCAGTCAGGCGGATCGCTGGCGGCTCTGATGGATCAGAGTTTTCAAACCTATCCACAACGGCTGCAAAATGTGCGCGTTGAAGACCGCGATCGCCGACTCCATTGGCAAAACTGCGATCCCCTTCAGCAGGCGATCGCTCAGGCAGAAACCGCAATGGGCGACCAGGGACGTATTCTCGTCCGCGCCTCTGGTACCGAACCCGTGATTCGCGTCATGGTCGAAGCTGCTACACATGAGTTGGTAAATCATTGGACGGGTACACTTGTCTCTGTCGTGCGGCAACACCTTGTCTAAAACCCACAACACTTGACCTGTGGAAAAGGCAAAAACCGGGTTCTGGCGTAAAGATGCCGTTTGGGCATCCAAGTCCAGCAGCCCGGTTTCGTTTTGCAATCATTCGCGGAACGCTGGAAGCAGCTTGATCCTTCTGGAGTCAACAGGTGAAGCAAGTTCAATGGGCTACCAGCAAAAATGCCGCCACCATGCTAGTTTGGCTGCTGTTGTGGGCACTCTGATCGGGATAGCGATGACAGATTAGACTGAAATGAGCCAGACTTAAAGAGCCTGTTTCAGCATTAGCTGAACTTTAGCGAAGGCACGCGAAAGCCTTCAGTGAGGAGATGTTAAGGCTCAAAAAGTTTCACTAGAAGTCTTGCTGTCATAGTCGATCGTCAAGTTTTGTGCGAGCAAGTTGAATCTTTGTTAACAGCATCAAGAACGGTCGTTTCCTACAGGCGTTCCTGATACCATGCAAACAACTTGTGCATCGTACTCAATCCAAGTGGAGAAACCCCTATGGCGCTTGAACGGGATTGGGAATCGGGACAGGATCAAGAACGCTGTTTGGAGAAGCTGCTTTGGGCAGTGGAGCAGTTAGGAGGAGATGCTGATCCCGGTCGCTTGAACAAAACAGCCGCACTGGTGATTCAAACGATGACAGGCCCGTGGCGCTTCTTCCACACGCCTGAACATATTTTTGAGGTGGGCGCATCGGGGGATGCTATTGAAGTCTTGGCGGCCTTATTTCATGATCTGGTGTACGTTCAGGTCGATCAGGGCGTTAGCGTCAATATCAGTGGCTATATCTCTGCTTTCGTGAAAGAAATCACGGGACAGTTGGTGATTCGCGATCGCACCGAGCTACCGAATGATCCCCTGTTTGACCTGGTGACGCACTTGTTTGGTTTTGTGCCTGAGGAGGTGCTAAAACCCGCTGCGGGCCAGAATGAATTTCTCAGTGCGCTCATTGCCGCTAAATCGTTGGAACACTCGCTTGAGGCAAGACACATTGCGCAGGTCGTTGCCTGTATTGAGGCGACCATCCCGTTCCGCAGTCTATCTGAGGCGGGTTTGAGTCCCAGCGATCGCCTTTACGCGCGGTTGCAAGAGACTAATGCCAGCATGGGCTTTGGTTGGGATGATGAGGAAGTGAGCTACATCGTCCGGCGATCGGTACGACTCGCCAATCGCGATGTGGAAAATTTTGCCTATCCTTCAGCCGCAGATTTCCTCGACAATACCTGGAACCTCTTGCCTGAAACTAACCATGACTTGACGAATGCCAACTCTTACACGGTGAGCGGCTACCGGAGTTCACTGCAAAAGATGGAAGGCTTCATGTACTTTCTGAAGCCCGAACTGGTGTTCCAGATATTTCAATCGGAACCGCCTGTAGAGGTGTATCAACAACTGATCGCACGAACCCAACGCAACCTGGAAGTAGCACGGCTCTATCTCGGCAGTAAGCTGCTGTCGATCGCCGTCATCGAGGCCCTATCACAGCGACTTGGACGCGATATTCCCCTGGCAACGATGATGGGTGAACTCTCGTCTCAGGGGCGATCGGTGGCGCAGCTAGAGAACTTTTTACCCTACGTGGTGATGACTGTTGCACCCAGTAACGCGATCGAAGAAGACGTGTTGAGCCTGGTTGAAAAAGGCCGTGGGCAATCATCCTCCTATGACATTAAAAATTCACCTGTAGCAACCTATATCATCAAATCGATCGGGTTCTCGGAGTCGCGACGGTTGCTTGTCCACGCGAAAGATTTCTTCAAAGGAACGCTGACCGCAGAAGCCTTTTTAGCTGCATGCGATCGCACCGTGGTTGACACGATTACAAACGGGATTTTGCAAGTGTTTGAAAGCCGCAAAGTAGCGATGCGCGGACTTCCTGTAGAAAGTAGTGTGTGAAGCAAAGGTAGAAAGTAGAAGGCAGAGGGCAGAAGGTAGAAGGGAAAAGGAAGGAGTGGGGAGTCGGTTAAAGGCAGATGGACAAAGGCTAAAGGGCTAAAGGCTAAAGGATGAGGGCTTAAAGGCTAAAAAGCTGATGGCTGACCGTTGAAAGCTAGAGAACTGACCGCTGATCGCTCTTTAATAGGACTTACGCAAAAGCGGTCATCTTTCGCCCCCTAGCCCCCAACTTTGGGGGAACCGTCTCAATCAAAGCCCCCAAGATTGGGGGTTTGGGGGCAAATGCGTAAGTCCTATTTAACTCAAAACTCAAAACTTCTCCGCTGATTGCTAAAGCAGTTATTGGTTTTTAGAAGAGAACTGATAGCTGACCGCTAAACGCTTTGCCTGATTGCGTCTTTTTCCTCCTGATTGATTGAAAAAGACGGCGTATGATCTTAATCCGGCCCCTTTTAGCTTGAATTACGCTACCATGATGAGATTGCTGTTGAGAGCATTGCCAGTCGTCAGTTGGGGCACGATCGTTGCCGCTATTGTCATTGCCAGCAACCAGTTCACCGCGAGCAGAGCGATCACCGCTGATCCACCCAGATCCGAGCCACCCAAAACGATACTGCCCGCTAATCTGCGTGAGACCAATATCTGGACACGGGCACTGGGAACGACCAAAATGCCTTCACCGTGGCGTGTAGCTCCCTGTGATAGCAAGAGCAAGGCTCCCCTACTTTGTGTCTATGATCAGAAAACCCTGGTAGGCACCGTAGAAATGGGTACGTTTCTCCTCAGCAGTCGGGCTGATCTGAAGCAAAAGCTGACAGATGCAGGGATTCCTGCTAAAGCAAACTACGCTGACCCACAATACCGCAGCCGGGTTTTGACGGCTCTTAGGGCATGGGTTGACGATTACTACACCACCTTTAGAACCGATCGCGCATCCGCATACGGCAAAACCATTACCTTCACAACTCAACCACCCACACAAGTCACGATCGGCAAACTAACCGGACTACACTACAGCTTTGCAGGGCTGAAGCAGAACAAGGACATTCACGAACGGCACATTGGTTACGTGGCCTTTGATGGCTCGACGCTTTACGTCATCACAACGGCGTTTGATGCCACATCTGAAACGGGCAAATTTAAGACGCTGGCAGACTTCCAGCGGTTTGAACCTCACCTCGCCAAGCTATTGCCCAAACTGCAATTGCCGATCGCTGCCTCAGCAAAGCCCTCGGTCGATCGTTAGTTCCTGACGCGATCGGAGAACGAAAACGCTAGCAGAGGCTATGGTTTCAAGCAACGTGGCTCTTTAGTAGCCTGAAGCAAGACGAGCATTGCTTTAGCTGCTCATATACAACACAGTTTCTGATGTTCTATCCCTTTTTCCATTCAGCTTCTGGAATACTGGCGCTTATCATGATGTTGCGTAAGGTGCCGATCGGGAGGCTTCTACCTTTGTGATAAGGCACGATCACTTGAAGGTTCCGTTCCAGATTTCGCCACTTTCGATGACTTCCTTTTTGAGACACCAACTCAAAGCCATACCTTGTCAAGATACGTTCTACATCAGCGGCATTCATCGGTCGGATACGAGTCATCCCACCAGAACCTCGCGTACAACCGCGCCTGATTTTAACTCGATTTGATCAGGTTCTAAGTAAAGGGTAATTGCTTCGCGGATGTTTTCTAAGGCTTCTTCTTCCGTTTCACCGGCTGATACACAACCAGGCAATTCTGGACACCAAACTGCCCAATCTCCCGTTTCAGGATCGGTTTCAAGCACAACACGCCATTTCATCTTATTGTCTCCTTGAATTGGTGATGGCTAAATTTCAAAACAATGCTTGAAACGCTTCATTTTGTCGAAGTCGATCGAAGTCTGGGTTGTATTTTGCCTCCAATCGACATCGACGAGGCGCATATTCAATCGCCCGTCGCAGAGATTCAATAGCTAAGGCATCATGACCCTGTAGAGCATAGCAACAAGCTTTACCGTAATGTCCTCCTTCATCCTCTTTCAAGTTGAGGGCTTGCTCACAAAGATCTAAAGCTTCTGCGTAGCGACCTACACGAGCCAAAACAATGCCTTGATTGGCTAAATATAAGGGTTCTTTTTTATCAAGATCCCTTGCTTTTTTGAGATTGCTAATAGCTTCTTCATGCCGTTGTAAAAAGCTCAAGCATAAACCTCTTGAGTTCCAGACACCAGTATCACCCTTTGTAACTTTTAATGCTTTGTCATAGCTAGTAAGTGCCTCTTCATATCGCCTTAGCTCCCGTAAGACATCACCTTGTCTTGCCCAAACTTCGTAGGCATCAGATTTGCATTCAAGCGCTTTGTCATAGCTACAAAGCGCTTCATCATAGCGCTCTAGATTTTCTAGAACATTCCCCCGGTCACTCCAAGGTTTGTAGTAATCAGGTTTGAGCTCAAGCGCTTTGTCATAGCTACAAAGCGCTTCATCATAGCGCTCTAGATTTTCTAGAACAAGACCTCGATTTCTCCAAGGGTAAGCATCAGGTTTGAGCTCAATTGCTTTGTCAAAGCTATCGAGTGCTTCCTCAAAGCGTTTTAGCTTTCGCAGTACAAGCCCTCGGTTATTCCAAATTCCATAGTGATCAGGTTCAAGACCAATTGCTTTATCAAAGCTATCGAGTGCTTCTTGAGAAAGGTCTAGGCTATCAAAAGCATCACTAATATCAAGGAAGAGAACACTGCTGAACTCCGGATAAGCCAAAGTAACAATTTTCTCCGCTTCCTCCTTTGCTTGTCTAACTAAAGTAAGTTGCTGATTAGGTTGGCATCGCACCATTTTGCTCATTAATCCCGCATACTTTGCCAATCCAGTGAGATGATCGGTTTTCCGAAAGCAGCTTTCCAGCGCTGACTCAATTTGAGCTTTAATTAATTCATTTTTTTGATTCTTAGCGGATTCAGGCTTTTCAAGGTTAAATTCATACTGATCTGGATGATTCCCGATCACTTGCCAGCCAAACATAATCGCCAATTGAATGCTGTCTAGAAACCGTTGCGTATCTTCAGGCAACAGTTTATTGTCTTTGGGCTCTGCTTCGGCGGCGACTGCAATGAAGGCGGAGATCGCAACATCGGGCTGTTTGAGGTGTGCGCCTTCAAAAAAGTAGGTGAGCAGTCGAAACTGTCCTTTATCTCTGTTAGCGAAAAGAGCATGATAGGCTGTTTCGGCAACATATCTGCGCCAATCTGAGTTTTCATATCTCGCTGGAGCAGGTTGATCGTGAGCGACTTCGTGATCTGCTAACTGCTGAAAGTATTGAGCTAATTGATCATGGACGTGACGAAAGCCTTGCTCGTCTACCTTGTGTTGTTCTGCGCGGATCACATCGCGTGCGACATCATCAATGCGATAGGTACCCCGAACTACAAAGTCTCGATCAATCAGCCAGTCAAACCAGTCAATTTGGGCTTCTGTTACTTGATTCTCAAGAGTTAAATTAGCCTCTACCAGATACTGAATCATTGGACGATCGAACCAGCGGCAGTGAGCTGCCAGGCGTACAGCTTGCTTCTGTATAGGAGTCAGTCCATCCAGTAGTCGATCGACAATTTCGTCGTTGTCGCGCAAAGCATTAAGCGATCGTCCATCTTCCTTCTGGTCTTTGATCAATTTAAGAAAATAGGGAAGCCCTTTTGATGCTTGCGTCAATCGGCGGACTTCGTTCGGTTTATCAATGCCGATCGCCCTTAAATATGCTTTTGTTTCACTCGGAATGAATTTCTCAAGCTGACGCTCATAAATTAGGTTCCAGTGATGCTGAAACATCCGCTGATAGCGTTTATTCTTCAGCGAGTAACGCCCTGCCATCACAATACGAACGGGGTAGGTTTGCAGCGCTGTGTCTCCCAGAAGGTATTTACACAGGAAGACATCAAAATCCGATGATGCCTTCTCGTAAGTATCGAGTTCTAACACAATGGGGTGTTGCTGCGCTTTCTGAATTACCCCTGCTGCAAAAGCTTGCGTCAGCTTAGGCAACGGGTCTAGCATTAGTTCCTGCAACTCACGCTTGTTCTTGGTTGCCCGATGCTGTTTCACCAACTGTTCCAGTCGATCCTTTTCCGACAAGGCCAACGATGCGACATCCACAACCCCCTCAGCCGCTTTACCAAATTGCTCCGCCGCTTTCTCTGACAGTTGCAATGAAGCAAGCATCTTGACGGCACCGCCAACTAGCTTTTTAACCAGACTCACCTGCTCTGCGCTGGCGGCACCTTTACCATCAGCAGATTCCGTTTCTAGTTTGTGCAGCGTCTCTCTGTACTTTTGGCATAATTCCGTAAACGTGTCGTCGCCCCAGCCATCATCCGGCAACTGCTTATACAGATGCTCCATGAGTGCCAGTGGGCTGTCTACTTTGGATGTAGAACCAAAAAAAGCTCTGGCAAATTTTGCGTCATTTGCATACGTTTCCCGCAATTTGTCTAAAAGAGTGGACTTACCAACGCCCCCGATACCATAAGCATAGAAGACCAGAGGGTTTACCTCCGGTTGTTTTAGTGCTTTGCCAAAATTGTCTAGCAGTTTTTGGGCTGACTGACGGGAGATATAGGGGTCTAAATCGGTCATATCAACGTTGACGGTTTATCTTTTCACACATTCTAGCCCTCCTATCACTGCGATCACCCTCTAACTCTCACCTTCCAATCCCTGAACTCGGAGCCTCAACCTTTTTGCTTGAAACGCCGACCTCGGAACCTGGAACGCCGACCTTTTAACTCGGCACTTCAAGCTTAGAACTCGGAACTTCGACTGTTTTGCTCCACTCATCGAGCTTTGTACTCGACTAATGCAGTTCTGAACTCGAAACGCCGAGCTTTTTGCTGCAACCGTCCAGCTCTGAACTTCAACCTTGGACTTCTAAAGCCAAAGGCTCAGGCCATTTACAAATCTTGCCTCGGTCTTTTTGCTTTCGCGTCGCTGGTGTATCTGCAATGGTGAGACAAACTTCGGTTTCCTATTCGCCTTTTCAACAACCTCACTTTTGTTCGTGCGACAATGCTCACAGGTGAAGACAAGCAGCAACCGCTATGAACCCAGACTTTGAGATGCGCCGTCTGTTGGATGTGATGCCAGCCTCTGGTCGCATGGCAACAAAGCTAGTCAGCAAACCAGAGCAACGGCTCGTGGTGGATAGCACCTTTCCCATGCCGTGGGTGCGCGATCGCCTCATCTGGATTAACTTTGATCTGTGGGATCGACTCTCTCGCCCTCAGCGCGATCTGCTCATTCTCCGCACCGTGAGTTGGCTGACAGGCGTGAAATGGTTTCGTCCCAGCCTCTATCAAGGTGTCGTGCTGGCAGGCGTTGTGGGCGGCATTGTAGAACTGGTGCAGGGCGATCCCGTTGGCATCATTGCCGCAGGTGGGCTAACCGCGATCGCAGGCACCCAGATCTGGCGAAGTAACCGCAGCACCCAAACCGAACTGGATGCAGACGAAGCTGCCCTGCGTGTTGCTCAACGTCGTGGTTACGAAGAAACCGAAGCCGCTCGCCATCTCCTGACCGCCATTGAAGCCGTTGCCGAGATTGAAGGTCGTCCGTTGAACTTTACCGAACTCTTGCGATCGCAAAATCTGCGATCCCTGTCTGGACTGTCACCCGTTGGAGTCCCCGATCGAGTGCGGCAGAATTGAGAAAGGGTACCGGGGGAGGCAGAGGAAGCAGGGGAGGCGCGGGGTAATTCGCAACTCAAAACTCAAAACTTTTAACTCAAAACTCCCTCACCCCTCACCCTGGTGAATTGTCTTCACCCACTTCAGCCGCTTAGGGCGAATTGCGAGGCGCATTGTTGTGACGGCAACTACTGGCAACCAGTGGAACATATACAGTGTGCCAAAAAGCGTGTGAAACAACAGTCGTAAAGATGAGATTAACTGCTGGCTCACTGCACTCCGCTTTGGTAAAAGTATCTCTTGCGCCAGTTGAGACGAATTTTTCACCTGCGATCGAATCTGCCGCAGTCCTGCTACAGTACCGAACACCGACAGCGCCAGTGTAAGCGTCGTTAGTGGGGTTACGAGCAAGGGACGATTGCGTAAAAGAGACATCAACAGATCCGGCACGATCGCCGTGGGCAGCAAATACTGAATCACCCAAAACATGAAGAGGTCGATCGTTTTGCGGGTGCCCATCCGGTTGCGCAGAATCGGCTGCCAATAATCTAGATAGCGCTGGTAGCCTCCCTCAGCCCAGCGGCTTCGCTGATGCCAGAGCGAGATCGCCCGTGTAACACCTTCTTCTTCAACGGCTGGTACCGCCATAAAATCAACGTCCCATTGATCGAGATGCAGCCGAAACGTGAGATCCAGGTCATCGGTGATCGTCGCTTCATTCCAGCCACCGCACCGTTCCAACGCTTCACGACGGACAAATTGACCATTCCCGCGCAATTCACCAATACCGCCGATCGCAATGCGCTGTCGCTGGTAAAACGAATCCAGTGCCATTTCAGCGACCTGACCACATGTCCAGCCGTTTTCAGACCCGTTGGAAACCGCTTTTCGGACCTGTACAGCCCCTAAGGCTTCGCGCTTAAAGAGCGGTAAGACCCGCAGCAGCATATCTTGCGAAACCTGGGCATCCGCATCAAAGACGGCAATAATTTCTCCCCTGGTCAAAGGCAACACCTGGTTTAACGCACCTGACTTGCCGCCGCTAGCATTGGCTGAACGGTAAAAGACCCGTAACTGCTCATACTGCTCTGTCAGTTCTTGGAGTAAGAGAGGGGTCTTATCGGTACTGTTGTCATCAATTACCCAAAGCTCATAGCATTGAGCCGGGTAATTCAATGCGCATAGTGTTTTGACTAGTCGAGCAATGACCGCTTCTTCATTCTTCGCTGCCACCAGAATGGAAACCAGAGGAAACACATCCTCCTCTGTATCTAATAAAGGGCCAGGGACAGGCAACGGACGTGACAGCAAAATTCTGACGGCCTGAATACTCATCAACGTTGTCAAGCCAATGATGACCCAATACCCCCACGTCACAAGGTGCAGCGCGATCGTGCCACTCCAAATGCAAACCAGCGCCACCGCTGCTCGTCTTCGTCGGTTTTCACCGCGATCGGGTTGATGAGATGCGCCGTCTGCTTCAGGCAGATCAGAGCGATCGCCTAACAACGAGTGAAGCGGTTCAAGCTCGCTGTAGGAATCGTTTTCGGGCCAGGAACTCTCCGGCATAAGTTACTTGATTCAACCACCAATATTTGTCTAAACCTTTGAAGAAGCTCGGAATCAGATAACACCAAACCGTGCAGCCTTCACACACGGCTAGCTTACCTTGAGATTGCCGATAGTCCTCTACAATTTCGGACTGCTTGTACAAGTCGTAAAGCCGCCCGTTAATGGGCAAGCCCGTCTGAGCAAAGTGATAGCAAGGCAACAACAGTTCGTCGTGCGGCGAAATGGCAATCACAGCATCCACCGCTTTACAACGAGGTTTGCTAGTATCATTCCCACCAGCCTCAATAAAGGCGAGTGCTGCTTTGTTATAGCCCACATTGCTGTACTGTTTTGCCGCCGCCTCGATCGCTGTCACCAGCTCTGGTGTAGGATTCTTCTTCGAGTTGTAATTGCTGTGTGCGGTAAACGCTGGATTAAGCCAAACCCGCGCTCCTATCTGCTGTCCCAATGCGGCTACTTCACCAATGCGCTGGTAGTTCTGCGCCGTTACCGTATGATTCAGCACCGGAAATTCGCCTAGCGAGTGTGCGATTTGAACGGACTCAACCAGAGTGTCAAAGATTTTCACCCCTCTCGAATGATCATGGGTTTCAGCATCAGCACCATCCAACGAGAAGTTGAGAAAATCGACTAACCCCTGCATCTCTTTGGCACGCTTGGGATAGAGGATGGTATTGGTGGTCATGCTCGTCACAAACCCTTGCCGCTTGGCTTCGGCAAAGACCTGTGCCACATCTTTCCGCAACAACGGCTCGCCGCCCGTAAAGTCTACATACTTCACGTTGAGCCGTCTGAGATCTGCCAAATTTTGACGAATCGTGTCAAAATCTGCCTCTTGCTTAGGCTCTAGCGCCCAGATGTCACAGAAGTGACACCGAGCATTACATCGGTAGGTCAGGTAGTAGTTTGCAACCAGAGGTGCCATAAAATATCTAACGTTTAGTCCCCACTGAACTCACAATAAGTCGATCGGGTAAGGAAGACAAGCATTTAACTATAGAGTATTTTCAGGGGAATCGTTGGCAGGCTGTTGTTTAGCTCACTGGCTGCTTAGAACAAAAGCATAACCGCTAGAGGCTTGCAGACGTGTGGTCATAAGCTACGACAAGGAGGGTTATCCCATGATTGCTAACAGGTTACTGTCTGCTTTTTTTGGGGCATACTGAACTATCGCAACGTGAGCAGATCGACGTACTTTAGGAAGATTGAGCATGTCCATCGACAAACTTCAACCCGCCGCTAACCAACATGTAGGCGTTTACGTGCCCTACTACCCACAGGCAGCCAAGCGATCGCACCTGCCCCTGGCAATTAGCCTCTACCAAAAAGGGGCATTAGAAGGTCAGCGGAAGATTGAAGGTGGCGAAAGTATCCCCTTCATTGCCACATGGAGTGTGTCAACCTTACCTGCTGACTTGACCCGTTGCCGCATCCAGTTTGATGGCAACGCCGATCTCAGCTACGAACTCATGATGGCGAATTTTGAGTTCATTGATTTTCTCATTGACGTGATTCTCAACTTTAAACGCGCTCACCTGGCAGACTTTTCGCAAGCGTTCTATCGTAAGCTCATGCGGTATGACGAGTAGAGAGGAGGCTAGGGAAGCAGGGGAGGCTAGGGAAGCTAGGGAGGCAGGGGAAGCAATTCAAAACTCTTTCTCCGCTCCTCCATTTCCCTTTGCTATCTTATCTTCCTCCGCTCCCCCCGCTTCCCCCGCTCCTTTTGCCCCGTTTTTCTCATGGATATTCTCCAGATCCTTAAAGACGACTACCAGCGCTTTCCAGACGAGCAGACGTACAGCATCTACGCTGAGGATGTGTACTTTAAAGACCCAACGAGTGAGTTTCGGGGGGTCGATCGCTACCAAAAAACGATCGCCTTTATCCAAACCTGGTTTCGCCACTGTCGGATGGATTTGCACCACATCGAGCAAACAGGTGACATCATTCGCACTGATTGGACGTTGAGTTGGCAGACACCTCTCCCCTGGAATCCTCGCATCACCATTCCTGGCTGGAGCGAACTCACGCTAGATGCTGACGGTTTAATTGCCTCTCACGTTGATTACTGGCAATGTTCACGCTTGGACGTGTTGAAGCAGCACTTTCTGCCGAAAACTCGATAAAGTAAAAGAACGTAAACAATTCTCAGCAAAGGTTCGATCGCCATGCGCGTAATTTTGATGACGGGCAAGGGGGGCGTAGGCAAAACCTCCGTTGCAGCGGCGACTGGACTACGCTGTGCCGAACTGGGCTACCGTACGCTTGTTCTCAGCACCGACCCCGCTCACTCTCTGGCAGACAGTTTTGACCTGGAGTTGGGACACGATCCTAAACTGGTGCGTCCCAACCTGTGGGGAGCTGAACTGGATGCCCTAAAAGAATTGGAGGGGAATTGGGGTGCAGTAAAGCGCTACATCACCCAAGTTCTACAAGCGCGTGGTATGGAAGGCGTGCAGGCAGAAGAACTCGCCATCCTCCCCGGCATGGACGAGATCTTTGGTCTAGTGCGGATGAAGCGCCATTACGACGAAGACGAATACGATGTGCTGATTATTGACTCTGCTCCCACTGGCACCGCATTACGGCTACTGAGCCTGCCAGAGGTGGGCGGCTGGTACATGCGAAAGTTCTATAAACCGTTTCAGGGTATTTCCGTTGCGTTGCGTCCGCTGGTAGAGCCGCTGTTTCGACCGATCGCAGGCTTCTCTCTCCCCGACAAGGAGGTAATGGACGCGCCCTACGAGTTCTACGAGCAAATCGAAGCGCTGGAAAAAGTGCTGACCGATGCCACCCAAACCTCGGTACGGCTGGTCATGAACCCCGAAAAGATGGTAATCAAAGAATCGCTGCGTGCTCATGCCTACCTGAGCCTGTATAACGTGGCAACCGATATGGTCGTAGCAAACCGTATCCTTCCCAATACGGTTTCTGACCCCTTCTTTCAGCGCTGGAAAGAGCAGCAGCAGCAGTATCGGCAAGAAATCCACGCAAACTTTTCGCCACTGCCCATCAAAGAAGTACCGCTGTATTCCGAAGAAATGTGCGGACTGGCAGCGCTCGATCGCCTCAAAGATACCCTCTACCCCAACAACGAAGATCCGGCACAGGTTTACTACAAAGAAACCACACTGCGAGTCGTACAAGACAAGCAGCAGTACAGCCTTGAGGTCTATCTACCCGGCGTTGAGAAACATCAGATCGAGCTAAGCAAATCCGGCGATGAGCTAAATATTCGCATCGGCAATCACCGTCGCAACCTGGTCTTACCCCAAGCATTAGCCGCCCTCGAACCTGCGGGAGCCAAAATGGAAGACGACTATCTCAAAATTCGCTTTGCCGATGCGGTGAGGGTTTAGAGATGCTGGGGCGATTGCTGCTTGGAGCGATCACACTAGAATAGGGGCAACTCCGGCTCATCGGTGAACCTGGGGAGGGTTGAAATCATTCGGCTACCTGCAATGACAACTACGATCCAAAAGCTAACATTCGAGGCATACCTTGCCTATGATGACGGGACAGATACCCGTTACGAACTCGTTAATGGGGAGTTACGCCCAATGAGTTTGGGAATGGGAAAGCACGGAGCGATTACGGAATTTATCAACGACCAATTTAAGAGCGAAATTAGCCGAGTAGAATTTTCGTGGACAGCTAAGGATATGCGGGTTGGGGTACGCTCTCCTCGCGGAGGACGGTGGGACACGTCACGCAGTCCTGATGTCACCGTGTTGTCAATCGCGCAATGGGACGCAATGGTAGATCGCGAAGCTGTGATTACTCTCAACGAGCCACCACCATTGCTAGTCGTCGAAGTAGTAAGCGAATCGACGAAATCGGCAGACTACCGCGCTAAGTACAGTGAATACAGCGTTCTAGAGATTCCTGAATATTGGATTGTTGATCCGTTAGAAGGAAAGGTAACCATCTGCCAGTTGAACGAAGGTCGCTATGATGAGGCTGTCTTTGTAGACGAAGCGTTGATTGAATCTCCTACCTTTCCCGCTTTACGATTAACAGCGGGTCAAATACTCGCAGGAAAACTGTAACAGCCGCGATCGCTCTCTTACGTGAAACTGAACTGCGATCGCTCCTGTGCGTCTCAATTGTTGTCTAAACCGCTGTAGCCCGATTACTTAACCAGCGTTGAAACGATGTTTGACTTTCTCTGGCGGCTGCTCCAGAATCAGGTTCTTGGTGCTTATATCTTCAAGCTGCTTCCAGTGGATGCCACTGCTACCACGGATGAAACACCAGTTGTTGCGCTCTTTGATCGAGCCATGTAGGAGGCGAGGATACCACGCTAATAGTGATGGCGCTACTTGAGAAATGAGTTGAGGTTACCGTTGGTAGGGCACAAACCGATTCAAAACACTGACGCTGAACTGCCCGATCGACAAGGGTTTGCTCACTTCATGCTCAAGGAAATCTACGAGCAGCCAGAGGTCGTGCGTCGATGTCTGGCGGCGTATCTCAAGCCTGATTGGGATGGCCAGGATGCCTCAGTGCTGTCCACTCCCTTTAATTTGGCGCTACCAGAGCAGGTATCTGCTAATGTGGCAGAGATTCAGATTGTAGCGTGTGGCACCAGTCGTCATGCAGGCTTAGTCGCGCAGTATTGGCTAGAGCAACTGGCGGGCATTCCTACCAGAGTGCGATCGGCTTCCGAATTTGTCTCTGGCCCGTTTCCGTTAAGGGCCAATACACTCACGATCGCCGTCACTCAGTCAGGTGAAACGGCAGATACGTTAGCTGCGATCGCGGTGGCAAAACGGCGATCGCCCTCAGATGCCTCCTTGCAATCCTGGTCACTCGGCATCACGAATCAGCCAGAAAGTTCGCTATCTAAAGCAGTTGATTACATCTTTCCAACGCTAGCTGGGGTAGAGATTGGCGTTGCGGCTACTAAAACCTTTTTGTCTCAACTGGTAGTGTTTTGCTGTTTGGCGTTGGAGTTTGCCCTCCGTCGTCGTGCGCTGTCAGTTCAGGACGCGATGCCATTGATCGGTGCGCTGCGATCGCTGCCCGACCAGATCGAAACACTGCTTAACCAACAGCATGAACCCATTCAAATGCTTGCCAAAATCATTGCTGACACAAAGGATTGCATTGTTTTGGGACGAGGCATTAATCATGCAATCGCCTTAGAAGGCGCACTCAAACTGAAAGAAACGACCTACCTTCATGCTGAGGGTTATGCAAGCGGTGAGTTTATGCACGGCCCGATCGCGCTGCTGGATGCGACCGTCTCTGTGATTGCGATCGCGCCTGCTGGCACTGTTTATGCCTCAATGCTTGCCAACGCTCGGAAGGTAAAGGCCAATAGAGCGCCTCTGATTGGTATTACCAATGCTTCCACGCAAGCTGATCACGCCATGTTTGATCATTTGCTGACTGTACCCGCAACCGATGAAAGGCTTTCACCCTTGCTCACCGTCATTCCCCTGCAATTGTTGGCGTATGCGATCGCCGTGCAGCGCAGCTTTGATGTCGATCGACCCCGCAACATCACCAAAACGCTGCTGACGTGAGTGCGATCGTGGTCTTTGGGTTGATGTCTGCTCGCAAGCGATTTGTCACAATGAGCGAAGATGGAGCCGCTTCAGTCGAGACAGCTCAAGCAGAGGCAGGGAAGGGGGACACTTGGATACTTTAACTAGTTTGCTGCTGGGTGTGAGCTTGAGCGCTGCTTGTGGGTTTAGAGTCTTTGTACCACTGTTGGTTGTGAGTACAGCGGCGATCGTCGGTCATCTAGACTTACCAGCAAATGTTGCATGGGTTGGTACGGATCATGCCTTGATTACGTTTGCGGTTGCCAGCAGTTTAGAGGTCGCTGGTTACTACATCCCCTGGTTTGATCATCTACTCGATACAGTTGCCACACCACTGGCGATCGTGGCAGGTACCATTGTGACGGCTGCGACTGCGTCAGATATGAGTCCGTTGGCACAATGGACGCTGGCCGCGATCGCGGGTGGAGGAGCCGCCGGACTGACTAAAGGTTTGTTAAACTTGCTGCGTATCGGCTCGACAGCAACATCTGGTGGTTTGACCAATCCCATTCTCTCGACGATCGAGCTAATGGCATCCATTGGCTTGACTATGCTGGCGATTGCCTTGCCCACGGTCTCTGGTATTGCAGTGCTTACAGTGCTGCTGTTTGTTGGCTACAACGTTTGGCGCTTCTTCAATAAAGATCGGTATCAGTCAGGCGCGATCGATAAAGCAACATCGTCATGATCGTGCCGCTGTCTTGCCGTTGCGTTAGTTTTGAGCGGTAGCCAAAAGGCTTGCATTTATTACCGTTGAGCGATGGATGGATTAACCTGGCGGCAGTAGTCGATCGACAAGCTGAGCCTGACGCTCTACTGTCGCTGCCAGGCGGGCAATGCTTTCATTCTGCTGCGTAGCCGTTTCAGCAATACGTTCCAGGCTTGCCGCTTGCTCTTTCACGATAATTTTTAATTCCGAAAGGTCTACTCTCAGTTCAGAAAAGCCACCCCTCAGTTCTGCGAACCCTTCTTTGAGTTCTGCGAACCCTTCTTTGAGTTCTGCGAACCCAGTGGTTACAACCTCAGTGAGGTGTCCAATCTGGTCTGTGAGGAGATCAAGCTTGTGATGTCCTAACGCTTGCGACTGCAAAAGAGCGTCGAGCAATTGTTGAGTGCTGGGTTGGGGTGGGTCGGTCGTCATCTTACACGTATCAATCATGTCCAGCAGGTGTGACTAGATTGTAGCGGCAAAGCTCTAGATGGCAAGCGATCGGTGTTTCATCCCCATCCCTCATCCCTCATCCCTATCTACCCAAACCGACCTTCCACATAGTCTCGTGTGCGTGTTTCGGCAGGCTGCATAAAGATCTGAGAGGTTGGCCCAAATTCCACCAGTTGACCAATCCGGCTTTCATCGGTGCTAAAAAACGCCGTGTAGTTAGACACGCGAGAAGCTTGCTGCATATTGTGGGTGACAATGACGATCGTCAGTTCTTGCCGCAGCGTGTGGATGAGTTCTTCGATTTTCATGGTGGCGATCGGGTCAAGCGCAGAGCAAGGCTCATCCATCAAGAGTACTTTGGGCTTTACTGCCAGCGCACGGGCAATGCACAAGCGTTGTTGCTGCCCACCTGATAACCCCAAGGCAGATTTGCCCAGATTGTCTTTCACCTCATCCCAGAGTGCGGCTCCTCGCAAGGCAGACTCCACCATTTCATCCAGTGACGCACGGCCCGGACGACCAAACACGCGCACTCCATAGGCAACGTTGTCATAGATGCTCATGGGAAAAGGGTTTGGCTTTTGAAACACCATGCCAATTTTGCGTCGTAGGCGATTGAGATTGACCCGTGGGCTGTAAATATTCTGACCGAAAAACTCAACGATGCCATCGACACGCACCTTTGTTTCGAGTTCGCTGATGCGGTTTAGCGCTTTGAGGAAGGTGGATTTACCACAGCCAGAAGGCCCAATAATTGCGGTTACTTGCTCCTGGTGAACATCCATTGAGATGCTTTCTACAGCTTTTTGACTGCCGTAGTAAAAGCTCAGGTTTTTCACGCTCAAGGCAGGGCTATCCGTGGCGATTGACGCAGCAGTATCAACAGGGTGCATGAAACATTCGTCCTCACTGGATGAGATAGTCTAGCGGTTTGGCAAGCGTTTACGGGTGATGAAGCGAGAGAGAAGATTGGTCAGCAGAACCATACCGACTAAGATCACCGACGCACTCCACGCAAGCTGGTTTTGTTGAACATACGCGGAATTGGCGTAGTTGTAAATCATCACTGATAGCGAGGGTGCTGGCTGTAATAAGCCTTGCGACCAACCTTGCGTAAACAGAGCCGTGAAAATAAGCGGTGCCGTCTCACCTGTTGCACGCGCCACAGCCAACAGTACACCCGTAGTAATGCCTGCTAAAGCAGTTGCAACGACTGTACGCGTCGTTTGAAAGGGGTTAGCACCCAGTGCAGCAGAGGCAAGCCGTTGCTGCATGGGGACAAGCTTCAAGGCTTCTTCAGCAGTCAGCACCACGATCGGTAGCATGATGACAGCCAGCGCAAAACTACCCGCCAGTGCCGAAAATTTGAAGTTCAGCACAATGACAGCATAAGCAAACACGCCCACGACGATCGACGGGACACCGCTGAGAACCAGGATCAAGAAGCGTACACCCTGTGCAAGCGGCGACTGCTTCCCAAACTCCGACAGGTAAATGGCGGTCAGCAGCCCAATTGGAACGCTAATCAGGGTTGCAATGCTCACCATCATGACCGTACCCTGGATAGCATTGGCAAAGCCATTTGGCACGCCTTCTAAGCCAACTGGTGCCGGAAGCGAGGTCAGCACCTCCCACTTGAGATGAGGCGCACCTTCCCACAAAATTTTGAGGAGGATTGCCAGCAGCGGCAACAGCGCGATCGCGGTGCCCAAGAAGGCAAGCAGCGTCATGCCATTGCTTAAAGCGCGACGGCCAGCGGGTAGCGGTGCTGTTAGCTCTAACGCCTCATTTTTCATAGCCGCCTCATTTTCCATAGCCCAGTACCCGCACCATCAAAATTGCCAGCACATTGATTACCAGCGTCAGCACAAACAGAATCAAGGCGAGATACATCAGTGAGCCAATGTGCAAGGGATCGAGCGCTTCGCCAAATTCATTTGCCAGCAGTGCCGGGATGGTGTACCCCACATTGAACAACGAAGGGCTAATCTGCGCGGAATTACCAATCACCATTGTGACCGCCATCGTCTCACCCAACGCGCGCCCCAATCCCAGCATGGCGGCTCCCAAGATGCCCGATACCGATGACGGCAGAATCACCCCAAAAATCGTTTCCCAACGCGTGGCTCCCAGCGACATGGAGGCGGCACGCAGATCGGACGGAATCGCCAACAGCACTTCGCGGCTAATGGCCGCGATCGTCGGCAAAATCATAATCGCCAAAATCACCCCAGCTGCCAGCATGCCAGACCCAAAGGGCTGCGTGCTAAATAGGGGAATCTGCTTGAAGTGGTGGTAAAGCCAGAGCTGAATCGGCTGCAAAAACGGCACCAGTAGATAAATGCCCCAAAGACCAACGATGACGCTGGGAATCGCGGCAATGAGTTCCACCAAAAAGGCGATCGGCGATCGCACCCAGGGCGGCAGAAAATTTTCGCTGGTGACGAGTGCCACTGCCAGACTGATGGGAAGGGCTAACGCCAGGGCGATCGTCGAACTCACGACCGTGCCAAAGATGTAAGGCAGCGCCCCAAATTTCACATTGGCAATGTCCCATTCCTGGCTGGTCAAAAAGCCGAGGCCAAAGGCTTGGATAGCAGGTTGGGCCTGCTTAAAAATCACCCATCCCATCCATAGAAGCGTTAGCACCGTGATGAGTGCAAACCCACGGGTTAACCAGAGAAACCCCTGATTAAGCCAGGAGAACATGCCATCGGTTGCCATAATGTCTGCGCCGCGATCGGTGGACATTTGGCTGGTCGAGAACGTGTAAGCAGATTGAGGCGGTTCGGCTGAACTCATTGGGTGGAAAGTGAGGAGTGAACGGTGAGGGGCGAAGCGACTTGCAAGAGAGTGATGTCTGTTGCTGCCGATAATCTGTTGCTGCCGATAAAGAGTCAGAAGCTGAGTTTCTGCTGATGCAGAGGCATACCAAAGGCTAAATCCGGTTAAAAAACTGAGTGAAAACATCTTTCGGCCAGGAACCATCTCCATGAAGCAATCAACAACCTGAAAGCGTCCTCCAGATCAACCAGAGGACGCTTCAAGCTGTGAATGGGTCGATCGCACCTATGGCTTCACGTTCGCGTTCACATCACTCACGATGCGCTTTGCGTCTTTAGCAGGAATCCGCACATAATCAAGGCTCGCGTTGAGATTCTGCCCGTCGTTCAACACCCAGTTCACAAACTTTTTAATCGCCGCTGCTTTTTCAGGGCTGTCGTACTGTTTGTAAACCATCAACCAGGTCAATCCAGCGATGGGGTAACCATCATTAGGATCACCTACAAACACGCGATTGTTTTCAGGGAACTGTACAGTAGACAGCGCCTTGTTTGTGTCGCGGATGGAAGGGGGCAAGAATTGTCCTTTTTTGTTTTCTACCAGTGCGGTCTGGATTTTGTTCTGCTTGGCGTAGGCATACTCAACGTAGCCGATCGTGCCTTCAGCATTGCTGACTTCCTTCGCCACACCAGGATTGCCTTTACCCTTCAGCGGACTTCCGGGCCACTTAGGAGCGGTGCCAACACCAACCTCAGATTTGAAGGAGGGGCTAACGGCGCTCAGATGGTTTGTGAAGATAAAGGAGGTACCGCTACCATCGGCACGCACGACAGGCTTGATCTCAGAATCGGGAAGCTTTGCACCGGGGTTAATTTTCGCAATTCTGGGGTCGTTCCACTTCTTGATCTTGCCTGCAAAAATGTCAGGCAAGACATCACGAGACAGCTTGAGGTTAGGTACAAAGGGGAGATTATAAACCACGGCAACTGCACCACCCGCAGTGGGAACGAGGATAACGCCTTGCTTGACCTTTTCGATCTCAGCATCGGTCATGGCAGCATCGCTACCACCAAAGTCAACGGTGCCCGCAATCACCTGACGAATACCAGCACCGCTACCGACACCCTGATAGCTCACGTCAATATCGGGATTGGCTTTCTTAAATTCAGCGATATAACGCTCATACAAAGGAACTGGGAAAGTCGCTCCAGCGCCCGTCAAGGGGACTGCCTGCGCGATCGCAGTTAACAGTGGCCCAAGCGCGATCGCGGCAGTTACGGCTGAGGCAGTAACGGCGCGACGGAATGCAATTGCAGGAAATGCCATTTTGCCTTGTCCTCACAAAGAGACTTAATTGTTAGATTGGGTAACAATGACAACCGTACAACTACAGCAGTTAAGTGAAAACCAAAGAAGCTGTAACAGCAGGTTAAGGTTGATTAAACGTTAGTTTAAGACACTCTCCCTATCGGCATATTTTGTTTCAACTCAATGTTTCTGGTCGGCTCGCTTTAACGTGCTGTATGAACATTTCTCGCTCTTCAAGCAACACGATTAGAGGCTGAAAAGCCTTGCTATAAGGTGATTGTCATAGCATCCGGTGAAATTGTGGAGGAAGAGTTATAGTGCTTATATCTCTTTTGTTAACGGTTTATACTGGCGATCGACCCACCCATTGCAGCATTGGGCTACCCTGAATGATCTCTTTACAAAGTCAAGTCAATCTATTTTGCAAAGCGTTAGAGCGATCGCGTTCGTTATTGTGAATTGTGCCCTGATCCACGTACTATTTAGCTAGTTCAATCGGAGTGAAATGTCTTGAGGTTTGCGCTTCTACCAACCATTGTGGTGCGATGACCGTGACATTCAGCGTTGACGCTGCTGACGGCTAACGTCTTCATCAATGGCGCGATCGCAGATTCAGCCCGTCCCTTTCCCTTTGTTGCTTTCTACACGGCGTTCCTTGCTGCAATCATTTTTATGACCACCATTCCAGCCTTAAAGCAGTTGCCTGCGCCTATACGATTGCTTATCCGACCGATGCTGATTGCGGCGATCGGCCTACACGCACTGTTGCTCTTCACCCCCCTACCGTCTGAGCAGAAGCCCAAGAAAACGGACGATAAGGAAAACCCCGTCAAAATCACGCAGTTACCCACAGCCAAACCAGCCGCTAAGGCACGCCCCAAACTGGCAAAACCCTCACTGCCAAAGATTAGTCGCCCCAAACCTGCGATCGCGCCTCCGGTGCAAAAGACTCCAGCAACGTCGCAACGGACAGCAGGCGCTACGTCCAGTGATGCCAAAAACCCCTTTGCTGATTTTCCCCATTACCCTGGTGCAACCCCTTTCCAGAACCTCGAAAACTTGCGGGTTGCAGACAGTGCGTCTCCAGCTTCGGTGGTCGCTCATTTTCGTAAGGCGTTGCCTGTCCAGAAATTCACCCTTAGCGATGAACCGGAGCAAAATACATTCAAGGTATCCAAGGGGGGTGTCAGCTACTACCTCAGTGTTGTAGAAGACGGTTCACAGACGTTCTACTTGCTTGGCCCCGATAAGTTAGACAAAGACAAATTGGCGAAAATCAAGAAGGGGGATGTGGTTGGCATTCCCAAAGAATTAGGTGACATTGCCAAGGAGCTTGACGCAACGTACAGCACCTCGTCCGATAATTCTGCCACCTCGTTCGACCTGCCTGATCCTGATGCCTTTCTTGAACCGGACAAAGATAACCCTTCAAACCAGGTGTACGTGGATGGGATCTTTGAGACACGGGTGATTGAAGGGCAGCCAGCCGCACAGGTTTACCAGACGTTGCAATCTGTCTTGAAAAAATTTGAGAGTGCTACCGAGTCTGGCTCCTACGGGGGTGGTTCACTATACGAGCTGAAGAAAGGCAAATTTACAGGCTATTTGAACCTGGTGCCCGGTAAAGCAGGCGGCACTGTGGCTGTGATTTGGACAAAGAAGCCAAATTAACGGGGCAAACCTGATATCAGTTGGAATTGCGCCAACCTCGGAGGTTTTAACCAGACATCAGGCATCATCACTAAATGTAGTGGCCTAAACCTCCAAGGTTTTGGTCAAAATGTATAAGCCCTGGATTAGATTGAAAATGCGACATATGTAGTAGGGAACAATGCCCTATCTCTACGATTATTCGATCGCCAGGGAAACGCGATCGCCGCCGATATCACGCAGCGTACCTAACACCTGCACCACTTTCTCATATGTAACCCCCTTATCCGCCTTGAGAACAACCGTCCCCTTCGGGTTCTTTTGCAGATAGGTCACAATAAGTTGCGCCAGTTGAGTATCCGATACGGGGGTGTTGTTCATCAACACCTGCCCCTGGCGGTTCATGGCAATAATAATTGGCTCAATGGGTTTTTCTTTGCTAACGCCTTTGTCCGTGCTGGGTAGCGGCACATCAACCGCTTGAAAGCTAGTCAGCGTCATCGAAACGATAATGAAAAAAGTAAGGACGGTCAAAATCACGTCCATCATCGGCACCAGATTGGGTTCCGGCATCTGAGAGCCTTGCTGCTGTGCTTTAAATTTCATGACACGCTCTGGACAGAATCTGGCTGGACAATGCTGACAGGAAAGAAGGCTGAAGCAATGACGGCTAGGAATGACCGCTGACAACCGGATCGGACTTTGACGCGATCGCCCGATCGCCATTTAACTGCCCCGCTTCATACCAGACGTGGCGGTAAATTACCTCAAGTTCACTGCCAATCTTGGAAAAATACTCGATCTGCTGCGTTTGGAGTGTGACAAACACCCGAAAGGCCGCCAGCGCAATAATCGCGACCACCATCCCAGCCGCCGTAACAATCAGCGCTTCGCCAATGCCCGCTGCGGCTTTGGACGTGTCAGCCCCTGTGCCACCCCCGCCAATATTTAAATTACTGAACGTGCTAATCAAACCAGTCACGGTTCCCAGTAGCCCCAATAGGGGCGCAAGCGCAACCACCGTTTCGAGGAGTTTATCGCCCTTCCGCATCCGCACAAATTCTTGATCGCCTGCGGCTTCCATCGCCAGCCGAAAGGTTTCGGGTGTGGGGTGCTGGAGTTTGAGCGGTGCCAGCAAAAAGCGACCGATCGGTAATGTCTGGTTGCGCTCAGCGATGAGCCGTGCGTCGTCAAGGCTATAGCGAGCGGCTTCTAGCACATCGTGGGCGATGCGATCCTCACCGCGAGAGAGTTTGAACCAGAACCAGGCCCGCTCTAGCGCACAAGCAAGCGTCGCCACAGATAACCCAGCCATTGGGATCATGACTGGGCCACCATCTGATAACAATTCAAATAACGTAGAAGACATCTTAAAGGCTTGGGAACGACCGTTCTGCTGGAGAATCTGGGATTGAACACAGTCCTCCCGTTAGAATAACGGACTTGCAGAGGGGGTCTGGTTAACGTCAGGTTAATAAAAGTCAACACAACTTTGAAGATGCAAATCTTGCCGCGAAGCGATCGCCTCACTAAGGCAGAAGGCAGGGAGTGGGGAGTCGGGATGCGGAGGGAGCTAGGGAAGCAGGGGAAGACGGAAATTTAACTCAAAACGTCTACCCTGATCGCTAAAGCAGTTGTTGGTTTTTAGAAGAAGGCTACGGCTGACTGCTGACCGCTCTTTAACTCAAAACGCAAAACTCAGAACTGGTATTAGTTTGCCTGCGCAATCTCTCCCGGTTTCGGCTGAGACAAATCCTGAAAAATAATGCTGTTAGCAACTTTTTCGGCAGGGGGTTTGTCTGCCACTTTATCTTGCGGTTCGTCTTCTTTGCGACGTGCCAAGGCTTGCTGCTGGTAAGTGCCTAGCGCTCGTGAGATCGCAGTCAGGCGTCGATTTTGATCGTGGCTGATCCCATCTTCTGTATTACCCAACCCAGGAGCTTCCCAACGATTTCGCCGTGGGTTCCAGTAAGACTGCGTGCGTGCCCAGAGTACCGCATCAGACCCTGTAAGACCGCGATCGCGCGCTTTCTTCAGCCATTCAATGTATCCAGGCGTATCCAACGCAGCCAGAGGAGCCTGATTTGCCAAGTCAATGGCGTTCAGTTCTTCTTCTAGCGATAGGTTCAAGCGGTGTGAGTCTGCTCTTTGGCGAATCACATCTGCCTGCTGCTGTAAGCGCCGAAGTTGCCTCTCATCAGCTTCTTCCGGTGATTTCGCCCCATGCTGGTAAGAAAAACTACCTAAATTCCAAACTCCATTACCGGGATCAGAGTGTCCGTAGTAGGCGCGGGTTTTGCTGCCGTCGGCTGTGCGCGTGCCTTCTGCATGACCCACGGTACGGGCAACCAGAGAGTCTGAGCCACCTGCAAAAATATCGCTGCCCTGTTCAGTCGCAACATCTGGTGTGGGACTCTCCTTCAGAGCAACTGGTTTGGGCGCTGGAGGGCTTGGTGAGGCGGCAGGTGGTGCAAAGCTGAGGGCGGACGAAGCAGGGGTTGATGGCGGGGCTGGCGCTGCCTCCGACTGTTCGATCAGTGCAGAGGCAACGGAGCTGGATGGCGTATTTGCAGTCAACGAGAAATCGATCGCACCGCTCTCATCGGCCTGTGCTGCCTGATGGACGGTTGAGAGGAACGCAAGCAAACTAAAAGCAACCAGGGAAGAGACTTTCATGCGGGGAAGCAACGGTAATAAGGATAAGAGCAGAGTCTTTAGTTGTTGTGAATGGTCAGTCGTTGTGAATGGTCAGCAAGCTAATACCAATTTGAATTGAAAATGCGACACATCCTGTAGGGGCAAGGCAACGCCTTGCCCCTACCCACCGATTGATCTGTAGCCGTCATTCTTTAAATCGGTATAAAACGTTGCCAATTGCACGTTTCAATTGATCGCGCACCATCTAAGATTTCTTCAGCGTGCGTTCCAGGATGGCTTTGGCAGGTTCAACAATGGCCCAGGTGCCGTTGGGCTGTTTGCGCAGAGTTGCGAACTGAAGCAGGGTACCACTGCCGATCGCATCGCCCTGATTGACTATCCTGGGGCGTGCATCCTTCAAACCACACAGGCGAAACAGATAAGCAGGCACATCTGGGCTAGAAAAAATGAGGCATTGATGCTGATCGAGTTGGGTGCGACCGTCAAAAGGGGCATAGACGCTGTTGCCATTGAGAGCAATAGAAATGTCTCCTAACCCACCGAGAATGCGGCGATCGCCTAAGACATCGCCTGGCTGAAGTTCCCACGTTTGGTAAAGCTTGATATTGAGAGTGGAAGAATTGCTCGGCGCACGAGCACAGCCAAACGGTAAGAGCAACAGGGCAATGCCTGCGATCGTCCCTTTCAAAACAGCCCCTCGCAACCTTGCTCCTCTCAGAATGAGATGGATTCGCATGCTAGTGACGGAAGCTAAACGCATAACCTGCATATTCGTTGCCCTCGTAGAGCACAATCAACCAGGTTTGGGTATCAAAGGCGAGTGGATAGGCTTCACGACGCGAAGAAACGCTCGATCGTACATCCACAGGCGGCAACTGGCAGTAAGGCTCTTTCATGATTTGACGTACCTGCGCTTTGCTAGAGCGCTCAGGAATCGTCAAAAACTGGGATAACTGCTCCCTCGACAGCGTGGCTTTCGACTGCACAACCTCCTGGCAGATCGCTTTAGTTGGGGCAGGCGTTGGCAACAAGCTGCGTGGATCCGCTAACAAGCCAACTGCTGCTACGACAGACCCACCAGCCAGCATGTATTTCATACTGTTGGTGCGAGATTTACGACGATGCATCGTTCCAGTCCTCGAAGGTGACAAGTCGTGAAAGTAACTAGGTTTAGTGACGGGTTAAATCAGGTGAACAAGAGCCTCATACCGATTTAAAGAATGACGGCTACAGATCAATCGGTGTGTAGGGGCAAGGCATTGCCTTGCCCCTACAGGATGTGTCGCATTTTCAATTCAAATTGATATCAAACCATCGATACGGCGAGCCTGCTTCAAGCACCCATGTTCAAACTCGTGGAAGCGCGCGGTGCTCTCCCAGTACGATCGCGGTTGTCAGTGGATGCTTCTGACAAAACAGGATGTGCTCAGACACGTCACTTCAGGGTTTGCTACCAGAGTGATGGTTGAAATTAAACAACCGTTGCACTGAGAGCAATCCTGTGCGATCGCGTATGAACAAATCTAACTAAGTGCTGAGAGAGATTAGTACAAAAATACTATAAAGGGTCTTGTCAAGTCTACAACTAGAACTTCACAATTTTCTAAACAACAGCAAAGAGATTCCTCATTAAAGAGAGCATTCTCTGCTGAAATTGATGCTTTTCAGATTAAAGGTGCTGAAAAACAAGGCGCTTAAGATCGGGATGACTGGATTCGAACCAGCGGCCCCTTCGTCCCGAACGAAGTGCGCTACCAAGCTGCGCCACATCCCGTTGAAGCTAGCTGATCTTGCTCAATGAGCCTGCTCAACTCCTAGTTTAGGCTATCACACTCTGTTTGCCGTCATCAGGAGGCACGCCCAACCTCAGCACCAGAGGTTCGATCGTGCTTCGGCTAGAAAAGATGCAAAGTTGGTGGGTTGTGTGGTGATAGCTTAAACCTGAACATTCTGTTACTAATGACAGTGGGCTTTTGCTCAGTGGAGAAGAGCAACAAAGCGTTTTGTATTTTCGACCAAATTTCTGCTAAAAACCGATCGCAGTCTGCAATATTCTCATAAACATTTGTAAACTTGTAGCTAGCGGTTTTTCAGTGCCCTGTGTTTTGAGGAGTCTCTATGAGACAGCTAGTCGCGATCGAGCGTTTCTGCCTGACGGGTCATATTCTATCGTTGGTGTTTGGGTTAGCAGGGTTGCTGCTAGTGTTGCCAAACCCTGAATTTATCGCCACCCTACCGTCCTTTGGACAAGCTCTGTTTGGCTGGAGCATGGCGGGTGGTGGCGTCGTTTATATTCTCTTGGGAGCTGTGACGGTGGCCCTTTATGCCTATCGCACGCTGGGCTTGCGTGCCTGGTTGCTGTTTATGGTGCCATCGATCGGCCTTTCGCTAAGCAGCGAACTACTGGGAACCAGCACAGGTTTTCCGTTTGGACACTATGGTTATCTCAACGGCTTAGGCTACAAAATCGCTGGACTCGTCCCGTTTACGATTCCGTTGTCCTGGTTTTATGTAGGATTATCGACGTATCTGCTGGCCCGGGTTGGGCTGGATGCGATTGGGTTCAAAAGCTGGCAGAAGCAAGTCAGCGCAATTTTGCTGGGTGCCATTCTCCTCACCGCGTGGGACTTTGTGCTTGACCCTGCCATGAGTCAGACGGCCTATCCCTTCTGGGAATTCCGCGATCTGGGTCAGTTTTTTGGGATGCCCTACCGCAACCTGACAGGCTGGTTGGGTACGGGTGCTCTGTTTATGTCGGTTGCAGCGCTCTTTTGGCGCAACACGTCGATCGTCCTTACCCGTCCCCAACTCACCGTCCCACTGGTGATCTACCTTGTGAACTTTGCGTTTGGCGCTGTCATCACCGTGAATCAGTTGGATGTGCGGTTCTGGATTCCTACTGCGATCGGCGCTGTTTTAGGGGTACTACCCGCGATCGCCCTTTGGTGGGTGGCTAAGCCGACTGTAGCGATTGAGCCTGCTATCGATACAGAAGCGTCTTTTCGCGGCAACGAGCTCGAAAAAACGGCTGTTGCCCATAGTGACGTTTCTACCGTGCCGGTTGCAGCCGCATCCAAGTCATCCTCGTGATTAGAGACGTTTTGCTTCTCGGTCTGCTCCTGGCTCAGGTGCCAGCTACGGCTATTTTGCTTTCTCGCTTGCTGCGAGGGCCGGACCGCTATCCACCGTTGCAACCCAAACAGCCAACGCCAGATCAGCTAGCGACCGTTAGTGTGATCGTGCCGACCCTTAATGAGGCAGAACGCCTGATGCCGTGCCTTTCGGGGCTGAGCCGTCAAGGCTACGAAGTGCGAGAGATTTTGGTGGTAGATAGCCACTCAACCGATCGCACACCAGAGCTAGTGAAAGCAGCGCAGGCGACTGATCCACGCTTTCGTCTCCTCAACGATGATCCACTGCCCCAGGATTGGGTGGGTCGTCCCTGGGCATTGCATCATGGTTTTTTATCAAGCGCGGTTGACAGTGATTGGGTACTGGGAATCGATGCCGATACGCAACCTCAACCCGGTCTTGTTGCCAGTTTGCTTGATACGGCTAATCGGGAGGGATACGATTTAATTTCACTGGCACCTCAGTTTCTTTTAAGGTACCCCGGTGAACTGTTGCTGCATCCGGCGCTGCTGCTGACGTTGGTGTATCGCTTTGGGCCAGCAGGCGAAACAGGAAATCGACCCGATCGCGTGATGGCAAATGGACAATGCTTTTTCTGCCGTCGATCGCAACTCGCTCAGGTTGGCGGTTATACGGTTGCTCGCCGCTCGTTTTGTGATGATGTCACGCTGGCACGCGCGATCGCGGCTCAAGGAGCCAAAGTCGCCTTTCTGGATGGAGCAAATGTGCTGAAAGTGCGGATGTATGAAGGAGCGGCTGAAACGTGGCGCGAATGGGGGCGATCGCTCGATCTCAAAGATGCCGCTTCTCGCAGTCAAGTTTGGGGTGATTGGCTGCTGCTGCTCGCCGTTCAGGGGCTTCCCATTCCCGTTGTATTGCTACTGTTTGGTGACATGCTCAGCGGTCGTTCTGCACCTGTAGTCATCACAGCATTCAGCCTCAATTTACTGCTCGTGCTGATTCGAATAGGACTCACGTTCGCGATCGCGCCCTCTTGCGATCGTACTCACGCTAAACCAGCATGGCTTTTTTGGCTCTCACCTCTTGCCGATCCGATCGCTGTCTTGCGGCTCTTTCTGTCTTCACTCCAAACGCCAAAGCAATGGAGAGGGAGGAGGTATGGGGAGGGATGAGGGATGGGGAATGGGAATGAGGGGATAGGAAATGGGGGATGGGGGGATGAAGGCTAAAAGGCTGATCAGAATTTGAAGGCAACGCTTACTTCTGGCTCCTGACTTCTAACTTCTGACGCAATGCAAAATATTTCAGATTGTTGCAACCACCCACACTCGCGCTGAATGTGTCATCGGTTCGTAGTAAAGTTAGGGTCATTAAAGCTGTATGAGTTGAAGCTTAACAATAAGAGGGAAAAACACTCATGGTTCAGCGCGGTTCTAAAGTCAAAATTCTTCGCAAAGAGTCTTACTGGTTCCAGGATTATGGCACCGTTGCGTCGATCGATCAGAGCGGCATTAAGTACTCGGTGATTGTGCGGTTTGATAAAGTCAATTACGCGGGCGTGAACACTAACAACTTTGCTGCAAGTGAAGTGGTTGAAGTTGCACCCCCCACTAAAAAGACAGGCGCAGCCAAAACGACTGGTAGACAGACCCCGATCGAGCCTGCTATTCGTAAGACTGGTAGCCAAGAAGAGGTTGGTAAGCCTTCCAGTACAACAACGGGTACAGCAACAGCCGATCCCGCACAGACAGCCGATGCTCCAGGTGGCAGCACTGGTGTTGAAGGTGATGCTAACCAGGGTACAGAATCTCGCTAGCAGTAGTTGTTGGCTTCAGGCTATAGGCTATGCACGTTAGACTAAGGATTAACTGTCTGACGTTTAGACACTGGTTGTCTGGGAGCATTGCTTTCTGTGCCTGAGTTACCCGAAGTTGAAACGGTTCGGCGGGGTTTAAATGACGTGACCCTGCATCAAATAATTGAGGGTGGGGATGTGTTGCTTGATCGCACCATCGCCCACCCTTTTTCAGTAGCAGATTTCTTGGCCGGGTTGCAGGGCGCTGCGATCGTTCAATGGCATCGACGTGGAAAGTATTTGCTGGCGGAGTTAGGAGAATCAGCGGTCAGCGGTCAGCGGTCAGCGGTCAGCCATCAGCCGTTGGCAGCGATTTCCTCGTTTCCCTCTCGTCCGATCGCCGCTTCTCCCTCAGCAACCTATTTCACCTCTCACCCCTCACCCCTCACCCCTCACTCTCATAGCTGGCTCGGTGTCCATCTCCGCATGACCGGGCAACTTCTCTGGGTAGACCAAACGGAACCACTGGAAAAACACACCAGAGTGCGGCTGTTTTTTGGAAATGGCAAGGAACTACGCTTTGTCGATCAGCGGACGTTTGGGCAGATGTGGTGGGTGCCGCCAGAGAACGAGCCAGAGCAAGTTATCACTGGATTACAACAGTTAGGCCCGGAACCGTTTTCTGAAGAATTTTCGGTTGCCTACTTGACTCAGCAGTTGCAGCGTCGCCGTCCGATTAAGAATGCCTTGCTGGATCAGACGATCGTCGCTGGCATTGGCAATATTTATGCTGATGAAGCGCTCTTTCTCAGTGGTATTCATCCTCAAACGCTATGTATTCACCTCAAGCAATCCCACATTGAGCGACTGCGATCGAACATTGTTCAAGTCCTTCAAGCCAGCATTGAGGCAAAGGGCACCACGTTTCGAACATTTCGCAGCGTAGCAGGCGTTAACGGCAACTATGGCGGTTCTGCCTGGGTGTATGGGCGTGATGGCGATCGCTGCCGCAATTGTGAAACGATGATCGAACGCTTTAAAATGGCAGGGCGATCGGCGCATTTTTGCCCGACGTGCCAGAAGTTGGAGTCGGGCATAGGGAATTGGGAATAGGGATAAGGTTTGAGTTGAAGCTGGCAGTTTAAGGGCGCATGTTTGCTGAACGCTGTAGCTTGTTTTCCTAAAGGTCGCCTGCTTGTTAAGCTGACCGCTGATCGCTAAAGGATAAAAGATGAAGGGATGGGTTGTCGCTGGGATAGTTGTTAGTAGCAGTCTGTCTGCGATACCAGCGTTTGCCATATCGGCAGAAACGTATCGGCAGCAAGGCTTGAGCTATCGGGAGCAGGAGCGCTACCCGGAGGCGATCGCGGCCCTTGAGCAAGCAAGCGCTCTTGAACCCAACAATCTTTCTGGCAGAATCTTACTGGGCTGGACGCAGCATAAAGCAAAGCAAAATGTGGCGGCGGTTGACACCCTTCTACAAGCCTTGCAGTTCAACCCGTTCAATGTACAAACCCTAAATGCACTGGGCATTGTGTATCTGGTTGAAGGCCAGTTGATGTCGGCGATCGCTGCTCATGCTTGGGCAGCCATACTACAACCAGACAACGAAATTCCTTCCTACAATCTCAGTCTTGCCTGTGAGCGCATCGGGCAGTACAACTTTGCGATCGCTACCGCCAAAACAGCCGTCCGCTTAGAACCGACCAATCCTCATCCCTTTGTAACGCTGGCGATCGCCCACTGGGGCAATGGCGAAAAAGCATTAGCGCAGGAGGCATATCGTCAGGCGCTTAGTGTCGATCCTCGCTATAGCGATGCGTCCTTTCTGAACTATTTAGATGAAGCAGGATTTAGTCAAGATCAGATTGTGCGATCCAAACAGGTATTGCAGACGACGCGCTAACTTTTGCAAGCCATACCTAACCTGAGAAGGCGATCGCAATCTTCTTGAAAGCTTTACAGTCACTGTAAATAGCTTGTTTGTTGAAAAGCGGCAGATTGAGACAATCAAAAAAGTAAATCTCCTCGGCACTGTCCTAACGAATTCAGTACAGTAGTCGATAACGGATCGATCGCCTCTGCATGGTCGTGCGTTTACCACAGAGCTTCAGTTTGAGTCAGCAACCCCGTCATCACAACGTTGCAATGTATGAAAACAACCACCATCCCGCTTAACTGGCTGGCGCTTAACTTCTTGTGGTACGTACTGGTTGGCTTTCTACTTGCGTATACGCCATCCTGGGCGCAAAGCATTGTGTTGCCGCTTGCTTTTGCACTGACCATTGCCAAGATTCTTATTTTGACACCCGCTGTAACGTGGACGTTGAGCAGTGGCTTGGCTGGAGGCTTGGCTGGGGCCTTTGCGGGTAGCGTCTTTGGCATTGCAGAAGGTCAACTGGCAACGGCCTTTGCGATGGTGGTCTTTTTGGGATGGACGGTACCAGGCGTTGCGAGTATGTTGATGGCTGGAGCCATCAGCGTAATGGCTGCGATGCTGTGGGCTAAGACGATGGGTTTGTTGAATATCTTGGGTATGGCTGGTGTAGGAGCGATCGCAGGCATTTTTGCGGTGACGTTGCCCGAAACTGTCGCTGGCGCGAGAAACGACTTACTCCGCTTGTTTGGAAAAACCTACACGTTTTTTATTCTCAGCGGTCTCTCGCTGTTTGGCTTGGCGCTAGGACAGTGGGCTAAACAAATTTTCTCCTAGTTTGAATCTACAACAGGCCATCTCTGAGCCGTTGCCTTAAGTCCCGAATGGCAGCGCTGGTGTTGCGATCGTAGGCAAGCTGAAGGCAAGACTCAATGAGCGTTGGCAGATCGATCGCTGGGAAATAGCGGCTTTGAGCTTTCAGTTGGTAAGCATTCTCCTGAAGCTGATAGATACGTAGTTGGTTGCGCTTATACAGCCACACTTCGGGAACCTGATACGGCAAATAATCATTGATATCGGAATAACTGGTGACATCAATCTCAAGCACCAGATCGGGTGGTGGATCACTGCGCCAATCAATCCGCTTTTTGCCTAGCACGGCTTCCCAATTGTCAATGTAGAAGCAATAGTCTGGTTCAATCCCGCTTTCTTCCGGTAGCTTCATCGTAATTGGCGTAAAGGAGTCATACTCGCTATTTGCGTGATCTAGCAGTGTTTTGATGATATCAGCGATCAGGCTGGCATCTTTTCCGTGATGTGGCAGAGGCGACATTAGCAAGACTTCTCCATTGCGGTACTTAAGTCGAGGCAACGAACCGTCACCGCGTTGTGCGCTCAGGCTCTCATACTCGTCCCACGTAGCAGGCAATCGTAAGACTCCGCCAGGTCGAAGTTGAAGGTTCTTATGGGAGACGATCGCAAACATGGCTGTACTTGCGGAAGGATACGCTCATTATCTCAAGTAGGATATGTCTGACTAGCTGCCAGGTGCTCTAGAGTCGTTGAACAAGAGGTATTGGATTCGCTCGATGAACCCTAAACCAGGCGGAGTATGGTTGGTCGATTTGGGGCTTGCTGCCAAGATACGTCCGATCGTCATCGTCTCTCGCCATGACCCAAATAGTACACCTGCTGCGTCGTTAGACCAACGGCATTAAAGTAACGAGATTGGAAAAACGGTTGAAATCCTGAGTATTGTGAGTTAGCAGCGATGGAATTTCATAGGCCTGCATTGTAGCAACGATATTCGCATCATAGACTTGCTTGCCGCCTACGCTAACCTGCTCAATCAAAGTTAGTAACCTTTCTGTCGTTTCACGATTATCTTCAGCAACCTCAAATTGGCTGACAAAATAGTGACTATCCTCTACCAGTGTCGCAACGAGAATGTGCGCGGACAAGTCGCTAGGGCGCGTCAACGCAGAAAGATATTCCCTGATGATTTGGCTGCTGATCCAGAATTGGGTTCCTGCTATCTCTAAGGTCTGCAATCTCTCTACAGCTTGACGATGAAACGGCGAGAGAGACAGCTTGGCATAAATGAGTACGTCTATGTCGATGAAAACAGCGTTATGAGTCGCCATAGAGATCTTCTCGACGGAAGGTTAGAGCGGGAGAGACTAACCCAACCGGGTAGGCTGAAAATTGTAGGGGCGATCGCTGGGGAGTAGGAACAGACTGCTCATCAATGACAACAACAACACGGTGCTGACCAGGCGCAAGATCGGGCGGCACTTGCAGGGTAAGTTGCCCATCTTTAGTAATCGTTGCTGTGGTCTCGATCATTCTCATACAAACGCCCAGAATGATTTGAACTTAGTTTAGCGCTTCACCCAGGCCCGATCGCCCCTTTATCAACCCCTACAATCGCTTAAGGTCGCTTCACCGCTTCGCAAAACTCTTCAAAGAGCTGGAAGAATCTTGTTAAAGCCTCTTGCTCATCGGTTGAGTGGAATAAAATGATGCTGTCCCATGCCTGGGAAGACTGGATCTGAAAGCGCTGTTGTATCCAGTCTTGAAACCCATCGAAGCTTTTTTCCTGCTCAGTCAGAGGCAGATTTAGTTCTCGCCGCGCCAAGCTGTAGCCCAGTAGTAGCATTCTGAGACGAGTGAGAGAGGGTCGCCCTAGATACATGCCCGGTCTTGCTTTAATTCGATGCAGCAGCGGGTAGAGATACTCCGCCTGGTGCGCGGCTGGATACTGAATCGCTTCTTGCATGATGACCTCTCAAAAGGTTGTTTCGGTAACCTGGAAGGGCTGACCACTAAACGCTTTGTTGTGGAACTGAAGATTCGCTAACCAGGTTTTTCTGGGGATGCCACGAGGATGATGGTTATCAAAAACGATTTCTGTGTCTTCGATCGTAACAGCAATGCCCTCATGTCTCCCATTTTTGGCGATCGCGCTACCTGTAAGACATTCCCTGAAAACCATTAGGGTAGTAATTCCAGGTATTCCAATCCTCTCGGTTTAATCAAGCTGAAGTGTCGTCGATCGAGCGTCAGTATTTTTTGCACACGATAGCGTTCTGCTAGCGCAACCAGACTTGCATCGACTAAGCCAAGAGGAACGCCTTTGTAGCGAGTCATAACGTCTAATGCGTTTCTGATGTCATCAAGTTCCACGGTAAGGTAGTTGAAATGAGCATCTGCCAAATCTTGAATAAACGCTTGTGCCACAGCCTCACCCAAATACTTGCTGACTAAATAATCAACTTCAGGTAAGACGGTTGAAGGCACCGTAAGCGTATTTGCCCTAGCAACTTTGATCGCAGCTTGATGATAACGATCGTCGCGATCGAGCAGGGCAATAATGCCGCTGGTATCCGCTAGGACATCGATTCTTGCCACAGCAGTTCTTCATCGCGCTCTGAAAGATCGCCGCTGCCACTGGCTCCCAGCCCAATAGAAGGAGGAAGCGATGCATGGCTATTCAAAAGATAGCGATCGATCGCATCTTGAATTAGCTCAGAAGCAGGACGGTTTAGCTGCTGAGCCAGTTTCTCTAGCGCTAACGTTGCTTCCTCAGATAAGTAGACGGTCGTGGCTTTCATGTCTTATACCTTAGCAGATTAAGAATAGCCCGATCGCCCCTCGTCGCCCCTCATCTCTCTTCATCCCTCCCCATTCATCCCTTATCTTTTAGCCTTTAGTTTTTAGCCTTTAGCCTTTCTCTTACCTGCTCTCGCAACTGCAAGACGGCATCTTCTTTGAAGCCAAGCTCGATCGCCGAATCTTTAAGGCAGCAAGATAAAGCTCTCACAGTGTTGGGGACGGAGGATGCGAAAGTCTCGTTGATCTAGGGTCAAAATGGTTTGGCTACGGTAGCGTTCAGCGATCGCCATTACAGTGGCATCAACAAAATCAATCCGACTATCTGCGTACTGGTCAAGAATCGCTGCGACTCGAATCAAATCCTGTGCAATTAGAGCTGTTAAGTGAAAGCGACTGGCAGAGAGTCCTTGTAAGAAAGCGACCGTGGTTGCAGTGCTAGCATCACGCCCGACCAAGTAAGCAACTTCAGTTAAGGTCGTTTGTGGTAGCAGGATGCTTTGCTGTTGGAGATATACACTGACTGCGGCTGCATGACTTGCATCCGATCGATTAAGTAAGGCAACGACAAAGCCTGTGTCTGCTACAGCGGTAATTGTTTCCACGTCCAACCAGTGTTAGCTGTAATCTCGGACTGTAGAATCGCTTCTGACTGTGTGCCAAGCTCAGGAGTACCGGAAAAGAGACCAATCAAAGGATCAGTCTGAGCCTGAGGCAGCGATAATTCAAGCTGCTCATCAATAACAACAACAACGCGGTGCTGACCAGGCGCAAGATCGGGCGGCACTTGCAGGGTAAGTTGCCCATCTTTAGTAATCGTTGCTGTGGTTTCGATCGTTCTCATGCCATCGCCCAGAATGATTTGACTTCAGTCTAACGTCGCATCCGGTTGTGAGCATGTCCATCGTGCGCGTTCATCCGTACCTGCTTATGCAATTGATGCTTTTCCTAGCTTTGAGTTGGCAACAAAACAATGGGAATGTGTGCTTGAAAATTTTGCAGATCTTGATCGGTTGTAAAAATACTGAAACTGCGACGATGAGCCGCTGCACAGATCAGAAAGTCCGTATTTGAGCCTTGAATGCCTTTGCTCCGGCAGGTATTAAAGAACTCTGCGGCAAGTTCGTAATCTTCGATCGCGAGCGTTATATCTGGCAAAGCTCTCAGGTAGTTTCGTAAGCGAATGAACTGTTCGGAGCTACGAATGCCTGAAAGAATTTCTTGACGAATCGCGCCTAATAAGGCGACTTGATCATTGGCAATTAAGTCTTGTAGAGTTGCAACGATCGAAGAATTAGTAGGCAGGGCTTTCCGACGTAGCGCCAGTGACCAAACAGACGTATCAACAATGACGCTCATGCCTGCTGTCGTTGTTGCTTGTAATCGTAAGCTTCGTCGTAATCGATCGTTCCAAAGAGGTCTAGCACTTTGAGCCGCTTACGGCGTTGAATGTATTCGCGCAGGGCCGTTTCTACCAGGGCATCAATGGTTGCCTGGTCATCGAGTGCTAGTGCCTCCTGGAGCAGAGATTCGTTGATATTGAGCTGAGTAACCATGACTAACTCTAACAACTGCTCAGTTAACTCTATAGTAGTGCGCTTTCTCCATTCCTCTGAAATGCTTACTAGTATAAGGAGCGCCCCTCCTCCCTACACCCCATACCCTACACGCTCACTTCACCTCCCTCCTCACCTGCTCCCGCAACTGCAACACCCAATCTTTCTTGAAGTTAAGCTCGTCGATGGCTCGATTCAGGTCTGCTAGGGCTTCTGCATACCGTTTCAAGTTGAAATAGACTAAACCTCGGTTAGCATAGGCTGGAGAAAGGGTAGGACTAATTTCAATCGCGCGATTAAGGACAATGATCGCCTCATTGAGCTTATTCTGTCTTCTCAGCGTATTTCCCAAATTGTTGTAAATTTTAGCTTCTCTAGGAGCAATCTCGATCGCTTTACGGTACGTATTAACGGCATCATCCAGTTTGTTCTGCTCAAACAATACAATGCCCAAATTGTAGTAAGCCTCAGCATTTTTCGGATCGAGTGTTATCGCTTGATTAAAAGCGTTAACTGCCTCATTCAGATTATCTTGCTTGTATAACGTAATCCCCAGGTTATAATAAGCCTCAGCATTTTTAGTGTCTAGTTCAACCGCCTGTCTATAGGCATTAACGGCATCATTTAGCTTGTTCCGTTCCGACAGTACAACACCCAATATGTAGTAAACCTGAGCACTTTTCGAGTCAAATTTTGTCGCTTGTTTAAAAGCAGCAACTGCCTCATCCAGCTTGTTTTGCTTGTACAGCACAAGACCAAGATTGTAATAAGCTCCAGGATATTTTGGGTTAAGTTCAGTAGCTTTGCGGAGCATAGTAGTTGCCTCATCTAGTTTGTACTGCTTAAACAGTACAACACCTAGATTGTAGTAAGTCTCAGCATTTTGAGGCGCAAATCTTATCGCTTGCTTGAAAGCGGTAACTACCTCATCCAGCTTGTTTTGCTTATACAGTGTAAGACCCAGATTGTAATAAGCCTCAGGATATTTCGGGTCAAGTTCAATAGCTTTGTGGAGCATAGTGATTGCTTCATTCAGCTTGTCCTGTTTATACAGTGCAATACCTAAATTGTTGTAGACTTCAGCGTGGCTTAGATCAAGCTCGATCGCTTTGTGGTAAGCAGTGATTGCCTCGTCCAGTTTATTTTGCTTGTACAGAGTAAGACCCAGATTGTAATAAGCCTCAGGATATTTCGGGTCAAGTTCAATGGCTTTGTAAAGAACAGTGATTGCTGCATCAAGCTTTTTCTGATTCTTCAGCACAAGTCCTAAATTGCTATAAATAAAAGCTTCATTGGGGTTTAGCTCTATTGCTTTACGCAGAGCAGCGGTTGCTTCATCAAACTTGTTCTCACCCATCAACACAAGTCCAAGATTGTTGTGAGCGTTAGCAAGCTTGGGATCAAGCTTGATTGCTTTACGAAGGACAGTGATTGCCTCACTGCTCTTATTCCGCTGGTATAGCAAGTTACCTAAGTTGCTGTAAGCAGTAGCAAGTTTGGGGTCAAGCTTGGTTGCTTTACGGAGATTGACAATTGCTTCATCGAGCCTATTTTGATCTGATAAGGCAAGCCCAAGGCCGTTGTAAGCTCTAGCATACTTGGGGTCAAGCTTAATCGCTTGACGAAAGTCCGCCTCAGCCGCCCGATAGTCCTTCATTAAATCATGAGTCCAGCCTCGGCTAAACAAAGCAAAAGTGTTATGGGGATTTTTCTGAATAACTCGGTTGATGATGTCTAGGGCTTGAGTATAGTTATGTTGAAGGCGCTGAGATTCAGCCTCACTAAACTCCCATACATCCTGAATGTTCTTTTCCTTCTGCTGCAAATCAGCACTAGCAATGGTAAATTTTGTTTCTATACCCGCTAGCTTTAGTTGTGCATTACGCGCTTTTCCTTCTGCATCTCGTTGCGTTGCTTCTGCACGCTGCCGCAATGCTTCTGCGTTAGATAACTTTCCTTTTGCATCCGACAACTTCTCTTCTGTACCTTTCAGCTTGCCTTCTGCACTCGTTCGCTTTTCGTCCGCATCCTTACGCTGCGTTTCTGCGTCGGTTCGCCTTTGTTCTGCATTGTTTGCTCTTTGAACCGCGCTGTTCGCCCACTGCACTGCAACCGTCGCATCTTGAGTTTTGAAGAAGGCAACCACTCCAGCAACAGATGCGATCGCAACTGCAAGCGGCACCACAAACGCCGCAACCTTCACCTGTTTACCTGCCCGTTCTCCCCGTGCCAGCAGTTGATTGTAATTATCCTCAAAGGTGCGACTGGTCGTGATGTAGTCCTGTTGCAGTGCGGTTGGCGTGGGTTCTTTGCCGTTGCTGCCAGTCAACCAGGTTTCCGCATCGGCTAGATCCATCTTTCGCAGCAAAAAGCTGTCATCGCGTCCGCGTTTGTTCCATTCGATCGCCTTTACCTGTAGGCGCGTGTGCATTCGCACGTAGGGTAAGTCAGTGTCGATCGCCCGTACCAGTTGAGCAAAGGCAACGTCATCGTTCCATGCTTGAAAGGCAATCCAATTGAGGGGACGCAGTGCGGCATGAACAGTGGTTGCGTCTACCGTGCGACACACGACTGGAATCAGGCGCTTGTTGTGCTTTACCGCATGGTCAATTTCTTGCTTGCAGTATTGAGATGCCACCGAATCGGAGCTGAGGATGAAAACAAACGTATTGGCGGCTTCAATGCCAATTTCGATCGCCCGCCAAAAGTCTTCCGCTGCTTCAATCGATTGCCAATCAACCCAGGCATCCCGGTTTTCGCCCTTGAGTCGAGTTAAAAGCTGACGCGCAAACTCACTATCGCGCCGCGAGTAAGAAATGAACACATCATGATCGACGCGATCGCGGCTGGAACTGGAGATGAAAACAGCGCTGTCTGCCATACCTATTTCGTCGATCGCAAAAAATCCTGCAACCAACGTAGCATCAATCAGAACAAACCAAACTTCGGAGGTTTAACCAGACATCACGGGGGCATCAACGCAATGGTTGAAACCTCCGAAGTTTTAGTTACACGCTGCAACGGCTGATGCAAACCTCGGAGGTTTAAGCCGTCATGTTGATTGCACGTTCAGCGCTTGATTGAAACCTCCGAGGTTTTGATCCGTCAAGTGCGATCGCGTTACATTCGAGATCGATCGGCTGACATTCGAGATCGATCACTATCCAATTGAGATTGCTCCGGATGCAATCGTGATCGATCGCGTTACATTTGCAATGCTTCGATGCACTACGCGATTGTCATTGAGCAACTTCACAGTTACACCGCATCACATTCCAGGAAATAGTCAAACTGATCGAAGTCAAGGACAACCTTCAGGTGTTGTTGAAAGTAAGCAGAGTGAATGTTGGCGATAGGATAACTGTCTACCATTAAATGCTGGCGCGGTTCTTCAAACAAATCTTGTAATTCTGACAAGCTGGCATCTTTGAGGAGAAATTCATGCATCAGGCGATCGCCGTTCTTCTCGTAACCGCGCACAACTCGCTTCATATAACGACTTTGGAGCAGGAATGTAGACATCAGTAAGGAAGTCAATCAAACAAAACGCTCTAGAGATTCTATCTTCTCAGGGGGACTCAAACCGCCGAGGTTTTAGCATCAAAGAGACTCGGTTTCTGGTTAGGATAGGAGCGATCGTGCCGTTCTGCTCAGCACTATGATTCAAACCAAGCCGCGCTTTCTTAGCTTTGACGAGTATCTGTCCTACGACGATGGCACAGAGAACCTGTACGAGCTTTTTAATGGGGAGTTGATCGAAGGGCCACCAGAATCGGGACTGAATGTTGAGATTGCCAACCTCCTCTTTGCCATTTTTCTGCCGATCGTGGGGCATCGCAGGCTCCGGGGGCACGGGTTAGAGCTTGAGGTGAGAGGCGAACCGCGCAATCGTTACCCGGATCTGACTATCATTCGTGCAGAACACATTGAGCAGTTGCAGCGACGCAACACCATTCGGCTCTCGATGGCACCGCCCGACCTGGTGATTGAAATTGTTAGCCCCGGTGAGTTGCAGCGCGATCGAGATTACATTGCCAAACGGCTGCAATACCAGGATCGCGGCATTCCTGAATATTGGGTGGTCGATCCACAACGGCAAACGATTCTGCTGTTGGTGTTGCAACAGGGTGTGTATGCAGAGATGGCGACACTCAGTGGCAGCGATCGGCTCTCTTCGCATCAATTGGGAGCACTCGATCGGACGATCGCTCAGGTCTTTGCAATCGAACACCCAGATGTTTAGTTGCCCAAAACCTCGGAGGTTTCAGCAACGATATGGGTGACGATGCCTGATTCTTGGTTCAAACCTCCGAGGTTTGTATTTCTATGAGGTTGATTCTTTGTAGCCCAGATAGCGGCGCAGTTCTTCGTGTACTTGATGGTAGAGCGTTGGTGATTCGCCTTTCAGCCCCACCAGACTGTAGAGGTCTGTGGGGCTTTCTTCGCGTCCCCGCAGTAAATGTTCGCCCACAAACACCACTTCTACCTGCTCCTGCACCAGTTGATACAGCGAGTCCGTGATCAAAATATCTGTCCAGAAGTTTTTAGTTAGCCCTTCCACACGGCTGGCAACGTTGACCGTGTCGCCCATCACGGTGTATTCCAGCCGTCGTAGCGAGCCAATATTGCCCGCAATCACTTCGCCATAGCTGATGCCAATGCCGTGATACAACAACGTTTTGCCTTCCTGCTGCCACTGCGATCGCAGCGTTGCCAACGCCTGACGCATCCCCAATGCCGCGCGAATGGCATTCATCGCATCCACCTGTTCACCATAGGAAACGGGCGAGCCAAATTCTGCCATTACCGCATCGCCAATGAATTTGTCGATCGTGCCACTGGCAGCGGCTACCGCTTCCACCATTGCATTGAGGTAAATATTGAGCAACGCAACCAACTGTTCGGGAGGCAGCTTGTACGACAGTGTGGTAAACCCGCGAATATCGCAAAACAACACGGCAGCTTTGAGCTTGCGCCCCTGAAGCAACGCCTGGAAGTCTTCGGGCTGGTTCAGAATTTCTTCCACCACAGGCATTGCCACATACCGTTCCAATGTGCGACGCAGACGCAGCTTTTCAAGTTGATCGCTCACGGCTCCGGTGCCGAGAAAGGACAGTCCGCTCAGGCCGATCGCCAGCATGGGCGTGGCAACTGGGAGAATCCAGCCACCATAGACAAAGCTGCCATAGCCGATGATTGACCAGATGACCGCAATGACGATCGCCAGAAAGAAGCGTTGCGTGGCGCGTCTGGCGAGTTGGCTAATAGCAAGCCCAATGCCCGCAATGCTAAGCAACAGGTAGAAGCCTCGCCAGCGTGGAGCGGGAACGACCTCTGCCAATGTCCGATTTTCCAGCAGCGTGGCGATCGCGTTGGCGTGAATTTCCACCCCCGAAACATCCCCAAACGGCGTAGAGTGAATATCTTGCAAAAAGGCAGCCGTCGGGCCGATCAGCACGATTTTGTCCTTAAACACCTGCTGCTGCTTGAGCAAGGCCCAGTTTTGGGGATACAGCACATGCCAGAACGAAACCGTTGTGAACGTGTTTTGTCCACCGTAGAAGAAGATATAGTCTCCTTTGGGCTGCGCAACAGGCAGTTTAGACGCTTGCAAACTGGCTTCGTCAAACGAAATTAGATTGGGTTGTGATCGGCGTAAGTCGGCGTCAATGCGATCGAGATAGGCGCTGGCAAACCGTCGAAATCGACCATCTGGTTCAGTGAGATAGTTGATAAACCCAATGGATTTTGGCTCGACTTGAAACATCGGATCGGGATAAACCAACTGATCTAACCCGCCGCCATTGCTTTGAGACGAGGCATGAAGAGCTGCCAGCGTCACCCGTCCCGCGTACTTCTGCAAGGTTTGCTGAAGCCGTCGATCGTCATCGGGTCGCTCACTTGGCAAATCCCACAGCACATCAACCGCAACGGCTTTTGCACCTGCTGCCATCAACTTGTCGATCGCCTCTGCGTAGGCTGTGCGTCGCCAAGGCCATGATTGAATCGTTGCCAGCGACTTCAACTCTTTAGAATCTCGCCCTCGCGTGAGCGAATCATCATCGATCGCCAAAATCACCACCTGCTGGGACGGTGCAACGGGGCCTCGCAGTCGAAAAAAGAGTGCTTGCGTTTGCAACTCTAACTGCCACAACGGTTGAAAATTCACCGCAGTCGCGATCGCGCTAGTGACCGCTAACAGGCTAATGAAGACGGGCGCGATCGCCTCTGGTCTGACCTGCCATCGATGTTTAGTTTGGGTCATGCACCCCTCCCTCTATCCTTCAGGTGCTAAAAGGGCAACCGAATCGGCAGACCTGGAATTGAAACGCTCGGTAGCCGAATCGGAAAGGGAACACCTGGAAACAACTGCTGAAAGCTCGACTGAATCTTTGACATTCCAGGCAACGACAGCGTAAAGCCATTAAACAAGCCACCTCTCAGCAAATTAGTAAATTCACTTTGAGTCAGCTTTTCGACCAATCCCAAAGTGCCAGTCGGACTCACGCTAACCTTCTCACCCGCTTGCAGCACCACCTGATTTGCATCAGTCGGTACGGGCGTGGCGATCGGCTCAACGGGTGCCTCAACTGAATCGGGCGATGGACTGGGTTCGGGTTCGGGTGCAGATGATGGCAGCGAGGGGATGATTGAAGGCAGTGAGAACTGCTTGCTGCCAGGAGATGGCTCTGCATCCTCCTCTGCAACCCGTTGACGAGTCACCGTCACTTCCCCTTCCAGCACTTTAATGCCTGTTTCTCCCGCGTCGGTTGCTTCCAGAACATAGGTTGTGCCACGTACACCCGCCACAACAGACGATGTGCAGCCATTCATTGCCCCGTTGACCAGGAGGGTTCCTTGTCGCAGACGGGCACATTGTCCGACCGTTAACACTGAGTTATGAGCTAACCGCCCGATCGCACCTGTATTAAAGGTCAACTGTGCCCGTGCCTCGCCTGTACGCACGCGTTGACCTTTACTTGCTGCGTCGTTAACCTTCGCTTGCCGATTTTGGATAAACACTTGAGATCCGTCCAGCACTTGAGTAATTTTGGCTTGATTGATCGTCGGTGTTTGCGCCATGAGGGGCGATCGTGTCGCCAGCACAACGCACAGCGCACAAACAAAGAGCAGCAGGATGCGATTCAACCTCCCGCTAGTGGGAAGCCATTGAGAAATCGTCAACATAGAAGTGACTCCAGAGCACTACCAGTAGCATTGTGTGAACGTAGGTAGACTCCCCTGATGATCGAAGATGCGCGTAGCTAGTAATCCCATATTGGGCGTGAGAATCGTCTTGAAGTTAGCTGTCGGCGTTACGTTGGTGTTACCGTGAACGGTCGCTTGATACTTGTGGTCAACGCTTGAATGGATCGGCTTCTGCCTCTTTCTACTCAGGGAGGCAACGCTATTCCAGAGAGTTTTAAGTGAATTTACAGCGGCTTTGATCGTGGCCTTGAAGCGTGGCACCCCTCGCTCGCTTAGACAACCCTGACTGCGGCTTTCACGATAGACATGTTTGGCGCTGAAAAGTGCCTGCGATCGAGTGCATCTAAAAAAGCCCCAAATTGACCGTCATACTCACGCCTAAAATGAGACCACTAAAGTCGATCAAGGGATCAGACGAATTGCCAAAGCTATAACCTACAAAGACGTTAAATTGTGTATTCCGAAACGCGGTGTAAGTCAGACGAGCCGCCAGTTGATGGTACTGGTCATCCCGTCTAATCGCTGTGAAGTTTGCCAGCGCAAACTGGTAGTCGAGTCCCACCTGAAGGTTGGGCTGGAGGTCATAGCTGAAGGATGCGATGAATGAGTTCAGAAGCCGCGATCGTATATCAGGATCAGCAAAACTTAGCCGGAACTGATAAAACGTATTCAGCGCTAACCGCTTGTTTAGCTGATCGCGACGGCTTAGCTCCAAGCGAAGTGCGTGGTCATTCAAAAAACGAGTGCCTACAGGCAGCCCTGGAATCTTGCTCCCTGCAATGAACAGTTGTTGATTGCTCCAGCCAAGCTCACCAAACATGGTTGGCGAAAGCCGCTGAAAAATGCCTGCTCTAAACCTCAGTTCGTTGTAGTCAATTTGAGACTGCGTGTTGTAGCGAATCAAATTGCCATCGATCGAGCCAACAAAGTAAGTGTTGCGCCCGATCGCAGGCGCTGTAAACAGCGTCAACCCCGGTCTGACCAACCCATCATCAACCGGGTCAACCGCTGAAAATACGTTACTGCTGCGAAAGTAGTCAAGGTGCACCAGAAGATAGACAGCAGGCTGACGAGGCGGTGGTGGTGGCGGCAATGATTGCAAGGGCAAACACCCCAATTCTGGATCGGGTTGAATTCCTGACGCGCAGGGCGTTTGCTGGGGGTCTGTCGCACCTTGCCCGATCGCGTCGCCTGTGGGTGCAGAGGGAGAGCTTTTGGGCACTTGCAACCGGATGATGCCCAGTTCGGGATCGCCGTCACCCGGCTGAAGCGGTTTGCTATCAGGCGGGCTAGGAGCAGGGGCAGCGTTCTGTGCAACCGTATCGGCGATCGCTAAATCTTTAAACGGATTTGACGTAGCCGCGTCAGCCTGAGTGGGGCTGATCGTCCTGGTAGAGTCGATTGTCGCTTGCAGTGGTTGGAGGGGTAAGAGGGCAGCCGCACGATGACGTTGTCGCTGGGTTGTCGCTAGCGGCTTTGGGGAACGGGGTACCGGAGGCACAGTGGTAGTAGCAGGGGGGGGCGCGATCGCTTGAGAGGCAACATTAGCACTAGGGAGTGCCAGGGTCTTGGGCACAGACCAGACGAGGCTACTAAAACATAAGCTGCTCCAAATCATCATCATCTGCCAGATGTTTAACCGGAGGGGTAGATACAGCCCAAAGGGGGTCAATGAGTGACGAGTCTGCAAATCAGGAACCGTGGAACTACTGAGATGGAGGGACTGCGAACGACAGAGATTGCGCCAGGGAACACAACCGCTTTGATGGCTTTCAGGGATATTCTTCTAGCCTATGCCATTAGGCAACTCAAACAAATGTAATGCCATCGCTCAAATTAGGGATTGTTCGCGTTTTGAGTGACATTTAGATTTGTTGAAAGTAAGCTTATGAGTATGAGGCTTCATATCTGCTTTAATTAAAGCTGCGCTTTACACTTAAGAGGAAATACGTAATTCATCCAAATCCTGAAAATCTTACTTCGATCCAATTCCTAAGGCTGACGCATTGAGCGCTAGCGCTCTAGGGCTAGTTAGCATCGAGCAGTAACTTACACTACCTGTCCAAAGACTGTGAAGTGCAAGTGAGGGAATGTGGTTCAGTGCGTTTTTCAGGCAGCGCAGCCAGGGTGCGATCGCTGAGTGATCTTGAACGCTTGGAGCCAATATGTCTCGCAAATTCTTCCTGATCGTCACGTTGAGTCTGTTTAGTGCTGGAACCTTACTGTTACCCCAGCAAGCCAGTGCCGAAACCCCACTGACCAGAGCTACTGTTCAGGCACTTCGCAATCAAGTCCAGCTCATTTTCAAAAATCGGGTGACTCGTGCTGCTCGAAATGCCGATACGATGACGCCTGGAGATGCTTTGGCAACGGCTCGCCGATCCTTCGCCGAGCTACGCTTCAACGACAGCTCTCTAGCCCGTATTGGTGAGCGGGCACTGTTTCAGTTTGTCCCCAACACCCGCAACTTCTACCTGGGCAACGGCACAGCCCTGTTGCTCATTCCACCTGGTCAGGGACGTACAAATGTGCGCACCCCTAACGCCGCCGCAGGTATCCGTGGTTCAGCCCTGTTTGTTCGCTATAACGAAGACACCAACACCACGATCGTGGGAGCGTTGACCAACAGCCGCATTGAGGTCTCTAATGGAGACAATCCTCAAGCCCGGACCCTCAAAGCAGGGCAAATGGCGGTCATCATTCAAAATCAGGTCATTCAGATCTACAACTTTGATCTGAACACGTTCTACCAAACCAGCGAACTGGTCAAAGATCTGGATTTACCCTTCAGTAAAGCTACGCCAAACGCCGATCCGGGCATTGCTGCGGTACAGGCAGAAACCTCTCAAGCGGTTAAAGAACAGACACCTATCACGGGTCAGGTTGCTGAAAACCCAGCCTTTGTTGGCCTCACGCCTGCTCCTGGAACGCAAATCACTGTTACACCTAACCCTTTAGGCACGGCAGCACCCATTTCTTCTGGCTTTGATCGGGAAACGGCCAGACAGACCATTAATTCATCACAGACATCATCGTCGGGTACGCGTCCAGGCACGACCAATGTACCAGTGCTGTCTAATCCTTCAGGTACCGGCACTCCACCTTCCGTAACCATTCCGACTGTCGTTTCTCCCCCTGGGCCATCGGCGGCACCACCAACGACTCCAAGCGCTACAGCGCCGATTCAAACGGCTGTTCCACCGCTGCCAACAACACCTGCCGCGCCAAGTCCAGGTGTTTCAACATCGGTGCAGCCGACTCCGGCTACGTCAATCCCAGTCACACCTGCACCAGTGACACCCGCGCCAACAACAACTCCAGGCACTACAGCGCCCGTTCAGCCATCGATTCCAGTGACACCGACGCCATCACCCGCTCCAGCGCCAACAACACCAACGACACCTGAGACAACGCTACCTGCATCCACAACGCCTGTGCTGCCGTCCGTTCCAGCAACGCCTGCAACACCAGCAACGCCTGCGACGCCTGCAACACCTGCAAGTAGTGCTGCCCCACGTCCAGAACCCGTGTCAGCGCAAGTCACCACAAGCGTGACGACGGGTACAGTCGGAGTCCAAACGACGATCGCCACCCCAGCAACGGTTACTTCTCCCTAATCACGACAGGCTGTGAGAAGCTTTTAGGCCGCGACGATTTGTTGCATCGTCCACCACCAGAGGTTGCGATCGTTTTTCTTCTGCCAGTACCAGTATTCACAACCCCATAGCATCACGGTGCTGTAGCCCAAATCGGTTAGCGAATTGACCAGATTGCTGGTGCGCTTTGGCGTGCAGCTAGGGTACTCTGCCTTTGCCATTGCCACTAGTTGATTGGGTTCCCAGGGTTCTGCTTGGGCTTCAGCAATCCAGTCTTCTTTGTTGCTGTTGATCAAGCTGGTTTGCCATTCCTTGAGTTTTTGCCAATAGGATGGTTGGGGTTGTAGATAAAAGGTTGAATTTCCCGCAGGCACTTTTGTGTAAACATTAATGCCAATGCTATCTGCCATTTGCAGGCTTTCCTGAAACGCGCGATCGTCCTCTGCCAGATCGGCCGCAGGCAAGCTAATGGCTGTCGTCATTAAAAGCTTCTGGTGAGGTCGTGCCAGCGATCGGACAAGCTCAGCTTCTCGGCGCACGTACCCATAGCTCAGGTAGCGTCCAGCGGTAATATCCAAACGGGTAAACGGCTCGTTTTCGATCTGCCAGTATGTAAGGTTTGGAGCCTCACGGGTGTGGTTGACCACTGCCTGAGTGAACTGCAACGCCCGATCGGCAATTTCAGGATTCAAATCTACCGCTGCTCGGTTCGTAGTATCCAGGCGGGCACGAAGCCAATCAGGGAAGTGAAATTCGGGCCAGCGGGGTGCTTTCATGCCTACCGTCAGCACTACCTCAATCCCGTGTCGATGACTTTCTTCCAGAAGCCAGTCCAGGGTGGTGAAATCAAACTGCTTTTCGGCTGGCTCAATTTCGTGCCAGTAGCTACAGAGGCGAAGGCGGTTAAACCCCAGAGAGCAAATTTGGCGGAAGGCTTCCTGGTAATCCAACCCCATATAGTGGCATTGAAGCTGGCTAAACGTGGTACCCAGGTTGGATGGTCGCCTTAGCCCTAGCGACTGTAAAGGGATCATAGGGCGAGTCATTGCCTGTACGCGATCGGCACTCCATACCATTCCAAACGCCATGCCTGACATTGCCAGGTGCGTAAACTGCCTACGTGTCAATAAACCAGTTTTTTGTGACTTCTTCATGTCGCCGCATCGCTCTAAGTTCACCTAGAGTGCCCGACGACTTCAAAAGCACGACACACTCCAGGCTTGTCTAGCCTTGACCAAGCCCCGCTCAAAATTCAGCTTTTATGACTTAGCGCTGGTAACGCCAGACGTTACGAATTCCAATGGTGCGCTTCCCCTACTATTTGGCGGAGCTGACCCCTGCTGCGGTAGAAGCAAGCACTGGCGTTTTGCGGACTGGTAGCGGACGCTTTTGCTTGATGCCACGGGGTGTAACCACCCATTTATTCACCCCATGCAGGTGATCGTAGAGTCCAACGACCGCAATCATGTTCTTCAGGATGGTGTACAAGAAGATGATGACCGCGTGTTGCAGAAAATAGAACACCGGATAACGCACGGCTGCTACCTTCATCGTGACCAGCGTTTGATAAACACCGCTTGAAAACGTAATCACTGTACTGAACCAGAGAAAGGGATTGTCGGAGGGTGGCAGATCTCCCTGGTAAAGGAACAGACTTAAGATTAGCGGCAAGATTTGGAGTGCGATCAGCGAATAGAGTACGCAGAAGTAGAGCAGATATGTCCAGTAAACCTTTTGCCACAGGCTAAAGTGGTTGGACTTCCAGACTCGACGCTGATACTTAAAGCTAACCTCAAGCCACCCTTGCGCCCATCGTTTGCGCTGAAACCAAAAGGAATTGAAGTCTGCTGGTGCTAGCTCGGTCGTAATGATACTGCGATCGTGGAGGATGCGGTAGCCGCTTAACAGAGTCCTCATAGAAGCATCAATATCTTCAGTTAGCATCGCTGGGTTAAAGCGGATCTGCTGTAGCACCTCTGTGCGCCAGTAGCCATTTGAGCCGCCAAAAATGGTGGAATCGGTCAGAAACGACTTTGCCGCATGGCTAACGCCGTACAGCGTTTCAAACTCGATCGCCACATTCAGCGTTAGCAAGCTGTGCCCGTGATTGCGAATAATGTTGCGCCCCTGCACCACATCGTAGTCATGCTCTAGCCAACGCCAAGCCCGCACAAAACAGTCTGGTGCTGGATGATGGTCTGCATCCAGAATGCAAGTGATCTCACCCGTCACAACATGCAGAGCGGCATTCAAATTCTCGGCTTTAGAGTGGCTGCCTTCCACCCGCAGCAACCGTAGCTCTGGGTGAATGAGAGTCAGCCGCCGCAAATCGTCTTCTATGGGCAGATCGATAGGCGTGTTGTAGGCCAGGATGACTTCCAGCCCTTCAGACGATCGCTGCACTCTATGGAGAATGTGTTTCAGCGTGTCTAGAATAATGTCCTTCTCGTTGGGTAGATAGGCCGCCACCAAAAATGAGCAGCGCGGTAGAGGATTCGTTGCTGGAGGACGCTGGCTACCACTGACCCCTAGGGCAGATTTCGTCGATTGCTTGAACTGAGCCAGATGACCGATATCAGTGCGCTTGCGCTTCACCGCAAAGCGTCGAAAGAGGGCATTAGTGGCTTCTAAAAAAATAACAAGGGAACTTAACAGAAAAAAGGTGGCGATCGCCAGATGAATGTTGATTAAGGGCATGCCGCCGACGCGCAGACAGTAGTAGAAAATTGTTGGAACCCCAATCAGCAAAACATGGGTATAAATCAGCTTCGGTATGTCGCCCGTCCAATTCCTCACTTTAGCCATCCTCCAATCATTAGGGTCAGGGGTATCAACATTTGGTCAGCAGTCAGTCATGCTTAGAAAAAGGCAGAGTGATTACTAACTTCCCCAGGTTGAGATAACTTTACGGCAGGTTCTAGATCATCTTCATTCACCCAGAGCGATCGGTGTCCATCGCTGATTTGACACAAAAAGAACTCCCGTTCGTCTAACAGTTTTTCAACTTTCAGCACCGTCCAACCCACTCTACTTTGGTACACAACCGCTTCACCCATGCGCGGACTCCAGCTCCGCCGCTGTCGCACGGTGGCTGGCATTAACACGTAGTCCAGATCGCGTAAAAGTGCCCCCACTAAGCGCTGCAAGAATGGGCTTGCATAATCTGCCAGCACCGCCAGAATAAGCGTCCCTACCACCATGACCGGAAGCAGCCAGTAATAGAGTGCGAGATCATCTTGCACCACTAGCCTGATCGTGCGATCGACTACAAAATTGTGAATCAAGAAAAAGCTGTAGCTATGGGCACCTAACCAAACCAATACCGATGCGAGTGGGCGCAGTTGGGCAAGGGCACGCAACAGCACCATACAGCAAAGCGTCAACCCCACGGGTAAGAGCAAATCGACAAACACCCAGCCTGCCCGATAAAACTGGCAAACAAACCCAAGCGCATAGAGTGGAATCCCCAACGCCAAGGCTCGCTGAGCGTTCCAGAAAATTGGCCCTTTCCCTTGCGCGTAAAGCTGGGCAACCACCATACCCAACACGAACGTACTCAGCTTGGAAAGGAAAATCAAAAAGGGATGCCAGTCGGTGGGGGTATCCAAAATCACATAGGTCGGATGACCGTCAAATTTATAAATTGCCAGGGCACGGTACCCTACAGTGAGCAAGGTACTGATGAGCAATAAGTTTGCACTGCCCCAGCGCTGTAAGAGATGCCATAGAAAGGGAAAAATCAGCGCAAAGCTAAGAATGAGTGGCACAAACCACCACGGTCCGCTAGTCGCCAGGAGTAGCTCACCGCTGTAGTCAAACAGCAGTGGAAAGGTCACTCCCGCAAAGATGTGCCACAGGCTTGGGATGTAGCTGTGAGTTGCCACACCGATCGCCCAGAGTGCCGGATAGGAAAGCCATGCCACTGTCCAATAGGGCCATAGAATCCGCAGCACTCGGCGCTTCAGGAAATTACCCACCGCGATCGGCTTGCCCCGTAGCGACAGCACCAGGCTAAAGCCACTGATGAGAACAAATACATCCACAAACTGAAAGCCAAACCAGGCTGGAATGCCCAAAAGGCGCAGAAACATGCCTGGGTCAATCCCTCCGTCTACCGGAGTGACCAGTTGTCTCAAATTATTCGCCAGTCCGGTTGGCTGGGGCGTATAAGCATAGCCTGTAAACAACAGTTGAGCATGATAGAGCAAGAGTAAAACTGCCGCTAAAATGCGAATGCCCTCCAACCAGGCTAAACGTGGCGATCGGGCCATTTTTAGGTCAACCATGAATATTTAAAATCTCTTCTATTAACAAAAATGGAAACAGGAACATCTAGCAGCATCCCTTGTAAGAAGGGTTAATAACTCACCTATCACAGGTGCTTATAATTTAGAGTCTTATCATCCTCAATTGCGAAATCATCGAAATAGCCGTAATGCCAGCGACACGCTGCTTGATCCCATCACGTCTGATAGTTGCCACTTACCCGTGAAGACATGCAAAAAATGACAATCTATGCCCAAATCCGCACTTAGTGCTTAGTTGTACAGCTGCGTTTGTAAAGTAGCGTGAACAAAAAGGCTCTCTTTGTTGATACGGGAATATCTGTTTTAACCACATCCTCCTGGGGAGATACATATTTCTTTATAGTTCATCTCTAGCACGATCACGTTTGTTTCGGTTGATTTTCCAAGGTGAGCTAATAAGGTCTGCTGCCATAGATGAGATTTTTTTATAAAACGTTTCCTTTGTCATGAAAAATCTATAGAACGAGCTGCTGTTTAGAGGTAACGATCATGAAGCCACGTCAGAATCGCTCACAGTTAGCCTCGGTTTTAAGCCAGCAAAACCTCGCTAAGCCATAGTGATCCTGGCTTGACGGTGTATGTGGAGTCGTGATGCCAACCCTCTCTACGAACTCAAGTTACAATCAGTATGTCCACTGAGTTAGCCGATTATTTTTGGCATCGGTTGGGCTGTTCTGGATGAGGGCTATTGGTTGTACCTTGCACTTAATAGTGGCTTGGCTCTTGCATCCTGACTCATCGCTTAGCCTCTGGCGCTAATTTAGTGCTAGTTGATACGACGATCGGTCGTGACGCACATCGATGCATCTAGCTTTCAGGCATTCGCTCTCTTTTCTTGTTCTTGCTAGTCTTTTCTTGTTCCGGTTAGATTCTTGTCATGGCATCACCGTTTTTTGTAGTCAAGGTTCGTTCCCTGTTGAGCAACTAATATGTCTCAGCATTTGGATTCAGACGCAGAGTTCTTCTTGCAGCAAGGGTTGCAACTTAGCCGTGCTGGAGCTTTTGAAGACGCGCTACTCAGTTTTGATCGCGTTTTGCAGTTTCATCCAGACTGGCACCACGTTTGGCATACGCGTGGCGTGACGCTGTCTGAGTTGGGTCACTACGAGGAGGCAGTAGCTAGCTTTAATCAGGCGATCGACCTGGAACCCAACTACCCTGAAGCGCTAAATAGTCGCGGCATTGCACTTTATAACCTGCATAGCTACGAAGAGGCCATTGCCAGCTATGACAAGGCAATCAAGCTAAGACCCAACTTTCATCAAGCTTGGCACAACCGTGGCAACGCCCTTGACAAGTCGGGGTGCTACGAAGAAGCACTGAAAAGCTACGATAAAACCCTGGAGTTTGAGCTAGATTACTCCAAATCCTGGTACAACCGGGGCATTATTTTATACAAGCTGGGGCGCTATCAAGCGGCGATCGAGAGTTATGACCACGCCATTAAATACAGGCCGCACTACTCCCATGCGTGGTACAACCGTGCCAACACGCTGAACCAGATTGGATGCCACCGGGAAGCCCTCAGTAGCTACGATCGTGTGCTAACCATCAAGCCAGAGTGGTACGGAGCCTGGTATAACCGGGGCAATGTGCTGCATAAGTTGCATCGGCACGAAGAGGCCATTTACAGCTACAACAAAGCGTTAGCCATTAATGCCACTCTTTACGAAGCCTGGTATAACCGGGGTAATGCATTTGACGCCCTTGGACAATACGAAGAGGCGATCGCGAGTTACCGCAAGGCACTCGACCTCAAGCCAAACCTGCGTGAAGCCTGGTACAACTGGGGTAGCGCGCTGTACAAGTCTGGCTCGTATCGTGAGGCGGTCGCCCGGTATGATCATGCCCTGAAGCTCAACCCAGGGTTTGCTAAAGCCTGGTTTAGTCGTGGGTCTGCCTTTCGCAAGCTCGGTCTTTATGCAGAGGCGATCGCCAGCTACGATAAGGCAGTTCAATTTCAGCCAGAGATGCCTGAAGCCTGGTACTGCCGAGGCATTGCGCTGGGTCATTTGGGACAAAATGAAGCTGCGATCGAAAGCTACGATCGCGCCATTGGCATCAATCCTGACTTTCATCCTGCCTGGTACAGCCGTGGCTCGGCGCTAGGGCATCTAGGTGATTATGCCTCTGCCGTCGCCAGTTATGATAAAGCCCTGGAAATTAAGCCAAACTTTCCCGACGCACAAAGCCGTCGCGCTTTAGCGCTCGATCGCAATCAATCGCTGCAAGCTTTTCCCCGTGAAGATGACAGCGAAGGTCGCATTGCAGCTGAGCGTTTAGACGAGACAGCTTCCTTTACGGATCGCGTACAAGACCCCGAAACATCTTTGCGGTCATTTCCACACTTAACCTAGTGTGCTGTAGTCAGCGCAGACTGGGTGTCTTGCGTTAACCGATTGCATCAGTTTGATTCAATTACCTGCAAATCACTAAATTGTGTAACGCGTGAAGCCAAAACTGTTCTCGTCAGAACCGTTTGGTAAAACGGATGAAATGTTTTTGGTCGGACAAAAAAATAGATTTCATTGTAGGCTTGCAGCGTTCGATCGAACTGCTCCACAATCTGCTGGGCTTCCTGCTCCGTCACGGTAGCAGGATGTTTCTCGTACCATTCGTGCATAACTTCAGGTAGCCACACCCCATACCGATCAGAAAGAATCGCCCACGCGACACCTTTAGTCTGGCAACGTTGCATAAACGCTTGCAGCTCAGGATTGGTGTAAAGCTTGTCGGGGCTAGTAGCGATGTGGGCGCCCTTCAAGGCGTTGTCCTTTTCGGCTGAACAATGGGTCAAATAGATCTTCATCTCAAATACAGCTTCGCCTCGATGGGTGAGTAGATGAATGGGTGAGCAGGCACACGATCGCGGGGGATGGCTAAGGAGAAATTTTTGCTTGCTTCATTGAGGATAGGCGTAAATTTACGGAAAATAGACGACTGTGAGAGAATTTTGCTTGTTTTTGGCAACTCTAGGAATAGGAGTTCTTGGGGCTTAGGGTAGGTTATGGAGAGTGATCTGAACTCTGCTGCCTGGTACAGTCACGGCAATATCTTATATGGATTAGGGCATTATGAAGGCGCGATCGCTGGCTATGACAGAGTTTTAGCTGCACAGTCCGACCTCTACGAGGTGTGGAACAACCGTGGTTACGCACTCGAAAATCTAGGCCGCTTTCAGGAAGCCCTTGCCAGCTTTGACCAAACGTTGCGCATTCATCCCGAATTTGCTCTAGCGTGGCATGGCAAAGGCATCGTGCTTGCTAAATTGGGTCGTTACGAGGAAGCGCTAGTCTGTCTTCAAAAAACGCTGCGGCTGACCCCCAACGACTTGAAAGCGCGCTACAACCAGGGTAAAGCATTGGCGCATCTGCATCGTGATGAGGAAGCACTGGTTTGTTTCGATCGCGTCATTGAAATGAATCCCAGTGACTACAAAGCCTGGTACAGCCGTAGCAAAGTGCTTGCCAGCCTCGAAAAACTTGACCTGGCGCTTGAGGGTCTCGATCGAACACTAGCCATTAACCCACTTTGCTATTACGCCTGGAACTACCGGGGTACTATATTAACTCGGCAGGGCGATTATGAGGGCGCGATCGCTAGCTTCGATAAATCTCTGCAAAACAAGCCAAACAACCCCGATGCCTGGTATAGCAAAGCCCGGTGTTATGCCCTTCAGGGGGAACCTCAACTGGCACTCAGTTATCTGCAACGGGCGATTAAGCTTAATCCTCCCCTTTATCGTGCGCTAGCACGAGGCGATGCTCATTTTCAGACGCTACTGCAAACACCACAGCTCCAAGCATTGCTACAGCGGTAAAGTGATTTGCGTTTGCGCGATTTTCCCGGTTGAGCGCTTGATCGTTACTATGGCTCGATCGTCGCTTCTTCCGGTTCTGGTAGGGGTAATTTGGGAATGATGACACCAGCAATACGCTCGTCTGGCTCAAGCTGGAGTGTGCGATCGCCCAACTCATCTCGGCCTTTGAGAGGTGTTTCACCACTGGTCATCCGTGCCATGCGGTTGTTGCTGGTTAATACAGTGACCACGGTATCGGGGGGGGCCGCCACCATACCTGCAAGAGCATCGGTTTTACGCGTAAATTTAAATGATTGGGTGCCGAGGTCGCCTGTGGTGGAAAGGCGGAGAGTGTCGATCGACAATCGTTTGGCATCGCCCTGTTCAGAGAGCAAGAGGAGATCGTCACCTTGGTAAATGAGCGTGTAGCCAACCAATTTTTCTTGTTTCCGCAAGCGAATTGCCAAATTACCCTGTGCCACTCGGCTCAGTGCTGGCAGTTGCTCATCGTTAATGACTAACCGCAGCAAGCGTCCGCCTGCCGTTGCTAGTACAAGCTGATCGCCCACTTCCGTGAGGCTGACAAAGGCAAGCTGATCCTCTGGTTTCAACTTCAGCACGGTTAAACCACGCCCAGTCAATTCGCCTAATTCTGCTAGCGGTAGCCGTTTGATGCGTCCTTGCTGAGTGACTACTAGAAGATCGGCCTCGTCTCGATCGTCTGGCAGCACAAAGCAACCCACAACCGAACCCGGATCATTTTGAGCGGAGGGCGGCAGTAGGGTAATCAGCGGTGCGCCCCGCGACTTACCGGTAGACTGGGGCACCTCTCTTACATCCAGTGGATAAGCTTTTCCGCTGCGGGTAAACACCACTAAAGTTTGTGCTGTCGTGGCGAACTCTGTTTGAACCATAAAGTCATCACCATCTTCTAGCACCTGAGTTACCCTGTCGATCGCTTTACTCTGGTTCCGTTGAAAGGCTTTGGGTGTGAGTCGGCGAATGTAACCACGTTGGGTGAGTTCAATCACCGTTTCTTCTACCTCAGATTCGTGAGTAGAGTTTTCAACGGTTAGTGATTGGCTGTTGGATGTGAGCAGGGGTTGGTCAAGCGTAAGCTGCTCACCGATTTCTAACTGCTGGCTGCTGACCGCTGACCGCTGACCGCTAGTGGCAATAATCTTCGTCCGTCGTGGATCGGCAAACTTTTTCTTCAGTGCCCGGAGATCTTTTTTCAGCACTTTGAGCAATTCGCGCCGATCGCCTAACAAACGCTGGAGTTCCTGCATTTGCGCGGTTAGCTCATCAAACTCAGTTTGAAGGCTCTGCCGTTCTGTGGTGATCAGGCGGCGCAACGGCATTGAGAGGATCGCATCGGCCTGACGATCGCTCAAATCTAACCGCTCCTGAAACTGCAACTTGGCAGTGCTGCCGTCCGGAGCGTGACGCAGAATATCAATGACTAAATCGAGATTGGACAAGGCCAACAAGAGACCTTCGACAATATGAAGACGAGTTTCGGCTTGATTCAGCTCATGACGATAGCGGCGAGTGAGGGTGTCTTCTCGAAAGGACAAAAACTGCTGGAGCAGTTCCCGTAGGGGCATTTGGCGAGGTTGCCCATCCGTAAGAGCCAGCATGATGGTACCAAAGTTCGACTGGAGAGCCGTTTGGCGATACAAGCTGTTGAGAATCTTCTGGGGATTGATATCTCGACGGAGTTCGATGACCACTCGAATACCATCGCGATCGCTCTCATCGCGCAGATCAGCAATGCCTTCTAACCGTCCCTGATTGACGAGTTCTGCCATTTTTTCAATCCAGGCTGCTTTGTTGACCTGGTAGGGCAGTTCTGTCACCACTAACGCGGTGCGTCGATGCCGACCACGACCAATTTGCAGTTCCTCGACCTGCGCCACACCTCGAACCGGAATGCTGCCTTTACCCGTAGCGTAAGCTTCCTGGATGCCTTCCGTGCCCATGATTTCGCCACCCGTGGGAAAGTCTGGCCCTGGAATAAGTTCAAAGAGCTTGGCATCTGGCAGGTTGGGATTGTCAATCAGTGCGACCAGACCATCCACAATTTCGCCCAGGTTGTGCGGTGGAATGTTGGTTGCCATGCCGACCGCAATGCCCGAACTGCCGTTGAGCAGCAAGATGGGCAGTTGTGCGGGTAGTACGGTTGGCTCTTGTTGAGAATTGTCAAAGTTACCAACAAAATTAACGGTTGCTTCGCCAATCTCCGTCAGCAGTGTTTCGTTACCCAACGGTGCTAGTCGAGTTTCGGTGTACCGCATGGCGGCTGGGGGATCGTTGTCCACCGAACCGAAATTGCCATGTCCCCCCAACAGTGGGTAGCGACTGGAAAAATCCTGTACTAGCCGCACCAGCGCATCATAAACGGCCTGATCGCCGTGGGGATGGTATTTACCCAGCACATCCCCCACCACGCGGGCACATTTACGATAGGGGCGATCGGGGGTCAACCCCAACTCGTGCATCGCGTATAAAATACGGCGATGTACTGGTTTCAGCCCGTCACGCACATCTGGTAGGGCACGTCCTACGATGACGCTCATGGCATATTCCAGATAGGACTGCTGCATCTCTGTGTGTAGAGCAGTAGTAATTACAGCCATGAGCGTTGTTCCTTACACATTGATTGTATAAAAGCTGATTTCATCAAAGGTTTGTAGCGTTTGCCGCAAGCGACGTTTACGATGGGAACAAGTCTGAGCGTACCTGTTTCTATTTCACAGTAACGCTGAGGCACGTGGTAAGACTGCTGCTTCATCTGGGTCACGTTTCGAGGAAAGCACAATGAAAACCGTTCTGATTGTCGAGGACGATCTGATTAATGCACGGGTATTTTCTAAAATCCTGACGAAACGAGGTGGGTTGGCAGTCAAGCATACTGAAGATGTGGAAGAAGTGATGCAGATGGCCCATGCCCATGAAGCCGACATTATTCTGATGGATGTTTCGCTGTCGCGGAGTGTCTATTTGGGCAAGGCGGTGGATGGGATTAAGATTACGCAGATGCTGAAAGCAGACCCCCAGACGGCGACGCTGCCGATCATTCTGGTCACAGCCCATGCGATGGAAGGCGATCGCGAAAACTTTTTGAAGCAAAGTGGAGCAGATGCTTACATTTCTAAGCCTGTGGTGGATCATCAGGCGTTTGTTGATCAGGTTATGGCATTGCTGCCAACAGGTTAGGGACCAATGACAAAAACGGTGTTGCTGGTCGAGGATGACCTGGCTAATGTAAAAGTCTTTTCGCGCTATTTGACGCGCCTGGGCGGTCTGGCGGTGAAGCATACGGAAAATGCCGAAGAGGTCATGCAAATTGCTAAGGCTGGGCAAGCCGACTTGATTTTGATGGATGTCTCGCTGTCTCACAGTTTGTATCAGGGCAAAGCGGTGGATGGCATCAAGCTGACGCAACTGCTGAAACGTGACCCCAGCACAGCTTCGTTGCCCATTATTTTGGTCACAGCGCACGCCATGATTGGCGACAAAGAAACGTCGCTTCAGCAAAGTGGTGCCGATGGCTATATTTCTAAGCCAGTGGTAGATTATCAAGCCTTTATCGATCAGGTGATGGCGCTGTTGCCATCGGAAGAATAGGTGAGACAAGAGACTCCTTCTGGAGGGCTGGTGAGGGGTGAGTTGAGCCGCATGAGTCGCGGTTACAGCAATGGCGATCGTGCAGCGCATGAACTCAAACTCCCCGCTTAATGGCCGCCTTGCTTCTCACACTACCGCAAATGATTTCATCTACGCATTCACTCATCTACGCATCCACTAAAATGCAGAGTGCGATTAGAGCGTAGTCGTTTTCGATGTTTAGTACATAAGTACTATACTATATCTGTCTCGTGGATGCCTGACAGACTGTATTTAGAAACCGCAATGTGCAGAGCTTTGCACGATCGCAAGTATGAACGCGCGTTTGAGCGATCGTTTAGCGATCTTCAGGTTCCTCGATCTTCAAGTTTCTCGATCACGGCTGACGCTGGTGCGCCTGAGGTCGGAGCTTCTAGCGGAGCCGTGTCAATAATTTCTGGCAATGTTGGAGGCAACGGATCGGGGATAGCAATGTTTGGCATGGGGCTGGTTTCATCGCCTGACATTACTTTAGAGCGATCGCTCTCTGCGGTAGGTCTAGCACTAGAAGATGGCGCGATCGCTCTGCGCTTCTGCGGTAGGTATCGGCCGAATTGCTGTCCCAATTGACGCAATCGTTCTTGCCCACTAGGCGTCTTGTTATTCGTTGAAATGCTTTCGCTTGGTGAGGCTGGCTTAACTGTAGGATGGCTTAGTTTTGGCTCAACCACGATCGGTGTCTCTGGCTGCACGCGTTCTGCTTCAGGCGCTTCAGACTCTGGCGGCAAGACAACTTCTGGAACGGACGGCGCTGGTTCTGGGGTGAAAGGCTCTGATGGTGGTGCTGGGCTGAGAGTAGGGGATGGTTCAGGGAGGATGATCGGTGAGGGACGATCGGTCGCTTCTAAATCTGGTGACGGTTCTGCCTGGGGAGTTGCCAACGTAGACGGTGGTTGATCTGTCGGGTCGATCGTCGGCTCTGGAGTGGGTTTTGACGTTGGTTCCAGAGTGGGTTCCGGACTTGGTTCTGGAGTAGGTTCTGGTGCAGGCGGTACGTAGTCAGGGTCAACAATGCCACGCACATCGGCGGCAGCTAACTCTCCCCGCACCAGTTTGGACAACGTGTCGTCGCCATTAGGTTGGTACTCCACCAGCCGCACTGTGTTGTTAAACACGTTTTGCACCGGGTTACCTTTGTCGTCAAGGTACTCAAGCTGCACCCAGTTTTTACCAGGCTTGAAGCCTTGAAGGTACAGCGGTTGCCAGCGATCAATCACAAAACTGTCGCCATTTACCGTGCAGCGAATGCGCCAGTCAGCAATGTCATCCGTTGTGTCGGCCTGTGCGACGAGATGCAGCGGGGCATTGGTCAGGTAAAAATCTAACAGGATCGGCTCTGCGCCGTAAGTTCCTTGGGGGCGGCTATAGGTAAGTAGCGGCAGGTCGGAATCGGGATTGTTATCCTGAGTTTTGGTCAGTACGTGAAAGGTCGTCTGTGCAAAGGCTCCTTCATTCTTGAAGCTTTCGTGCCAGGGGCGAGATGCAAAGGCCCGAATGGTGTGAGTTCCAGGCTCTAGCTTGTCGAAAACCAAGGGCTGACTTGTATCGTAAACAGCCTGATAGGGGCGATTGTCTAGCAGAACATGCAGATGTGGTCCTAAGCCGAAGGTTTCGTTTTTAAAGAGGGGCAGATCGTTCACCAGGAAACGGACAGACACGGTAGTATCCGTCAGCACGTCGTTTTTGCGGGGGCTGATAATGGTGACTTGAGGTTGATAATCATCAAGAGCCTGTCGTAACTCTTGCAGGACGATCGGTGGCGAGGCTTCCGCAATTTTTCCTGCCTTCTTAACAGTTGCCTGCTTTGTAGCGGTTGCTTGCGATCGCCCCCAAAAGGCAGCGTGTGCTGCATTCCCCGCCTCACCCCAACTCACCGTCACAAGGATGGCGACGAATGTCACGATCAATTTAGCGATCGCCTGCCAGCGCTTCATTCCCAACACAGAACCCACTCCTAAAAGCTGCCCATAGGGAACTATAGCGGAAAAGACTAAGCCACCCGTGCAAAGTTTCGTCGCTCGTGTTAAGCGACATGTCTCTAGCGCGACGAAATGGAGCTTTAGGCAGAACCGTAAATGGCTGGCATGAGTTATCTAGATAGCTCGTGACTTGGTTAGTCAGTTATATACACTTAACCTTTTTTGAGCGATGCTCAATAAAACGTTTCAAAAAGAACAGCACAAAAGCAAACAAGCAAGACGTTTTGTGCTGGTGAAATGTATAGAGTATTTCTGCTCAATAAATAGAAGTAACTCAATCCTTAATTGGCTTCCAAATCGCGATCCCAGGGATTATATCTCTAGTTATCGGAGTATCTAGTTTTGTAAACGCAACAACCGTTTTGCTTGACTTTTTCACTTAGCTCAGGTTCGCAAGCTCGTCTATGTCCGCACTCGAAGGAGTTTGAATTATTGTTAATTGCGTCCAAGTTCGGCGTAACACGAGTCATATAATGACACGATGAGAACTCCTACCAGGCTAGTTGTATTGTCTGAGCGAACCTTTCCGGTTCTGATGATGATATTTGTTCCGTTCTTTGAACTGCGATCGTTGCTAACATCTTTTTGTTCTCTAGCCACGTTGGAATCCAGACGCTGGTTTTCGATCAGTGCTAATGGTTGCTCATTTGAGCGCAAGGGTGTTTTGCAGCAAGGGGCTGTTTTTAATGGGAGCAGCGTCTGGCAGGGGGGATTCCTCGTTCCTTGTCTAGAGAGAGGAGAGTCTCAATGACAATTACTCCACGGGAGCGCGAAGCGAAAGCAAGGATTGTGGTTGACAACGACCCGGTGCCGACTTCTTTTCAGAAGTGGTCAGAGCCTGGTCATTTCGATCGCACCCTGGCTAGAGGTCCCAAAACCACCACCTGGATTTGGAATCTCCACGCCAACGCTCATGATTTTGATAGCCATACTAGTGACTTAGAAGACGTATCTCGTAAAATTTTCAGTGCTCACTTCGGTCATCTTGCCGTTGTGTTCATCTGGCTCAGCGGCATGTATTTTCATGGCGCTAAGTTTTCAAACTACGAGGCTTGGCTGACCAACCCCACTGGCATTAAGCCCAGCGCTCAAGTTGTGTGGCCGATTTTCGGACAAGAAATTTTGAATGCAGATGTTGGCGGTGGCTTCCACGGAATCCAGATTACGTCTGGCTTTTTCTACCTGTGGCGGGCTGCTGGGTTCACTAACAGCTTCCAGCTTTACTGCACCGCGATCGGTGGTTTGGTTATGGCTGGTCTGATGCTGTTTGCAGGCTGGTTCCATTACCACAAGCGGGCTCCCAAACTGGAATGGTTCCAGAATGTGGAGTCAATGCTGAACCATCACCTCTCTGGGTTGTTTGGTCTCGGTTCGCTGGGCTGGGCTGGTCACCAGATTCACGTCTCATTACCCATCAACAAGCTGCTGGATGCAGGGGTGGCTCCAAAAGATATTCCCCTGCCCCATGAGTTCATCTTGAACTCAAAGCTGATGTCGGACTTATATCCCAGTTTTGCAAAGGGCTTAACGCCTTTCTTTACTCTGAATTGGGCAGAATATTCTGACTTTCTTACCTTCAAGGGTGGTGTAAACCCGGTGACAGGTGGTCTGTGGCTGTCGGATACAGCACACCACCATCTGGCGATCGCGGTGCTGTTCATCATTGCGGGACATCAGTACCGCACGAACTGGGGCATTGGGCACAGCATCAAGGAAATTCTGGAAGCACATAAAGGGCCGTTTACTGGCGAAGGTCATAAGGGTCTGTATGAAGTGCTAACGACTTCCTGGCATGCTCAGTTGGCAATTAACCTGGCAATGGTTGGCTCCCTGAGCATCATCGTTGCTCAGCACATGTACTCCATGCCACCCTATCCGTATCTGGCGACTGACTACGCGACCCAATTGTCTCTGTTTACTCACCACATGTGGCTGGGTGGCTTCTTCATCGTTGGGGGAGCAGCTCACGGTGCCATCTTTATGGTGCGTGACTACGACCCCGTAGTGAATCAGAACAACCTGCTTGATCGCGTGATTCGTCACCGGGACGCAATTATCTCTCACCTGAACTGGGTTTCTATCTTCCTGGGCTTCCATAGCTTTGGCCTGTATGTGCACAATGACACGATGCGGGCACTGGGTCGTCCTCAAGATATGTTCTCGGATACAGGCATTCAATTACGCCCTGTGTTTGCACAGTGGGTACAGAGCCTGCACACATTGGCTCCTGGTAACACCGCACCCAACGCTCTAGCTCCTGCTAGCTATGTGTTTGGTGGTGAAACAGTGGCAGTGGGAGGTAAGGTGGCGATCGCGCCGATCGCGCTTGGCACGGCAGACTTCCTGGTGCATCACATTCATGCGTTCACCATCCACGTCACCGTGTTGATCCTGCTCAAAGGTGTGCTGTATGCCCGTAGCTCTCGTCTGATTCCAGATAAGGCTAACCTGGGTTTCCGCTTCCCTTGTGACGGGCCTGGTCGCGGCGGCACCTGCCAGGTTTCTGGTTGGGACCACGTCTTCCTGGGTCTATTCTGGATGTACAACTCACTGTCGATCGTGATTTTCCACTTCAGTTGGAAGATGCAGTCAGACGTTTGGGGGACGGTCAATCCAGATGGCACGGTGGCCCACATCACAGGCGGTAACTTTGCTCAGAGCGCAGTCACCATTAACGGTTGGTTACGCGACTTCCTCTGGGCACAGGCAACGCAGGTAATCACCTCCTACGGCTCAGCGCTTTCGGCTTACGGCTTACTCTTCCTGGGTGCACACTTCGTTTGGGCATTCAGCTTGATGTTCCTGTTTAGCGGTCGCGGCTACTGGCAAGAGTTGATCGAATCGATTGTTTGGGCGCACAATAAGCTGAAGGTTGCCCCGTCAATTCAGCCCCGCGCACTGAGCATCATTCAGGGTCGGGCTGTGGGGGTAGCGCACTATCTCCTGGGCGGAATCGTCACCACGTGGGCATTCTTCCTGGCTCGTACACTGGCACTTGGATAAGCGCGAGGAGAACGAAGTAGAACTATGGCGACTAAATTTCCCAAATTTAGCCAAGACCTCGCTCAAGATCCGACGACTCGTCGGATTTGGTACGGGATCGCCACTGCCCACGACTTTGAAAGTCACGACGGCATGACAGAAGAGAATCTTTACCAAAAGATTTTCGCCTCTCATTTCGGTCATTTGGCAATCATCTTCTTGTGGACATCTGGTCTCCTATTCCACGTAGCGTGGCAAGGCAACTTTGAACAGTGGATTAAAGATCCATTGAACATCCGTCCCATCGCCCACGCGATTTGGGACCCTCAATTCGGTCAACCTGCGGTCGATGCTTTCACCCAGGGTGGGGCTAATTATCCGGTTGATATCTCTTACTCTGGTCTTTACCAGTGGTGGTTCACACAGGGTATTCGGACGAATGGCGAACTCTATGAAGGCTCCATTTTCCTCCTGATCCTGTCTGCTGTCTTCCTGTTTGCTGGCTGGCTGCACTTGCAACCCAAGTTCCGCCCCTCGCTAGCCTGGTTTAAGAATGCAGAATCACGGTTGAATCATCACTTGGCTGGTTTGTTTGGAGTTAGCTCCCTGGCTTGGGCAGGTCACCTGATTCATGTGGCTATTCCCGAATCACGCGGACAGCATGTGGGCTGGGATAACTTCCTGTCTACCCCACCGCATCCAGCTGGTTTGGCTCCCTTCTTCAGCGGAAACTGGGGCGTATACGCCGAAAACCCCGACACTCCTGGGCATGTGTTTGGCACAGCTCAAGGTGCTGGGACGGCAATTCTAACGTTTTTGGGTGGTTTCCATCCTCAAACAGAATCGCTCTGGTTGACGGATATGGCGCATCACCATCTGGCGATCGCTGTCCTGTTCATTGTGGCGGGTCATATGTACCGTACCAACTTTGGTATTGGTCACAGCATCAAAGAGATGATGGATGCCAAGGATTTCTTTGGTAAGCCAGTTGAAGGTCCCTTCAACATGCCTCACCAAGGCATTTACGAAACCTACAACAACTCTTTGCACTTCCAGTTGGGTTGGCACCTGGCTTGCCTAGGTGTTATCACTTCCCTGGTCGCACAGCATATGTATGCTATGCCGCCTTATGCGTTCCTGGCGAAAGACTTCACGACGCAGGCAGCTCTCTATACCCATCACCAGTACATTGCTGGATTCCTGATGGTGGGTGCCTTTGCTCATGGAGCCATCTTCTGGGTACGGGATTATGACCCTGACCTGAATAAAGGCAACGTGTTGGATCGGGTCTTGCAGCATAAAGAAGCCATCATCTCTCACTTGAGCTGGGTTTCGCTGTTCCTCGGTTTCCACACGTTGGGTCTGTACGTCCACAATGACGTGGTGGTTGCCTTCGGTACCCCTGAGAAGCAGATTCTGATTGAGCCTGTGTTTGCACAGTTCATTCAAGCCTCGCATGGGAAGGTACTCTACGGTTTGGATACACTGCTGTCAAACCCTGACAGTATTGCGACCACTGCTTGGCCTAACTACGGTAACGTCTGGTTGCCTGGCTGGCTGGATGCCATCAACAGCGGCACGAACTCCTTGTTTCTCACCATCGGGCCTGGCGATTTCTTGGTTCACCATGCGATCGCATTGGGTCTGCACACCACCACTCTGATCTTGGTCAAAGGTGCGTTGGATGCACGCGGGTCTAAGCTCATGCCGGACAAAAAAGACTTCGGCTATGCCTTCCCTTGCGATGGACCTGGACGAGGCGGCACATGCGACATCTCAGCGTGGGATTCGTTCTACCTGTCGATGTTCTGGATGCTGAATACAATTGCCTGGGTCACGTTCTACTGGCACTGGAAGCACCTTTCAGTCTGGTCTGGCAACATCTCCCAGTTCAACGAAAGCTCTACCTACCTCATGGGTTGGTTCCGTGACTACCTCTGGCTGTACTCTGGTGCGACGATCAACGGGTATAACCCGTATGGCATGAATAACCTGTCTGTCTGGTCCTGGATGTTCCTCTTCGGGCACCTGGTTTGGGCAACGGGCTTCATGTTCCTGATCTCCTGGAGAGGCTACTGGCAAGAGCTGATCGAAACTCTGGTTTGGGCACACGAGCGCACCCCACTGGCGAACCTGGTTCGCTGGAAAGATAAGCCCGTTGCGCTCTCAATCGTTCAAGCCCGTGTCGTTGGTCTGGCTCATTTCACGGTCGGTTACATCCTGACGTATGCGGCCTTCGTGATCTCTGCCACTGCAGCGAAATTCGGATAACGTTGTCTAAAAAGAGATTGCGTAAGCAGTAAGCAGCAACCCCTTGTCATCTATGGCGAGGGGTTGTTGCTTTTGAGCCAGAAGCAAAAAATTGGCACACCGACTTAAACCGATTTCACGACAGCTCCGTTTGTATGACTGGACGTGACACGCACAGTCATACAAACGGATCTACAAGAGGTGAATTAAATCGCAGCTAGCTAAAGCTCTAAGCGATTATGCGTAGGCAAAACAGAGAAACCGCTTAAATCCGGTTATTAATCTTGCAAAGCCTGTGTATAGCTTCCGTATAATTACGTGGCGCTCCACTACCACTCCTAAAATTGTTTCATAAACGCAGGGTGGCATATGTATAGAAGTTGGAGAGCTTACTATGACGGACTGGTCACCGATCAAATTTCATCCGAAAAATGGACAGTATTATAGATATCAAGAGTCTGGTCAAACCATCAGGTTGCTGGAAGCGATCGCCTGGGAGGCGCTTGAGCCAGATTCTCCAGATTCTCACCATCACTATTTCAAAATTAATGGGCGTTGGTATGTTTACGCTGATACGCCAAATCACAGTTTGTTAAAGCAACCGACGGTTGCTGGTATTGACAGTGTAAATCCCAGCAATCATCTGGATAAACTCTTGAATGAACTTAAGCACACTGAGCCATTTCGATTGGGTGAGCCTGAGGCCAAACAGCCTCAAGCTGAAAAGGTGCCAGGGCGAACGTACTGAGGTGTTGTCTACTAGAGAACTTTGATGACTCACTATCAACAGGTGCTAAAACTATCGACCAGAGGGAAATCGATGGCTAGAATTACACAGAAAGTGCAAGCGATCGTCACCGAATCGCAAATCCAAACCGGACTTTGCACGCTCTTTCTGCGTCACACGTCGGCAAGTCTGCTGATCCAAGAAAATGCCGATCCGGATGTGTTACAGGATCTCGAAAACTTTTTTGCCAAACTGGTGCCAGAGTGGGAAAACTACATCCACAGCACCGAAGGACCCGACGATATGCCTGCCCACATCCGCACCGCGCTAACCAAGACATCGGAGCAAATTCCGATCGCCAATGGTCGTCTGATGCTAGGCACCTGGCAAGGTATTTACCTTTGGGAACATCGCCAGCACGGTCACACCCGTGAATTAGTTGTTCACCTGATCGGAAGTTAAGGATTGTAGAGCAAATGACGTATAGAGAAGGGCGATCGTCTTCAATTCAAAACTCAGTAGTCCTCAATTTTGTCGTCATCTCTTTCAATTAAGACAACAGGCAGTGTCAAAGCAGCGCAAGGCTATCAGCAAGGGCATAGTCACAGAGTCAAAAATTGACAAGCGTTGCGTGTGTAAACAGCGAAATGACATTTACTCTTTCAGTAGTCTTACGGGTAACGCGTCATTCTTCGGTGGCGTTTTCTCTAAAAATTGACGACTAAAAAGGGGGAGCAGCAAAAATGGGCAGCAAAAAGCCCCTGGGCGTCTGTCCTTGTTTCGACTCCAGGGGCTTTCTGATTCGTACTCCTCACACTCTTAAGATAGTACCACAGGTTTGCTCTAACCATACCTCTTATGACAGAGATCAAAGTGGCCTAGCCCCATTAAGCCACATGCGCCATACGGCTAGTCACTGACCGTTGATAGTTTGCACCCAACCCATTTGGTGATCAAACAGAATAGTGGTGTGATACCAATTTGAATTGAAAATGCGATACATCCTGTAGGGGCAAGGCATTGCCTTGCCCCTACCCACCGATTGATCTGTAGCCGTCATTCTTTAAATCGGTATGAGACGCTATTGTTTAGAGCAGGAGACTCTAGACGATCGCCATGAATAAACCGTTGGATGCAGAGCAGTCGATCGACCTTGCGACTCGCCTTAAAAGCAAAGCTAAAAGCCCTTTTGATAATGCCTACCGCGCTGCCTTAGCAACGACTGGGGCGAAGTACGTGCAGGGTTTTTTAGCCTTTTCTGGTCATCCTCACGCGCCACTGGAGCATAGCTGGATTGAGCTGGACGATCGCATTCTTGATCCCACCTTGCCCCATCTCAATCGTCCGGCTTCATCGCTCCATTATTTCTCCGCCCAACAGCTTACGGTGAAGCAACTTAAAGCCGCGATTGAAGAGGCGAAGGAAGACTATCCCGAAGATGATCCGTTACCTATTTATGGGGCAGCGCCTTACGAGTATTACGGCGATTTGATGCTGGGTGGCAAAGACTACCTGATCGCTTACAACGCTGCTGTCGCAAAGTGCCTGGAGCTAAAGCGAGCAAAGTCAGCCTCTAACGGGCAGACAGACGATTGAAGTGCAATGGTTCATGGCAAAGATCTAACTGCTGTTTGTCTGCGTATGACACCGATCTAACTTCACACAAATAAGACATTCACACCGTAAATTTGCTGACGCACTTTACCAAAAACGTCCTGGTTTTTACAGAAGTTGCTGTAGAAGGGATTGAAAGGTTGACGGCCTTTAACTCAATGTAAGCAACCCGGTGCTCTTTCTATGGGCAAAGAGCACACTCCTTTCAATGCTAGCTTTGCTTTGCTGAGAAGGAGTTGCAACGGTTGAGGTTGGTTAAGCGCATTCAGGAAGATTCACCGGGAGTTTTTTCTGTGGAGACAGGTCTAGAGGCTTGGTTATGGCGGCGGCAACGGCAGCAAGAGGAGGGGTTTACTTTACTGGAAGTGACGATCGTGCTGGTGATTAGCGGCATCTTGGCGGCGATCGCACTCCCCTCTTTTCTGAATCAAACCAGCAAAGCAAAGCAGGTGGAGGCAAGCATGTATCTTGGCACGCTCAACCGGGCACAGCAAGGCTACATGCTAGAACACGCCCGTTTTGCTGATAGTGCTAGCGCGTTGGGTGTTGTACTCTATAACAGCCCAAATTACAGCTATTCGATTCATCTTGATAGCGCTGGTAATCAATATGCCGTGCATGATGCTAAGGCGCTGAGTAGCAGCTTGCGACCGTATGTGGGGATGGCAGCGCTTACCCAGGGTGGCACCAATAACGCAAAGGTCGAAACCGCTCTCTGTCGAGCCAAAACGGCACAACTTGGTGAGGCAGAGCAACCCGTTCTCAGCGATGCGTCCATGACTTGCGCCACAAGCACTGAACCTGTGGGACAGTAAGCCTCTTACAGTCACCAATTCTTTAACAGCTTTAGGCTCGATCGCTTGATCAATGGTGTAGAACGTCTTCTAAAACCATAGGCATGAACGGTCAAAAGCGCTCGGAATCCGCCATAATTCTACCCGTTAGGAGAGAATAGAATTGGCAGTGAGGAAGAGGGAGGCGCGCGATCGTGGCTCGTAAGCAATCGAAAGGAACCTGTGCTTATTGTGGCAAAGAGCTTTCTAAGGCGGGGATGACCAAACATCTGGTGACGTGTCCGGGACGGCAGGAGGCGATCGCGAAGGCTGAGGACAAAAAAGGTAACAGTGAAGAACTCTACCACTTACGTGTTCAGGATGCTTACAGCAAAGACTTTTGGCTGGATCTAGAAATGCGCGGTTCTAAGAGCTTGCAAGATCTGGACGATTATTTGCGGGCAATCTGGCTGGAGTGTTGTGGGCACATGAGCCAATTTTCGTTAGAGGGCGGCTTCGCGCGTGAAGTCGGCAAGCGGCGGAAACTCGGTGAGGTGTTTAAGCTGGGGAGTGAACTCACCCACATTTATGATTTTGGCACGTCGTCCGAAACGATCGTAAAAGGTGTGGCAAAGCGCGAGGGTAAGCCTACCACCTCAAAGCCGATCGCGCTGATGGCACGCAACAACATGCCAGAGTATACCTGCATTAAATGTGATCAGCCTGCAACGCATTTGTGTATGGAATGTCTGGCAGAAGATCAGACAGACGGTACATTGTGCGATCGACACACTAAAACCCATCCGCACACCAACTATGGCGAGCCGATACCGCTGGTCAACTCTCCTCGAATGGGCATGTGCGGCTATGATGGGCCTGCCGAAGTGCCTTACTAAAGCACGGTTTGGCGATTAGCAGGCCGCTACAGGCATAACCCCCCAATGCCGACTCCTTTAACTGACTGCACTGGCGGCATGAACGAAGACGGGAACTCGCTTGTAGGCTGGGGTGCCCGATCGCGTCTCGATTTTTGCCTTAAAGACGACATTCACTTCGGGGTAAAACATCACAGCGGCACCGGGACGAACCGCACCATAGATGACTTCCACATTTTCAAGTTTGCCTGCATCGCCCTGGACTGTGACACACTGGTGTGCTTGAAAGCCAGCCTGTTCAGCATCCTGGCGGTTCATTAAGATGCAGTTGCGGTGAGGCATCCCTCGATAGTGGTCGCCAATTTTGTAGACAACGGTGTTGTGTTGAGAGTAGCTGCGTCCTGTCATCAGCGCCAAGACAATGCCATTTGCTGCCCCTGATGCGTCGAACTCCTGGGGTTCAGGCAGCGTCAGCTTCGGGAGGGGTGTGACAAACATCGAGGCTTTCCCCGATGGGGTAGCAAACTTCGGTTCGGTGAAGATGCGCCCGCCGATCGTGAACTCCTCTTGGGTCTCATCGATCGCGCCAATCTTCTCGTAACCGGGAATGGTTTGGGCAATCAGTTGGCGAACGTAGCGGGTGTCCTGCAATTTGCGCCAATCGACAGGATCGTTGCCTAGAATGCGATGGGCGAGCGTGGTGAGAAACTCCACTTCCGAGATCAGATCGGCGTGTTTCAGATGCGTTTTGCCTTCATCGCTTAAACGGACAAAGTTGTTGCCTGATTCGGTCGTGACTTTATGCGGATTTTCAAAGCGGTTCAGGACGGGAATGACGATCGTGTTTTGTTTCGCCAAGCCGTTGAAATGTCCTAGATTTGGCTTGGTGGCGACGTAGATGACGGTTTCAATGTTGCCGATCGCGCGTTTCGCCTGGGTAGAATCGGGGTTTGCGCCATAGAGGTTGCCCCCCAGACACAGCAACGTATCGACCTTACCAGCGTCTCCCGCTTCGATTAAATCGCGGGTATGGTAGCCCTGCACTTTGCTGAGCGGTCGTCCCAGCAGCTTTTCCAGCGCTTCCTGGATTTCCTTTCTCAGCTTGACGGTGACACCCATCGAGCCAAAGCCCTGCACGTTAGAATGTCCTCGCACAGGCATGGTGCCTGCCCCTTCTTTACCCGCATTCCCTGTCATCAAGGCAGTGTTGGCAATGCTAAAGACGTTATCAACGCCGTTGACGTGCTGCGTGATGCCCATTGCCCAGCCAAAGACGACTCGTTCTGAGGTGCCGATGATGGTTGCGGCAGCCTCAATCTCTGGCTGTGAAACGCCACAGGTTTCAGTGATGGTATCCCATGTGGTCGATCGCGCCTGTTCGACGATCGCTTCCCAGCCTTCAGTGTGCGCTTTGAGATAGTCTTCTTTGATTAAGCCCTGTTCAATCAGCGACTTTTGAATGCCGATAAACAGCGCTACATCGCTACCAGGAATGGGTTGCAGGTAGAGGGACGAAATTTCTGCACCTTGCACGAGCGAGGTGGGAAAAGCTGGTGAGCCAAACTTAACCAACCCAATTTCCATCATGGGATTAATCACAATGATCCTGGCACCGCGATCGCGCAGTTTGATCAATTCGTTCATCAAGCGAGGATGGTTGTAGGCTGAGTTTGCACCTGCCAGCACCACACAGTCAGCCTTTTTGAGGTTTTCCAGGCTGACCATCGAGGTGTTGGTGCCAAACATTTGCTTTAGCCCCGTAGTAGAAGGCGCATGGCAAAGGTCGGAACAGTCCGCCAAATTATTTGACCCTAGTGCCCGAATCATCAGTTGCAGCAGATAGGCCGCTTCGTTGGACGATCGCCCCGAGCTGTAGGATGCCACTCGCTCTGGCGGTTTGCGGAAGGCCGCTTCGGCGATCGCGTAGATTTCGTCCCAAGAGATGCGCTCGTAGTGGGATTTGCCTGCTCGGAGAATAACCGGAAAACTCCACCGTCCCAGGCGATCGGCTTCCATTGAGGTGAGTTTTTGCAGGTCATGGATGCTGTGTTGCTCAAAAAACTGAGGCGCGATCGCGGGCTTCAACTCTGCCGAAATTGCCTCTACGCTCTTCATGCAGCGCTGGAGCTTTTCACCTTCTTCGTTGGTAAAACCGCCCTTTTGCCCACCTGTCCCCCAGGAACACGACAGACACGCACTATGATGCAACAACGTTTCCCATAATTTAGGTCCTTCAGGCGACAGCGTATGTTTAGCCCAGTATTCGATCACGGAGGGGCCGCCGCCGATCGCGGGAGTTTCCTCGTTTGTCTGGTGGAACGGGGGCAGGGGTTGCGTGGGTGTATCCATCAGTCTCGCCTTTTAGCACTCTAAATAAATGTATTCTCAAGGCATAGAACCCGACTGCACGCAGTCAAGCGCTACGACAGAGAAAGGTTAGTGGTAGCGTAACGCATCAATCAGCTACTTTGTCGAAAAAGGTGTCGGCCCTCTTGTCCGTTTAGTGATGGGTTGAGCGCATGTCCACCAGTCTCTACAAGTCCATTACTAACCCATCCATCGGCATCTACTACAAGGTAATCATAGAGTCCACTATAAAGATCATCACAGCTAATTAAGGTGAAAACCGCTGTAGTCCGCGTTGTGGTGTCTCTTAACGCAAACCATCGAACCTGACTTTGGCTCGATCGCGTCATCAACAGGATTGGTTTGAGCGATGGATGAAAGTCGGGTTGCGGCAAGCGTAACGAGTGCGATCGACCTTAAACGTTTGCCTATAGTTAATTCTGGGAAAAGCAGCAATAATTCAGCAGACGATGCAGCGATGCGATCTCGTCGCTGCACCCTCAGTCTCCCTACACCGCGTCCCAAATGATAAGTTGAATCGGTGTGGGATTGTAGCCATTGCACGGGTTATTCATTTGCGGACAATTAGAAATTGCTACCAGCGTATTCATCTCCGCTTGCAAGTCAACGATGCTACCAGGATCGGAAATACCATCCACAATTTCGAGAGTGCCATCTTCACTCACAGGCACATTCATAAAAAAGTTGATGTTGCTGGTCATATCCCGTTTGCCCAAGCCGTAATCCTTGATGGCATAGAGAAAATTTTCCACACAGGCGTGCTGCCATTTCTTATCCAGGCCAAAGCGCACCGAATTGCTCTCACAACTACACGCGCCACCCGATGTATCGTGCCGTCCACACGTATCGTTCAGCACGGTCATCAGCACATTCCCATCGTTGGAATACAGCTTTGTACCCGTCGTGATGAAAATATTGCCCTGGCCGCGAATCGTATCCGGCGCACTGTACCGCTCACTCGGATCATCCGCGTTGTACACCAGAAAATCCACCGCCTGATTGCCACCCAAATCCACAATTCGCAGTACTTGTCCTTTTTCCATCACCTTTGCCCAGGGTTTCCGCGCAGGCAACACTTCATCATAAATCGCCGTTTTGGGGTCAAGTTCAACCACCGTCTCAATCATCGTTTAATCCTCCGAATGTATAGCTACCGTTTGAGTTTTGAGTTGTTAGAGAAGCACCTTTTGTACTTCTTGGTTCTCCTGACTCCTGACCTAGACCAACTGTCCTAAATACGCATCGGTATTCTGAAACCCTCTCACCGCTTCGGGGCTGCCTATGCGAATGGGATCATCGGCAGGGGGCGCGGGAGAGTTCCAGACGATCGCCCGGATCGGTTTTGCATCATACGTCGGACTCGGATCAAGCGGATGGGGGCAATTAGAAAGCACCACCAGCACATTCATTTCTGCTCGCAAATCAATAAAATCTCCAGCTTGTGCGGTCTTCTCAGCCCAGGACAGATTGCCGTCTGGATCGACCGCAATGCGCGTAAATAGATTCAGATTAGGCATGATGTCTTTCTTGCCCAGGTTGCGTTTCGTCAGCGCCAGCAAAAAGTTATCTCGCGAATTTCTGTAATCGCCTTCGCCACTGCTTGCTGGATCGCCTTCGCCACTGCTTGCTGGATCGCCTTCGCCACTGCCTGCTGGATCGCCTTCGCCACTGCCTGCTGGATCGCGAAGGCGATACTTCTGATTTGCCGCCAGATTGCTGCAACCGCCCAGCGTATCGTGCAAACCACACGTATCTTCGGTGATGGAAAACAAAACGCGACCCATATCGGAGTAGAGCAGCATCCCTTTTTTGAGAAAGGCGTTGAACTGAATCTTGGCTGTATCGGCAGCGTTGTACCGCTCGATCGCGTTATCAGCGTTATAGCAAAGCAGTGCGACCCCTCTAGCCCCTTCGGGTGCAACAAGTCGAAGCGTCGTGCCACGCGTGATCACCCGTGACCAGTAGGCACCCCCCGGAATAACTTCATCCCAGGTAATCAACGCTGGATCGATCGTAGCTTGTACTTCGGTAGACATCCTATCCTCCTTGACTAAACAAACGACTGAAACGACAAAACCCAGGAAGCCTCCAACAGTCATCGCTGCTGCTTGGCTCTCCCGGGCTTTTTTCCCGCCGTGTGACCGCTTTCCTGGTTCAGGTTTAAGTGGCTGCTTCTCTCGGACCAGTCGTCTCACTCGCGCAAGACCGGAACCCTAGAAGCGAATAATTTTACTGCGTGCGATCGCCCTTAAATGCAATCGGTCAAATTCTAGCACCTCCAATCGAGGCTTCCTAGTGCGTGTCACTCCTCCTAGATAACTGCAAAACGAGGCGCACGATCGTATCAAACACTACACTATTGACGATCGTCTCTGTCCTCTAAAATAATTCGTTGCGCCTCTGCCCGTCACTAAAACGGGCTAATGGCGTGAAGTCTGCTGAAGCGTGATGAACGAGCAACATGGCAAAGAGGTAACGGTTCAAGCGAATGTGGTCTCACGCTGTTCGATTGGAAAGACAACGGTAAACGTTGAGCCTTGATTGGATTGAGACGACACACGAATTTCGCCCTGCATCAAAGCCACCAACTGTGAAACAACAGCCAAACCTAACCCTGTACCTCGATCGGTTTCAGAGGTGGGAGCATCACTTGCTCGGAAGTAGGGTTCAAAAATGCGTTTCTGATCATCCTGCGTCATGCCCATACCACTGTCCCGAACGGTAATCGACCAGTGGTGATCCTTGAGGGTTTCCATAGAAACCGCTACATAGCCGCTTTCGGTGTAACGAATCGCATTGCTCAGTAAGTTGGTGACAATTTGTTGTAGGCGGAGAGGATCGGTTTGAACCGTTTGAGGGGCGCGATCGCAATCTACGTTCAACTCCAATCCTTTGCTACGAACGAGAGGTTCGACGATTTCAACCACCGATTGAATTAAATGCTTGGGAGTGATTTCAACCAGCTTCAATTTAATTTGTCCGTCTCCCTGCTGGAGTTGCAGCGTGTCATTAATCAGCCGTAGCAGCAGTCGTCCATTGCGTAATACTCGCTCAATGCTTTCTAGATGCGCGTAGGAATCTTTGGTATCATCTTTTTGTTGTTGGCGCAAAAACAAATCAGCATAGCCGATGATGGACGTGAGTGGGGTTTTCAACTCGTGGGTTAGCTTCGACATGTTGTCATGGCTGGCTCGTACCAGACGAGTCAGCTCCTGATTGGTCAATTGCATTTGAGTTTTGAGTTTCTCTAACTCTTCTATGCGGCTCTGCGTGTAGCTGTCAAAACAGCGCGCGATCGCCTCATCAATAACCGTATCAATGAGCCGAATCGCCCATAACACATCTTTGGGCGATGCCTGAACCAGATCAATTTCTAATGCCGAAAAAATGACGGAGCGCAACAGGCGATATTCTCGTGCAATTTCCGCAGGCTCAAACCCTTGCTCAGCGCGGATAATACCGTGTTCTAAACTAGCCTCATCAACCACCTGAAAGTTTTCTAAATTGTCATTTGCAAGCATTGCAGCAAGAGATTCTAAAATCCTGGGCAAGCTGTTACGCACGGCATTAAAGGTCAGTTCGTTCGTCGCTTCAATCTGTTGATCTTCAAAAACGGCACCAATCCATTGTTCAATAATCGTTTCACGCTTCTGATTCAGAATCGTGCTGAAATCCATCTTTATAAATGTAGAAATTCGGTAGTTCTCGTTTACTGAGAGCTTTACGTTACCGTCTGAAGAGGAATGAGCGCATTTAGTAAAAGACGGAGGCTGGTATGAGATGTTACAGTGAGATGCAAGCATGTCTTAATTTCCAACGCATGCCTTTGTTGCACTGCTCAATGCATTGTGAGAGCAACATGGTCACAAAATACGAGCGACGCTTCTAATACTAATCCGGCAATCATTGACTTGCATATTCTGGTGACCGATAGGAAGCTTGGTCATCAGAAGACTAATGAATGCACTACCAACTATTACCACTTTACTAGAGTTGTCGGGAAATAGAAGTTGAGTGAGGCCATGTTGCCGTCCAATGAATTGTTTTTCAAGCAGCGAGCAAGTAGAAGCTCCATAAGCCTGTGGCTGTGAGCATCAAGTGGTCATCAAAATCTTCCATTCGATTGCGACAAACCGCACTTACGGCGTTGTAACGTTTAATGCCAGCAAACGCATGTTCACAAACGACACGGGATTGACTCGAAACTCGATTCTCCTGTTTTTGAGCCTCACTCAGTTCACCTCCTTTCGGCTTGTGCGGTAAGTGGATGTTGTTGTATTCCTTCTGCAAACCCAGGAAGCCTCAAGCCACTTCGATGGGAATTGCATCTGGCACACCTTGGGCAATATCCTCTTCATCATGAAACCGTTTGTCATGGAGTTTGCCTTCTCGTGCTGTGCTTAAAACCAGCACCTGCTTGGTTTCATCCACAGCAGCTAGATGTTTGCGGGTATGGCGTTTTTTCTTGCCAGAGTCGTTGGCTTGTTGCGCTTCGTGGTCTTGCGGACGGGCAATGGGTCGCTCTGTCCCATCAATCATCACCCGCTTAGCCCCTGGAAAACGCTCTAAAAACACTTCAAGGCTATCAAGTTTGCGTTCTGGTAGAACCAGTTTCTCGCCCAACGTCGCCTCTAAAAGGGGCGGAGACGATGCATCCACTCATGGGCTTGAGAGCGGTGCAGGTCAAAGACAATTTCAGCTAAATCAAAGGTGGGGGAACACTTGAAGTAGAACAAGATGAAAAATAACTTCGCTTGGTTACTGAGTAAACGGGCTTTACGTCCGCCACCGACCACACGTTGACGTGGTTGCGTCTGGCGAGTTTGTTCGTACAGGTGACTAAACGTTTCCAGCAGTGCATCAAAAGCTCGGCGATTTAACCCGGTCAGTGTCCGCAGCAAGCGGTCTTGGTTCAGCACTCGTTGGATGTCTAGCATCGTCTTATCCGTCACTGCTTCCTATTTTCGCTTATTCCCCGACAGCGTCTAATAATGATGCGGCTCATGATCTTTAGGCGGCGCAGGTCCGGTATAGCCTGACTGATCAGCGCTATTCATGCCTTCAGTAAATTTGCTGCCACTGCCCTCTGCGATCTGAGTCAAGGCTCGGAGGCATGTTGTAAAGCAGCCAATGGGTAAAACCCAAATGGAACGGGTGCATCTGGATCATGGCAAATGATCGCCAGTTGCTGCGTTCCAACGGGTATACCAACCCATTCCAACAACGGCGAAAGATTTTCACCGTCGCTGGTGTAACGTTTTGGCATCGGCTCCAAAGCATTAAATGCGGGGCTGTGAATCCGCAGATCCTTAATGTTCATCGCCATAGGCATCTCCAGGGCTAGCAGACTGGATCAATGTTGTAGACTCACACAGAAATGATGAATGGTTTAATGCAAAACTTTGTTGGCTTGGTTGGCAAACGCTTTAAACTCAACAGCATCGTGACTACAAAAAAGCGTGACATCTTTGCTGCGATCGATCGCCAAAGTGCGCAACCGATCCTGGTTGTAAACCCGTGCTTCGTGATTTACTTCCATCATCAGTTGGTAAGCTTGCATACCAGGTGTACAATATCGCTCAGCCGCCATCTCGTGCCGATAGAAATAAGCATCACCAGCATGTAGCAGCCACCCATCTGGGGTTTCAATCGCCACGCCAGCATGGCCCAGCGTGTGACCCACTAACGGGATGAAAAGAATCTCTGGAGGCAGCCCGTCAAGGTCACGCACTGCCTCAAAACCAAACCAGGGTTCACCACCCGCTGTGTAGTATTTCCAGTGCTTGACCTCATCCCACTGTTTAGGACGATAGCGCTGACTGGCAATAAAACCATGTCGATCGTGCACTGCATCAATCTCAGGTTGCATAACATGCACTGTTGCTTCTGAAAAGTCTTCCAAACCACCCGCATGGTCAAAATCAAGGTGCGTAAGTACGATATGGCGTACATCCCGTGCTGAAAACCCCAACTGTTCAATCTGAGCGATCGCTGTGTACTTCGGCTCAAACCGGATGCCGTTGAAATGAATGAAGAACGGGCTCAGCCGTGAGTAAGGCGACTGGACATCCTGTCGCCCAAAGCCAGTATCAACCAGTACCAATCCCTGATCGGTTTCAATCAGTAGGCAATGGCAGACAAGGCGGGCCGTCAGCCCACGGCTAAACCCATCAAAGAGCGCTCCCCCAAGGGGACACATACAGCCGCAATTAAGATGATGAATGTGCATGGAATTCCTCTGCTATGGCTTCAAATGATGAAGCACAACAACAACATATTCGCCGAGCCTGGTTCGCTAAGCTTGCGGTGCTGCTCGGCATTAACGGTATCTGGCAAGACCTTGCTAACATTGCCTTGAATTTGCGTTTTCAGCGAACCAGCAACAAAATCGTCCTTACCCTTCATCAATGCTTCGAATCCTTGCCTAGCAACCACAGCAGGATCATCTTTTTTATCGGCACCGACACTGGTATCGTCCATCCCTGCTCGGTGAAAAAAGTTGGTATCGGTTGGTCCGGGCATCAGCGCCATAACGGTCACATCTGTCTCCTTTAACTCACTGCGTAGGGCTTCTGAAAAGGAGTGTACAAAGGCTTTTGAGGCAGCATACAACGCTTCAAAAGGTCCCGGTTGCAGCGCAGCGATCGATGACGTAAACAAGATCTTGCCACTACCGCGATTGACCATATCCTTAACAACACGTTTCGCAAGATGAACTGACGACACCACATTTAGTTCAATGAGGTTAATTTCCTCCTGCAAATCAGTCTCTGTAAACTTGCCACCAACGCCAACACCAGCGTTAATGGCGATCGCCTCTACAGGCCGCCCAGTCGCTTGAACCTTTTGGTAGAGGGTTTCAACGCCATCATAGGTAGCAAGATCGGCTTGCACAGTCTCCACCTGAGAACCTAAAGTTTTGAATGCCTGAGCCGCCTCATTAATACTAAGTCCGGTGGCTGTTACTACAAGGTCAAAACCATTTTGAGCAAACTGCTTCGCGAGTTCATAACCGATGCCATTAGAAGCACCTGTTACAACGGCTAAAGGCCGAGTTGAAGAGCTATTCATCACTATCTAATCTCCTATCAAGCTGTTTGGGATTTCCAAACTTGCTGTCTTTACCTATTCCTAATAGAACCATTCCGCTAAGCAATTCTAGAGGCATCAAGTATTTGATGGGAATACGACTGAGAGACTGTTTGTAAATAGATATGAAGCGAAGATGCACCCGGAGATGAAATGAGAGATATGTGAGAAATCCCTTTCAACCTCATGAAGCCAATGAGCGAACCCTTCTACGACAGCGACCTGACAGATGAGGAATGGCAACGGATTGAACCGTTGTTACCCCTTGCCAAGCCCCTTGGTAAACACCGGGAGGTCAACTTACGAGACATTCTGAATGCGATTTTCTACCGAGCGGATAATGGCGTCAAATGGCGCAACTTGCCCTGCGATTTTCCAGTCTGGCAAACCGTCTATGGCTACTACCGCTTATGGGTAAGACTGGACATCTGGGAACAGATCAATACAGCCCTGGTGCAACAAGTCCGAATCAGTGAAGGACGGCAGGCTCAACCCAGTTTAGCCGTGATTGATAGCCAGTCAGTCAAACTGGGGCAAAAAGGGGGGAGAAACACGGGGTTGATGGTCACAAACAGGTGAAAGGACGCAAGCGTCATATTGTCGTGGATGTACTGGGATTAGTCTTAGGGTGTTACGTTACCGCTGCAAATACGGCGGATGTAAAAGCTGCTCCTGCGGTGCTGGTGTGGGTCTTAGATATGTATGAACGGATTGCCAAAGTTCTAGCAGACAAAGGCTATCGAGGAGCCTTGGCAACCCTGATTGAGCAAGCGTTTGAAAATCGTCAAGTGACAGTAGAAATTAGTCAACGACCAGACGAGGCAAAAGGGTTTCAGGTTGAACCGAAACGATGGATTGTGGAGCGGACTTGGACGTGGTTAGAAAATGCTCGCATCCTAACTCGTGACTATGAGCGATTGCCTGAAAATCACGAAGGAATGATTTATGTTGTCATGCTCCGTTTGATGCGCCGGCGATTAACGAAGAATCGTCGAACCTGGCAACAAAAAACTGCTTAACCAACATTTACAAACACTTTCTGACTAAGATGATGAACTGATGTACCAGATACAGCTCAATTACTCAATATTGCCAACGGCTTTACTCACGTCTGCTGGTGTTTCAAATTTGTCTTCTGCCAATTGTTTCAGAGTAGAGAGTATGTTTTCATCGGCACCTTCTTGTTTAGCACGATCGAGTAAATCTTGCTTGTTGGCGGGATAATCCATTCCTTTCAAGTATTTCTGCAATTGAATCGGATTGACCTTCGACATCGTTTTTCTCCTGTAACTACTTAACCGTTGACTTCGTCTGCATTAATCGCTTTTCACACCTATATTCACCTCTATTTCACATCATTGTTAGCCTCAATCACCAGAGATTTAGGCAGGAGTAAGCCGCTTTGCAAGCAACTCATTCAGCAATTGCCCATCTATAACTGTAATCAAAATCTTTGATTACCAGTTAACATCTGCACCAGAAAATCTAAGAGCTTAATCGTGTAGAAGTTGAGCACTAAACTCGCAGTTAAACGCCTGTAAGCAACTGCTTACGAATTCAAAAATAACCTTAAAACGATTTATAAAGTTCTTCCTTTGCCTTAAGAAAGATCTTGCCAGGATCAAAAATAGATACTTTATGCGATGTATGACTAAAACGACTGTGTCGTGGGCTGCTCAAACTGCACCGGCTAGCGCTGTGGCAGTGGCTGTCTGCTGAGAGTATGAACTAGCGACCCGCGTTGACCGACTGCTGCGGTATCATAGTTCTCCTTCTAGACCGTCTCAACAAGAAGCGATCGAGGCGTTAGCCAGGAATCATCTCGGTGAGTCTCAGCATCAATCTGAGTAACTTCACTCAAGCAGCAACAAAGTCTTGAAAAGCTGATGGCTCCGTTGCTCCCCTGCCCGTGCTTCAAAGCTAGGCTTGATGGTGCAAACCCGTTCAAACGGATGGCAGATGCTTGCAGTCCTCTAAAGAGGACTTCCTGCTGCTAGCCCGCACTTTGAGTGGCGGGGCAGGCGATCACCGAAAGATTTGTCAGCCAACCAGGCAACCTCTCTAAGTGCAACTTATCTGAGATCTTGCACCAGTCTCAACAAGGGGTTGCCAAAGGGGGAGAAACCTGAAAGAAAGGGCGTAAGAAAAGTTTGACTGAACGGTTATGGAAACCATCGTCCAACACGCCCAAGGGTTAGTGTAC
>JAHHIE010000019.1 GCA_019358945.1 Stenomitos rutilans HA7619-LM2 | reverse complement strand
ACAGGGCGCAAGTACACTTGGCGGTTGAGGGCTTAGACGGTTCTCTCACAACTGGTTTCTGCGGGCTACGAGACTATCCTAGAGTCACCACATTTCACTCTTTTTGTCAATGCGTAAGTTCTAAATTCTTGGGATAGACCTTACAATGGTCGATCGTTTGTATTCTTAAAGGAATAGCTTTATAAGCTTTGTAATAGATAAGTTTTTTAAGCTTGACCGTTTAACAAGATTCAGTCTGGGCAGACGGTACCTATTATTCCCAAACGCTTAATGATGGGAGCCTGATTGAGACTCTTTACAAAAATCTTTGTTGACGAGTCCAGGTGCTTTAAATCATTTAATGATTGCAACAATAGAAAAAATTTCGCTGCGTTACCGTCTCAAGTTGGGCTTTTTTCAATGAACTTTGTGCGATCGCTGAAACAGTTCCTCACTCGACGTTGGCACCAATCACGACGCTTCAGGATTGGCAGTTGGATTGCGTTAACGGTGCTAAGTGCCTTGTTGGTTGCCGTTCCCGTTGTGCTGTCGCAACAGCCAGTCACGCTACGACTGCTGATGTTAGCCCCTGACATTCCGCCCTACAAAGTGTTGGTTAAAGCCTTTGAAGCGCAGAATCCAGGCATTCGCATTCAACTGGATGAAGGGCCGAACTCCGCGAACACCAACGAAGACCTGTACACCACCTCTTTTCTGTTGGGCAATTCTCCCTATGACCTCATCAATATGGATGTGGTGTGGACACCCAAATTTGCGGCAGCAGGCTGGTTGTTAGATCTCACCGATCAGGTTTCGCCACAGGATCTCGCTGGTTTTTCACCACAAGCGGTAGAAAGTGGACGCTATGAAGGTCGGCTGTATCGGATGCCCGTGCGATCGGATGCGGGTGTCCTTTACTATCGCAAAGACTTGATTGAGAATGCCGGATTGCAACCGCCCAAAACGCTAGATGACCTCATGAGCATCTCGAAGACGCTGCAAGACAAGAAGGCCGCTCGTTGGGGCTACCTCTGGCAGGGTCGCCAGTATGAAGGCTTGATCACCATGTATGCGGAAGTGCTGAAAGGCTTTGGCGGTTTCTGGATCGATCCCCAATCGTTAGATGTGGGTCTCGATCGCCCAGAAGCGGTACGCGCGGCTGAATTTTTGCGGCAGACGATCGCGCAAGGCACTTCACCCCCTGGTGTCACCACTTACGTTGAAGAAGATACGCGACGGCTCTTTCAAGCGGGCGACGCGGTTTTCCTTCGTAACTGGCCCTATGCCTGGGAACTGGTCAATAAAGCGGATTCACGGATTAAAGGTAAAGTGGGCATCATGCCGATGGTTCCCGCATCCGGTCAACCCGTGGGCGGTTCTTGCCTGGGTGGTTGGGGAGTGGGCATTGCGAAAACCACTCGACACCCCAAAGAGGCGCTGAAGGCCGTCAAATTCCTCACCAGCCAAGCGCCCCAGAAGGCATACATTCTAGAGTCAGGCTACGTTCCTAGCCGTCGTAACCTGTTTAACGATCCAGAGATCGTTGCCAAATATAGCCACTACCCCCAACTGCTCAAAGTCGTCGATCAGGCTGTTTTACGTCCGTCGATCGCTCAATATGCTCAGGCATCCGATATTCTCCAACGCTACCTCAGCGCAGCCTTAACCAATCAGCAAGCACCAGAGCAAGCTATGAAAGCCGCTGCTGGTGAGACACGACGGTTGTTAGAAGCAGGGAGGAAGAGGGGATAGGAGTTAGGAGTCTTGAGTTAAGAGTTTTGAGTTGAAGAATCGCATCTTAGAACGTTCCATCTCTCCGCGTCTCTGCGGTTGCCCCCTCTGCTTCCCCTGCCTTCTGCCCTTTGTCTTTCTATCCGTCATCCTTTAGCCTTCATTCCCTATGCAAGCGACAAACGGCAAAACCATTCAGTCACGAGAACAGTTGGTGGGATTGTACTTACTCCTACCCTCGATCGCCGTTCTTTTGTTAGTGTTTGCCTACCCGATCGCGCGATCGATCTGGTTGGGGTTATTTGCTCAAAACCTGGGAACCGAGCTAAAACCAGTCTTTGCAGGCTTGAGTAATTATGGGCGCATTATTGGTGATGGTCATTTTTGGCAAACGTTGGGAGTGACCACCCGGTTTACCGTCATCTCAGTTGTGCTGGAACTGATCTTAGGCATGGGCATTGCGCTGGTGTTAAATCAGCCGTTTCGTGGTCGTAACATCCTTCGCACCGTGGCAATCATTCCCTGGGCGTTGCCGACCGCGCTCATTGGTTTGGGCTGGACGTGGATTTTTAACGACCAGTACGGTATTACCAATGACATTTTGCGCCATTTGGGGCTGATTACCACAGGTGTTAACTGGTTAGGTGAGCCGCTTACCGCCACGATCGCCGTCATTTTTGCAGACGTTTGGAAGACGACACCCTTTATCAGTCTGTTGCTGCTGGCAGGACTGCAATCCATTCCCGGTGACCTTTACGAAGCCTATTCTCTAGAAGGGGCTACACCCTGGCAAAGCTTCTGGCGCATTACGGTGCCACTGCTGCTACCACAAATCATCATTGCCATGCTCTTTCGCTTTGCCCAGGCGTTTGGCATTTTTGACTTGATTCAAGTGATGACAGGTGGCGGCCCTGGTGGTTCGACCGAAGTAGTATCGCTCTATATTTACTCCAACGCGATGCGATATCTCGATTTTGGCTACGCATCGGCTCTCATCGTCGTCACGTTTTTATTACTTGTAATTGCAGTCATTATTGGTAGCAGTTTGATTCGACGATCGCGAACAGCTACATAGAAAGGTTTTGGCTGTATAGCCCGTTGGTCATTCAAGAAAAGTTGTTAGCTTTTAGCATGATGGGGCATGAGCTATAGCTCTGAAAAAAACGTCTTAACAACCAACCAACAGCTAATCCCATTTCCCTTTAATTGAGCTACAGATGATGCACTCCAATCAGCGATGCTACGCAAGTTCAGTCACTCAAAACTTAAAACTCAAAACTCAAAACTGATATAACAACTAACCACCCTCCAAAAAAAGATGGCAACTGCACTGGATTCCAATCGATCAATGAATGCTCCTGCTCCTCACAAACGGCAGTCAGTTTCGGTGGGCAAAATTTTGTTTTGGGTTGCGGTGGTCGCGATCGCCATTTTTTGTTTGGCTCCCATGCTCTGGCAGTTGCTCACATCCTTTAAAGTGAATGAAGACATCTCAGCAGTACCCAACGTCTATTTCCCCACTCGGTTAACGCTCAATCACTACATTGAATTGTTTAGCCGTCGCCCGTTTATGCGCTACATCTTAAACAGCGCGATCGTGTCATTAATTTCGACCGTTGCATGTTTGGCGATTGGTTCTCCAAGCGCCTATGCTCTCGCTCGCTTACGCCCTCTAGGTGGCAAGATCGTTCAGGCAACCGTTTTACTCATCACCCTATTTCCTGGCATTTTGCTGCTTCAGGGATTACTTGAAATCGTGCAGTTTTTCCATTTGGGTAACAATTATCTGGCGCTGATCGTTCCCTACACCGCGATCAATTTGCCCCTCACCATTCTGGTCATGCAAAGCTTTTTTGAACAGTTACCTAAAGACCTGGAAGATGCTGCCAAAGTAGATGGTTATTCCATTTGGCAAATGTTGATTCAAATTGTCATGCCGCTCACCCTGCCAGCCCTCGTCACCACTGGCATTCTCACCTTCATCTTTGCCTGGAACGAGTACATTTTTGCCCTTACCTTCCTCACCGAAGAAAGCATGAAAACGATTCCAGTTGCCTCTGCTCAAATCGGCGGTTCCTCTGTTTTTGAGATTCCCTACGGCCCGATCGCCGCTGCTACGGTCATTGGCACCATTCCCCTCGTAGTTCTCGTTCTCTTTTTCCAGCGTCAGATTGTGCAAGGCTTAACGGCTGGAGCAGTCAAAGGGTAGTAAAAGTTCTGAGTTTTGAGTTAAAAGTTTTGAGTTTTAGATTCATGAATTTAAAGTGCAAAGCAGTATTAGAGGATGTTTTAAAAGTGGCGATTGTCTTAGGTAGAGGCAAAGCATTCGGCAAACAAGCGATCGAAAATAGCGGCAAATCGTCGCCCGAATGCTTTGCCCCTACAGATCAACGGTATCAACCGAGGCTTTTCAAACAACCTCTTAGCTCAAAACGAAGCGCCCTTGAAACTCTTTTATTCACCTTTTGACTGAAAACTCAGAACTTTCCTCTTCGTCTTTTAACTCAAAACTCAAAACTCAAAACTTTCCCATTCATCCTTTATCCTTTCCTCCCATGTCCAGACTTGAACTAAAAAACCTTAACAAAACATTCACCCCAAAAGTGATTCCCGTTAAAGACATTAGCCTTTCGGTTGAGGATGGCGATGTGTTGAGTTTGTTGGGGCCATCCGGTTGCGGAAAATCGACGATCTTACGCATGATTGCGGGTTTAGAGCAGCCGACGCGAGGGCAGGTGTTGATTGGCGATCGCGATGTCACCTTTAAGCGACCGGGCGATCGCAATATTGCTATGGTGTTCCAGAGCTACGCCCTCTACCCACACCTCAACGTGCGCGAAAACTTGCGTGCCGGGTTGAAACTCAAGAAAGTGCCCGCTGACGAAATTGAAAAACGGATCACAGAAGTATCCGGCATTCTAGGGCTGGATGATTTGATGCAGCGCAAACCAGGGCAGCTTTCGGGTGGGCAACGACAACGGGTTGCGGTAGGACGGGCACTGGTGAGGCGATCGGATGTGTTTTTGTTGGATGAACCCCTTAGCAACCTGGATGCCCTGCTGCGGGAGCACGTCCGTGCTGACCTGAAGCAGATTTTCTCAGCACAAAAAGCACCTGTGGTTTACGTCACTCACGACCAAACGGAAGCGATGACGCTCTCTACTAAAGTTGCCGTCCTCAACAATGGCTATTTGCAACAGTTAGATGCACCAGAGCGAATTTACGATCGACCCGCTAATCAGTTTGTGGCTGGCTTTGTGGGTAGCCCACAAATGAATCTGCTGACGCTTCCCTGCCAGGGCAACTACGCGCTATTAGGAGACTTCAAGATTCGACTTCCCGATTTACCAACAGTGCCGCCTCAAATCGTGCTTGGTCTGCGTCCAGAACACCTTCAACTCGCCGAAACAGAGGATGCTGCAACACTGAAAGGAACCGTTTTTCTGGTCGAAAATCTGGGGATGCATAATCTGGTCAGTATTAAAGTAGCCAACGCTCAGGGCGATCCCATTATCCTTCGGACGCTACTGCCACCGGAGCATTGGTCAAACCGAGAACTCGCGTTCACCATTCCGCCTGATGAAATTCATTGGTTTGATGTGCAGTCGGGCGATTCAATGGTGCAACGGTAAACGCTAATCTGGATCTTGCTTATAGCGTCTGGGATGTTTGCGATCGCCACCTTCTGTCTGCTCCAAAAACCAGCGTCGCCACTCTTTAGAGCTGCGAATCGCTAACCACAGCAGCAGCAGCGCAATCAACCCACCCTGCCGTGGTGCATCCAGCGCAAACAGCACCAGCACAAAACAGAGGGCATCTTGCGCGAAGACCACCCAGAGAGGAATCTGCTGCACGCGGTACGACCAACCCACCTGTACGAGTTGCAGCACAAACGCAACGAGACCGCCAATCACGCCCAACAACCAAACGAGCCAGGTTGGAATACCTGCGGCTTGTGCAACTGCCATGCCCATGATCGCGCCAACCAGGGGACTAAAGAGGAGTTGAACAAGGTGAAGCGATCGTCGCCCCAGCCGATTCTTAGAGGCAAAGATTTCTACTAGAGACCAGCTCACCAGTACACCCAACACAACTGGTGGTGAGAGTCTGGATAGGAGTGGTACACGCGACCACAAACTGCCGCCATACAGTAGGCCGATCAACAGCAGCGGAAGCGCAACTCGCATCCCCCCCGCTGCGGAGGCAGAAAGCGCAGCCAGGATTTCGATCATAGAAATGGTTACACCAGATTTCGCATCCTTTGCTGCCAGGATTCTGTGAACCAAATTCACACCAGCAGTGGAATCTTACCATTCCTAGTTTGACGCAATTTTAAAGCGGTTGCGAATCTAAGAGAATGTCTGAGCAGTGGCGATCGCCCTGCGTAGGGGCATGGCATGCTGCAAACAAGCCTATAAACCTCGAAACAGCGTTGCCCACAGCTTGCTTTCCGTAGAGTATGCCGCACCCTTACAACATTTAGGTTTAAGTCAGGGCTTTTGAGACAGCTTCTAAAGGGCACGTCATTGATGTTTTGCCAGACCAGGTTGTGAAGGTTGTTTCATCTTGATAATGACGAGGCGTTTGTAGAAGCAACCGCCAGGCTTCACTAGCATCAAGTATGTAATGACTTCGTGCCGGATAATGCTCTTTAATCAGCCTCTGCACATGAGGGTAATAGTCAGAATTAATGCCTGGGAAAATATGGTGTTCGGTGTGATACGAAAAGTTGAAATGCAATAGGTCAAATAGCTTTGGCATGCGAAGCGAAATGCTGTTCACCAACGGGTCATTCACTGCGGTCATGCGGTTTAGCATGTGATTGGTGTAAATGTAAAACATGACACCAGCATAACCAAAACTAATGGGTAAAAAGTAGCTTAGCACCAGCTTCAAAGGATGAAACTCTAGGCAACATAGAATGCTAAAGTGCAGACTGATAATGACGAGCAATTCGCCCACGATCGCAACCTTTTCTTTAGGGCTCACTGTAAAAGCAGCTGGGACATAATTCACTGCGTTGTGGTTAAAAAACAGCACAGAGGTTAGATTCCGAAAGGTATGAACGCCCCAGGCCATTCCCATTCCCAGCACCAATCCTAAAGGATGCACTTCTAATGAAGGCACGAATTGATCCTGAATCCACTTACCCCAGGTATTCGGCTGTTCATGCAAATAGTTACGATCGGGATCTGTAACTGAATTGGTGTGGTTGTGGTGTTCTCGATTGTGCACCACCTTCCATAAAGTTGGTGGCATCCATAGCATGGCTAGTCCGAGCAAGCTAACCACACGACGTAAATGTAGCGATCGGATGGCGCTACTATGCATCAGATCGTGAGTACTAAAAAGCAACACGACGACACTATTACCCATTAGCAACGCCAGGGGAAGAAACAGCGGCAATAGATACCACGTCCATCGATCCAGGTATGATGCGATCGCCCAACCCAGTACCAAAATCATAACATTGGTGATTAGAATGACGATTTTGCTTCTATCCGGCAAAAACGCTTCTTTTGGTAGCAATGGGCGTAGCTTTTTAGCGTATTCCGATTGATGAATTAACAGAGGACGTTCAAGAATATTCATGAATTTCTTTGAAGTTAGTATTGAAGAACGTCTTAACAGTCAGATGTTTTTTCTGTGGCTGACTCGCCCAATAGCATGATTCAAACGCATTACGTTACGTGCTTTTGCAGGATAACACCTAGACCACAGCAATCATGTGAGAGGCTTGCGCTTCGAGACCTTTCACTTCTCTCAACATGATAGCCCAGATAACCGCTCAGACAGCCTCTTAGAGTACAATCAATCTTCATTTAATGCCTAGAAAATGTCTCAAAGCTTCCTAGTTGAATTTTATTCTCGGTTGTAGTTTAATGGTGAGCTATAAGCCTAACTGGAGGTTTCAGCTATGACAACTCCTGCGCTACAAAACCTTGAACAATCTACCCCTTTAGATAAAGATGGCTATCAAAGCAGCAAAAGATTTCATCAGTCTCTGGGTTCCGTCATCAATGCTGTTCAGTTAGGGATGGCCGAATCTTACCTCAATGGGATAGAAGTGCCCGATTCGGTTCTGAAAGTGTTTTTTGATACTTGCATACCAATTGTTTATAAGAATTTTCCGTTCCTCCTGGTTCCCTACAATTGGCTGTTAAAAGAAAGTGAGCAAATTGCAAAGGGTTCAGAAGAGCTGATGAAAGTTCAATACAATTTACCTAGCGATTTATTCAGGCTCATGCTTGGAGAGACTGAAGTGATATACCCCAAGTACACGATGGCTTTGTGGCAGAATGGAGCGCTGAATCTTGAACAAGCGCAAACTCATATGCTTGATGATCTGATTCATAAGGCGGAAATTGAAGATGGTGATGAGATTTTAGATCTAGGATGTGGTTGGGGATCGGCAGCAAACTATATCCTTTCCAAATTTCCAAATGCTAAAGTCACTAGCCTGAACCTAAGCCATGAGCAGTGCAACTATATCCGTCAAAAAAGGCAAGAGGGCAAAGGTTACCTCGATCCAAGTCGGTTCACTCTCTACGAAGCAGACTTCAATGATGCTAGTTTCTCAACAAAGTTTGACAAAATTATTGCCATTGGACTTTTTGAGCATATTGGCAACCTAACTCAGTCATTTCAGAAGCTAGCTTCCTTTCTGAAAAATGATGGCAAGGTTTTAATCCACATTATTACAACCTCTCTATCTCAAAACATTACGGATCCTTTCATCGATAAATACATCTTTCCCAATATGCGGGTGTGGAGCTTTGATGCGATACCAGAGATTGATAGAAGCCTAAAAACTGTCAGTCGATGGTATTTGAATGGATCTAATTACTCAAAAACACTAACGAACTGGCTAGAGAATTTTGATCAAAATCAAGCACAACTCAAAAACTTAGATTATGGGATCGATTACACAAGGTTTCGCCGAATGTGGAGACTTTATTTGCTCTTGTGCATCGCCTACTTTGATGCTTGTAACGGTGAAATACTAGGAAATGGCCAATATCTCATGGTACATGCGTAACTCCCTGAAGAGCTGTACCTTCTTGGCGATAGTGCTTCCTACTTGAACCTCTGTTGATCCAGAGAAGGCGCTATATCGCCTTGATTTTCTCTTGTGGCCTTCATTGGAGCGATCGCAAATTTTGCCTGATCGCTTCTCAAATGATTAATCCCCTGATCGTCTTATCGTTATTTCGGTTGATCAGGAGACGGCTCTGGCTGCGCTTGTGGATCTAACTGTTCGCGCTCCAATCCTTTTTGATGCACATCGATCGCGGTTTGCTTTGCCTTATTGATAGGAGCGGCGATCGAGATTGGAGGGCTAGATTCAGCTTGCGGCTTTGCTTGAGGTGCTTTAGTGCAGCCAACGGCAGTACCCATTAAGGCCAGGATCAACGCCCACTGCATTCCTTTTACCATCACCATCGACCTCTAAGCACGCTACTGGCCTAGCGTACCCTAAAACTATCTCAGCACAACGCAAGCGACAGAGAAAATCCTGATAGAGGGCAGAGGGCAGAAGAAATGAGTGGAGAGTCGAGAGTGGTTTAACGGCTGATCGCTGACCGCTCTTCCAACTCAAAACTCAAAATTCACAACTTCCTCACCCATACCATCTTCACATCAAGTAAACACGATCGCTATCTGACCTCGTTTAGCACGATTGCTCGTTCGTCGTGGTCAAACAGATGGATCTTATCAGGTGCCATTGAGAGCCAGAGCGGTTCACCAAGGTGTACCGGGCGATCGGGTTCAATCCGCGCTTGCAGCAAGGGGGCATCTGGGCTAGCATCCACAAGACTAACGGCTAGATAGGTTTCGCTGCCAAGTGCTTCAACCAACTCCACTTGCACAGCCAAATTTTTGGGTGCAGCAGCGCTCACATTCAGATGCTCTGGACGAATGCCCAGCGTTAGCGTTTGCCCATCGTAGGGCTTAAGCGCAGTCGCCCAAACTTCAGGTAGAGTGAGGCGAAACTGAGAATGGGTCAGGAGCAGAGGCGCTTTGAACTGCACGGGCAGAAAATTCATCGGCGGCGAACCAATAAACTCGGCGACAAAGCGGTTGGCAGGATGGTTGTAAAGCTCCAACGGTGAGGCAATTTGCTGAATTTGCCCCGCATTCATGACGGCAATGCGATCGCCCATCGTCATGGCTTCCGTCTGGTCATGGGTGACATAAATGGTAGTTGTGCCCAACTGTCGTTGCAACTTCACGATTTGCGATCGGGTTTCTGCCCGCAGCTTGGCATCCAGGTTTGACAATGGCTCGTCCATTAAAAAGACTTGTGGATTGCGTGCCATCGCTCGACCCAACGCTACCCGTTGCTTTTGCCCACCCGACAATTGTCTCGGCAACCGATTGAGTAATGGCTCGATTTGGAGAATCTGCGCGACAGCACGTACCTGCTGATCGATTGCACGTTCCCGTGTCGATCGAAATCGCAACCCTTTCGGCAACTTGCGCGTCGTTTCAATCAGCAAATTTTCAGCCCAGATAGGAAGAGAGTTTTGAGTAGCGCGTTGCGCCGCTTCGCTAGAGAGTTTTGAGTTTTGAATTGGTGTTTGCTGGTGCTCTTCCCAACTCCCAACTCCCGACTCCCGACTCCCTAACTTTGTGCGTCTCAGCCCAAACGCCAAATTCTCGTACACCGTCATATGCGGGTACAGCGCGTAGTTTTGAAACACCATCGCAATATCGCGCTCTTTGGGTGGAAGGTCGTTGACAAGGCGATCGCCCACGTACACATTGCCTCCCGTTAACTCTTCCAAGCCTGCAATCAGGCGCAGCAGCGTACTTTTGCCGCAACCAGATGGCCCTACCAGCACCATAAATTCACCGTCTTTAATCGTGAGGTTAATGGCACGGAGCACACTGGTGGCGTGCGATCGGCGTGCCAAATCCTTCACGGCTACATCGCTTTTCCCCAGCGGCGCAACCAAAGGCTCTGCTGCTACTGTCGTCGGTGCTGGTTCACCCTTACGACCAGAAAAGCTTTTGTAAATGTTTTCAAGAACAACCTGTGCCACGACAGTCCCTATCTCTGTATTCGATTAGCTTAGCGCTGATCAGCTCATGAGCTTACTACGCTGCGGATTAAAGATACACCGTCTATAGCTCTCCGTCACGTCTGTTCTAAATCAGGTCATGCTGGGCACTTTAAACAGAGCTTTTTACCTATACCTACTCCTCCTCAAAGTCATGACAGTCTCTCAACCAAACCTTTTGGAACGTGCCAGAAAAGCTGATACAGAAGCCATTGCGGCTCTAATGAATCGCTCCCTTCAACCAAAAGGTATTACGGCTAAGGTGAGCCTCAAGGAGCACTGCTTGAACGTGATGCTAGAAGCATCTCAAGTGCCCCAGCAGCAACCCTTAGTTGAATTTGTTTGCAAAGGCATCACTGGTTTGAATGCTGAAGCCATCAAGCAATTGAAAATCTACGGTCGAGAGCAAGGGGACGATTTTCCAAGCTGGCAAGAGGAAATGGAACTTGCAGGACAAACTGCACCAAGTTTTGCTGAACTAGCTAAACAGCGGGACGTGAACGCCATTGGTGCGCTCGTTACTCAATGGCTAGAGCCTCAGCACCTGGAAGCCCAAAACGTAACGGCAAAAGTCAGTCTGAAGGATGACTGTTTACGGATTATGTTAGAAGCTGTTGGAGTGCCAAATCAACAAGCCATTGCGCCTTTGCTGCTCAAAAACGTAAAGAATTTAAGCATTCAAGGCTGCACAAAGCTAAAGCTCAGCGGACGAGAACCCGGTGATGATTTTCCGGATTGGCAACAAGATTTGGAACTTGACAATCAGGTCGTTAGTTTAACGTTGTCATCTGAATCTAACTCTGAAACACAAATTTCAGCGTTGGTTGCCTCAAAATTATCGAGTGAGATTCAAGCGCAACCAGGATGTTTAGAACTTGCGAGACAGGGTGATCTACAAGCCATTCATGATGTAGTGAATTATTTGCAACCTCAAGGTACTACGGCAACGATTGACTTGAAAAGCGACTGCCTGTTGATTACCTTGCTTGCTGATCAAACACCTGATCAGGCTCAAATGGTTGCCTATCTTCGTAAGATGTTTGACAAACTAAAGTTTAGTTTTGTCAAGCAAGTTAAAGTTCACGGACGACGTAGAGAGTCGCTCTTTCCTGCTTGGAGACAAGATCTGGATTTAAGCAAACCATTGATGGAAGAGCCTTCTTTCTGGGGTTCAATGTTTGGGACAATTGCAGGAGCCGTAGAAGCTGTTAGTGGTACAGCCACTTATGCGGGTGGAACTGTTGCAGGTACAGTAGCCGGAACGGCTGATTCCGTTAGCAGTGTAGCTACGTATGCAAGTGGAGCGATCGCGAATACGGCCGTTGGCTTTGCTGGGACTATTAGTCATACAGCGCTGCAAGCAACCGATGGCGTTGGCTATGTACTTGATATGGTCAGCAGTAGTCCGCATTTACAAGAGCTAACAAAAGTTTTGAAGATAGACTGGCTAGTTAAGATTGCTGATCAAGTAGATGTGGTAAAAGCTGAAACACAGGTCAGAAATTTACAGCGGAAGTATCCCAACGATAAACCAGATGCGATCGCACATCGTGTGATGTTAGAAAAATCGCTCTATGTCGGCGGTACAGGGTTTGCTAGCAGTTTACTACCAGGTTTTGCGACTGCTATGTTTGCCGTTGATTTAGCTGCTACAACAGCAATACAGGCAGAAATGGTATACCAAATCGCTTGCGCCTATGGATTGAACTTGCATGAACCAGCCAGGAAAGGCGAAGTAATGACGATCTTTGGTTTGGCGCTCGGTGGGGGTTCTGCACTGAAAGCGGGATTGGGGTTTGCGCGAAGTGTGCCTGGTGCTGGAGCGCTAATTGGTGCTAGCAGTAACGCAGCCATGCTTTATGCACTTGGCTATGCAGCCTGCCGATTTTACGAAGCGAAGTTGAATCCTCTAACATCTCAAACTGCGCTCCAAGCGTCTCAAGTCGAGAGTGAGAAATATCTGCAAGGCGCGATCGCTCAGGAAGTCATTATGGATCAAATCCTGGTTCACATCGTTCTCGCAGGCAATCCAGGCAAAACTTGGGAGCAGATGCTGCCAGCCTTGATGTCGTTTAACTTTAGTCCGGCTTCGCTGGAGGCGATCGCTGCTAATGCGAAAGCACCACCGTCTTTAGAGAGTTTGCTTGGTCAGATTAACAGCGATTTTGCAATACCATTGCTAGCTCAGTGTCAAAAAATTGCTCAACAAGATGGCGTGATTACGCCAGAAGAAGCTAAAGCAATTGCAACCATGACCAGTAAGCTGAACATCAACTTAACAGCTATTAAATAGCTCAAAACCTGGTGCGTAAAGCTCAGGTTAGAGTCATGATCACCTTTCACGAACAAATCACGCGATCGCGTTACGCCGTACGATCGGGAATCAACTTATCCACAATGCCAACCAAGCGATCGATGTTTCGCTCTTGCCGTTTGGATGTTTCAGATTGCTCCTGCACTAGCAGCTTAATCTCCGTCAACCCTTCTGTGAGGTGCCCAACTTGCTCAGCCAGATGATCGAGTGCTTGATTGTGCTGGTCTAGTTTCTGACTCTGCTGATCTAGCTTCTGATTCTGCTGAAGGTTTAACTGTTGCATTTCAGCGGTTGCATGCTGCATCCTAGCGGTTGCTTGCTGCATTTCAGCGGTTGCATGCTGCATTTCAGCGGTTGCTTGCAGCACAGCGGTGAGTAGCTGCTGGGTGCTGCCATTAGACTCTGCATTGCTCATAGCGCTTTTGCATCATCGCGATTTGAAGAAGAATGCCTTTAAGCTAGCGATTAGCTTACCATCAAAGGTTTAGATCAGGCTGCTATCCCGGATCAGCGTTTTGCCAGTCAGTCGTATGGCTCAAGTAGCTGCGTCCAGCGATCGAACTCTTTCCAAAGGCGGCATACAGACTGTTCTCAACTTAGGATAAAATCCTCAAGTTATTTGAATGGCAAGCTCTACCATTGGGAAGATGCGTTAATTTAAGCGTTGGGCACTTTTTCGACCTCACACACCATTAAGGGAATGAAACGAATCTCACTGATTGCCGCTTTTATGCTGGGTTTGTTCCTGGTGTTTTTGCCAGCTTACGTTCGGAGTGAGCAACGATCGCCAACCGGGTCGATCGACCAACTTCTGAAAGCGCCTACAGCTATCACTCCAGCCAATGAAGCCAGTCCGCGTGAGCCAGAGAGTCTGGAGAAAGCGCCGTTGATCAAACCAGCGCCCTTAATGGCAGAGGAGACGGAGCAAGAAGCACCCCAACCCATGACCTTTGAGCAGATTGTCAAAGGAACCCAGCAGCTTAAGGGACTTTTTACGCTGTATCGGGATGAGGCGGCGGGCAAACTTTACGCTGAGATTCAGCCTGAGCAGCTAAATGTCAACTACCTCTGTACCATCACGATGGAATCGGGAATTGGTCAGGGTGGTATTTACAGCGGTTTGCCGCTCAAAGATTTTCTGTTTAACTTTCGGCGTGTTGGCAACAAGCTTCAGTTTGTAGTGCCCAATGTGTTTTTTCGGACACGTCCAGGCGATCCACTCCAGCGATCGGTCAAGCGATCGTTTAGCGACTCTGTATTGCAAGCGCTCACTATCCGCAGCGTGCATCCCAAGCGCAAAAGCCTGCTGGTCGATCTCAGCCCACTATTTTTGAGTGATCTGCCTGGGTTAAGTCAGGTGCTGGCTGAAGAACTAGGCTCGACATACAACCTGGATGCGGGCAAGTCATCGCTCGGCCCGGTGCAAGCGTTTCCGCTCAATGTGGAATTAGAGTCAAACTATGGCTTTTCCAGCAGCACCGAGAGTCCACCCCTGCCCTATCTTTCTGTCTTACCAGATAACAAAACCTTTAATTTACGGGTGCGCTACAGTCTGTCACGCTTGCCCATGAATCATCAGTATCGGCCTCGTCTGGCTGACGATCGCGTGGGGTATTTCATCACGGCGTACCAGGATCTTTCCAACGATTCGCCCCATGATCCGTTTGTGCGCTACATCCGGCGCTGGCATTTGCAAAAGAAAGACCCTAAGCAGCCTCTCTCTCCACCTGTAACTCCGATCGTGTTTTGGATTGAAAACACCGTGCCGCTGGAGTACCGGGATGCTGTGCGAGAGGGTGTCCTGCTGTGGAACAAGGCGTTTGAGCAGGCGGGCTTTAAGGATGCGATCGAGGTGCGCCAGATGCCCGATGATGCCAAATGGGATCCTGCGGATGTCCGCTACAACACCATTCGTTGGCTCACGTCATTCGACGCTGGCTTCGTTGGCATTGGCCCTTCGCGGGTTAATCCTATGACTGGAGAAATCTTGGATGCCGATATCCTGATTGATAGTAGCTTCGCCCGGTATCTCAAGCGGATGTATACCACGCTGTCGCGATCGCAGCAAATGCCGTCAAAAACAGCGGCTTTGCAGATGGCCGACGGTTCTGAGCTTTGTGGCTATGGCAGTGCAGCCGCTTTCTTAAAACAGTCAGCTACAGCCAAACCAGCACGGAAATCTCAGCGGATGCTGCAATCAATGAGGCAGTACGACTTCTGTTACGGCCTGGAAGCGTCACGACAGCTAGCGATTGGGGCAATGTCACTCAACCTGCTGCAAAACGTTTCGCCTGATAGCGGTGCGATGAAACGCTTTGTGCAGTCCTACCTGCGAGAACTCATTGCCCATGAAGTCGGGCATACGCTAGGGCTACGCCACAATTTCCGTGGCAGCGCTATGCTCTCTCCTACAGAGCTAAACAACACTAACGTTTCGCGCCATCGGGGGTTAGCTGCCTCGGTGATGGATTATACGGCTGTAAATCTGGCTCCTCAAGGCACGAACCAGGGGGATTATTTTACCCAGGTGATCGGCCCCTACGATGAGTGGGCGATCGCTTACGGTTACACACCCACAGAGGCACTCATTCCACAAGCAGAGGCACGTCTCTTAGAGCAAATTGCTGGGCGTGCGCCTGAGCCTGCGCTAGCCTATGCAACGGACGAAGATGTTGACGCAGAACTCGACCCCCTGACACAGCGTTTCGACCTCAGTGGAGACCTGTTGACCTATGCTCCCTGGCAAATGGAGAACGCTCAAAAACTGTGGCAAAAGCTTGACCAGAGCGCTCCCACCAAGGGAGAAAGCTTTAGCGATGTGCGCCTAAAGTTTGACGATATCTTCTACTATTACCTGCGCAACGCCAACTTTTTAACCACGTATATTGGGGGGCAATCCTTCAATCGCTTTCGGGGTGGCGATGCCGCAGGACGACTACCGTTTGAGCCTGTCTCTGCGGGGCAACAACGGCAGGCAATGGCATTGCTACAAACCCATGTGTTTGATGCCAATAAGTTCCACTTTTCCCCAGCGTTCCTAAACAAGTTAGCGCCGTCCCGTTGGGAGCATTGGGGTGAAGAAGCCCAGACGTTTTCGCTCGATTACCCAATCCACGATCGCATTTTGTTCCTCCAATCGATCGTGCTGTATAACCTGCTCAGCCCTGATCGTCTGGCGCGACTGCGGGATGCCACCCTTAAAACAGATGCTGGACAGGCGTTTACCCTATCAGAGCTTTTCGACACGCTGCAAACGGCGATCTGGCGTGACGTGCTGCAACCAGAGGGGAAACTACAGCTTTCTAGCCTGCGTCGGGGCCTTCAGCGTGAATATCTCAAAGCGCTCACTGGCATGGTGCTACGTACCGTCGATGTTCCTGACGATGCCCGCACCCTTGCATGGTATGAACTGAAACAACTGGCTGAAGGGATCGATCGCGTCCTCAAGCATCGCGGTAGAGAAACGGATACCGAAACAATCGCGCACTTGGAGGAGACACGCGATCGCATCGCTAAAACCCTGGATGCCAAACTGTTCACGCAGTGAGTAGGATAAAAGCGAACTAATAGGACTTACGCAAATTCTCGCAAAACTGTCCCCCGGCCCCCAACTTTGGGGGAGCAAGCACTCAAAGTCCCCCAGAATTAGGGGCTTAAAGCCCTTCGGGCATACAAGAAAAGGGGGCAACCGCGTAAGTTTTGACTAAGACAAAATCGGCAACTGCACCTTGGGAGCCAGCTTGAATGCGCGACTTTCTTAAAAACACCCTCGCTACGGTACTGGGGCTATTAATCTTTCTGGGTTTGAGCGTTGGTGGGCTTGTCACTCTTATCATTGCGATCGCCGCACGCGATACGGGGCCTCAAGTGAAAGACAAATCCGTACTGGTGTTTGATCTGGGCACCACCATCACAGATGCAAAGCGCGCCGTTAACTTAGGAAGTGCTTTGTCCGGCGACACTAGCAACGACACGATCAGCCTCCGCTCGGTGCTCGATGCCATCAACGAAGCGGCTCGTGATCCCAAAATTGTAGGCATTTATCTTCATGGTGATGAAGACAGTGCTGGAGGCGCTGGGTTTGCCACCCTTAAAGAGGTACGCGAAGCTCTGCAACGCTTTCGAGACTCTGGCAAGAAAATTATTGCCTATGACGTTGCCTGGGGTGAACGAGAGTATTATCTGGGGTCTGTTGCCAACACGATCGTCCTGAACCCCATTGGGGCAGTAACTCTCAATGGACTGAGTTCCGAAACGATGTTTTACGCAGGCGCGTTGAAAAAATTTGGGATTGGTGTACAGGTCACTCGCGTTGGCAAGTACAAGTCTGCAGTAGAACCCTTTTTGCTGACGCAACGCAGCCCCGAAAGCCGTGTCCAAACGCAGGCATTGCTCAACGATTTGTGGGGTGAGTTTTTGACAGCGGCAGGCAAAGACCGCAAGCTCACCCCACAGCAGTTACAGGCCGTTGCTGACAGCCAGGGGATGATCATGCCAGAGGATGCGCTTAAAAGCCGTTTGGTTGATAAAATCGCGTATCTGGATGAGGTGGTCGCCGACTGGAAGCAAGTGGCTGGCAGCGATGAAAAAAGCAAATCGTTTCGGCAAATTGGCCTGAAACCCTATGCCAAAATCGCTGAAGACAAGCGAGATAAAGCAACCAACAACCAAATTGCCGTTGTCTATGCTGAAGGCGATATTGTCAGCGGGCAGGGTGGCCCAGGGGATGTGGGCGGCGATCGACTAGCCAAACAACTCCGCCAGTTGCGTCAGGATGAGGATGTGAAGGCCGTTGTGCTGCGAATTAATAGCCCTGGCGGCAGCGTGACTGCTTCTGAAGTGATTCAGCGGGAAGTTGTCCTCACTCGCAAGGCGAAACCGCTGGTTGTGTCGATGGGGTCTGTTGCGGCATCCGGTGGCTACTGGATCGCCACAGACAGCGATCGCATCTTTGCGGAACCCAATACCATTACTGGATCAATTGGGGTGTTTGGCATCCAGCCAAATTTCCAGGCGATCGCCAACACCAACGGCATTACCTGGGATGTTGTCAAAACCGGGCGCTATGCCGATAGCCAAACCACCACGCGACCTAAAACCCCGCAAGAGCTAGCCATCCTGCAAAAGTCCGTTGATCAAATCTATGACCAGTTTCTCACCAAAGTCGCTGGCTCTCGCAAGCTCACCAAAGCCAGAGTGGCCGAGATTGCTCAGGGTCGAGTCTGGTCTGGCCTCAAAGCCAAGCAGATTGGCCTGGTCGATGAGTTAGGCGGACTTGAAGCGGCCATTCAAGATGCCGCCAAACGCGCTAAATTGGGCACCAACTGGCAGGTTGAAGAATATCCGAAGACGCGCAGTTTCCCAGAACGCTTCTTCGAGCAGTTAGGCACTGATGCTGCCGCCCACGTCGGCCAGAGCGCTAAAACCCGTGACCCGCTCTCAACTCAGGTGGAGAAGCTGCAGGCAGATCTGGCCGTACTCAAGACGATGAATGACCCGTTAGGCGTCTATGTTCGCTTGCCGTTCAACTTTAGGATTGACTGAAGCCAGAGTGACTGAAGCCAGAGTGACTGAAGCCAGGTGAATAAAGCCAGAATTGACCGAAGCAATGTATCGTAACCTGTAAAGCGAAATAATTCTGCGCCGACTCCGAGAATGATGAGCTAAACTAGGCGAGAGCGTTACGAGACTTTCTCACAAGCGCTCGTTGATTTCGTGAAGTTTTAACTTCGTGGGAAGTGGGTTACGCCCACTTTTTTTATGGGTACTCATGGTTCATCCGCTTATTCCACACGTCACTGATCTCGCTCATCCACTGGCAGAGGCTCTCGGTTTACAGCTTGTTGGAGCTGTTTTTCACACTAACCAGCAGCCTCCGATTTTGCGAGTCGATATCTGTCATCCTGAACGCGACATTAGCCTGGAGGATTGTGAACAGATGAGTCGAGCTTTAGAGCCAGCGCTTGATGCAGTGGATATCTTTCCAGATGCTTACGTACTGGAGGTTTCTAGCCCAGGGATTTCGCGATCGCTCACCACCGATCGCGAATTTATTTCTTTCAAAGGCTTTCCTGTCACTGTCATAGCCGCTGAACCCTACGCCGGACAGCAAGAATGGACTGGAAAACTCATCCGTCGGGATGAAAACACCATTCAAATCAATCAAAAAGGACGCACCATCGCGATTCCGCGCGCTTTGGTCACAAAAGTACAGTTAGAAGAAGAGCGCTAGAAGACAGAAGAAGTTACTGGTTGTATAGCCCGTTGGGCATTCAAGAAAGGTTTTTGGTTGTTAGAAAGAAGCTGACTGCTGATAGCTGACTCTTGACCGCTCATTCAACTCAAAACTCCCCCTGCTTACCTGCTTCTCTTCCTCCCCTTCCCTCATTTTCCCTCATCCCCTCACACTTACGGAGATTTAGCCAATGTCAATGGTTAGCCTACCCGGTCTCAGAGACATGATTGACAGCATCAGCCGGGAGCGAAACTTACCCAAGCTATCAGTGCAGGCGGCGCTGCGAGAAGCTTTACTGAAAGGGTATGAGCGGTATCGACGTACCCAGCGCATGGATAACCCTAATTTTGACGAAGAATACTTCGCGAATTTTGAGGTGGAACTGGATGTTGAAGAAGAAGGCTTTCGAGTTCTAGCCGCAAAGACGATCGTTGAGGAAGTTGAAAATCCCGATCATCAAATAGCGCTTGAAGAAGTGCAGGAAGTGGCGGCTGAGGCCCAGTCTGGTGATACGGTTGTGCTCGATGTCACCCCCGACCAGGGCGACTTTGGTCGGATGGCAGCCATTCAAACGAAGCAAGTGCTGGCTCAAAAACTGCGTGATCAACAGCGCAAGCTTGTGCAAGAAGAGTTTCAAGATCTGGAAGGCACCGTGCTTCAGGCAAGGGTGCTTCGGTTTGAGCGGCAGTCTGTCATCTTGGCTGTGAATAGTGGCTTTGGGCAACCAGAGGTCGAAGCCGAATTGCTCAAACGCGATCAGCTTCCTAATGACAACTACCGAGCCAACGCGACGTTCAAGGTTTACTTGAAGAAAGTGTCTGAGGGCGCTCATCGGGGGCCGCAACTGTTGGTCTCAAGAGCGGATGCTGGGCTGGTGGTCTACCTCTTTGCCAACGAAGTACCAGAAATTGAAGATGAAATCGTGCGGATTGTGGCCGTAGCCCGTGAAGCCAATCCACCGTCTCGCTTTGTAGGGCCTCGCACCAAAATTGCCGTGGATACCGTTGAGCGAGATGTTGACCCCGTCGGAGCCTGCATTGGAGCGCGAGGATCACGAATTCAGGTCGTGGTCAATGAGCTACGTGGTGAAAAGATTGATGTCATTCGCTGGTCACCTGATCCCTCGACTTATATCTCAAACGCGCTAAGCCCCGCACGCGTCGATGAAGTGCGTCTGGTTGATCCTGAAGGACGGCAAACGCATGTGTTGGTGCCTGAGGATCAACTCAGTCTGGCGATCGGGAAAGAAGGACAAAACGTGCGTCTGGCAGCCCGCCTCACAGGTTGGAAAATTGATATTAAGGATTCTGCAAAATATGATTATGAGGCAGAAAACCAGAAAATCGCCGCGGCGATGGAAGCACGTCGTCGCTTTCAACCAGAAGAATCAGATGAGTATGATGATTACGATTATGAAGAGGAAACCCAAGACCCTGATAAAAACGCCTACGTCGCACCTGTAATGGCGACAGACAATGACAATGTAGAAGATGATGCTATAACAGGTGCAACCGCCGATGGAGCAGGTATCGAGTCCGATGATGCGCTCAAGCGTCCCTAGCCATTAGCCTATGAAGCCAAACGATCGGCGCTGTGTGAGCTGCCGCAAAGTCGCCTCTAAACAAGAGTTTTGGCGTGTCGTGCGAGTGCATTCTGCCCAACAATTATCGCCCCCGGTCGTGCAGTTGGATCATGGGATGGGGCGATCGGCTTACTTGTGCCCGCAAGTGCGATGTCTTCAAGCGGCACAAAAAAAAGATCGCTTAGGGCGCGTGCTCAAGGCACCGATCGCGGAGCAACTTTACAAAACGCTCTGGGAGCGACTAACCGATGCGCAACCCATACCGCCAACCAGGGCAGGCAAACAGGTATTTTGAAGCGTGCGATCGCAAACGACAGAATCACAACAAGCCCGTTAAACCCCAAGCCTTGAGACCTAGAGAGTGATTGCTAAGCTAAAAAAAGATAACTTTGCATAATGACTACGTTCAAAATGACATGGATTGGCTAAACTGATAGCTGCGGTGCCAGACATTTAGAGGATGACTGTTTGAACTGTTGCAAGCCAGCAAGACTCCGACCATCAAGGGTATTCATCACGTACAAGCACAGCACTCCGTTTAAGCAGACTGTTGTAACAGTACTTACTACCCCTCTGTATTGTGCAGTCCGACCGCTTCGATCGCAGCATGATCAGGTATTTCAGCCACCTAGTCAATGCTTGGCTCCAGCCGCGGAGGGTAGGGAAGGCGTGGGTGATTAACTCAATGGCTTGATGGAGAAAGCGATAGCGGTGATACAGGTTTCAACTCAAACTACACCTTGCAGCAGTTTTGGCCAAGGTAAGCTAGTGTGAAGATAGGGTGCCGTACTCGCTGTAAGCTTTGAAAGGAACCTGAAGCACAAACCAAGCCAGTATCATCGTATTTTGTGCAAAATTAGAGGAGGAATCCCGTTACGAAGCGTGGGCACCACCCATTAAAGTCTGGGATTGTTGTTGTTTGGGACTGTTGTTATGAAAAGCTAGAGTCACCCCCGACCGGAATCAGTAGGTCTTTAGTTCCAAGCATGGAAATAAGTTCAATTTGAATCCAATGTCGTTTTAGTCAAAGCAGCAGGCAATTATGTGAAAACAGGATAGGTAGCGAGGGCAGAGTGGATGAATAGTGGCAAAGTCAGAATTTACGAGTTATCAAGGGAATTGAATTTGGACAATAAGGATTTATTAGCCGTCTGCGAACAGTTGAACATTTCAGTCAAAAGTCACAGCAGCACTATTACTGATAATGAAGCTGAGTTAATTCGCGCGGCTGCCGAGAAGTACACTGCCAATCACCCTTCGCCCGCTAAGTCTACCCCATCTCGTAATGGGGCTAACGCTCACACGGCAGAGGTGAAAACGAAAACGGCTGCTCCTGTTCAGAAGAAGCAGCAAATTCTTGAAATTCGCAAGCCAATCATTCGCCAAGCACCCAGCCCAGAACCGCCCAACTACTCTTCAACCAGCGCTCCTCAACCAGTGGCTGGTGAGCAACCAGCGGCACCTGTTAAGCCAGCGGCACCGAGTCGGCCTGTCCCTCCAACCACTGCCACGGCACCGTCAGCGCCTGAGACCAATCTGGAAGTAGCGCCGACAACAGAACCTTTTGTGGACGATCATCAGCAAAACGCGGGTGAATCAACGCCGATTGATGAAGCAACTCCGGTAGCAGCGGCTCCAGTAGACGATCGCCCTTCTGCGAAAGGGCTTATAGAACCCAGCCAGCCAGAACTTTCGGGGCCTCCAGCCAGACCCAGCACTGCGGCAAATACGCCGCGAGTGAACTTGACAAACCGCCCACTTTTAAAACGGGCACGGCCAGACCAGTCACCTCAATCGGCGAGTGAAATAGCAACGCCTGTCAGTGGCCCAAGCACTGCGGCTGAGCGCGATGCTGCTTTCAAGCCGCAAGCAAAGCCGACCCCCGCTAATCGTGCTCCTGGTCCGGTGAAGCCCGGTGAAGCACGTCCAGCGCCCCGTCCGCAGACGATCGTTGAGCTACGCCGTCCGCCTCGGCCTGTTCGTCCTGGTGAGGGCGCACCTGCTGAAGGCGCGCGTGCAACCGAAGGCGTTGTCCTGCGAGGCAATCGTCCGGCTGCACCGTCTGCGGGCGCTACTGCAGCTCCTGGTGGAGTGGCCTCTCCTGATGTCCAACTGCAAACCAGGCCCACCCTACCGCGTGCCAAAAAAGCAAAAAGCTGGCAGGAGGAAGAAGAGGAAGGGCGCGAAGCTGAAAAGGCAGCGAAGGTTGCTGGCAAAACGAAGCGTCGTAGTCAGGTGGCGGTGGAGGAAGAGGAAGAGGACATTGATGCTCTCTTGGATAAAGATGGCGAAGCGGCGACGCCCGTTAGCCTCTCACTTGTCCGCCCTGCAAAACCCAAGTCTGCTCGTATCGCTCAGGTGAAAGCTCCCGCTGCTGCACCAAGGGCGAAGAAGTCCTCAGGCTCTCGCGATCGCCGCGATCGGCGTGAGCAAGAGGTGAAGGTTGAAAAGCCAGAGAAGATCACATTGCACGGTGGGTTAACCGTGCAAGAGTTGTCTTCCATCATGGCAATTCCCGATACAGACATCATCCGCACCTTGTTCATGAAAGGTATCGCAGCAACGGTCACCCAAACCCTTGACGTTGCCACAGCTACGATGGTGGCGCAGGAGCTAGGCGTTGAGGTTGAAACCGGGCAGCGCGAGGCTGAGGCGAAAAAGATCACCGAGATGCTGGATGCTGGAGACTTGGAAAAGCTCCAGCGTCGGCCCCCTGTTGTCACCATCATGGGGCACGTGGATCACGGGAAAACCACCCTTCTCGACTCGATCCGCAAAACCAAGGTGGCGCAAGGCGAAGCAGGCGGCATCACGCAGCATATTGGCGCGTACCACGTCGATGTCGAACACGAAGGGAAGATGCAGCAAGTTGTCTTCTTGGATACACCTGGACACGAAGCGTTTACTGCTATGCGGGCGCGCGGTGCACGGGTGACAGACATTGCCATCCTTGTGGTGGCGGCAGATGATGGAGTGCGTCCACAAACGATCGAGGCTATCAGCCATGCTAAAGCGGCAGAAGTGCCCATTGTCGTTGCCATCAACAAGGTGGACAAGGAAGAGGCTCAGCCCGATCGCGTGAAGCAAGAGTTGACCGAGTATGGCTTGGTGCCTGAAGAGTGGGGCGGCGATACCGTCATGGTTCCCGTCAGCGCGATTTCGGGTGAGAACCTGGACACTCTGCTGGAGATGATTCTCCTGGTCGCTGAAGTGGAAGACCTTTACGCCAACCCTGATCGCTCTGCGAGAGGAACCGTCATTGAGGCACACCTCGATAAAGCAAAAGGCCCTGTGGCAACCCTACTCATTCAAAACGGAACGCTGCGCGTTGGCGATACCATCGTCGCGGGTTCTGCCTTGGGTAAAGTGCGGGCAATGGTGGACGATCGCGGTCATCGCGTGAAGCAAGCCGATCCATCCTTTGCAGTTGAGGTGCTTGGTTTAGGCGATGTGCCTGCTGCTGGGGATGACTTCCAGGTCTTTGAGGATGAGAAAGAAGCCCGCTCTGTTGCATCTGACAAAACGGACGAGCAGCGTCAATCTCGCCTCTTGCAAGCCATGTCTTCTCGCCGTGTGAGTCTGAATACCCTTTCAGCTCGCGCTCAAGAAGGCGAACTCAAAGAGCTAAATCTCGTCTTAAAGGCTGACGTTCAAGGGTCTGTAGAAGCGCTCTTAGGTGCGCTCAAGCAGTTGCCTCAGAATGAAGTGCAGGTACGGGTACTCTATGCCGCCCCTGGTGAAATCAGCGAAACAGATGTTGACTTGGCTGCTGCCAGCGATGCTGTCATGATTGGGTTTAATACCACTCTGGCAACAGGTGCGCGTCAAGCTGCTGATCGCGCTGGGGTGGATGTCCGCGAATACAACATCATCTATACGCTGCTGGATGATATTCAGGCCGCGATGGAAGGGTTGTTGGAACCTGAGCTGATTGAAGAGGCGTTGGGTCAAGCTGAAGTGCGTGCGGTCTTCCCGGTTGGACGTGGAGCTGTAGCAGGCTGTTATGTGCAATCTGGCAAGCTCGTGCGCAACTGTAAGGTTCGCATTCGTCGCGGTGGCGAAGTGATCTACGAAGGCAACCTGGATTCGCTGAAGCGGATGAAGGAAGATGCGCGTGAGGTGAATTCTGGCTACGAATGCGGTATTGGCATTGATAGCTTCAGCACCTGGAAAGAAGGCGATATTGTTGAGGCATATCGCATGATCACCAAGCGCCGAACGCTCTCACCAAATAAGTAAGCTACTGACCGCAAGAGGAGAGTTCTTACACGGAAGCGGGTAACCTCAGGGTTACCCGCTTTTCTTTTTAAATCCCAGTTTGACTGGAGAATTTAAAACCTCGCAGAACAGTCGCTATTTGCTAACCAGAGACCCTATCTTCTGAATCTTCTGGCACGATCGCTGAATTCATTCAAAATGCCTTTTGGCTCAACCGTGAAATTTCTCTAAGCCGCCAAAGATCAATAACCAGGCAACAACGATCGACCAGTGAATCACAACAGGCATCCAAATAGAACCGCTTTTGAGATAAGACAGGGTGCAAATAATACCCAGCAAGCCTGCTCCTGTCAAAAAGGGAGGTGTTCTAAAAAAAGTGGGTACGAATGGATGGATGTGATAAACCACAAACAAAAGCCAACCGAGGCTGCTTAAAAGCCAGCGCGTTGTGGGTGATGCATGCTCTGTTGGATGAGGAAGCAGTAGCACCCGAAAGCCTAATTCTTCAAGCAAGGATGGCATGAAAAATGCCCCTAGCATTACATTCATGATGGCTTGCCAGGACGAGTGTATCTCTAGTTCAAGAAAATTCAAAGCCGATCGGCAGATAAACCAGAGCAAAAATCAGCAGCAACCCAATGGTCTGTAGCCAGTCGCCAGGATGTGGGATGGTAAAGAATACTGCCTTAACTCGACGGAAATAAGATTGCACTTGAGTAAAAATGGTTGAACTTCAATGGTTGTTGCGATCGCTCAATAAAAAACAACCATACACATAGCATGGCTGTCTTCAAAACGCTGAAATCGATCGGACTAGTACACCTTGTCAGAAGTAACCTATCACTCTACAAAAGCTTAGAGGCAGAAAGAACAACGTTCTACCTTCTGCCGTCTGCCTTCCTGCACTAGTAAGCCGCTAAATTCTGCTCTGCAAAATCCCAGTTCACGAGGTTATCAAGGTAGTTCTTGATAAACGCAGGACGAGCATTGCGGTAGTCAATATAGTAAGCATGTTCCCATACATCGAGAGTCAACAGTGCTTTTTGACCATGAGCCAAGGGATTTTCGGCATTAGGTGTTTTGGTCACTTTCAGCGTGCCGTTGTCGTCGATCAGCCACGCCCAACCGCTACCAAATTGAGTGGTTGCAGCGTTCGTAAACTCTTCTTTAAACTTGTCAAAGCTGCCAAACGACGCATCGATTTGCTTGGCGAGTGTACCACTGGGTGAACCACCTCCATTCGGCGATAGGCTGCTCCAGAAGAAGGTGTGATTCCACACCTGAGCTGCGTTGTTAAAGATACCAACCTTGGAAGGATCTTTGAATGACGTTGTAATGACTTCTTCTAGTGATTTATCAGCTAGTTCAGGCGCTTTTTCTGCAATTAGCTTATTCAAGTTATCGACATATGCCTTGTGATGTTTACCGTAATGGTACTCAAAGGTTTCACCTTTCATACCATGCGATTCCAGGGCGTTGAAGTCGTAAGGAAGGGGGGACTGCTCAAATGCCATGTGTTCTTCTCTCTGTTTAATTTGCGTTTAAAGTCTAAAACCTGTCTACTGACGGTCTACCGCTGTAAGTTTGACAGGAACGATCGCTCTGCCTCTAAGGACTACAAAAGCCTGAAAGACGTATAGAAACAGAACTTGACGAGTAAATTCTATCGTAAAAGCACAGATTACATCAGTCTCTAACACTCCTTCTATAGGCAGAGTTTGCCTGTCTCATCTGCTGAAAGCAAAAGCAAATGTGATGAAAAGCTAACTTTCGGCTTTTTTAAAAAGTGATGTCAAGAACTGATGACCCTGATTTACAAGGATTACAGCTAATTAGTGCTAGCGAAGCGATCGTAAGACACGTATCGGTCGGGGCAAGGTTCTCTATAATTTTGGTAAAGGCAGAGACATTTCGTCCTGAACTGAACTATTGAGTCTACTTGATTTGCCTCCGGTTCTCAGTCCAACGCCGTTTCCAGCTCACGTGGTGACGCTATCTAATGGGTTAACGGTTATCCATCAATGCACACCTGGTACGCCCGTTGCTGCTGTTGACGTTTGGGTTAAGGCAGGTGCGATCGCCGAACCGGATGAATGGTCTGGCATGGCACATTTTCTGGAGCACATGATTTTTAAGGGCACTGAGCGGCTTGCTCCAGGTTCGTTTGATTTGGCGATCGAACGCCGTGGCGGCATCACGAACGCAGCCACAAGTCATGACTATGCGCATTACTTCATTACAACGGCAGCGCAACATCTAGAAGAAACCTTGCCTTACCTGTCCGAGTTGTTGCTGCATGCAGCGATTCCAGATGGCGAATTTGACCGAGAGCGTCAGGTTGTGCTGGAAGAAATCAATCAGTCTTACGACAACCCTGATTGGCTTGCGTTTCAGGCGCTCAACGAGATGGTGTATCAGCGCCATCCTTATGGCCGTCCCATCTTGGGCACTGAGGAAACGCTGATAGCTCGATCGCCCATCGAAATGCGGCAGTTTCATCGTGCTCATTACCAACCAGAGAATATGGCGGTGGTCATGGTGGGAGATCTTTCCCAAAGCGCCGCGATCGACCTAGTGAGCCAGACCTTTCACTCCTTTCCAGCACCGCTAGATTGCCCTCGCCTTATTGTAGAAGCAGAACCCCCCCTTACCGATATTCGTCGCCAGGAACTTTACTTGCCCCGGTTGGAGCAAGCCCGATTGCTGATGGCCTGGATTGGGCCGGGGGTTGATTCGCAATCACAAGCGCTTGATCAGCAACTGCAAGCGGCCTATGGGTTAGATCTGCTTTCGGTATTGCTTGCCGAAGGTCGTACATCCCGTCTGGTGTGGGAGCTTCGCGAAGAGCGCAATCTGGTGCAGGCGATCAGCAGCAGCTTTTCGCTACAGCGCGAGTCAGGATTATTTACCATCAGTGCATGGCTCGATCCAGAAAACCTGGAGCGCGTGGAGGCTATTATTTGCGATCGGCTCTCTCAGCTTGCAACGACCCCGATTTCGGACGCAGAACTTGCTCGTTGCAAACGTCTGCTCTGCAACGACTACGCGTTTTCTACTGAAACCCCCGGACAATTGGCTGGGCTCTACGGCTATTACAGCATTCTGGCTGAGCCTCACATTGCCACCACCTATCCACAGCGTCTCCGTGCTATTCGGGCGAGTGACCTTCAACGTCTTGCCAGCCGTTACCTTTCGCCCTATCACTATGCAGCAACCGTCGTTAGACCGTTGGCCTAGCGCTCAGCGATCGATTCGTTCTCACTTGCATGAGACACAACCTGAGCCTCACCGTGCAGCGATGCACTCGACACGGTACTGTGGTTTACGCATCTGGAAAGCTCATAGCTGATCGCTCTTCGCAAAGGATGATTTTGTGAATTTAGGCTTTAAACAATCACCTCAAACCCGCGCAGTACTCTCCAACGGCATCGTTGTTTTAGTGTGGGAAAACCCATCGGCTGACATCATTGCAACACGTATTTTTATTCGGGCTGGTAGCCAGTGGGAGACACCCCAAACGGCTGGGCTATCGCACTTGTTAGCGTCTGTTTTGACGAAGGGAACCGAGCAGCGATCGTCTCTACAAATCGCCGAACAGGTCGAATCTGTGGGTGCAAGCCTTGGCACTGATTCTGCGACAGATTACTTTCTTCTGAGCCTCAAAACGGTGTCTTCAGATTTTGCTGATCTGTTGCAGTTGGCTGGAGAATTGTTGCGATCGCCCAGTTTTCCGCAACATGAAATTGATTTGGAGCGCCGCCAAACCATCCAGGCCATTCGCTCCCAGCAAGAACAGCCGTTTTCGATCGCCTATGACCAGCTTCGGCAAATTGTGTATAGAGACCATCCCTATGCCCTTTCCGGGCTAGGCACCGAAGCCAGTGTGGCACAGCTTGACCGTGCTAATCTTCAACGCTACCACCAAACGCATTTTCGCCCAGACAACGTTGTCATCAGTCTTTCTGGTCGCATTGAGCCTGATGCCGCGATCGCGCTTGTAGAACGAGTCTTTGGTGACTGGCAAGCACCTACAACGCCATTATCCGTACTCAAGCTGCCTGTCATCACGGTGCGTCCCGTCAAAGCTGCGATCGCGCAGGAAACGCAGCAGTCGATCGTGATGTTAGGTTACTTAGCGCCCGCAGTCGTGCCTGAACCTCATCCCGCGTTACAAGAAGCAGAGTCGTGCTCTATGCCTCTTTCCCCCGCCCCTCACACACATGCCATGACAGACTATACGGCACTCAAATTGCTCAATAGCTACTTGGGAAATGGCCTGTCCAGTCGCCTGTTTGTCGAGTTGCGCGAAAAGCGCGGGTTAGCCTATGACGTTTCGGCGTTTTACCCGACTCGGCTGCATCCCGCACCGTTTGTCGTTTACATGGGCACAGCACCCGAAAATACCGCGATCGCGATCGCAGGGCTGAAGGCAGAAGTCGATCGACTGCGAACGCATCCCTTTAGCTCTGACACCTTGCAGGCCGCTAAAGACAAAATCTTGGGGCAGCAAGCCCTTGGGAAACAAACCAATGCGCAAATCGCTCAAACCTTTGGTTGGTACGAAACATTGGGGTTAGGCATTGATTTTGATGCTCAGTTTCAAGAGCAGCTAAGCGCTGTAACGCTTGAAGCCGTTCAATCTGCGGCTGATCGCTACCTCGTTGAACCGTACCTGTCTCTGGTTGGCCCAGCGGCAGTTGTTAAGAAATAAAACGCATCTACGCAATTCCGCGGAGAATCTCCTTCTTGTCCCCAGGAGAAGTTAGCAGATTTACGGAATCCGTCACAGCGCTAAAGCAGTAGGCTGTGTTATGGAAGGGTGAGATGCCACTGAACGCGAGGGTGCGTCTTGGTCAAGCGTGCAAACAAGATTAACCCTAAGCTGAATCAATCAGGCCGGACGAGACGCGATCGCCTGCGAAGAGATAAATCATGGTGATTTGAGCTGAATCACATGGTTTGGTCATTGCGGCTCGTTCAGAAGATCGTGCGCACAGTCTAAGCGTTCATTCCCCGTTCAACGCTTCAACCTATAAAACTGGTCACACTAAAAAACGAATTATGAATAGCGATCTTGCAGCGATAGATACCACGCCTGCATCTTCCCGCGAAACGGTGTTTCCCTCTGGGCACGAACCGCTTAAAGCTAGCCTACTCTCGCATGACAGCGAAACGCTGGTAGCAGATGCAACGCAGGCAATGTCAGAACGTCTCCTTCATGAGGGCTGCGAACACTACCACACCGGGCAATTTGAAGCGGCGCTTAAAGCCTTTCAACAAGCGTTTCTACTCTGCCGTGATTGTGGAAATATTCAGGGTCAAGAAAAAGCGCTGAGCGGTCTCGGCTTGACTCACTACAGCCTGAGAGATTACACAAGAGCCATTAAATACTCCAGGCAGGGCTTAGAAATTGCACAAACGCTTCAGGATCGTCGGGGTATTGTCAAAATTCTCAGCAACTTAGGCAACGCCTATCGTCACCTCAAGGAACAGACGAAGGCGATCGAGTGTCAGCAGCAAAGTCTAACGATCGCGCAGGAGATTGGCGATCGTCGGGGTGAAATGGCCGCGTTGAACAACCTGGGTTTAGCTCACAAGGCACTGGGTGATTATGAGGCAGCCATTCAGTGTGAAGAACAAAGCCTGGTGATTGCACGTGAACTGCAAGACGACCAGATCGAGGAGCAGATTCTTAAGAATCTGGGTAACGCTTGTTATGCCCTGGGTAATTACACTCGCGCGATCGAGTACTATCAGCAACGTCTGGTACTGGCACGAGAATTTCACGATCGCCGCATCGAAGGCCAAATTCTACGCAATTTAGGGAATGCCTGCTATGCGCTCGGTGATTACGATCGCGCGATTGAGTACAGTAAGCAATGGCTGAATGTAACCAGGGAAACGCACGATCGACGCGGGGAAGAACAGGCGCTAGGTAGCGTTGGTGTTGGTTACGATGCGCTCGGCAATTATGCTAGAGCGATCGACTACTACGAGCAACGGTTAGCGATCGCGCGCAAAATGAACGATCACCGCATTGCCGAACAGGTGCTAGGCAGCCTTCGTGTTGCCTATTATGCGCTTGGAGATTATGCCAAAGCCGCTGAGTGCACAGAACAGCGTCAGGCACTTTTGGAAGCCACCCTGCGCCGTCCCTAAACGCATAGAAAATGCATAGTCGAATGTCACTGAAATAAACTGCTGTCAAAGGCTGAAAGCGTTGATACTCTGTAGGGTGGGCATTGCCCACCTTACTCAAGTCAGTGCCATTCTGTAAGAACGTTACATAATAGTGCCATTTCCCTTTCATTGGACTACAGATCAAAAACCTTTAAGAGTGATGGAACAGAGCTTCTGTAACTCAAAACTCAAAACTGGTATAACGTCCTGGTCTTTAAGTTTTATTGCAGTCGCATTGCATGTCAGAAGTTACTGACATCTGCAAGTCCGCCAATCAGCCTCATCCTTCGTTAGAATCGGCATTACAAGGATCGGCGTTTGAAGATGCAATGGCTCGACAGGGATCACGATCCGCACTAGACTTATGTTCTAGCAGCTAATGCATCATCTGATACAAATTTATCTACAGGTTGGCGAGGTCTTCTAGTGCAACTGCAACGTGTGGCTGTAAAACGAGTAACTGGCGCGTTCGCATTGATTGACAGTCTCAAGCGTCATGGCGTCAAACATATCTTTGGCTATCCTGGCGGTGCGATTCTGCCAATCTATGACGAAGTTTACCGGGCGCAGGCTGAGGGTGGGTTTCAGCACATTTTGGTGCGGCATGAACAGGGTGCTGCACATGCGGCTGATGGTTATGCTCGCGCCACAGGGCAGGTTGGCGTTTGCTTTGCTACGTCTGGCCCTGGTGCAACCAACCTTGTCACGGGCATTGCGACCGCTCATATGGATTCGATTCCGCTGGTTGTCATTACGGGGCAGGTGCCCAGCCACGCGATTGGTAGTGATGCGTTTCAAGAAACCGATATTTTCGGTATTACCCTGCCGATCGTCAAGCATTCCTACGTGGTACGTGACCCGCGAGACATGGCGCGGATTGTTGCCGAAGCATTCTACATCGCTACAACGGGTCGTCCTGGTCCAGTTTTGATTGATGTCCCTAAAGACATTGCACAACAAGCGTTTGACTATTTACCAGTGACGGTAGAGGACATCAAGCTACCGGGTTACCGTCCCACCGTTAAGGGAAATCCGCGTCAGATTGCTCACGCTCTGAAGCTGATTCGGCAGGCAAAGCAGCCGCTGCTCTATGTCGGGGGTGGCGCGATCGCTTCCAACGCTCATGCTGAAATTAAAACGTTAGCTGAACGCTTTAATATCCCCGTCACCACGACCCTGATGGGCATTGGTGCCTTTGATGAACACCATACTCTTTCGGTCGGTATGCTGGGGATGCACGGTACAGCCTATGCCAATTTTGCCGTTACTGAATGCGATCTGTTAATTGCCTTGGGCGCACGTTTTGACGATCGTGTCGCTGGTAAGCTGGATGAATTTGCGTCACATGCCAAGGTCATTCATATTGATATTGACCCCGCAGAAGTGGGTAAAAATCGCGCCCCTGAAGTGCCGATCGTGGGTGATGTCCGTCATGTACTGACAGAACTGTTGCGCCGTAGTGATGATGACGGCGATGTGCGCGACCCACAGCATAACCAGGCATGGCTGAACCGGGTTGCCCGTTGGCAAGAAGATTATCCCTTGGAAGTGCCTCGCTATGCCGACAGCCTTTCTCCTCAAGAAGTCATTGTTGAGCTGGGTATTCAGGCCCCAAACGCTTACTACACAACGGATGTAGGACAACATCAAATGTGGGCAGCGCAGTTCCTCAAGAATGGGCCACGTCGCTGGATTTCGAGCGCTGGATTGGGCACTATGGGCTTCGGGATGCCTGCGGCAATGGGTGCAAAGGTCGCTTTACCGGATGATGATGTCATCTGTATTAGCGGCGATGCCAGCATCCAGATGAACATTCAAGAATTAGGCACGTTGGCGCAGTATGGCATCAATGTAAAGACGGTCATCATCAACAATGGCTGGCAAGGTATGGTGCGTCAGTGGCAGCAGGCGTTCTATGACGAACGCTACTCAAACTCCAATATGGAAGTGGGCATGCCAAATTTTGTGAAGCTGGCGGAAGCGTTTGGCATCAAAGGTATGACTATCAGTACGCGCGATGAGTTGAAGAGTGCGATCGCTCAAATGCTCACCCATGACGGCCCCGTCCTGCTCGATGCCCGTGTGCGTCGCGATGAGAACTGCTACCCTATGATTCCACCTGGCAAGAGCAATGCTCAGATGGTAGGCTTGCCTGAACGCAAAACGTTAGATAAAGCGGCTGAATTGATTTACTGTAGCGGCTGTGGAGCAAAAAACATTACCAATAACAACTTTTGCCCGGAGTGTGGCACGAAGTTGTAACCAATGTTTTTTACCCATTTAATTTACAGTCTTGCGAAACCTTTTGTAGGGACGTTGCACTAACGTCCCTACTCTGCTGTGGAATTTACTGATAGCAGTTGCTGCAAAGGTATCAGACGAAAAAGCGACACGCGATCGAGCTTAGTCAATACCCACCGTTTTGGATGCTGCAAGGCGATAGGTGGCTCGCACTTTGGGACCAAAGACGATGACATCTTCTGGCTTTAACTCCCATACCCGATACTTTTGGCCGTTAATCAACAGTCCGTTTGTGCTTGCCTTGCCATCCAGATCGCCATCCGTAATCTGGTAAGTATAACTGCCATCACCTTTAAAGATTTTGGTGATCACCGCGTGTTGGCGAGACGCAAACTGAGAATGCAGGCAAATATCGCTTTTAGGATCTCGACCAAGCCGATACTGATCACGCTCTAAAATCATATCTCGCTTCCCGTGGTCATCCTCAATCACCAAAAAGGGTCTGCCTTGAGAGCGCGCAAAACTGTCTTCATCCGCATCAAGCTCTGATGCAAACATTGAATGGCTGTCGAGATCGCCTTCCACAAAGGTTTGTGGATCGCTAAACCCTGCACCGTACCAGGCCGGATTGGTGGTTGGTGGACGATAGTTCAACCCTGAGCGCTCGGAGGCAAGATGGCGTGCCTGCCAGGAGAGTTCATCATCGGGTTTAAGCGTGAGGGCACGATCGTAACTGGCGATCGCCTCGGTATAGCGGTGCAATTCAACCAGTGCATTACCACGATTGCGCCACGCTACATGGTTTTCGGGGTTGATATGCAAGACGCGATCGTAGCTGGCGATCGCATCTGTAGGAAGGCTCAAGCCATATAGCAAGGCATTCCCGCGATTATGCCAGGTAGACTCATGGCTTGCATTGATTTGCAGAACCCGTTCATAGCTATCAATAGCTTCTGTGTAGTTGCCGAGACCATACTGCAAAGCATTGCCGCGATCATGCCAGATCTGCACCGATGCATCCCCTTTGGGGCGCAAACTGATCGCACGATCGTAACTAGCAATTGCGTCGTTGTAAAGTCCACACTTTTCAAGGGCTAAGCCGCGTTCATACCAAGCCTCGTAAAAATCGGCTCGGACACCAATGACGCGATCGTAATAAGCCACAGCTCGCTCATACGTTTCAGCCGCAGCTGCAGCCAACCCCTGCCGAAACCAGACAAGAGCGTCGCCGCTGAGTTGGAGTTGACCTGTATCAAGCATGGCTCATTGTCCTGAAAATCAGTACCTATCCAAACAAGCAGGGAGCCTGACGAAATTGTGACTGTGAAGGTGCTTCTGACAGCAAACCGAACTTGATGACTGATTCTACCGTGCTAGTAATCCGTAGATCCTACTAGCCTTTTCTAACGCTAGCGTAAAACGCCAAAACTTCTCACACTTCTTTGCAAAAAAGCAAAATATCACGAAATCGAGGGATGGTAAAGCAATGATAGTTAGGTGTACTGGCGGGGTGTGGGATGAAAGATGTGGAATAGAGAGTAACTTAACTTGGGCTACTGATCGTTAACCATTCACTACTAACCCTAAAGTTTGCATATAGACTTTTAGCGTGCTATTCTATTCGTATACGAAGTGTATGATCTAGTATATTTTTACCGGAGAAGACGCAAATGCTAACAGTTCGCAAGGCCGAAGACCGAGGACATGCTAATCACGGTTGGCTGAACTCCTATCATTCCTTTTCGTTTGCTAATTACTATGATCCGCAGCATATGGGCTTTCGTAGTCTACGCGTGATTAATGAAGATACGATCGCCGCAGGTGAAGGGTTTCCGACTCACCCCCATCGAGATATGGAGATTATCACCTACGTCGTTTCGGGTGCGGTTGCCCACAAGGACAGTATTGGCAACACCGAGACGATCGGAGCAGGTGGTATCCAACGCTTTTCGGCAGGCACTGGGATTGCTCACAGCGAGTTCAACCCCTCTCACGCAGAGCCGCTGCATTTGTTACAGATCTGGATTTTGCCAGAGCAGCAAGGCATCACACCAAGCTATGAACAAAAAGAGTTTCCAGCCGAAACAAAGCGAGGTCAATGGCGATCTCTGGCAAACCGCGAGGCAACGGAGGGTGCTGCCAAACTACATCAAGATGCAGCTTTGTACGCCACCATTTTGGAACCGGGTGAACGGCTAACCTATACTCTCAAGGCCGATCGTCACGCCTGGGTGCAAGTTGTGCAAGGTACAGTAACCCTCAATGGAACGGTGCTTGACAAGGGTGATGCCGCTGCGATCAGTCAAGAAGCGGAGTTGGCGTTTGAAGCTAGCACCGATGCCGAAATCCTGCTTTTTGACTTGGCGTAGTGAATGTAGCGTTAAGACGCGACTGAAGGTAGATGTTACTCAGTCGCGTCTTTTTCTATGCAGACTGCTTCTACAACGCTCGATGATGACGCTTAAGGCCATTTCCAGAAGAATTTATACCCATAAATTGTAGGGTAATATCTTTCTCAGAAATCTCTTAAGGCCAGGATAGGGAAGGGATAGGTGGAGGCGTCAACGAGTCGTTTAGCACAGACACTCATCCACCCATTCGCTTAAAATTGACAATCTACTAGCCTTGTCGCTGCTGGTGCTTTGAGCTTGTGAGCAATGAGGTCTAACCCAGAGATCGAAAGGTCAAGACGCTCCCATATCTCTAGATGGGCTTTAAGTTGACTGAAGGCCGCTTCGGTGAGCAACACTTCGCCCCGTCGAGCGAGATCTTCGCCCAATTTGCACGCCAGGTTCATTTCGCTGCCGTAGAGGTCATTTTCACCCACGAGCAGCGTTTTACCGTAGCCGATGCCAATGCAGGCATAGAGATCTTGTTCGTCGGGTAGTCCTGTATTGACGGCAGCAAAGCTTTTCAAGATGTCAACAGCACTGCCGATCGCCGCTTCTACAGTTGGGAAGACCGCAAACAAATTGTCTGCTTCTTGCTTCACAATCCGACCGTGGTGAAACTGCACCAGTGGAGTGGCGATCGCGGCCATCCGATGCACCATAGCCAAAAAATGGATGATGCCGTAGCGCAGGGTCAACCGCGAAAACCCGGCCATATCCAGCACAAAGATGGCGCAATCTTGCTCGAAACTAGCGCGGATTTGGGCATCGATCGTGGCCGATCGCTCTGGGTATTCGTTGCGCTCTTGTAGCAGTCGGGTGAGTTCAGTGCGGGTATTTTTAGCGTCAAGCATGGGAGAAAAATAAGAGGCAGAAGGCAAAAGGCAAGAGATAGAAGGCTAGCTCCTCACTTTCTCAGTGTTGCTGGTGGCAGATTGGCAAGGAGCCTGAATGCTTGAGCGAGCATTTCGGTTCACCTGACTTCTACCTTCTCACGTTGCCTTTGTTTATCCTCCTAGCGTTCCCGTTCTATAACCGGAACAAGCCACCATAAGTTTCGCCAAAACAAACCTCTTCGATGCTAAACCGACCGCCGAAATGCTTAGTTGGCTCGTCAGCGTAGCCAAGACAGAGAATGCAGCAGACATCAATAGTCTCAGGAATGTTAAAAGCGGCTTTGACCTCTGCACTCACAAAACCTTCCATTGGGCAGCTATCGACGCCAAAGCTTTTTGCCACAATCATCAGGTGGGCAACTGCAAGCATGGTGTGTCGATTTGTCCAAGTTTCCAAAGATTCAAAGCTGGGATGATGTTCAAAGAAAGGCGGGATTTGCGATCGCATGTAGCTAGCAAACTGCTCGGTCATGGCTTTATGCGCTTCACCCAGCTTGATGACGGCTTCAATGTTCTCGGCACTGCTGGCGGCACGATCACCGCAACAAACTAAGACAACAGGAGCCTGGGCGATTTGAGCTTGATCGAACGCACAGCCTTTCAGCGTGTCTTTGCTTTGCTGCTGCCTTAAAACGATGAAGCGCCACGGCTGTAAGTTGTAGCCAGAGGGCGATCGCAACCCTAGATGCAAAATTTCTTCGAGAATGACGTCTGGAATGGGATCGCGGCGAAACGCACGGGCAGCACGACGCTGTTCGATCGAATCCTTTAAACCCGTCGTAGGCTGTAAATCAATGGTCATGTCAATCCTTTCACACTACCGTCTGTCCATTAAACCTGCAATTACGGACTTTAGATGATCAGAGCTATCTAGTTCTTGATGGCTTAGCATCTGAGCTTTCGTCCAATCGTTTATCGTCCAAATTTGCTGGCATTTTCGTCAACACTCTGAAGGCTGACATGCTATGTTCGCACCGCTACCATGAATCGACGATCAAAAGAGAGTCTGCCCGATGTTTTTATATTTATCGAAGCTACTGCCACTGTTTGTTTACCCACTGGGACTGACCTGTATGCTGCTACTCGTCTCCCTAGTGTTGCTTTGGCGGCGATCGCGGTGGACGGCATTTCCGATCGTGCTATCTCTACTGTTACTGCTGGGCGGTGGCAATGGCTGGGTTGGTGCATGGTTAGTACGCTCCTTAGAGTTGCAACAGTTGCCACCAACCATCACCCCCCAAGCAGACGCGATCGTGATCTTGGGTGGCTGTACCAAACCAGCGTTTCCCCCACGACCGTGGGTGGAGGTCAGCGAGGAGGGCGATCGCGTCCTCTATGGAGCTAAGCTGTATCGTGAAGGCAAAGCGCCCCGTGTCATTCTCAGTGGTGGTCGCATTGACTGGAAAGGTGGTGGGCCTTCTGAGTCTGACGACATGACGCAACTCATCGAAACAATGGGCGTGCCAAAAGCCGCGATTTTACAAGACCCAACCTCACTTAACACCTACGAAAATGCGGTTAACGTCAAGCAGATCATGGCGGCGCAAGGCATTCGTCGCATTTTACTGGTGACATCTGCCATGCACATGCCTCGATCACTGCTGATTTTTAAGCATTTGGGCATTAATGCGATCGCGGCTCCAACCGACTTCAACACGACCGATCGTGATTGGCAGGAGATTCAAGGCAGCACCGAAGCCGTTATATTGAATGCTTTGCCTGAAGCTGATCGCTTACAACGTACCACAAGGGCCTTGAAAGAATATTTGGGTCTAGTCGTTTATCGCTTAAAAGGGTGGCTGTAACCATTGCACGCTTGTTTCAGAACTGGGTCGGTTCGCGTTTTGAAGACGGATACAGGGTGGAGGGTGTGGTGCATTCAAATGAAACCGATTGTAAAAGCCGCTTACGTTTCAAAGCTAAATTTATGAAGCGAGCGTGCTTATTAAAGATCGTATAAAGCTAGCCCAATAGTCTGGTAGATCATTATTCTATCGTTGTAACGTAAAACGAGGGTTTGTAACACGAGTCTTACGTTAGGCAAGGCAACTACCACCATTGCTGGACGCGTGCATCACCACGAATCATGGCATGCAACACTTTGTAAGCAATACTGAAGCGTTGTTCACATGATTTGTCTTACCTGAGTGACACGGGCTTCATTCTCCACCGCCAAATTGGGAATGTGCTGTGTACCAATGGTTCAAAAGGTTTAGCATCTCAAAGTCATAGAATTTACTTTCTCACTGTGTTTTTACTTGGCACGATCGCTTGGAGCATGATGAGAAAGCTTGTTTGAGCTGAGTTTTATCACTCATTATCAAACCAAGAGACTTGCTGAGAAATAACCTCCCACTGCTCATCTGCCCATCCACTTGTTCACTCCCTTCAACCTGGGATTTTATTTGTTACCAGTTTCCCAACTACCTACTTCTCATTGATTGAGATTGACTAGCTTCGTAAAAGCCAAGCATTTTGTACCGCTTAATTTTGAGCGGCAATTCTACTATGGTCTTCTAAATACTGCTATAAAATAGCATCAGGAAACCGTAATTTATCGCTATACAAGAATCTCAATTAAGTGAATCTAAAGCATGAACGCCTTAAATGTTTAGCTTTAGCACTATTGTGCAACCTCTCTTTTCAGGTAGTCTTTAAACCACCTTGTATTGGTTTCTTTTCCGATGAAAATATCAGAGCCTTACAGTTTTCAGTTTTATGCCTACGAGCTACCTCGAAAATTTAGCCAGATCCTTCAAGAATCAAAAACAGGATATTGGCGGTTTGAGTTTTCCGAGCTGGCTGGAAGCAAAGCAGGCAGCCGATGGTATCTTGGTCTATCTCAAGGGAAAATAGTTTTTTCAGGAAATCAACCGTGCTGCTGGAGCACTCTTTTTGAAACATTGCAACGTTACATCATTCGCTTACGCGACGATGATGCTAAACAAGAAATTTTGAGAGTAGAAGAGCAGCTTACCTTTGCTCAGACAGCCAGCCAGGCAGCAGCTCTTTTGACTTTATTAACCGGATTGAATGAGTTAAATGTCCTCACAATAGAGGAAATTCGAGAATCATTACGATTGAAAGCACTCTCTGACTTTGATATGTATTTCTTCAAATACGCAGGGCGTGCGCATTTTCTACCATACTCTCAAATGGAGTCACAGTTACCCTTTTTAGGTTTTGATATAGAAGTTTTTCTATCTCAAGCAAACGAACGGCGGCTTTTATGGCAAACCCTGAAGACGGTGATTCCATCAATGGAAATGGTGCCTACACTTAATCATAGATCTGTTAAAGCATCAACTCTCAGTGGAGCACAAAGGCAACAACTAGAATCATTAGTTTCTAATGGTAGAACACTAGATGAGATTGCAGACTTCTTAGCTCAAGATGCTTTAGATATTGCTAGATTATTTGCCAAACTAATTAGCGATAACTTAGTCACTCTCCGTGCGTCGTCCATGACTGAGACCACAGAAGTCTTTGTTGTTGATGATTCAAAAATATTACTGAAGCAATTTGAAAGTCTGGTCGCAAGCTGGGGCTACTGCGTGCGATCGTTCAGTGAGCCACCACTTGCTTTACAGGCACTCGTTGATGCCAACCCTGCTGTCATTTTTCTTGATATCAATATGCCAAACGTGACGGGTTTTGACCTGGTTAAACAAATTCGTCGCCTACCCGGTCTGGAGGAGGTACCTATCATTATGTTAACAGCTGAAAAGTCACTCTCAAATAATTGGCGCGCGCGGTGGAGTGGTTGTCAGTTTATGAGCAAACCACTCGCCTCTAGTGAAATACCAACCTTTCGCTTGGAGTTGCGAGCACTCCTGAACGAGTTGGCTCCTTTACATCAACCCGCTCAACCCATGAGACAGCGAGCAAAGCTTCAAATGGAAACTAGCTATTAGCAATTCATCGACCATTTAGAGGAAAATATATGCGGTTTTTGATCATTGATGATAGTGCTGTCGATCGCCATTTTTTGACAACGCTACTAGAAACGATGGGGCATGAAGTTGAAGCATACGATACAACAGAAGGTGTTGTAGAAAAGTTGGCAACTGGCAGATACGGCTCTGTTTTTCTAGACATCGTGATGCCTGAGAAAGATGGCTATAAATTTCTACGAGAAGTCCGGCTCAATCAACGTACAGTCAATCAGCACGTTATTTTTTATTCCAGCAAGTCAACGCCTGTAGAGATTGCTTATGGTCTCAAACGTGCTGGAGCTAACGCCTACTTGGCAAAGCCAACTACACGTGAACAGCTTGAACGCACCTTGCACAAAATTTAGTGTTTATGAGTTTTCGATAGCATGGATACCAATATAACTGCAAGTACTTCTGGCAATACTGAAGCGATCGAACACTCCCTTCAATCCCTGCAGGAACGCTACATGCTGACGCAAGTGGGACAACAACAACTCGTGTTTCCCACACGCTGGGTCGGAGAAATTATGCTCGTTGAGCGATCGCAGATTTTAAAACTCCCCTTTTATGATCGGTCATTACTGGGTCTAATGCACCACGGTGGCACAATTGTGCCACTGCTTGATGCCCATCCCCTGATACTAGAAACACTAGGTCAGGATGCGCGATCAAGAACTTTGAAAGAATCTCTTACAGTTGTGCGCCTGCGTTCAACTATAGATGGCTTAGCTGGGGTTGGCATTGTGGTTGACCGGGTGATTGGCAGCGTTTCAAGCGAACAGATCACTGAATTGCGTCTCTTTCAACGTTCAGATATACCCAACCACCTTTGGCAACCACGTTGGTGAGAAGGCCGTGATTCAGCAGTAGGAAAAAATGCGATCGCACCGGAATTGATCACCGTAGAACGAAGGAATTTTATGTCATCAAATTTCATTCCATCATCAGTTCATGCGCGTACAAAAGAGGTCAACATAAACGTGAATGCTAAGGCTCAAAAGAATCGGTTAGTTTTCTGGACAGGCTTAAGCTTGCGACTCAAAGCCACGCTTCTAGCAGTTGCAATTAGCACGATTCCTATCGTTGTTGTAGGAGCCACTGCTTACATTCAGTTAAAGGAGTCAAACCGACACAGTGTCGAAAAAAATGAGCAGCGTCTTACGAGTGAAGTCCAAAACCACCTGAACCAATACATGTGGGAGCGGTATGGCGACATTCAAATCATGTCGAGTCTGGATATCTTGACGGATTCTAAACTTCGACAGGCAACGACAACAGCAGAAAAAGCCGCTACGCTCGATCGATTTATTCAAGCGTATCCAATCTACAACAGCATTGCTGCCTTTGACCTGAAGGGCGACCCGATCGCTCAAACCAAAGGGCCAACGCTACCAAATCATAGCGATCGTGCCTATATCAAAGAGGCATTGCGAACCAAAAGCCCTATTTTAAGCCAGCCTACGATATCCGCTAGTTCGGGAATCTTTAGCGTTTACGCAGCGGCTCCCCTGAGAGATAAGGACACAGGTGAAATCATAGGCACCATCCGTGCTCGCATACCCGTCGCTAAATTAAGTGATTTGATTCAGGCCTTGCAACCGCAGGAGGGCAGCGCGTATTACCTCATTAACGCCTCTGGGGAGGTGTTCTATGGTCCTGAAGGGGTTTATGTCAACAAGGTTACGTCGAGTGGCGGCGATGCCACCACGGATAATAAAGCCTTTAAAGAAAAGCGCATTGAAGAAATTTTTCCAGCAATTGTGACGCTCAGAGCGGCTCAGAAACCTGGCAGTCTCTTTACCGTTAATCCAAGCACCCACGTGGGGCAGTTTGTGACCTATATTCCTCCCACAACATTGAAAGGGTTGCCCGCTCTCAACTGGAGTGTCCTTCTATCCACTGATCCAGAGATTGTCTTTGCGGCGCAAAAGCAACAGTTACAGATTCTTTTGGTTGGGCTTGGGTTGACATTACTGATCGTGATTGCTGCATCAATTTACTTAATCAATCGAGGGCTTCGACCTGTCCTGCAATCGGCTCAAGTCGTTGCAAAAATCGGTCAGGGACATCTAGAGGCGCGCATCCCTATCAAAGGTGGGGACGAACTAGCAGTGCTGGGTTCCAATATTAATCAGATGGCGGATCAAATCCAGGACTTGCTGCACACGATGCAGCAAAATACAGAGCAACTTAAGGAGCAGAATGATGTGCTATCGGCGTTGGCTCGACATGAAGCTTTAGTGCAGGGCAATGTACAAGCAGCAACCCGTAGCTTTAGTGAGGCGATCGCCAAAACATTGAAGTTGGAACGAGCCAGTATTTGGCTTTATAGCGCCAATCGAAGCTCTCTCACCTGTCTCGATCGCTATGACCGAAGCTTGCAACAACACTCTGATGGCGATTCGATCCAAGCTCTTGAAATTCTGGCTTACTTTGAGCCTCTGGAAATTGAGCCATTCCTTACTGTGAGCAACGTTCGCACTACCTCCGCGCTTCACCAACTGCTGACCGAAGGGGTGCTGTCACCTGGCACACGAGCGCTGTTGTATGTGCCCATTCAAATTGCGAATCGAACCGTGGGATTCATTCAATGTGAACATGCAGAGGCGTCTCACACCTGGCAGGCTGACGAGAAAACCTTTGTCGCTGGTGTTGCCAACCTGGTTTCCATCGTGCTCGAAAGTGAATTTTTGCAGCAGGAAGTGAGTCATTTGTTGGATGTGGTTTCGGATGTGGAGGAAGGGGATTTAACCACTCAGGCGAAAGTCAGCGATCGAGCCACTGGCCTAGTGGCCGATACCTTCAATCGGTTGATTGAACGCTTTGCTTACGTCTTAAATCAGGTGTTAGTGGCGGCTCATCAGGTATCGGAATCTGCTAATCAACAAAAAGCACTGGTTGAAACCGTTGCAACGAATGCCGATCAGCAGGCGCAAGCTGTCAACCAGGTGTTGAACCTGACCGAACAAGTGGAACACGCAGCGCAAGGGTCGGCGGAACGGGTCAAGGTATCAAATGAATCACTGCAAACGGTGTCCAGTACGTTAGTGCTGGGGCAAGAGGCGATCGATGCGTTAACTCAGGGCATCGCGGTTCTACAAGAAGGAACTAATCGGATTGTGCAGCGGATGAAGACGCTTGGTGAATTTGTGGGCTTAGCCGATCAATTTGTGCAAAATCAGAGCCAGATTGCGTTTGTCACGCAGACTCTGTCACTCAATGCCTCGCTGGTGGCAGCAAGAGCGTCAGAACAGCGCGATCCCAGACAATTTGTGGTCGTTGCTCGTGAATTTGATTCCATTGCTGATCAGGTTAATAAACTAGCGCAGCAAACGAGTGAAGGTCTGACGAGCCTGGAGCAACGGAGTACCCAAATTCACAATGCGGTCTCGGCAGTCGATGGAGATGTGCAAAGTATGGGCGAACTGGTGCGGCAATTTACGACTGGTGTTGAACAGTCAAAGCACGTCTTTCAAACGGTGCAAAGCATCACGGGTGAGGCTGTACAGGCGGGTGAAGCCGTGAACCAATTCAGTCAACAGATTATGGAAGCGGCACAGTCAACGGCACATGTGATGCGAGACATTACTGGATTAGCCAACAAAACTGCTGCATTGACGCAGGTGGCCCGCGAACGATCGGATCACATGGATGCACTCGCCGCACAACTGCTGCAAACAGTGCAGTTCTTCCAGTTGCCTGTTGACCCCATGCAAAACGGGCAGCCTGCTATGACAGACATGGCTGTGACCGTTTCTGCCGAGACGGTTGCTTCTAATTAGTGCTTCTTCATACGGTACTTCAAGCCTGTTGCGTCTAGCCTCACTCGCTTTCTGCCCAAGGCATTGACTTCTGATACAAACCCGTGTCACTTACCTCAGAACTTTCCTATGACGACCCTTCAATCAGAATCAACGGCTGGTTCCCAATCATCTGCAACGTCTCTCCTATCAACATCAATACACGTGCCAGCGATCGTGCCGACGCCTTCTAAAGCTCCAGTTTTAGGTCTGCGAGACACCACCAGCATTCGCGTTCTGATTGTAGCTGCCTTTGTTGTGCCGATCGTCAGCGCAGTTGGCCTCACTGGCTGGCTATCAATTCGCAATGGACAACAGGCGGTTAGCGAACTAGCTGGACGGTTGCAAACCGAAGCTAGCAAGCGCGTTTCGGTTCACCTTGATTCGTATTTAAGTGTGCCGCATCAAGTCAACCAGATCAACATAGACGCGGTTGAGTTGGGCATGGTGAATTTGCAAGACTTCAACAAGCTAGGGAAATACTTCTGGAGACAAATGAAAGTCTTCAATATCGGTTACAGCAACTTTGCCAATAAAGACGGTGAATTTATTGGCGTTGAGCGGTTAGATAATGGCAATTTGCTGATTAATGAAGTTTCTCAATCCTCAACTGAGGGCAAGCTTCATGTTTACCAAACCGATCAAAAGGGCGATCGCACTAAGTTAGACTCCGTGAAAACCTATGATCCGCGAGAAGAAGCCTGGTATGCCGATGCAGCAAGGGTTGGGCATCCACTGTGGACCCAGATTTATCAGTGGGAAGACAAACCCGAAATTATGTCGATCTCATCCAGTTTTCCGGTTTATGCCACTGGCGGAAAATTTGTTGGTGTGATTGGGATTGACTTAATCCTCACGCAAATCAGCAGTTTTCTCAACACGTTGAATGTGAGTCCGTCTGCCAAAGTGTTCATTGTTGAGCAAAACGGTCTCATCGTGGCAAATTCAGGCAAAGAGCCAGCGTACAAAGTCGTACAGGGTAAACCAGAACGAGTACCCGCCGAAAAAAGCACTGATCCACTCGTCAGTGCTACCGCTCAATATCTAAGCACCTCGTTTGGCACCCCCGGAAATATTAGAAATAGCCAACTTACCAGTTTTAATTTCAACGGAGAACGGTATTTTGTGCAGGTAACGCCCTGGAAAGATCAATGGGGTTTGAACTGGCGGATTGTAGTTGTGACCGCGGAATCCGACTTTATGGCGCAGATCAATGCCAACACGCGTAACACGATCGCGCTGTGTGGTGTTGCATTAGTGCTTTCTACGCTTCTGGGTCTCATGGCCTCTCGTCGATTGACAAACCCCCTGGTGCGCTTAAGTCAGGCTTCGCAAGCGATCGCTAGCGGCGATCTTGATCAAAGCGTAGCGGTAGAGGGTTTTGGTGAGTTGCGCGTGCTGTCACGATCGTTCAATCAAATGGCGATCCAGTTGCGCGAGTCGTTTACTGAATTGGAAACGGTTAACAAAGAGCTAGAGCAACGGGTGGCAGAACGAACTGCAATGCTGCATGAGGAAAGTCAGGCGCTACAGCAGGAGGTTGGGCACCTACTCGATGTCGTTTCTGCGGTGGAAGACGGTGATTTGACCATCGAAGCTGAAGTTAGCCCACGGGTAACAGGATTGGTGGGCGATACCTTGAACCGTCTCATTATGCGATTAGGGCAGGTGATGGCGGAGGTGCTGGATGCTGCTGAACGAGTGACACATGGAACAACATACTTAGAACGGTTGGCTGTATCGGTAGCCGCTAACGTGCAACAGCAATTTCAATCAGTCGCTCAGGTGCAAACGTTGATGGAAGAGGTGAACAACCAGGCTCAAGAGGCTGCCTTGCAAGCGATCGACACCGGAGATGCTGTTCAACTCACTCAAGCTGCCATTGCCGACGGGCAATACGAAATTACAGCGATGACCCAGGGTATTCAAGGCTTACAGCAAGAGACGGAGCAAATCGTCAAACGAACTCAAACGCTGACTAACTATGTGGAGTTGGCAACACAGTTTGTGAAAGATCAGAAACGCATTGCCGCGATGACCCGTATTCTTGCGGTCAATGCATCGATGTTGTCCAACCGGGCGACCGTGCAGCAAGATCCCGAACAGATGGCAGTCATCACTCATGAATTTGAGACGATCGCCGTGCAGGTGAATCAACTCGCCGCTCAAACAAATCAGAGCTTGATTGCGCTCCAGCAACGGACGGAGCAAATTCAAACCGTTGTGTCTGGGCTTAATTATGATGTGCAAGGTATTAGTCAACAGGTGAACCATTTTACTGTTGGTGTAGAACAATCGCAGCAGGCGTTCAATACCATCCGAGTAGTGAGTGAACGTGTGGCGCAAATGGGTCAGCAAGTAACGCAATCCAGCCAAACGATCGCGGATGCCGCTCAAACCACGTTGCAATCGGTGCGTGATATTGCCAATAGTTCTGCTGAAACGTTGCAGCGAGCCGATGTCACTAAAGAACAGGCAGAGCAAATGGAGCAGTTAGCGCAGTCGTTACTCCACAGTGTGGAATTTTTTCAATTGCGTCCAGACCAGTTAGCCTCACCACCGCCTGAGTCGCTGCGGATGCTTACACCTGCTGATCCCTCGGCTCAAAATGGTGCAGCTATTTCTGTAACACCCAACGCCGTATAGTCTCTACCAAACATCTGGTTGACAGTTAAACGCTTCACTCAATGCAGCAGTTTGCCGCTCCATAACGTGCATCACTTCAAGCAAAATCGCTTTTCTTTAGTTCTTTGCACTACTGACTGCTGACGCTCTCTGAATCTTTTTTTAATGGTGCCTTATGTCGATGCCAGAGATTGATTCTTCCCAACGCTTTGACGCGATCGCTGACGAACAATTGCAGCAAGAGCTTCGCGGTCTGTTTGCTGTTGATACGCAACACTACTTGCAGAAATATAGCCAGATTGCTCAGTCTCTTCAGGCTCAGTCGTGGCGCTCAGACATCCAGGAACTCTATCGGTGTGTGCACACCATTAAAGGGGGCGCGGTGACGATCGGGGCAGATGCCGTCTTGCACATTGCAACGGCAGTGGAGGATGTGCTGGCGGATTTACGCTACCTGGAAGTGGCTCCCAACTTGGCAGGTGACCATCTCAGCCAGGTTTTAATCGAAGCAGGTGAGTTGCTGACTGGTGCTCTGGAACCCCGTCAGCAAGTTGAAGGGCAGGAACCGATTCTCAACCGTATCCAGATGATTCATCAAGAGATTCGGGAGCGCTACCTGCCCCAATGGAATGAAGCCAGCCAACTTCATCAGGCGTTTGCAGAAGAAGGCTTGGATCTCGTTGTGCTGGAACTCGATATAGCGCTAGAGCGTCTGCCCAAAACGGGAATGGTCTCTGCCAGCACGGTTCACACGGCTCAGCAGAGTTTGAAGCAACTCGCCGAAATTGGTCAAGAGTTGCACCTGGCATCCGGTTGGGCAGAGCTTCTTCAAAAAGCGCAGCTCTTGTTGGAGCATCGAGATAATGCCGTTTGGCGATCGCAATGGTCACTGTTTTTCCAGGCACTGAAGCGGTGTGCAAAGCAAAGCGGACAGCCTGTACCTTTTGCCTTTGACAGTTTTCAGTCTGCGAGTTTTCAGCCTGACAGTTCTCTGTTGAATCATTCTCTGCCTGCCGAGTCAGAGGTGGACGAAAGCAATGCCTGGATGACCGAACCCTTAACCGATCTGAGTATGGAAGCCTTTGCACCATTGGGCATTCATGACTCAGATGTGCATGAGTTAAACGCTCATGAACCTGATGCTTTGCTGGCTTATTTTGAACAGACAGATATCATTGCTGACGTTGGCACGTTTCTCGATGCGTTGCATTCTGGTGAAGCTATCTCGCAGACCGAACATGTTGATGATCTCGTCGATCCCTTTATAGACGGTGTCACGGGCCAGGTAAGCAGTGATTTAGACCCGGAGCAGAACCGTTTAGTAGAGCCAACACTTGAGGTCGTCTCTGATCCCAATTGTGAAATCGATCGCAGCGATACGTTAGATCAAGACTGGCTTGCTAGTGCATCTTTTGCGGCCCTGGCTCCAACTGAAGCAACTTCAACATCACAAATCATCGATTTTCTCAACGATGCCTTCCCTCTTGAAGACGCACCAGCTTTTGCAGATGAAAACTTCCATCCAGATGAACTCCGCTTAGCCGACGATCGCGGGATTATAACGCCCGACTCAACCTCTTCGCCAGAGATCCCCTTGAATGAGGAACCAGAGCTAGATTGGTTGGTCGAAACTAGCCCAATCGAGAATTCGGCTGAATCTCAAGCGCCCCTGCATGAACAACGAGACGCGATCGACGGGTCGCAATCTTTACATCCCCCTTCGATCGTCAACCAAACCGCACTGCCAAAGCCCGATCCTGCGATCCAAACCCTGGAGAAAGTGCAAATTCCTGTCCCTTTAGAGTCGCTTGATCAATCGGCACAACACCTGGTTGAAACGCTGCTAAGCTTGCGTACCACGCAGGGCTTTTATCAAGCGTTACAAAGCCAGATCGCGCAGATTATGACGCTTGCCCAAGAAGGCGCACAATGTATTACGCATCTTCGTCAAATTCAGGATGACTATACCCTACTGGAAGAGCTGAGCCTTAGCTCCCAGGCACCCGCTGGCCCAACCCCAGAACGCTATCGCCAGGGTTATACCGTCATCAATCGGCTACTGGAAACGAGCCTTCGCTTATCTGAAATGGGTGCAGAGACTGGCAAAACGACACAGCAAATCGCGGCCTATCTTCAAAGCGTCGATCGCAACGTACTCAAGCTACAAAGCACGATCGAAGATAGCCGCCTGGTAGCCTTCCAAAACTTGAGCTTCCGTGCCAGAGCGATTTTGCGTGACCTCACTACACGCTATAACAAGCCTGCCCAGTTGCTCGTGCAGGGAGAAAAAACAGAATTGGATGTCACGATCGCCCGTAACCTGGAACCCGCCTTGCTTCACCTCATTCGGAATGCCTACGATCATGGGTTGGAGTCCCCTGCTGAGCGGGCCGCTAAAGGGAAGCCAGAGCAAGGAACCATTACGCTATCGCTCCAACGGCAGGGCAATCGCTTTCAGTTTGAAATTCAGGATGATGGTCGTGGGATGGATGCCAGCACCATTCAAGCGAGAGCCGAAGCCTTACACCTGCCGCTGTGTAGTGCCCAAACGCCAGCAGCGCTTTTAGCTGTGATTTGCCAGCCAGGTTTTAGCGCCCAAAATCAGGTCAGTGAAATTTCTGGACGCGGGGTGGGGATGGATGTGGTTGCCGCTCAGGTGGCTCGTCTTGGTGGGCGATTGAGTCTCAGTACGGTTCCTGGCACTGGTACCACGTTTCAAATTCAATTCCCAGTGCCGCGACTATTAGTTCCTTGCGTGTTGCTGCAAGTCGGTGAGCAGACCGTTGCGATTCCAGAGGATGACATCAGGACGATTACTCTCTTAGATAGCCTAGATGCGCCCCTTCCCGCAGATCCGAGCCAAGCCTACACCTGGATCATTCGCCATGAAACTGGTTCGTTGCCAGCGCTAGATTTGCTCAGGTATTGGCAACCGCAGGCACCCGATCGTCCCTTAACGAATACTACCGTTTGTCTTTACGTGGCGTTAGCAGGCACCCAGCAAGGTGCTTGGTTACTGGCTGACGAACTTCTAGAGCAAGCGGAACTCATGATTAACCCCATTCCACGGCCACTAGCTGTACCCAATGGGTTAATCGGAGTCAGCCTACAGGCAAGTGGATCTCTCGTTCCTGTACTGGAAGCACAGGCTGTGGCAGAACAGCTTTTAACGACTCCAGCACCGACTATAGAAGCGGTTTCCATTACGCCTTCTGAGCCAGATGACTGGCACGCTGACCATCCGACTCAATCAATCCTTATTGTGGATGATGCGGCGTTGATGCGGCGACGGTTGGAGGCCAGCCTGCATAGTAATGGCTATCTCACCCATACCTGTGCCGATGGTCAAGAAGCATGGCACTGGCTCCAGACGAATCCTCAGCCTAATCTCGTCATTACAGACATCGAAATGCCAAATATGGATGGATTCACGCTAGTCGATCGCTGCCGTCAAGCAGGGATTAAGGTACCTATTCTGGTTGTTTCGTCCCGTTTATCAGAAGAATGGTTTGATGAAGCCCGACGCTTAGGTGCAAATGACTATTTAACCAAAGGATTCTCTACCGTTGATTTACTGAAAAAAGTTAACGCGCTACTGAACCTTATAGTACATTAATTGCTGAAGGGAGCCGCCGCAGAACTCACCCCTTAGAAACGCGATCGCGGCTTTATGAACTTTCTATACAGAAGAAGTATGTTCAGCAACCACCTAAAAGATCAAGGCATTCTTTATCTCTAAAATTTCTTCCCGCAAAGTGGGGATCGTTATATCAACGGCGTTTTGTGTTTGGGAACTCTATAGAAAAGCAACGAAATTCTCTATAGTGCCAAAACCATTGGCAGGATCGTTGAAGAAACAGCTAGCGTCTTTAGATGCGCCCATTATTGTTGCGGTGGCTGCAATAGAGCACAGCGATCGTGCACTTACTGAAAGGAAGAGTTTTATGATACCTGATTCGCTTTTAGCCGATGCTAATCAACGACTGGAACATGCACTGAAATATACGTCTATTTCAGAGGATGCCGTTGAAACGCTAAAATTTCCCCAAACCAGCCTGACAGTTTCGATCCCCGTTCGCATGGATAACGGCTCGCTCAAGCTTTTTCAGGGTTACCGCGTGCGCTATGACGATACGCGAGGCCCCGGTAAAGGTGGCGTGCGCTATCATCCCCACGTTTCGCTAGATGAAGTGCAGTCCCTGGCGTTTTGGATGACCTTTAAGTGCGCGGCGCTCAGCCTTCCGTTTGGGGGGGCAAAAGGCGGCATCACTGTGAATCCAAAAGAATTGTCCCGTATGGAATTGGAGCGTCTGAGCCGGGGGTATATTGATGCGATCGCCGATTTCATTGGGCCTGATGTAGACATCCTGGCTCCTGACGTTTATACCAACGCCATGATCATGGGCTGGATGATGGATCAATACAGCATCATCAAGCGCCAGATCTGTCCTGCTGTTGTCACCGGAAAACCTGTCAGCATGGGCGGCAGCCTGGGCCGCGAAACCGCAACGGCAATGGGTGCCTTTTTTGTCATTGAATCAACGCTGCCCAAGTTCGATCGTCACCCCAGCACCACAACCGTAGCCGTTCAGGGCTTTGGCAACGCTGGGGGCATCCTCGCAGAATTGCTCTTTCGAGCAGGCTATAAAGTTGTTGCGGTCAGCGATTCGCAGGGTGGCATCTATGCCAAAAATGGGCTGGACATTCCCAGCATTCGCCAGTTCAAGGACTCTCACCGAGGGGTTAAAGCGCTGTACTGCGACAGTACTGTTTGCCACACAGCCGCTGACGACGTACTCACCAATGCTGAGCTGCTTGCTCTGGATGTGGATATTCTGGTACCTGCTGCCCTTGAGAATCAAATCACTGAGGCCAATGCCGACATGATTCGGGCAAAACTCATCTATGAAGTCGCCAATGGCCCCATTACCTCTGCCGCCGATCGCATCCTAAGCGATCAAGGCATCTACGTCTTTCCAGACATTCTCGTCAACGCGGGCGGGGTTACAGTGAGCTACTTTGAGTGGGTGCAAAACCGCAGCGGCCTGTACTGGACGTTGGATGAGATCAACCAACGACTCAAATACCGCATCGTCGAGGAATCGGAATCCATCTGGTTGATCGCCCGTGATTTGTCGATCGACTTACGCACCGCTGCCTACGTCCATGCTTTAACCCGCCTCGGTGAAGCCATTAGCGCTAAGGGCACAAGAGATTATTACTTGAACGGTCATTAGTGGTGAAGAGGGAGTCGGAGCAGAGGAAGCAGGGGAAGCAGAGGAAGCTGCCTCCCCTCCCTTGCCTCTATCCATCTTTTGTATAAGCGTAGTATTTTGGAGTAATAAGTTTTTTAGAACGGTCTTATGCAACGCCTCTTCAAATCACTCTGCTATTGGAAGCACTTTACTCAGCACTTGCTTGTTTCTCTTGCAGTTTTCGTCTTGGCAACACAGCTTTTTGCCTTGCCTGCCAGCGCTACAGGCGTAAGTGAAGTGCCAAAACCAAAGGTCGGCACCTGGATTGTTGATCAGGCAGAAGTTTTGAGTCGCTCTAACGAGGGCAAAATTGCGACGACGTTGAGGGATCTGGCAAAGCAAACGGGGAATGAGGTTCACTTTGTGACGATTCACCGCTTGGATTATGGCGAGACGATCGAAACCTTTACCGACAAGCTCTTTGATCGTTGGTTCCCGACTTCAGAGGCGAAGGCAAACCAGACCTTATTGGTGTTAGATAGTCTCACTAACAACGTTGCCTTGAGTGCGGGTGAAGCGGTGAAAACAAAGCTAACAGATGATCTTGCTGAGAGCGTGACGCAAGAAACTGTCTTGATTCCGCTCAAAGAAGGAAACAAGTACAATCAAGCGCTCTTGGGTGCGGGCGATCGCCTCAGCGCCGTACTCTCCGGTCGCCCCGATCCAGGACCGCCGACGCTGACTGATAACGTTCAAGTCGAAGGTACCTTTGCAACGCCAGAGCAAACGAAAGAAAGTAATGCAACGGTTTGGGTCATTGGCTTCCTTGTGGTTGCAACGGTTGTACCGATGGCAACGTACTATTTTTACCTGTATCTCCAAGCGCGAGAAGGCTAGTGATCAGTTTTGAGTTTTAAGTTTCGAGTTTTGAATGCAGATATACAACTCAGAACTTAAAACTCAAAACTTTTAACTCTTTTTAGTCCTGTACGTACTCTTGCCCACTCAGTAGTGCTGCTTCTGCCCGTTGAAACTCGCGTCCGAGGTAGGAGGCATGGTCGAGCATAATGATAGGGCATGGGTTTGTTTGCTCAAAAAGCTGCACGCAGATTTCTTTGGCGGTTCTGCCACTGAAAATATGAGCGGGCAGTCGTTCGATTTTGCCGCGTGTGGGAATGGGTTTGCCAGTTGCGGGATCGCAGGCTAGGCCCCGATCGTCAATAACGTTGGTGAAATGCTTGGCGCAAATCAGCCTTTGCTCCCGATCGAGGTAGATGATGACGTATCCACCGGGATCAAGATCAATATGACGTTTGGATAACTTTTGATCAATTGCAGTGATATCTGCAATAGTTTGATTCATCATGCGTCGCGTTCAAAGAACAAGTTGAAGTAGTCAAGACTTATGCCAAACGGTTCGTCTCCGTCTAGCCTCAAGTGATCCTTAAAGAGGTACCAAAGAGGGGTTGAGGTATCAATGTGTTTGTTCGATGCACAACCCGGCTTTGTAATCTGGATGACTCTTCTACCATCTTAAGGCGTCTTGCAGCGCTGACCAATCTCATTTGTTAGAGACGAATGAAGGCGGTGAAAAGGGACGATGTGAAGACAGATTTCATCCTTGCTTCACCCTTTTTTTATCGTTTCAGTACAAAAGAGTCTCTAGCAGGAGCCATCTTAGGAAGGTCAGTACGTGGTGGTTTACCAGCGGAAGCAAGCGCAAACAGTGCAAAAGGCGCAGTCCAAAAGGCACAACTCAATCTGCCTGGTAAGGGGCTAAAGCCACTTGCAAACCGCCTGCAACCTATGTCAACTTGCTATATCACTAACCCATTGAGTTTACTGAAGGAACTGTACGCTCATGCTTGACTCCTTCATTCCAGTTGCACTTGCGGTCGCCCCCAATCCCTTAGGGCTGCCGTCTCACCTCAAGCTAACGACCGTCCCTATTGACGCGCATACCTGCTTTGAACTTTGGACGCCCAAAACAGACGACATCCTCTTGCCAGAAGAAGCAATGTTGCTGAGGGGCGATTGTTCTCGTCTTGAAGAAATCTGCGCTAAATTGACAAGCCTGTTGGGCGCTAGGCTGATGAGTAACGGCGCACGGATGCAACCGACTACCGATTGCTGGCAAGAGATCCGGCGAGTGCTTTACGAATCTGGGGCTGACTTTGACGCGATCGCCGTAACTTATCTACCTCAAATGATCTACCCTACTGCAACGAGAGAAGGTGGCGTATCGGCCTGGACACTACAGCAAGCAGGGTGGAGCGTTTCTTTTCTAGCACTACAACCAACCAAAGAGGGCTTCCGCTCAACGGTCTTGCCAATCAAAGCAGTGATTATGTCTGGGCAATCCATTACCGCCAGCGCTCGGCCAGCACCTGTCGTACCTGCTTATGCTCAAGGCGTAAGAAAATAATAGAACTTACGCAGTCGCCCCCTTTTCTTGTACGCTCAAAATTTTACTTAGGTAGCTGTGTGTAAAACTATGTCAACAGCGAATAGTAATTAGGACTACGCATTTGCCCCCAAACCCCCAATGCTGGGGGCTTTAATTGGCTCGGTTCCCCCAGCATTGGGGGCTAGGGGGCGAAAGATGATCGCTTTTGCGTAAGTCCTAGTAATGTGCAAACATAATTAGGAAAGTTGCCCATTTAAGGCATGTTACTTTTGGGAGGCGCAACTCATCTAAGCTTTTGAGAGTCTCGGCACGACTTAAAGTAATGTACTGCATTGAATAGCATCGGTCGTAGCTCTCTAGCTCGTCTAATAGTTCACTAGCTGTGTAGAATTCATCTGCTGGTTTGGGTAGTAATCCCTATACAGTCACGATTATTGTTAAAGCAAGGGTACTACTTATACCTATCTTAAATGACGAGTTCAACGCTTTGTTCCTTTTCGGTTGCTAAATTATTCTTATCTTCCATGTCTGAGCCAGAAGATAAATTCTCTGAACAGTCTAGCCAAAACTCAAAGAATCCAAACCAACCTAATTCGGATAGTTCTAGCAAATTTCAGAAGCCAGAACGATCGCAGCCTAAGCGAGGTAGTAGAACCTACAATTTCAGTGAACATCGTGATTTGGATTGTTTTTAATGAGTAGTTTTGCCTTGGTATAAAACTTAGTTCAGCGCGTTCTTTTCCTTCAAGCTGTTAGGAGCGATCGGATTTCGGCTTGGGTCTGGTGGCTTGGGCGCGATCAGATTGGGGGCGATTGAATTTGAAGCGATCGGCGATCGTCTGCGATAGAGGGCACTGTGGGGCAGTACGCGCAGTACTTCCTCCACTGTGGTTCTACCTGTCGTGACTTTTTCGATCGCGGCAAGTTGAAAGGATTGAAACCCGCTGTCATTCAAGTATTTATGCAGGTCGGTCATGCTGCCTTCATAGATAATTTGCCGCACGGTTGTATCAATATTTAGCATTTCGATCAACGCTTCTCTGCCCAAATAGCCAGAGTTAAAGCAGCGTCCGCAGCCTTTTCCACATCGCCATGCGGTTGAGTTTGCCTGCTTCAACTCCAGTCCAAGCACGTTTAAATCTTTCTCAGTGGGTGTGTAGGGTTCGGCGCAGTGTGTACACACTTTGCGTGCCAACCGTTGAGCCACAATGCCCAGCAGCGCATCGCTAATCAACCCTGGGTCGGGGCCAATATCTTTTAAGCGGGGAATGGCGCTGGTGGCATCGTTGGTATGCAGCGTCGTAAGAACGAGGTGCCCCGTCAGTGCTGCCCGAACGGCGGTTTCAGCCGTCTCGTGATCGCGAATTTCCCCCAGCATGATGATATCGGGGTCTTGCCGCAAAATGGCGCGGAGTCCTGCCGCAAACGTCATGCCTGCGGGTTCATGCACCTGAGTTTGAGTAATACACGGCAGCACGTACTCAACGGGATCTTCGACCGTGACGACGTTGACGTGCTCGGTGGCGATCGCCTGCAAACTGGTGTACAGCGTACTGGTTTTGCCCGACCCTGTTGGGCCAGTAAAAATGACCATCCCCTGCGGCTGTGCCAACCATCCTTTGTAAATCGCTAGCGCCTTGTCAGAAAATCCCAGTTCGTTAATGCTGGAGAATGGATTTTGGCGGGGGAGGAGGCGAATGACAGCCTTCTCGCCGCCCACGCACGGCAATGTGCTGACTCGCATATCCAGCCCAACTTCCGCTTCGGTTTCCGAAACGTATTTCTCACTGATGCGGGCATCTTGCGGGCGACGGCTCTCGGAAATATCCATATCTGCCATCACTTTAAGGGCAACGACGGCTCGCCGACTAACCTCCAAAGGTAGGGTTGTAATGTTGCGCAGAATGCCGTCAATGCGGTAGCGCACTCGCAAACCATCGATCGTTGGTTCTAAATGAATGTCACTGGCACGGTTCCGTAAAGCCCCAGAAATCAGCGCTTTGATGCGCCCAATCTGATCCGTCGCTTTTGACAGATGGAGTTCTGTCACAATGCCAATATTTTCTTGCTCGACTTCCCCAGTAAGCGGGTTGGTCAGCGCATCGGCACTGATGCGAGTTTGGTCAAACGTTTGGCTTTGGAACCAGGCACGGTAGCTCTGTTCGGCGATCGCAATCATTTGAATGGTTGTGCCAGTCTGCTCTCTCAGGCTGGCGACCGCCGCTTCACTGAGCGCAATGGGGCTACCCAGGTAATAGCAGTTGCGCCACAGCAGCAGCGGCATCACAGGCGGCAGCGATCGGCGATCAGTCGATGATTTGAGAAAACGGTAGGTGACCTCGCGATCGAGCAACGGAAGATTAACAATGCCCTGCTCATCTACTAGAAGATGGATGGCTTCTTCGCAGGTGATATCGCGATTTTTAAGTTGCTGCCAAGCTGAAGGTGACGCGTTTGAAGCCTGCATAATGTCCCAATACGATGAAAGTCTGAAGCCAACTTAAACGTCTGAAGCCAACTTAAGCGAATGCGATGATTTGACACGCAACTTGCAAAGTTACATGCCTCCATGCCCTGATTGAGTGTGTGCTGACTTACTTTAAACCCTCTGTGAATGGTTGGATACCGCTCAAGACTTTTTGACCAGATTGAGCAGAGGAAACGACTTTGATAGAAAAAGGAGAGTGGGGAAACAGCGTGACGTTTAACCGGTTCCCCTTACGCCCTTCCTACTCGTTGGCTGTGCAGAGAGATGCGATCGCCTCCTTCAATACAGCGTTGCTTCAAACAAACTGACCGTTCGATCGCTTGCGACGAATGCCAACGACCGAGGGCTTTGGTGGCCCGTCTGCCTGCCCTTGAATGTTGCTGGGCCAGTTGCTACCACGTGAGACAGTCCGCGTTTGATTAAACAAGGTGCCGCTCAAGGCTAAAAGCTCGATCGTGCGGCTCAAGGTCACATTTGGCGTAAAGGGGCAGTCCTCACCAGGATGTTGTACCGAGATAATCAACGTGTCGCCCACAAACGTGGGGCCTGTCATCTCGCAGCGTGGTGGCCCGTAGGCAAACGGCACTACTTGCCCTGCGTGGTCACCCGTTGTGGGAATGTAGAACAACCAGTTGTTACCAAACACGCCCGTAAAGGCAGACACATCACCTGTTTTGGTATGGTCGATCAGGTTTGGTGTCCCAGCCGCGCCCGTCGCAAACCCATTGTGGGTGGTTGTAGACATGTCCGTCACACCCCAAATGTTGGCACGGTTATCGAAGACCAGGTTATCAACAGAGGCAAACCCTGCACCCGCTTCGGCTCCCGCCTCACCACCTTGAACAAACCGCTCCCAGCGGAACGTTGTACCTGTGCCATCAGCGCTATCTTCAATAATCTTGTAGAGACCGCCCGATTGCTGGGTGTCGTTGACCGCTGCTGCGTACTTACCCACCACAAAGATGCGGGAATCGGGGTAGCCATCGCTGCCAGGAGCACCATCGGTATAAGAAATGAAGACTTCTCTGGGATTCCTGGGGTTGATTTCAATGTCTTCAGGGCGAGCCGTGGGAGTCGCACCAATCAAATTAGCCGCCAGAAACGCATCGACCAGAACAGCACCCTGGCTGGTGTAGAAGTCACTTAACTTTTTACCCTGGTAGCCCGGTAACGCATCGCTTTCAGCCACGGCTGTAACCGTTGTGACACCGTTGGTCGTACTGGTTAGTTGGGTAAGCGCTACGACCACTGATCCACCATCGCTAGTCTGACCCGCAATGCCTGCCCGTTTGGGGAATCGGGTGCTACCACTTCTAAGCTTCAACGGGTCACCAGCCGTCAGGTCAGAGGGCTTCACTGGATTGGTGGGCGACGAGAGCAGCAGCGGTAGCCAGTTACCCGTGCCATTGGCATTGTACTTCGCAACATAGAGTGTGCCGGTTTCAAACAGCTTGCTGTTGCTGTTGCTCTTAGGATTTTTGACCGTACCTTTACTGACAAACTTCCAGGTGTGCCCGCCTCGGCGATCGTCACCCATATACGCCACCAGCTTCTTGCCTGCCTGCACACGCATGGCAATGTTTTCATGGCGATATCGACCGAGTGACGTATGTTTACGGGGACGGAATTCAGGATTAGCTGGGTCAATTTCCACTATCCAGCCATATTTCTCACCTACCAAACCAAATTCTGCCCCAGTCGTGCCCGCAGCATAGGCAGTTTGAGTCCCGTCAGGCTTGATATTTTCCTGAACGCCCACAAAGAACGCGCCTGTTGATCCTTGAAAGTTTTCCTCGGCAGAGAGTATAGTTCCCCAGGGGCTAGTGCCGCCAGAGCAGTTGTAAGCCGTTCCAATAATCTTATTGCCTAATCCATCTGAATTAATGCCTTCAAACACGTCACTGGCAGCAGGCCCAGTCGCAATGAGATAGTTTTGATCGCCTGTTTGGTAGTTTTTCGATCCCCAACTGGTGACATTGTTGTAGGTATCGGAGCGCTGACTATTGATGCCCAGACCCGATAAGCCATGAAGACGGCGATTTTTCTCATCTTCGACGACAGCAAACCGTTCTCTACGACCCTCACGGACGAGGCGAACGATCGACCCACCCATGTTGTACATAAACTCACCCGAAAGCGCACGCCCTCGCTCAGTGGGAAACCCCTCGATCACGATCGGACCAGAGGCGGCAAACGTAGCCACATCGGTAGGCGCTTCAGGTGCAAAGGGAGAAATAGGGAAACTATTGTATTCGTGATTCACCCAAAGATAGCCATCGTTGCGGCCTTCAGTAGGCACAAAGCCTGTGTAATCACAGTTATAGCCAAAGTAATCTTCCTCGTTTGGGAAGACGCGATCGCCCCAGCTCACGATGACATAGCGCTCATACTCTGGCGGCACAACCAGGTCATCAATAGGGCTAAAGGTATCGAGATTAGGGGCTGGTGCGGCTGGTAGCACACTACCCTGACCAAAACCAGTGGCTAAAAAGCTACTCTGCTGTTGGTAAATCGGCAATGGATGCGGTAGACGCACGGGCGTAAACGTGAGAGAAGCCGCTTCAGCGGTGCTGGCATTGCTACCGCCAAAGAGTTTGTGACTCACAACTGGTTCTAAAGCGGTAGCCGCAGCAGTGCTCCCAAAGAAAACCAATAATTGTCGGCGCGAAAAATTAGGCATAAAATCCTCACTGAAGGAAAAATGAACTGCAAAACGAACTACTGCATCACCTGTTTGCCAGAACGGTTGCTCCCGCAGCATGAACACAACCGCTTCAGCAAGCAAGAGCAAAAATCCTAGCCTGCGCCTCTATGCGTTGACGTTGGTTGACGCACACAAAAAAGACAGCGCTAAGCAGTACTCTCAAAGCCGAAAGCATGCCATTGCACTGAATGTTAGGTTTCGCTCACTTCAAAGAACATGAGCGATCGCGTTTGGCTGCATGGCTCTCATAAAGGCAGCTTTGTTGCCGTGTTTTTCACTAGCAAGCTGCATCAAAGGAGACAAACTAATACCCTTACAACCGTAATCCCAGCTCATTAAGGTTGGTTAATCTCAGGGTTAATACTGAATTCGCTGCACCGCCGAACCTTGTCTGAGGGGCGATCGCTATAGCTCCTTAGACAACGGCAACCCATACCCACCGCCGCCAGGGGTTTCAATCACAAACGCATCGCCAGATTGCATGGTGACTTTGGCTTTGCTGTCTAAAGGCTCGATCGTGCCATCGGCTCGTTCAACCCAATTGCGTCCCACTGCTCCAGCCGCAGCGCCCTCCAAACCAAACGGCTGCACCAGACGATGTCCAGACAAAATCGCAGCAGTCATGGGTTCACAAAAGCGAATGCGACGCACTACGCCATTTCCACCTCGATGTAAGCCCTCTCCACCACTACCAGAACGGATTGCAAAGTTTTCTAACAACACTGGAAAGCGCCATTCCAATACCTCTGGATCAGTCAGCCGAGAGTTCGTCATATGTGTCTGCACCGCATCTGTACCGTCAAATGTCGCCCCTGCACCCGATCCACCACAGATCGTTTCGTAATACTGATAGTGATCGTTGCCAAAGGTGAAATTGTTCATCGTGCCCTGCGACGCTGCCATCACGTTCAAAGCTCCGTACAGCGCATCGGTAACAACCTGCGACGTTTCCACATTGCCTGCTACAACGGCTGCTGGATAGCGCGGATTGAGCATACAGCCATCAGGAATGATGATGTTGAGCGGCTTGAGACAGCCTGCATTGAGCGGGATATCGTCATCGACCAAACTGCGAAAGACGTAAAGAACTGCCGCTTTACACACAGCTACCGGAGCGTTGAAGTTGTTGGGTTGCTGGGGCGATGTGCCTGTGAAATCGATCGTGGCACTACGAGTCGGACGATCGATTGTCACCGTCACTGCAATTTGGCTACCATCATCCATCGCGTAGGTAAAGCTGCTATCCGTCAACACATCAATGACGCGGCGCACTGAGTCTTCGGCATTGTCCTGGATGTGCCGCATATACGCCTGTACGGTCTCCAAATCATAGTGCTGCACCATCTTGTGAAGCTCCTGCACACCCCGCTCGTTTGCTGCAATTTGTGCCTGCAAATCCGCCAGGTTCTGCGTCGGGTTGCGTACCGGATAATCTCCTGTCGTCAGCAATTCAAGCAGTTCACGCTCGCGAAATTGCCCTTGAGCTACTAGCTGGAAGTTGTCGATGAGAATGCCTTCTTGCGCGATCGATGTACTGTTCGGCGGCATCGAACCGGGTGAAATGCCACCGATATCAGCGTGATGACCGCGAGAGGCGAGGAAGAAGAGGGGGCGATCGGGAAGGGATGAAGGATGAGGGATGAGAGATGAATCAGCTTTTTTTTCATCCCTCATCCCCCTAGTTTCATCCTTCTCAAACACTGGCGTAATCACCGTTACATCCGGCAAATGCGTTCCCCCGTTGTAGGGATTGTTGAGCACGTAAACGTCGCCAGGTTTCAACGTGTCGCCGCAAGTTGTGATCAGCGATTGCACACTTTCGCTCATGGAACCGAGATGCACAGGAATGTGGGGTGCATTGGCAACAAGTTGTCCGTGCTGATCGAAAATGGCGCAGGAGAAGTCGAGACGTTCTTTGATGTTGACGGAGTAGCTCGTGTTTTGCAGCGTGAAACCCATCTGCTCGGCGATCGCCATGAGCAGGTGATTGAAGATTTCGAGCAGGACGGGATCAGGGGTGTGGGGTGTGGGGTGTAGGGTGTGGGGTGTGGGTCGAGAGTTTTGAATGATGAGTTTCGAGTCTTGAGTTAGGACTTCACCCTTCCTCTGCTCCCCTTGCTTCCTCTGTTCCCCCGCTTCTGACTCCTGACTCCTGATTCCTGATTCCTTCTGCAAAATCAAATGCTTTCGCTCCGTCAACGCCGCCTGCCATCCGGGTGCAATGACGTTCGTGCCTGTGAGTTCGATGACAAGTGCTGGGCCAGCAATGTGATCGCCCGGAAATAAATCCTCGCGCTGAAACACCGGGGTTGGTTGCCAGGAATCAGTTATATAGGTCTGGACGGTGGCGATCGGTTCTAAGGGAGCTATGCGAGTTTCTGTGATGATGGGTTCTGCGATCGCATTGGTTGTGCCAATCGCTTCAACAGAAACGGCCTCAACCACCAACGCCTTCTTTTGAGCAATGAAACCGTAGCGTTGACGATGTGCTTGCTCAAAGGCCGCAATCATCGTATCCAGATCACCAAAGCGAACGATGAGCGCTGTGTCTGTCCCTTGATAACGCAAGTGAGCCTTGGGTAAGACTTGTGTTTGAGCCTCTGGAATGTTTTGTCGCAGCAATTCTGCGTTCACCTCTATTGTTAGGTCAGCGAGGCTGCGTTCAAGCTCTGGTAGCAACAAGTGATTTAAGGTTGCCTCGACGGTTTTTTCACGCATGACACGGACATCTGCTAAGCCCATCCCGTAAGCAGATAAAACGCCTGCGAAAGGATGCAAAAAGATCTGCTTCATGCCTAACGTGTTTGCGATCGCGCAGGCATGTTGTCCTCCCGCACCACCAAAACAGCACAAGGTATATTCGCTGACATCGTAGCCGCGCTGTACAGAGATTTTTTTAATTGCGCTTGCCATTTTTTCAACAGCGATCGTCAGAAAGCCTTGAGCTACTTGTGCGGGCGATCGAACATCACCAGTTACAGACTGAATGGTTGCGGCTAGATCGCTAAATTTCTGCTGTACGGCCGTGACATCCAGCGGCAGATTGCCATTCATACCAAACACTTTAGGAAAGAAATCTGATTGCAGATTGCCCAGCATGACATTACAGTCTGTCACCGTCACCGGGCCGCCGTTGCGATAACACGCAGGCCCCGGATTGGCTCCGGCTGACTCTGGCCCCACACGATAGCGCGACCCATCAAAGTGCAAGATTGACCCGCCCCCTGCTGCCACGGTATGAATCGCCATCATCGGTGCCCGTAGCCGTACACCCGCCACTTCGGTTTCAAATTCCCGCTCGTATTCGCCTGCATAATGCGCCACATCAGTAGACGTACCACCCATGTCGAAACTAATGATTTTCTCCAGCCCAGCCAGTTTACTTGTCTGAACCGCTCCCACAATGCCGCCAGCAGGCCCCGAAAGAATGCTGTCCTTACCTTGAAACGATCGAGCATCCGTTAAGCCCCCATTTGACTGCATGAAGAGGAGTTGAGGTGAAGGGTGAGGGGTGAGGGGTGAGGGGTAAGGAGCGAGAGTTTTGAGTAGCGCTTTGCGCCGCTTCGCTGGAGAGTTTTGAGTTTTGAGTTCTCCTTGCTCCCCTGCCTCCCCTGCGCCCCCTACTCCCTCTGCTTCCCCACTCCTCACTCCCCGCTCCCCACTCCCGCCCAATTCCCCACTCACTCGATCCACATACCGTCGCAAAACAGGCGAGAGATATGCATCCACAACAGTCGTATCGCCTCGACTAATGAGCTTCATAAGGGGGCTGACCTCATGGGAAACGGAAACCTGGGTGAAGCCAATCTCACGCGCGATCGCGGCAGCTTTCTGCTCATGGTCAGAATAGCGGTACCCATGCATGAAGGCGATCGCACAAGCTCGAATGCCACTTTCATAGGCGTTCTGTAGGGCCGCGAGCAGTTCCGCTTCTGTGCGGCTAGAAATGGGGATCAGCTCCTCACCCTGAGCGCTGTACCGTTCCTCAACTTCGATCACGCGCTCATACAGCATTTCGGGCAGAACGATGTGACGGGCAAAAATGTTGGGACGATTCTGGTAGCCAATCCGCAGTGCATCCCGAAAGCCTTTGGTGATGACGAGAACCACGCGATCGCCTTTCCGTTCTAGCAGCGCATTGGTCGCAACGGTCGTGCCCATTTTAATCGCGGCGATCTGTTCAGATGGAATTGGTGCATCCGCCGCAATCCCTAAAAGATCTCGAATCCCCTGCATCGACGCATCACGGTAGCGTGAAGGATTTTCAGAGAGCAGCTTGTGTACCGTCAAGCTTCCGTCTGGTCGTCGCGCCACAATATCCGTAAACGTACCACCCCGATCGATCCAAAATTGCCAGCGTGCGTCAGAATGAGTTGCCATTCCCAGATCCTTGCCATCTCGTTGCTTAGACCTATTGTGTCAGCGATCGCCCTCCGACAGACCCGCCCCAAAGCTGAACCCCCTGCATCCGTTAAGATACAGTTAGCACGACCCGGTGAAGTCAGCATGGTACAGTACGACCCGTTAAGCTGTTTGCCCTCTGCGGCAGAGCTACCCGATTCAGACGATGCACCTGTGGATAACGAGCTGCAAAACCTTATCCCTAATTTGCTGCAAGCGATTTTGGCACTGGCATGGAGCGATCGCGCCGATTGGTTCTTCGGCATCGATATGGGCATTTATTACGCGCCCAACCAGCCGCCGATTGTACCCGATGGCTTTCTTAGCCTTGGAGTTGATCGCTTTGTGGATGAAGAAGGGCGCTTAAGCTATGTGCTATGGGAAGAAGATGGCATCACACCCCTACTGGCACTAGAAGTCGTCTCCAAAACCTACGGGGGCGAATACGAGCAGAAGAAATCTGACTACGCTCAACTCGGCATTTTGTACTACGTTATCTATGTACCCAGTCGCCGCTATCGCCGGAAGCGCTTACCTCTAGAGGTGTATCGGCTGGTAGAGGGAAAGTACGTACTGCAACCTGGTGATCGCGTATGGCTACCCGAAATTGGGCTTGCGATCGGACGTGATCAGGGCACTCACTGCGGACGCACCCGCGAATGGCTCTACTGGTTCGATCAGGAAGGCAATCGCTTATTCACGCCAGAAGAGCTGGCAATCAAAGAAGGACAGCGTGCTGATCGCCTTGCTGCACGCCTGCGATCGCTGGGGGTTAATCCTGACGAGGTTTAAGCAACAATTGGAAAAAGCAGCATTCCTAGCTGACCGCTGCAACACTCGAAAATAAAGCCCGTTAACGATTACAGAACACCTTCTATCGTACTTTCTCTCCTAAAAATGCTTCGGTTATCCATAACGACAAACCGTCAATAGTCAGGTTGAACTTGCGATGATTGAAATTGTAATCGCGAGGATTTAATCCATGTCTTTGCCTCTCCGCTCCCTCTACAACTGGTACCGCCAACTTGTTGCTAATCCCAAATATCGCTGGTGGATCATTGCTGGCACGCTGATGTACGTCCTCAGCCCGTTTGATGTTTTGCCCGACTTCATTCCATTTCTGGGCGAGATTGATGATGCGGTGTTAGTGACGCTTGTAGCGACTGAAGTGTCACAACTTTTGCTCGATCGCATCAAAGCCTCGAAAAACCAGAAATCGGCCTAAGCTGAAATCTACCGTATGACGTAAAGCGGATGTGGATTCTAACCTCAAAGGAGGAGTGGGCTTATTTGCTTTCTCAGAGTAGATTAGAGACAGGGCTGATGAGTGGTAACTGATGGCTGCAACCGTTCGAGACGATCGCCTTGCTCGTAGCGTTATGTTTCTTTGTGTTGGATCGGCACTGTTGCTGTTAGGCATTCAGTGGATCGCTCAGGCATCCAATCCTCAAAGCATTGCTAGCAAACCAGTGGTTAAAGTTCGCACAAGTCAGAGCAACGATCGCAGCGTAACGGATCATTCAGCGGCAGTTGGAACGACGCTTAAGCGTGAAACGAAGCTCGTCCTTGATTTAAGCGATCGCCAGGTCTACGTTTATCGCAATCAGCAGCGTGTAACTCATTACCCGGTTGCGATCGGGCAAGCGGGTTGGGAAACGCCGAGCGGCTCGTTTTACGTCATGGAAATGCAGCGTGATCCGAAATGGCAGCACCCCATCACGGGTGAAGTTATCCCCGTCAGTCCCGCCAACCCGCTTGGCAAGCGCTGGATTGGCTTTTTGCATGAGGGGCGTGCTCACATCGGGTTCCACGGTACCAACCAGGAAGAGCTGATTGGGCAAGCGGTATCTCACGGCTGTGTCCGCATGCGCAATCGTGATGTGGTCGCGCTGTACGATCAGATTACGATCGGTACCGCTGTAGAGGTTCGCCCCTGAACACCCCTATACACAAGTATCCTTTCGGCATGCAGACGGACTATGCCATCAACAGACGCTCAGCAAGCGAACATCATTGAACTGAGTAATCTGAAAGCTGACGGCTGATAGCTTTGCCGCGTCTAGATTGGTGCGCCTGACTGTGGTTCAAAGTTGGGTGCGTAGGCTTGCAGTAGAGTGCTCACCTGCGTCAGGATTTCATCACCAGAGTTTTTACCCAGCGCCTGCCGTTCTGGGAAGAATTCGGGACGATCGAGGTTGCGGGCGATCGCTTCACCCACCTGTTGAGCAATCAAGCCTAGGAGTTCTTCTTTGGCTCGCTGCCGCTGATAGGTTGCGCCTTCCTCAGTGGTGGCATAGAGGGGTGGTAGACGGTTCAGCGCATAGGCCGCGATGTCACCCAGATCCAGGGTGCGATCGCTGGTGGCTTCAATCTCAGCGACGCGAGCAATGGCCTCTGTTAGCACCAGTTCTTCCATCACGTTGATGAACTGCTTCCGTGGAACCGCAACCACCTCTCCTGTCAGTAACGCCCCCATCAGGCGATCGAGAGACATGTATTCTTCGATCGACAATTCTGAAGCGGTGTCGCAAATTCTACCCACTTCTGCTTCCATCGCTGGAGTCAAGTAGCCATCCTGTAGCGCTTGCTCTACGATCTTTTCAATACTCATAATGCTCTAAACTCCGCAGCGCCGTTGTTCGACAAGTTGCTTTAAATGACGAGTTGCCTTGAATAATCTTGCCCCAGAATGCACGTTCAGTATCAGCTTAATCGCGCCTTTAACTATAAAGTTATTCAAACCCTTTTGTGCGCCAAGGCAATGGGTCAATTGACTGACCGTTCACATACAGGCCCCAGTGGAGGTGAGGCCCTGTGGCAGCACCCGTCGCGCCTAAGGCTCCAATGACCTGCCCCGCCTTCACCATATCGCCTTCTTTCACTAAAATCCGGCTCAAGTGCAAGAAGATGCTTTCAACCCCCTGCCCGTGATCAATCCCAATGCAGTTGCCATGAATCACAAAGCCCTTGGCTTCCTGCCCAATGAGTGAGACGCGTCCTGCCGCTGGTGCAATCACAGGGGAGCCATAGGCACCCGCGTAGTCCACCCCACGATGATAATAATCATTAGCAAATTTGCCGTTGTAGTAGCGGCGAACTCCGTAGATCGTAGTAATGGGGCCTCCGTTTGGCTTGAGAAAGGGGCCATTCCAAAACTTCTGGGGCGTTACCAGCTTTTTGAACGCATCGACCTGATTAAATTCAAAGTCTGACAAGTCCTGATCTTTACCGGGAGGTAGCCAGATCGATTGCGTGGGAAATTTACGGCCCCGGAGTTGCAGCACGAGACGATCGGTTTCGCTGCTGTTCTTGACAAGTAGCGTCAGCTTGCCAGGTTTATCGAGTGGGGTCGTGGGCAACAACGCTCGAAAGTGATCACCAGACGGAAACGAGGTGTAGGTTCGGTTGCCCAGAGTCACAACGGGTGCGCTGTTGCTGGGCGTGTCTGTAATGGTGACGGATAGCGTATCACCCAGTTGTGGATTGGTTGGCGTGACCTGAACCTGTAGCGCGGTTGCAGGCAAGGTTAAAGTAACCGTTGTTCCGATCGCCAGCGATGTGGCAACCAGGGACGATCGCCTTCCACCCCAAACAGACCTCCATGCCTGCTTGGGCATGGCTGAAGACAATATAGCAGCAAATCTAACCTGGTTCAGCAACTTTGGGTTCATGGCTGGCAACGCGTGCATTACTGGCAGATAGAATAGCGTTCCTCGTCTCTTGTTTCCAGGGCAACCCAAAAGATTCAGGATAAAGTCAGCCGCTGAGCCGGAAAGAAAGATCGTAGCGAGAGAAACTGCTGCCTTTGTATCAGAACTCACGAGCGGAACCGACCAAGATGAGAAAAGACTGCTGAAGCCGCGATTGCACCTGGGAATCCGCAAACATGCCCCGCTTGTCCCAAAAAGTTTGTATTCTAAAATGAGCGCGATCGATACGTTTTTTAATATTTAAGTTGCAGTGCAAGAAGATTTCAGGCTGATTGTTGATTTAGTCACGGTACTGGCTGCTGCTGCCGCTGGGGGTATTCTGGCAGCAGTCTTGCGGCAACCCATTCTGCTGGGCTACCTGTTGGCAGGCATGATCGTGGGGCCAGCCGGATTGGGGCTGATCAAAGAACTGATTCAGGTTGAAACGCTGGCACAGTTTGGAGTCGCCTTTTTGCTGTTTGCCCTCGGCGTAGAGTTTTCTTTTACAGAACTAAAGAAAGTTAAAGGGATCAGCCTGGGCGGGGGTGGGTTGCAGATTGTACTGACGATCGCCATCACCGCTCTGGTTTCGATTGGCATGGGTTGGGTGACCTCTCCAGCGCAAGGCGTCTTTTTAGGAGCTATTCTCTCGCTATCTTCGACGGCAGTGGTGTTGAAGTGCCTCATGGAGCGCAACGAGACGGCTACGCCGCACGGACAGGTCATGCTGGGCATCCTTGTAGTGCAAGATCTGGCCTTGGGCGTGATGCTGGCAGTGTTGCCTGCCCTCGACAAACCTGTTGAAGACGTGAGTCTGGCGATCGGCTGGGCGCTCTTACAAACAGGTCTGCTAGGTCTGGGAGCGGTGATTGCAGGCATCTGGGTGATTCCCCCGTTGCTGCGGTTACTGGCGCGCACTGAAAGTCGCGAGTTATTCTTGCTTGGTGTGGTAGCGATCTGTTTGGGCATTGCGCTGCTTACAGAGCATCTGGGTCTATCGATCGAAATGGGCGCGTTTGTTGCAGGTCTCATGATTTCGGAGGTGGAATACGCCGACCAAACGCTGAACTACGTGGAGCCATTGCGAGATATTTTTGCCTGCCTGTTTTTCGCGGCGATCGGGATGCTGATTGATCCCCTCTTTTTGTGGAACAACCTGGAGTTGATTCTGGGTCTGGTTGCCCTGGTGTTTGTGGGCAAGTTTTTGATCATTACTCCGCTGGTGATGCTCTTCCGATATCCGTTTAAAACAGCGCTCATCACGGGTTTAGGGCTAGCACAAATTGGAGAATTCTCTTTTGTGCTGGCAAGTGAGGGGCAGAAATTGGGCCTGGTTTCGCGCCGCGTTTATCTGTTAATCCTGGGTACCACAGCCGTTACGCTGGTGCTCACTCCGTTTATCCTCCGGTTGATTCCTCAATTATTCGCATGGGCAGAATCGCTTCCCTGGCTGAGGGCATACCTGGAACGGACAGACGTTGCCATCGAAGTCGCAGATGAACTACCCACCCAAAATCATGTCGTGGTCTGCGGTTATGGGCAAGTTGGGCGGAATATCGTGCAGCTTTTGCGTGAACACAGCTACCCCGTGATTGTGATTGACCAATCAGAACGTCGGATTCAGGACGTGCGGGAGGCTGGGATTGCTTACATCTACGGCAACGCAGCCAGCTTGAATGTGTTGGAAAAAGCAGGTGTGGAGTCAGCTCAGGGGATGGCGATCGCTCTACCCGATCCGATGAGCACCCGACTCTGCCTCAAGCGATCGCTGGAACTGGCTCCCGACCTAGATGTCGTCGTGCGAGCCAACCAGGATAAAGACATTGAATTGCTCTATCAACTGGGTGCAAAAGAGGTCGTACAGCCAGAGTTTGAAGCCAGCTTAGAGCTGTCATCGCATCTGCTTACGGGCATTGGCTTACCGTTACCTGTCATTCAACGTGAAGTGCAGCAAATTCGCAACTCTCACTATCTTGAATTGCGGTCTGAGAGGCCTTCCTACCAAGTATCGCGAGAACTCAAAGAGGCGACTCAGGAGATGAATAACCGCTGGTATCCCTTACCAAACGTCTCACCGCTCATTGGGATGACGGTCGAAGAGACGGATATGCGCCGCCTGACGGGTGTAAGCTTGATGGCTATCCAGCGGGCCGATGGGGAAGAGATCGATTACCCCGATGCGAAAACCATGTTGCAGACGGACGATCGCTTACTGGTGGTTGGAGAGGTCGCCGAGTTGGCAGCCTTTGACGAGTTAGCCAAAGGCGAAGCGGCAGTTCCCACAGAGAATGCGTCTTGCCAGTGGTTGCTAGTGCCTGAAACCAGCCCAGTTGTCGGTAAGACCCTTGCTGAACTCCACATTCGACGACAGTTTGGCGTACTGATTCAAGCCATTCGCCGAGAAGGAAAATTTATTCGCTTTCCCGATGGAGCGAGTGATTTACAGGTAGGCGATCGCCTGTTGCTCTGCGGCGGTTTCTATGCGCTCAACCAGGCAAGTGATTGGATCGTGCCAGCACAGGCACCCACAACGATGCAACCACTCCCGATCACAACGGTAGCCGTGAGCGATGCAGCTCGCGATTCCTTGCCTTTAGACTAGACGTATTGAAACCTGACAAAGCTTGTGTGCCGTAGGTGTAGGTAAGTTTGCCCTTAAAATGGGTTGCCCGGGATTCGAACCCGGGACCAGTCGGTTAAAAGCCGAATGCTCTACCACTGAGCTAGCAACCCTTGCGGTGCGGTTTAATTAAACACCGCTGTTAAACATAACACACATTTGCAGTGAATCACCAGGAATTGCTTGTTTGAGCGAAGCATCGCTGAAGCCTTTACAATTTTCTCAAGTTGCAGGGCGGAGCGTATGATTGAACTGATTCTTAAAGTTTTCGCGCTCTCGACGGTGTTGTCGATCGCGATCAAGTACGGTGCACCAGCGCTGTCTATCGCCCCTACAACACTGACGGTTTTGCTTGCTGTGTGGTTGCCTGCGGTGATTGCAGCAGCAATGCTTGTATGGCGCTGGCAGCAACGGCACCCACAGGCTGGCAGCAGATAGTACAAGCAGACAACAACCATGTGGGCGAGAATAGGTAGACGGCGACTCTTCGCCTTGAGCGTTGTGTTGATCGATCGTTGTTCTCCAGACATGGGATGCTCATGAAAAGTCTGCTTTGCAGCCGATTGTCGCGGTTCTCTCATCATTCACATTGTCTGGAGTTGCTGTGAGTTTGGGTCAATGGATTGGTTTTCTCGCGCTAGCCGTTAGTCTCTACATTCTCTGGCAAATTCGCCAGGTGTTGCTGCTGGTATTCGCGGCAGTTGTGCTGGCAAATAGCTTGAATTTACTCTCGCAACGCTTTCAAGCATTGGGACTAAGGCGATCGGGGGCCGTTTTACTCTCGGTTGCCTCCTTTTTGGCAGCACTGATCGCGTTTTTCTTTCTCATCGTGCCGCCCTTTGCTAGCCAGTTTCAAGATCTGGTCGTGCTGGTGCCTGCGTCGTTCGATCGCCTGGATGCCTGGACAAACAACCTGGTTCACTTTGTCCCGCCGTCTGTTATTCCCTATCTACCAAGCCTTGATAGCTTGAATGCGCAGATTCAGCCCTACATCAACCGCTTATTGGGCGGGTCGTTTGCCTTCTTTTCTAGCTCTTTAGGGGTTGTCGTCAACATCTTACTGGTGCTGATTTTAGGATTGATGCTGCTGATCAATCCTTTAGCGTACCGCCGGGGCTTCATTCGTTTGTTTCCAGCCTTTTATCGCTACCGGGTCGATCGCATCCTTCGAGAGTGCGAAATTTCGTTAGGGCGTTGGATTGTTGGAGCCCTGATTAGCATGAGTGTGGTTGCCATACTCAGCAGCATTGGGTTGGCACTCTTGGGAGTGAAAGCGGCAATGGCACAGGGGATTCTTGCAGGCTTGCTCAATTTCATTCCCAATATTGGGCCAACGCTGAGCGTCGTGCTGCCAATGGCAACCGCCTTGTTAGATTCGCCTTTAAAGTCACTGTTTGTCTTCGTCTTGTATGTGGCGATCCAGCAGTTTGAGAGCAATTTGCTGACGCCTTATGTCATGGCTCAGCAAGTGGCCCTCTTACCAGCCGCAACGCTGTTAGCTCAGGTTTTTTTTGCGACGATTTTTGGTTTTTTAGGGTTGGCGCTCGCACTGCCCTTGACCGTTGTGACTCAGATCTGGATTCGCCGAGTTTTTATCGAAGATGTCATGGATCGGTGGGGCGTGCTGCATCCCAAGCATTTGACGCACTCCCTTCCGGCAGCCACGCTTTCGGGGCAACCATCTGCTTCAAGCGACCTACCCTCCTCAGCCGCTGGCTCAACGGTACCTGACGAACCTGACGTTCCTCCTCGCCCATTGCCCACAGAAGCAAAAACTGAGCCAGCAGACGATTCCTCGATCGGCCCCTCGATCGGCGAAGATGAATAGGGTAAGGTATCAGCCACTCATCCTTCTTTCTGATCGCACTCATGTCCAAACTCCAAGCACTGATTTTTGATGTTGATGGTACGTTAGCCGATACCGAACGAGATGGGCATCGGGTGGCCTTTAATCGAGCGTTTGCCGATGCGGGTCTCGACTGGGAATGGTCGGTTGAGCGCTACGGCGAGTTGCTAGCGGTAACGGGTGGCAAGGAACGGATTCATCAGTACCTCACGACCGATTATCCAGAGTTTGAGCCACCGGGCGATCGCCGGGAATGGATCGCTGGGCTGCACAAAGCGAAAACAGCGCACTATACGCGGCTCATCGAAGAGAATGTGGTGCCACTCCGTCCGGGTGTAAAACGCTTGCTGCAGGAAGCACGGGACGCAGGACTCAGACTGGCGATCGCGACTACCACGACTCCCGCAAACGTCACGGCGCTACTGCAAACGGCGCTGGGTGCCGATAGCCTCGATTGGTTTGAGGTCATTGCCGCTGGTGACATTGTGCCAGCCAAAAAACCTGCGCCAGACATCTACCATTACGCCTTACAAGCATTGCAGCTAGAGCCAGAGGCATGCTTGGTGTTTGAAGATTCCGAGGCTGGCTTACAATCTGCTAAGCAGGCAAACCTGCAAACGGTGATTACGGTGAATGGTTACACCCAGGCACAAGACTTTGCAGGTGCAGCTTTAGTTCTAGATCACCTGGGAGAACCGTCGCTACCGTTTCAGGTTTTAGCTGGCCCTGCGAATGGTGCCACACTGTTTGATCTTCAGCTTGCAGCCTATCTTCAAACACAAACGCCCTAAATCTACAGTAGGTTTCCGGGCTTTCCCCGCTGAAATCCTTGTACAATGGGCAGATGTCAGCGACTACATGCTAAATCACTACATGCTGAATCGCTGATGACTGACTACGAAGACTGAATCTGAGAGGAGAGTTATTTTGAAGGAAATTTTAGTCAGCCTGGGAGTCATGCTTGCCTGTGTCGTGGTGTTGATCGTCTCCCAGTTTATGGGCAAGTCGGATACTGCGATCGCCAGTGAGCTGACTAGCACGCCTCAAGTCGCTGCAACCATGATGAAAACCCACAACGCGTCGATCGCACCTACACTTATGGCAGATGCCTCCACTTCACCAACCCCCAAAGAGCCTGTAACGACCGCTTCTGGGCTTAAGTATGTCGATTTGGTTGAAGGGACGGGAGCGTCACCCCAAAAAGGACAAACCGTCACCGTGCATTACACAGGCACCCTGGAAGATGGCACAAAGTTTGATAGCTCGCGCGATCGTAACCAGCCCTTCCAGTTCAAAATTGGGGTGGGGCAGGTGATCAAAGGCTGGGATGAAGGCGTTGGCAGCATGAAAGTAGGCGGTCGTCGTCAACTCATCATCCCCTCTGAGCTAGGCTATGGGGCACGGGGCGCAGGGGGTATCATTCCACCCAACGCCACCCTCCTCTTTGATGTCGAACTGCTCAAGCTCAGCTAACCCAGTGGAATTGTGTGATGCCGGACTATGCTTACCTGCTCCTTGCTATTCTGTCTGAAGTGATTGGGACGAGCGCTCTTAAAGCAACGGCATCTTTTACCAAGCTTGTACCCAGCCTGATTGTTTTGGTTGGGTACAGCTCTGCCTTCTATTTCCTCTCGCTGTGCCTGCGAACCATCAGCGTCGGGGTTGCTTACGCTATCTGGTCAGGGCTAGGCATTGTCCTCGTCACCTTTTTCGGCTGGGTCTTTTATCGCCAGACGATCGACCAGGCTGGTCTCATCGGCATGACGCTGATTGTTGCTGGTGTCGTCGTGTTGCAACTGTACTCGAAGACTGTTTCGCATTAGCTAGAATTGTTAGCTGCACCTCGGCTATTAAGTCCTTAATCAGAATTAGTGCTGAGCAATGTGCGTTCAAACTGAGGTTGATCTTGCCAATTGGTAATGCAAGCAGGTGATTAAGCGAGGCGATCGGTGAGTCTAAAAACCGATGAAAGTATCCTGAAAGTCTTATCTGCCGCAGTTGAACGCCATAGTACGGCTTATCAAACGTGGCAATATACCAAGCTGTGGAACGATCTTGACAATCAGGTTCAGACATATTTGTGTAGTTGTTGCAACCTTGAGTCAAAAGAGTTGCCGTTTCTAGTCGTATTTGTTGATGAAAAAACCTGGACACTGATTTCATCACGAGCGGTTTATTACGCTAAAGAAGGGATGAAAGCCCAAACCGTTGTAAAAGACATTGAAGAAATACAGTTTGGTGACTTTAAAGGGGTTTTGCATCCACTGACATTAATGCACATCAAGCTAAAAGATGGTGTAGTGCACGAAGCGGCTTACGAATCTGGCAAGGCATCAATGGGTGTAATCTATGCTCTTCAAACCTTACGTCAAATTCATTGATGGGCTAACCCTTAACTCACCAGGGTCAAACGCCATCATCTATAAACCCGCGCCTACATCCGATTAGGGGCAGCGAGATTGCGGAACTGGGTAAACTGCGACTCAAACAATAGCTTGACCATTCCGGTTGGACCATTCCGGTGTTTGGAGATGATGACTTCGGCGATGCCACGATCGGGCGTATCTGGGTTGTAGTATTCGTCTCGGTAGAGCATCATGATTAAGTCAGCGTCCTGCTCAATGGCTCCAGATTCTCGCAAGTCGCTCATCATTGGACGTTTGTTGGTACGCGCTTCTACGCTACGACTGAGCTGTGAGAGCGCAATGACAGGCACACTCAGTTCTCGCGCTAAACCCTTGAGCGCCCGCGTAATACGTGATAGCTCCTGCACCCGGTTATCGCCGCCGCCTTCCATTAGCTGCAAATAGTCCAGCAGGATGAGACCCAGTGCCCCACCTTGTTCTGCTTGAAGGCGGCGTGCCTTCGATCGAATCTCAGTAATGCTGATATTGGGCGTATCGTCAATAAACATGGGCAATTGCGACAGGGTGCTAATAGCGTGCCCCAATGGTTCCCATTCGTTTTGGCTAACCCGTCCTGCCCGCAGCCGTCCACTTTCAATCCGCACTTCGCTCGCCAGCAAGCGCTGTACCAACTGCTCCTTCGACATTTCCAGACTAAAAACCGCAACGGGCAGCTTATGGAAGGCAGCAATGTTACGAGCCACGTTCATGGTAAAAGCCGTTTTGCCCATCGACGGTCGCCCCGCTACGATGATGAGATCGGAGCGTTGAAAGCCCTGCGTCATCGCATCCAGATCGTAGAAACCGCAGGATAACCCTGGCAAAACCATCCCCAGAGATCGGCTTTCAATATCCGAAAAGGTATGTGTCAGAATATCTGAAGCTGCCATCAAACCCTGCTGCGGACGGTCTTGCGTGACGCCAAAGAGCTTTTGCTCCGACTGATCCAGCACATTTTCCAGGTCGCTTGCCGTATCATGCCCCAAATGCGCAATTTCGTTGCCCGCTTTGATGAGCTTGCGGCGCATGTATTTGTCCATCACCAGTTGGGCGTACTGATCGATGTTGACGGCGCTGACGGTGCGATCGATCAACTGTGCCAGCTTGCTCTGCCCACCCACTTTCTCTAATAAGCCGCGATCGATGAGCCAAGAGGTAATGCTCATTAAATCGGTTGAGCTGCCCTGAGCCTGTAAGACCAGCGCGGCCCGGTAAATTTCACGATGTGCGCTCAGGTAAAACGCTTCAGGGTGCAGTATATCTGCTACTCGATTAATCGCTTCTGGATCTAACAAAATGCCACCCAGGATCGACTCCTCAGCATCGATGTTTTGAGGCGGTAGGCGATCGCTAAAGGTTTGAAAGTTGAGTTCCTGAACCATGAGCAGTGGGTGATGGCGATACGTTGATTAAGTTGGATTTGCACCAACGCGCGTTAATCCACCCCAACTATACAGCTAAGGCCACCATCTGCAAGCACATTTAGCGTTATTTCAAACTTGTCATTGCTTAAGGCGCTAAATGTGGAGCTTTTGCCAAAGCCGACCAAACTGCATGGAGCAAATTAGTATTATTGTACTATTTTAGTCCAACGATCACCCAACGACAAATGCTATGGCCTGCTGTTCAAAAACAAGCCCAGGAAAAACCAAGCTCATGAGAAAACCGGGTGCGAAGCAGTCTTAAATTGCCATCAAAATAGGTAACGACACGAAAGCCATTACCCAAATGCCTACAAGCAACTAAAGTATGGCATTGTGGAGCCATCGCCTGATTCAGTAGCAAACGTTTAGACAATCTGATCACGCCTTAGCTAGCGACAACCTGAATCTCAACGGTAGCGGTAACCTCAGGATGCAGCTTAACCTCTGCCTTGTAGGAACCAAGCTGGTGAATATCGGGTAGCGTAATGCCACGACGATCGATTTCCTGCTTCGTTGCTTCCAGAATGGCATCTGCCACGTCTTGATGCGTGACCGTACCAAAAATGGCATCCTTCTCGCCTGCCTGCTTGGCGATCGCGTAACGCCCGACTGTTTCGAGGGCTTTCTTGATCGTTTCAGCTTGCTGCTTTTCTGCCAGCAATCGCTGCCGCTCTAGCTCTCTACGACGCTCGACTTGCTTTAGAAGACCGGGCGTGGTCCGTGCCCCGAAGCCCTGAGGAATTAAATAGTTGCGAGCATAGCCGGGAGCGACTTCAACGAGATCGCCTGCTTTGCCTAACTTGCTGACATCTTGACTGAGAACTAATTGCACTCGCTTCGCCATAGCCTTTCCTTTGCCACAATCTTTCTAAGCGTAAAAACCCACAGAAATACAATAGTACCGTATGTAGGAACTTGAAGCCATAGAATTTTGAAAAAAGCAGAAGGATAGGAGTGGGGAATGGGGAGTGAACTGATCGCTAAAGCCGTTGTTGGTTTTCAAAAGCAAGCGGGACAGTTGAGCGTTGAAAGCTAATGGCTGACGGCTCAAGATGAAAGGTAAAAGGTAGAAGGAGTTGTTAGTTGTGATTTTTAGAAGGAAGCTGACCGCTGTAGCTTGCTTCCCTCAGGGTTAGCTGGCTGCTCTTCAACTCAAAACTTTTAACTCACAACTCATAACTCTCACCCCATCCCCTACCTCCCGACCCCTATTCCATTTCCCCCTTCAAGTACCGATCGCACCACTGCACCATTTCCCACAGCACATGCCCGATCGCTTCACGGGAACGATATCCGTGGTCTTCTAGAGGTAGCATCACCTGACGGACGGTTGCGCCCAGACCTTTGAGGGCTTCGTAAAACCGCTCAGTCTGGAGGGGATAGGTGCCTGCGTTGCTGTCGTCTGCCCCATGAATGAGCAGGAGCGGTGTCGTAATCTTGCCCACATGGGTAAACGGGGAAAGCTGCATATACGTATCTGCGGCTTCCCAGAAGTGGCGCTGTTCGCCCTGAAAGCCAAAGGGGGTAAGCGTTCGGTTGTAGGCACCGCTACGAGCAATGCCCGCGCGAAAAAGATTGCTGTGTGCCAGAACATTAGCGGTTGTAAATGCGCCATAGGAATGTCCCCCGATCGCGAGTCGGGCACGGTCTGCTACTCCCCGACCAACCACGTAGTCGATCGCGGCTTGAATGCCTGCAAGCAACTGCTCGACATAGGTATCGTTGGGTTCTGCATCGCCTTCACCAATGATAGGCAAGCTGGGATCATCCAAAACGGCATAGCCCTGGGTGAGCAAAAACAACACCGAGGTACCACCCGGACGGCTAAAGGTATGTTCAGCGGTCGTTACTTGCCCCGCCAGATCACGGCTCTTAAACTCTTCAGGATAAATCCAGAAGAGGGTTGGCAACGTTCCATCCCGCTGCGGGTCATAGCCTGCTGGCAGGTAAAGTTTGGCGGATAGTTCTACGCTATCGGCCCGCTGATAGCGCACGACTTCTTTATGAATGCCTGCGAACTGCGGCGCTCGATCAGGATACGCTGTCAACGGTACTGACTGCCCGACTGGCCGGGTCACCAGGAAGAAGTTAGGCGGTTCAGTTTGGGACTGGCGCATGGTGATCATCTGATGCGCCTCATCGTCGAGCAGTTTGACCACAGACTCGAAGTAAGGCGATTGGCACTGCCACAGTCGATCGGGCGCTGCTGTCGTAAGATCCCAGCGATCGAGAAAGGGATACACCCCTGAAGGTGAAGCGCCTCGTCCCGTGAAGTAAAGGCTGCTGCCATCTGGAGTAAACTGCAACACATGCCGCTTAAACGCTCCTGGCACGGTCAACGGCATACCAGGATCGCTGTAATGGTCTTCGTAACTGCGTTCCACTAATAATTGGGGTGGCGTTTCTGGCTGCGCTGGATTGATTTTCCACAGCTTAATCTGTCGGGTATCGTGCCAGCGCTCCCACACCAGCGCCACATCTTCACGTCCCCAGCGCACTCGCCGAAACCGATACTGCGATCGCCACAATTCTTTCGGTGATCCCGTGAAGGGTGCATCCAGTGCATACAGCACATCCCGGTGGGGTACTTCCACGACCGGATCGCCGCCGTCCAGCGCTTCGACCCAGTAGAGAGTAGCAGGACGATCGGTGCGCCAACAAGTGCGTCTGGGGCCAACAGTCACCGCATCGAATTTGGTCGAAAGATAATCTGCCAGCGGTAGATCCACCAATTCGTAAACCATCTGACCTGCTTGATCGAGCACCTGAATCCGCTGAGGGAAATAGGAACTGGGTAGCTGGTAGGAAAACGGACGATGCAGCGTTGTCAACAAGATGTAGTTGCCATCGGGTGACGGCATCGCTTCGTCAATCAGGCAAGGCGCACTTAACGGCTCATGCTGTCCATCGAGCGTAACGCGGATCAACGTTGAGGTGACGTAATACTCAAATAACTGCTCGTCGTAAGGATTTTGCAGCAGGTTTGTATACGTGCGGTTCGCGCTTTTGCGTCCCAGATTTTCCTGAATGATGGGGCCTGCTGGCACTGAGGGTTTGACAGGCGGCTCACCTCGATCGCCTGGAATCAATTTACACAACAGCGCGTCATCGGAAAGCCAGCGGTAAGGCGTGCCGTAGGTCGCATTCAAAATGGGATCGGTGAGCCGACGGGGAAGGCCATCTGCCAGAGATATCACCCAGAGTTCCAAGCCAGTGGTCTGCGTCAGCACAAAAGCAAGCATTTGACCATTTGGCGACCAGCGCGTATAGCTGATTTGAGCATCATCCGGCAATGAAACTTCTTGTCGTGTACCGGATGGGATCGCCTGTAACCACATTCCTCGGTAAGTGTGGTGGCGGGCAGGACAGCTTAGTTTGGGATTGAGGCGAAAACCGGCCACAGCAACGATCGGTTCAGCCAGTTCGGCGATCGTGGTTAAAGCCGGTTGCTCAAACTCCACCAACCATTGATTGCCTGGCGAAATCAGGACGGCTGGTGTTGCGGGAGCATCTAGAATCTGGCGAATCGGCTCTGGGGGTGAAGCCCACTGACTGCCTGACGTGTGCGATCGAGCAGATGAAGTTCCTAAAGCACTATCTCGTTGCTCTAGGGCAACGTCTGCTACGAGAGGCGTTTCTTTGTCGTTGGCAGCAGATTCAGTATCTTGATTAACCATACAGTTCCTGGAGACATCACTCCTGTTGCGACAGCCGCGTTGCAACAGAAAATTATGCCTATCCTAACTGCACTTGTCACCGATCCGATGGCAAACTGGGCATTTGATAAAGCCGTTGGATTAAAAGCTTGAAGGAATGGATAGGTAGCACAAGACTTACTCACCCATCCCTTTCACAAGCGAAGCGTCTACAACCGATTGCCGTTACAGCCCTAGCAAATCATCTAGCTCGCTCAGGGCTTCGCAGGTAGAGGGCTGCGATCGCTCAGGCAGCAAAAACATGCTGGCAGGCAAGCCTTCGTGGGTTGCCCATTGGGGTGTGCGTCCAGTGCCATCAAGGTACTCGTCAGCGTAGCGGCGAAAAACGGCTTCTACCGCAGCGCGAGCATTTTTCAAGCCCCATTCCGAGGCAATCAGGCTGGCTTTTTCCAGTACATCCTGGCTAAGCCTTACTTTGTTGTCATACATAGCTGTGCTCCATTCACAACGGGAAATAAACCACGCACGTTCGCAAATTGAGGGTCAGTCATCACGGCGAATAGTTTACGACCCGCTAGACGCTCTGAAATGAGGTGAGAACTGCCGCCCGTAACCAAAAAGCGCGTTACTCGCGCCATGTAGGGAGTGTACTGAGCTTTCACCGTTTGAAAGATACCCTTAAACCAGGGATCAAGGTGTTCTTCCAGCCAGGGCTGCCAGCTCAACTCGGTGTCGGCGTAATTGTGTCCTGTCCGAAAACCATCCATGATGAGGCTAGGATCGGCAGTTGTGCCCAAAGCGTTGGTCAGGCGACGATCGAAGCTAATGGACGTCGCCAATTCATAGGCACCGCCGCGATCCATCACGTTTTCGTCAATCACGTCACCTTCAGCATCTACCAGACGGGTCAACCAGGTACCCCCACCAATGTCTACGACGATCGTGTAGCCCGTATCGGGAATCAGCCCTAAGCGCTGGGCGTAATGGTATGCACCCATGCCCTCCCGTTCTACTTCAACCCGTTCTACCAGGACGCGATAATCCAGCCCATTGCGCTTGAACTCATGCATGCCTAGCAGGTGCTGACGAATGGCATCTTCGTTCTTGGCGGGTTCTGGGGTGGAGGCGTAAATGTCGATCGCAAATTCAGTCTCACTTTCGCGGGGTTCCAGGCAGGCGTAGAGATGCAAACGGGACAGTTCAACCTTGTTTTCAACGACCGTTTGCTGTTGGCGGCGATATTTGTAAGCCTGTGCGCCGAAATGATAGCGGTTACCATCGGGTAGCTCAATTAGAGGGGAGGCATCGGTGTGACGCACGGCATCACGACCTTGAGGAAGTTGGAAGCGCACTGAGCGAATGGCTTTAGGGTGCGACTCACCGTCCCAAAATTTGAGGTCGTAGTTTCCTGCATCCAGCGCAAGCGTATAGGTCGCGGTTGTCGCAGAAGGGGGTTTTCTAACTTTTGTCTGTCTGGTAGCGGAAGTCATGAGTTCCTCTCTATACTGAATCCGTAGCGGTTCGTCACGGTTTGTTCTCGTTTGTCCCCATTAGTATTTCTGTACTGTAGTTCAGGTGTATTAAAATTGCAACCCCTGACGATCGAACAACAAATGAATTTTTGCAACGCGGAAAGGCTATGTGGCTGTGAGGCTGGGATGCGATGAAAGTAGGGCTTTACCAGGGATCGGGGACACCGCTAGATGTAACCGCGAATTTAGAACTATTGGCACACACGACAGCTACCGCAGCTAAGCAAAATGTTACGCTGCTCATCTTTCCCGAATTATTTTTAACGGGCTACAACATTGGTGATGACGTTAAGCGTTTAGCAGAACCCTGGCGGGGACGATCGCTCCAGCTAGCGGCTGAGATTGCCCGTGAGCACCACGTAGCGCTGCTGTTTGGTTATGCTGAACGGGATGGGGGTGCCATTTATAACGCGGCTGCACTCATTGAGGCCGACGGTACGTTAGCGGCAAACTATCGCAAGGTCCACCTCTTTGGTGCCGAAGAACAACGGCTGTTTACGCCTGGTCGGGACTGGGGGCTGCACACGATCGCAGGCGTTCGAGTCGGCATTTTAATCTGCTACGATGTCGAATTTCCCGAAGCTGTCCGCGCCTTGGCACTCCGGGGTGCTGAACTCATCGCTGTGCCCACTGCCCTCATGTTCCCCTACACCCAAATTCCCAGGGTCTTAATTCCTACCCGTGCGCTCGAAAATCAAGTCTTTGTGGCGTATGCTAACCGCATTGGTACCGAAGGCCATCTCAAATATTGTGGCCTAAGCACGATAGCCGATCCCGATGGTAAGGTGCTCGCGCAGGCAGGGGCAGAAGAAACGCTGTTGATAGCAGACCTTGATCGAACCGCGATCGCCCAAACCCGTGCAGTCTTTTCGTATCTGGACGATCGTTGCCCTCACCTGTATGACTGACCTTACGCAAACCTCGGAGGTTTTAACCAGGTGTTGAACTTAGACTAATCTTGACGCTTAAACCTCCGGGGTTTTGGTCAAAATGCATCAGTCCGATATGAGACTCAAGGCTATTTCATTCTATTTGGCAGCGGGTAAGAACGGATGAAACGGATGATTGTTCACAGCTAGCAGACCGCTGATCCGCTTCATCTGTGGTCAAAGCCGTTGCCCAATGGACTCAGTTCCTAGAATGAAATAGCCTTGTATGAGACTGACGGCTGACCGTTTTGAGAGAACGTCAATCTAATCAAGAGCTTTTACCTATTGTTTTCTAGCGCTTTGCTGAAGTTGGCGAGTTTCTTCGAGCAGAGTTTCAACATCAATTTCAGCCGATCGCTTCACGTAATTTAATTTCAATTCTTCAAGAAAGTCGTTAACCAGCGTTTTTAACTCATTGGTCACCTGCTGTTCTTGCACTTCATCACCAAGAGCCTGTCCAAAATTTTGGATTAAGCGGTTAGTTAGTTGTGCACCAATCGGGTCTTCGAGAGCAGTTGTAAGGGAGTTGTACGCAGCTTGCAGCACGTCCGAAACCAGGCGATCGATCAACTGCGTCGGCGCTTCGCCTAATCCTGGCATGGCTTTTAGCGTTTGGTAGGCGGGGGCCTGGTTCAGAACAGATTCAATGGTGTGGCGCAGCAGGGCTTCCAGGTCGGGCTGCACTTTTGGCAATACTTGATACACCGTGAGTTTGATAAACAATGAGACCAGTTCTGTGATCTCATCAACGTTATTCACCTTGATCTGATTGCTTTTAGGCTGTAGCAACCAGCGCATAATTTCGCCTTGCTGTACAGCCTGCTGCACCTGGTTCAGCACTTGCACCACCACTACTTCGGTTAATTCTTCGGCAATGCTGCCAACAAACCCTTGCGCTGCCTGTTCACGGAGTTGGGCTAGATTAACAAAACGGGCTTGATGGAGACGAAAGCTGACTGGAATGATGCGAAGCCATGCCCAGGAATAAAACAGAATGCCAAAAGGAAAGATGAGGAAAAGGTCGTACCAGCGCCAGAAAAGAGCACCACGCCAGCTCACGCTTTTAAACTGGCGACTGATATACCAGGTGCGGGCAATAAATTCGATCGCAAACAAAATGACGAAGGGAGCATCCAGCAACCAGAAGTTATTGGTGAACTCACCATTCTCTTCAATCGAACGGTAGTAATTGGTTTGCATCAGATCCCGGATGCGTCGATCAAACCAGGTAAGCTCCTGCTGCACGCCAGCCTGAGCGAGATAGTCTGGCGTCCAAAAGAGCATAAATGCTTTTTTCGCGGATTGCTTCGCCTTTTTGCGGGTGGCTTCTTCAAAAGCAATCCGTTGCGTAGGATCGATGCTCACCAGTGAAGCGGCAATCGTCGCCTTCTCCTTGTAGATGCGATCGCGCATACGGTCTTTGATCTTTTCTAGCGTGCCAGTTTTGTTCGCAACTGTGAACCAGTTCTCGTCAATCATGCGCGTGCTCTGCTCTTGGAGTCCTTTAAGCGCTTGAGCGACCGCAGGGGACTTGACGCCACCTTGCTGAATGAGCTGTTCTAGCTGATTGACATTCTCTAGATATGCCTGCGTATCACGGTAGGCTTCGATGCCTTTGACGCGATCGTAACAAGCCGTAAAGAGAGTAGCTTTATCGGGAGGTTCGCCTATTGGTTTGCACACAGCCGGGGCGGGTGGCATGGGAAGGATCACACTGGGCAGTAGAGGAAGCTTCACTTTGCCCAGCAGCCAAAAGTTACGCAAGGGGACGTAGCTCAGGTCAAAGATGACCAAACCAAGATTTGCTAAGGCCACGATCGCCATCAGGCGCTCAAACCATAACCTTCTGCGATGACGAAGCAGTGGACGAGAAGCAGGAAGCCGACGCGACATAGCCAGACTCAAAACAATCAGGTTACATCCTACTCTGCAACCTGACAGCGCTCTCATCTGCGCGTCATAACTTAATTGATTGATAGCGGTCAGCGGTCAACCTTGAATTTAAAGCTGACCGCTGACCGCTAGTAGCTACTTCTGACACTGCTGAAGCAATGGTTGCTCCGCGATCGCCGCCAACTGCACCGATTTCAACAAGGCAGCCCAACTGCTGATCAGTGCAGCGTCTTTGGGACTGGTGCAGCGCTGGTCTGCCAATGTCATGAGTGTGTCAAACCAGAGGCCGTTGCTGGCATAGAGTGAGACGTGATCGACGGGTGTGGCTTTTGCAAGCTGGTTGGTCAAGCGTGCATCTGGTGCGACGCGTTGTACCCAACCATCGACTTTGATGTCGCGTGTGCGATCGTTTGGATTGCAAATCAGCGCTACAGACCAGTGATAGTCTCTGCCTACAACTAATGGCGGAATCGCGGCATTGCTGGGTAGAGACAGACTCGCAACACCAGGCATACCCGTAATGTTGAAAATGGTTTTATAAACAGGCATCTGGTCTTCTCGCTGCTCGTTCACTTCAGACAAAGTAAATTCAACAAATCTTGCTTTACTTTTGGGCGCAAACCAAAAGAAGCGCGGGTAGGCGGCGGTTGTTAGCCCCAAGTTGGTCTCTGGGAGAATTGCCGTGAGTTGAGGCGGGCTAGCTTGAATACAGACGATCGCATCGCGCGTACCTGCCCCTTCCCGCCGTCCCGGCAACCCACGCTGAGGTGGCTTAAAGTCTGCCGCCATTGTGAGCGGCGGGAGACTACCCATAACAACGCTCAACAAGACTCCGAAGCAGGGCATCGCCAGCGCGAACCGATGTGCTAAACGCATACCTTTCCTATCCTCAAAAGCAATCACATCAGTATTGTCGTATCAAGGGGGGACAGGAGGAGGGTAGAAGGTAAAAGGCAAAAACTAACCGTTGACTGCTTTAAAGACTTATTCGTCCCATCTAAGCTTCCTATGCTCGTGTTGTGAAAAGATTTGTAAGCCAAAGGGGTTCTATGCAGCCAATCTGAGCTAAATCAGATGGAGCGAAGTCAGAAGGTGCATCTCGTTCTGTCAAACCCTGACATGATTGGGGCATTTTAGGCTTGAGGCTGCTCGTCGGTGGACTTGTCCGAGAAAAAGAGCGCGGGATGGGTGTGGCTTAACCCTTAAATTTGTTTGCAGGAAGTATTTCTAATCAAGTACCTGCGCCATCGAGTAGGCTGGTGCAGTCAGATATTTTTCTCTAACTGCTAGAACTCTAACCTTAAAAGAACGGGTAACACATGCAACGAAGGGGTCTTAGTTTTGAGTGTGGGGTTTCGATCGTGGGCACCGTTTTCTGGCTCTTGCCGACACAAGTGCTGGCGAACACGTCTGTAGATCTCTCTAGAGCCTTTACAGTCAACAATTCAAGTGCTCTGGTAGCACAGGTACCAACGCCGCCTTCAGGGCCAACACCACCCCTGGCACCGAATCCAACGCCACCCCTACTTCCTGATCCTAGCCAATTGTCACCCGATCCAAACCGCGATCGCCTGATTCAACCTGCTCCCACCCCAACGCCGCCAATACCAGAGCAGCCCATTTTGCCGCCCGCGCCATCCGCGCCACCAGAAACAGCGCCAGGAGAGCAGTCCCCTCAGCTCGATGTGACCCGTATCGAAGTAACGGGAAGCACCATCCTGGGTGCAAAAGAATTTGATCCAATTACCAAACCCTTAGAAAATCGCAAAGTCACGTTAGAACAACTGAGACAAGCGGCTGATGCCATTACCCAGCTTTACCTCGATCGGGGCTACATTACCTCACGGGCGATTCTGGCAGACCAGACAGTGACTAATGGAATCGTGCAGATTCGCGTAGTCGAGGGTTCACTGGAACGCATCGATATTGAAGGCACTCAGCGCTTAAACCCCAACTACGTTCGCAGCCGCATTCAACTTGGCACTCAGCCACCGCTCAGCCGCGATCGGTTAGAAGATCAGTTGCGCTTGCTCAAAGCCGATCCATTGTTCACCAACGTAGAGGCGAGTTTACGTCCAGGCACGAAGTTGGGACAGAGCATTCTAATTGTGCGGGTAGCAGAAGCCAAGGCGATCGACGGCTTATTGCAAACAGATAACTATTCACCGCCAAGCGTTGGTGCCGTTCGTTTGGGTGGAGCCATCAGCTATCGCAACCTGACAGGCATTGGTGATCAGCTTTCGGCCTCCTACTTCGGTACGACGCGTGGAGGGTCAGATGCCTTCGACTTTAACTACATTGCACCAATTAATGCGATGAATGGTACGGTGCAGCTTCGCATTGCGCCCAGCAAGAACCGCATTGTCGATCCTGCTTTTGCAGTGTTTGATATTCGCGGCAAGACCACCCTCTATGAGTTGAGCTATCGCCAACCACTGATTCGTACACCGCGTGAGGAATTTGCGCTGTCAGTTGGGTTTGCCATCCAAGATGGGCAGACCTTTCTCTTTAACGATATCGGTACTCCGTTTGGCATCGGCCCTGATGCCGATGGCAACAGCAAAACACGCGTCCTCAGGCTTGGGCAAGACTATGTGAGGCGTGATCCACAGGGAGCCTGGGCCTTTCGATCGCAGTTCAACCTGGGACTGGGCATTCTCAACGCTACCGAAAATGATTCGCCCACGCCAGATGGCCGATTCTTTAGCTGGCAGGGACAGGCGCAACGGGTACAGCGGTTGGGGAATAACAATCTGATCATTGGTCAACTCGATTTGCAGCTCACACCTGATAGTCTCTTGCCATCCCAACAGTTTGTCATTGGAGGTGGGCAATCGCTGCGGGGCTACCGTCAAAACGCACGCTCTGGTGACAATGGCTTTCGCTTCTCGATTGAAGATCGAATCACGCTGGGACGGGATGAAGCCGGATTACCCACCTTTCAGCTCGCACCGTTTTTTGATATGGGCACGATCTGGAATCAGTCAGACAACCCAAACCCACTTCCGTCGCAGCGTTTTCTCGCCGCGCTCGGCTTAGGACTGCTCTGGCAACCGCTGCCGCGCCTCAATCTACGGCTTGACTATGCCATTCCGTTTGTAGACTTGCGCGATCGGGGCAATGATGCCCAGGATGAAGGCTTCTATTTCAGCCTTACCTATCAGTTTTAAGCATGCCCTTAAAGGTATGGGAGGGAAGATGCAGAAGGTTGGGTTAGCGGTCAGCGGTTAGCGGAGAAGTTTTGAGTTAAAGAGCGGTCAGCGGTCAGCTATTAGCGGTCAGCTATCAGCCTTTTACCTTTAGGAATTACGCAAAAGCGGTCATCTTTCGCTCCCTAGGGCGTGCTTTAGAGCCCCCGGAAGCCCCCAACCCCCAAATTTGAGGGCTTACAAACCAGCTTCAAAGTCCCCCAGCATTGGGGGATTTAGGGGGCAGAAGCTATCAGCAATGAAACGATTGAAGCTTTAAAGCACTGCCTAGCCCCTAACTCATAGCCCTTTGGGCATACCCTTTGGGAAGCAAGCTACAAGAAAGGGGGAACCGAGCCAATTAAAGCCCCCAGAATTGAGAGTTGGGGGGCCAAATGCGTAAGTCCTAACCTTTTACCTTTTGCCTTTTGCTATAAGCGGAGCAAAGGCAGCAACCGGGGTGTTGGCTCATTCTTCATGCTGTTTTGAGCGATGAAAGCTGTTCTGTAAAGGTTTTATAAAGCTGTGGTAGCAGTAAATTGTGAAGCGTGATGCTGAAAGCGACAGCCATCGGTTGTATTGCCGCTAGCAGAGATCTTTTTTTGCAGGGCTAGAGGGTAGCTGAAGGAGTAGTTCTCCGCATACACTCGAAGGGCAAGAATCGAAAGCACGTAAGGCTGTCCCGTTCATGAATCACCCCTCTCCAACGTCGGTTAGCTCCACTCCGATCAAGTTTGGTACAGATGGTTGGCGCGGACTGATTGCCGCCGATTTTACGTTCGATCGCCTGACGCAGGTGGCACCGTTAGCCGCACAGGTTCTGGCAAATGTCTATGGCACCACCGCCGCAAATAAACTGGTCATTGTGGGGTACGATCGCCGCTTCCTCTCTGAAGACTTTGCCCTGGCGACGGCAGAAGCGGTGAGAGACGCTGGTTTTGATGTGTTGCTATCCGACGGATATGCCCCAACGCCTGCATTTAGCTGGGCTGCCAAGCAATACAGTGCCCTCGGTGCCCTGGTGATTACAGCCAGCCACAATCCCGGTCGTTACTCTGGCTTGAAGGTGAAAGGTGCCTTTGGTGGCTCAGTTCCACCGTCGGTCACGCAGCAGATTGAAGCCCTTTTAGCAGAAGGCAAAACGGTCACAGGCACACCAGGAGTACTGCAAACCCTTGATCCCTGGGAAGGCTACTGCCAGGGGTTAGAAACAAAGGTCGATATTGCCGCGATTCGTCAGGCGATTCAGCAAGGGACGCTCACTGTATTTGCCGATGTGATGCATGGTGCAGCGGCAGGTGGGCTAGAAAAGCTGCTCAAAACGCCGATTCGAGAATTGCACAGCGATCGCGATCCGCTCTTTGGCGGCGGCGCACCCGAACCACTGCCACGCTACCTCACGGACTTTTTTGATCATATTCGTGCCTACCGTCAGGAACACCCAACAGGGCTTTCGGTGGGGTTGGTGTTTGATGGCGACAGCGATCGCATCGCTGCAGTGGATGGGCAAGCCAATTTTCTCAGCTCACAAATCTTGATTCCCGTTTTAATCGAACATCTGGTTGCCAATCGTGGCTTTAACGGCGAACTGGTCAAGACTATCAGCGGGTCTGACCTCATGCCCAAAGTGGCGGCCCTATATGGCTTGCCTGTCTTTGAAACTCCAGTGGGCTACAAGTACATCGCCGATCGCATGTTAGAAACGCAGGTACTGCTAGGCGGCGAAGAATCGGGCGGTGTTGGCTATGGCAATCACATTCCCGAACGCGATGCGCTGCTGTCAGCGCTGTATGTGCTGGAGGCGATCGTACACTCTAGTCTCGATTTAAGTGATCTCTATCGCAGGCTCCAGGAACGGACGGGCTTTTTCTCCAGCTACGATCGCATTGATATTCCCCTTGCCGGAATGGACGTGCGGGCAAAGTTGCTCGACCAACTGCAAACCAGCCCGCCCACCGAAATTGCCGGACAAGCCGTCATCGACTGCCTCTCCGTTGATGGGTACAAGTTTCGTCTGGCAGACCAAAGCTGGCTGCTCATTCGCTTTAGTGGCACTGAGCCTGTACTACGCCTGTACTGTGAAGCCGCAACGTTGGAACAAGTCCACAAGACGCTCCACTGGGCAAAAGATTGGGCGAATTAAGGCGCGATGACAGTGGGATGACAGTAGGATGGAAGATGCCGGGGACGTGGGGAAAGTGAAGAAAGCGTTTTGAGCGGTCAGCTATCAGCGGTCAGCTTCTGCCCTCTGCCCCCTGCTTTTCCCACTAAACGGGTAGCGCCGATTCTACCTGATTGGGAATGCTCGCACCGGAGTAGACCAAGCCTCGTTGCAAGTCAAGTGTGATGATGTCTCCGTTCCGAATGGCGGAGGTGGCGTTTTTCACGCCCACGATCGCGGGAATGCCCAGTCGTAGCCCGATCGCGGCGGCGTGGCTGGTCAAACTACCTTCTTCGGCAATAATGCCAGCGGCTTTCCGAATCGCTTCAATTAACTCAGCGCCTGTATGCTGCGCGATCAAAATCTCGCCAGGACTGAAGTGGCTGATGTCAGCACTGCTGTGGATGACCCGTGCCTTGCCGCTCACCATGCCCTGACCAATGCCGACACCCTTACCCCGCACGGCAGTGACTACTTCCACCTTAATTAAATCGGTCGAGCCAGAAACCCCTTGTAGCGTGCCAGCCGTCATCACGACCAGATCACCCTCGCAGAGAAGCTCCTTTTCCTGTGCCACATTCAGCGCGGCCTGGAAGGTTTGCCCGGTGGACGGTAAATCAAGCACCAGCAGAGGCTTTACGCCCCACACAAGCTGAAGCTGCCGCGCGACATCCACATGCGGCGTGATAGCTAGAATCGGTTTCGTAGAACGGAATTTAGAGACATTGCGTGCCGTCGCTCCGGTTTTGGTCAACGTCATGATGGCCGCTGCATCGAGTTGGTCGGCAATTTGGCTCACGGCATGGCTAATCGCATTGGGGATCGATCGCCCTCGATCCTCGATCGTCTGCTTCCAATTTTCCTGCTCAATCCGCACGGCGATCCGTGCCATCGTTGCGACCGCTTCAACGGGATGCTTGCCTACTGCCGTTTCGTTAGACAGCATCACCGCATCTGTGCCGTCGATAATGGCATTTGCCACGTCCGAAATTTCTGCGCGGGTTGGGCGAGGGCTATGCACCATGCTGTCGAGCATCTGTGTCGCGGTAATAACCGGAATGCCCATCCGATTTGCTGTCGCAATCAACCGCTTTTGCAACACGGGCACATCTTCGGCGGGCAGTTCCACACCCAGGTCGCCCCGCGCCACCATGACCCCATCACTAATGGAGAGAATGGACTCCATTTCTTCGATCGCTTCGTGCTTCTCGATCTTGACGATGACCGGGACGTTTTTACCCGCACTGGAAATCAGTTCTTTAATTTCCAGCACATCCTGCGGGTTGCGGACAAAGCTGAGGGCCACCCAATCTACACCCTGATCTAGCCCAAAGGTCAGGTCTTTGCGATCTTTGTCAGTGAGCGCTTTGATCGACAGGTAAACGCCGGGAAAATTCACCCCTTTGTTGTTGGAGAGCGCTCCGCCAACCACCGTGACACAGTGAAGTTCGCGTGCGGCCCGATCGACCTTCTCCACAAACATTTCCACCTTGCCATCATCCAGCAAAATGACCGATCCTTCAGGCACCTCATCTGCTAGCGGTTCATAGGTGATGGAGCTAATGGTTTGAGTGCCTTCTAGAAGCTTGCTGGTCAGGGTAAAGCGATCGCCTTTGTTGAGAATAATCGACCCATTTCCAAACCGACCCAACCGAATTTTGGGGCCTTGCAAATCCTGGAGGATGCCTACAGGCTGATTTAATTCAAAGGAGGTTTGGCGGATCAGGCGAATACTACGCTGGTGATCCTCATGCGTTCCGTGGGAGAAATTAAGGCGCAAGGTTGTGGCTCCGGCCTCAATCAGGTCACGTAGAGCCTCCGGGCTACTGGTCGCTGGGCCAATGGTGGCAACAATCTTTGTTCGGCGTTGGGTATTCGGCAGCAGCATGAATTGTCAGCTTGGATGAATAAGGAGAGTGCCAAGGGCAGGCTGGCACAGGCAGAATCAGTCAGTGTATCGACTAGCGTCAGTTTGCCGCATTGTACAGTGTCCGTGCAAGGGTGTGAGTAAAGGAGTTGTTGGTTGCTAGTGGTTGGTTGCTAGCTGAGGGTTGCCAACTGTCATCAATGGCTACCATTCCTGAAGCGCGATCGCCGCTCCCTGCTTAAGGGCTTCTGGCACATCAGAGCGGTTGACCAGGCTTTTGAGCCGTTGGTGAGCCGTGGTTGCATCCAGGGCTTTGAGGGCAGCGATCGCATGGAGTCGTACACTCATTTCTTCACTCGCTAAAAGCTGTATCAGGGTTTCGAGCGTCTCTAATTGGCTCAGTGCGCCCAGACCGTTGGCGATCGCCTGCTTCAGCATCGGTTGCTCAACCACAAAAGGGATTGCCAGTGCCTCCGCTAACATTTGAGCCGCTTGAGGCTTGGCATCGTCGGTTTCCCAACGTCCGATCGCGGTGAGAACGGTTTGATAAAGCGGCAGGGAGGCAGGCTGGTTGAATTGATGCAGGGTTTGTCGTAGATAGTTCAGCGCGATCGTTGTGCCAATGCGATGGAATGCCCAAATGATCTCGGTTTGCAACAGCACTGAAGTCTGTGGAGCCTTTAGCACTCCAAAGAGGGCATCTGCGGCTGCATCAGAGCCTAACCGTCCGAGGGCGATCGTGGCTGCCTGACGTACCGCTGCATCCTGATCCTGAAGACACCCTGACAGCAAGCTAACGAGGTCGGACTGAAGGGCGGAATCGTTGCAAAAGCCCAGTTCTTCGACCGCTACTTGTTTGACCATTGCGTTTTGATCCTGTAGCCCCTGGATGAGTACGGGTGGTGTGCGGGGATCATGAAAACTGCCCAGTGCGCCGAGCGCGATCGCCCGTATAGTTGGATTGGGATCACCCACCACACTAAGAAGCGGATCAATGGTTTCTGTGCGACGAATGATCGCCAGCGATTGCACCGCGAACAGGCGAGTGTCGTCCTGTGCCAGCATCTCTGTCAATGCCGCAATCACTGGACTACCGATATGCGCCAGGGCTTCAGCCGCAATGCTTCTCAATTCATCCTGGTCGGTGGTTTGCAGCAGTGCCAGCAACGCTGTAACGACGTTCGGCTGGGGATAAGCACCCAGCGCACGGGCTGCAAACCAACACGCATCTGCATCAGTTTCATCATCTCGAAGCAGGGCAATTAGGGGATCAATGGCCTGATCCCCAAAGGCAGGCAGCAGTTTAGCAATATCCCATCGCTCTTGAAAGTCGCCTGCTTCAAGGATGGCGATCGCCAGCTCTAAGGCACGCTCTGATGTGCGGTTGGAAAGCTCTGCGGCGGTGCGATCAACCAACCATTGCTGCAAACATTGATGTACCAGACACCAATCGCCTTGCTCAAACGCAGCCTCAGCCTGCTCTAATCCATTTGACATGCGTCTAAGACTACAGTTGCCTCATTTTGACACAATGGCTTTGCCTGAACGATCGTGGTTGCAAAAAAGTCTAGAGCGCTCACTCCCAATGATTGACATGAACCACCATCGCACATCAACCGTCTAACGTCGTGAGAACTCTCAACAGATGGTGATTTCATGAAACGATCGACCGCGACCACAATGCTTCTAGGGATGCTCCTTATTGGCGGCGTCTCTGCATGCTCCCAGCCCAATGCGTCAGAATCACCCCAGACAGATACGATGTCATCCGGTGCGGCACCATCAGATAAGGCTCGATCGCCAGAACGGGCACAGCGACGCGAAGCCATGCGTAAGCAGATTGAAGCGGTGCTAACTCCTGAACAGTCGCAGCAACTCCAGGCAAAACTGCAACAGGGCGTAAGAATGCGCGAGGCAATAGCAAGTCTCGACCTGACACCAGAGCAAAAGACCAAAATTCAAGACATGATAAAAGCTACCCGTGCTCAACGTCAGGGGCAAGCAGGTACATCTCAATAGCTGAAGTTAGCGGTCAGCAGTCAGTCTTCAGCATTTAGAGAAAGCGCGATCGCAAAGCCGCACTCTACAGAGATGCTATTTTGTGACATCATCCCAAACAATAATCTCTAAAGCCTCGTTCGGCTGATCGCTGACCGCTGATCGCTCTACTTCAAAACAGCCGGACGAGTGGCAGACGGACGGCGATCGATCACCTGATCAACCAACCCGTACTCCTTTGCTTCTTCGGAAGACATAAAAAAGTCGCGTTCGGTATCTTCTTCAATGCGTTCGATCGGCTGACCTGTATGCTCTGCCAGCATTTCATTCAACCGCTGCTTGTGGTACAGGATTTCTTTCGCCTGAATCTCAATGTCGGTTGCTTGGCCCTGGGCGCCACCCAGCGGTTGGTGAATCATAATCCGCGAGTGAGGTAGACTCATCCGCTTACCTTTGGTACCAGCGCTCAGCAAAAACGCGCCCATACTAGCAGCTAACCCAACGCAAATCGTCGAGACATCGGGGCGAATATGCCGCAGCGTATCGTAAATACCCATGCCTGCTGAGACAGAGCCACCGGGAGAGTTGATGTACAGATAGATATCTTTTTCCGGATCTTCAGCATCCAGAAAGAGCAACTGAGCCACAATCAAATTTGCCAGGTCGGCATCAATTTGCTGTCCCAAAAACACAATCCGCTCTCGCAGCAGCCGCGAGTAAATGTCAAAGGCACGTTCGCCCCGACCAGATTGCTCAATGACGGTAGGAATCATGGCATTTGCCCTCGATCGGTTTTTATCATTCTACCGATTTGAGCGAGTGACGGGTGAGGGGTAGGGGCAGAGCAGAAAGGAATAGGGGGAGCAAAGGGAACGGGGGAGGCAGGGGTCGGGGGAGGCAGAAGGATGAGAGATGAAGGTAAAGAGTAAAAGGCAAAAGGCAAAAACTGACTTCTGACCGCTGACTCCTACTGCGCCAAAATTTTTAATTTAAAAGTTGCGAGAGTATGAGAGATTCGCAAGTGTAAGCAGTATATTGGCTCCAGTAGTCACCCCTCCCCCACAAATGACGAACTTGCCAAGCCCCGATAACGACCCTGGTTCAGGTTCTAGCAGGCGCTCACGATCGCGTTTACTGAGACGAGTTGGGATTCCTTTAGGTGTTGTAGCGCTGGCTGGCGTGGCAGGAGGTGCTTGGTACAGCTGGGTGTTTGTCAACGAAAAGCTGGCTCCACTGGTAGAGTCAAACTTAAGTGAATCGCTGAAGCGCCCGGTGAAATTAGGTCGGGTTGAGCGCTTTTCGCTCACCAGTTTGCGCTTTGGGGCTTCATCGGTACCCGCAACGGCCACCGATCCCGATCGCGCGACCGTTCAAGCCGTCGATGTCGCGTTTAACCCGATTCGGTTACTGCTCACTCGCAATCTGAATCTGGATATCACACTGGACAAGCCAGAACTGTATCTTGAGCAGGCACCCGATGGCACCTGGATTTCGGTGCAAATCTCAGATGAAGAGAGCAAAGGGCCTGTCAAAACTGAACTGCAAGCAATTCGCTTTAAAGATGCGAGAGCGGTGTTGGTGGCAGCGGGTAAAACGGGAGGCAAGGCTGTTCCGGTTAATCTGTCTCAACTGAACGGTAGCGCTAGCTTTTTTGACCAAAATCAACGCATTACCTACGAACTCTCAGGGCAATCAGATACAGGCGGTCAGTTAAAGCTCAATGGCGAAACGCTGCGATCGCCGTCGCAGACAAATTTACAGGTACAGGGGCAGAATTTTGCCTTGACGGAAATCGATCGCCTCGTCAAACTTCCGGTCAACTTGCCAGCCGGACGGGCGAACGGCAATATTGCTGTACAGATTCGCCCCAATCAAAAAACGCCTTATCTATCGGGCACTGCTACCTTTACAGGGGCAACGCTGGCGATTCCCAAAGTACCCTACACCTTTACGCAGGCAAAAGGTGAGCTACAACTGCAAGGAACGCTGTTGACCCTGGAGAATACAGAAACCCTGTTTGGTAAGAGCAAAATTCCCGTTCAGGCAAGCGGCACACTGGATTTTGATCAAGGGTTTAACCTTACAGCGCGGGTGAAGCCTGTCAGCATTGCTAAAGTGCTAGACACCTTTCAGTTGAAGCTACCTGTACCCGCATCGGGTGAAGTACTGGCAGATTTGAAGGTCACGGGAGCAACGCAGCAGCCTGTCATTACGGGCGTGGCTCGAAATACGAAACCAGGGAAGGTCGATCGTGTTGACCTCAGTAAGTACAGCGCTAAATTTCAACTGGCGACTGCCAATCAAACGCTGACGATCGCCGATGTACAGGCTACTCCGGCAGCAGGTGGACAAGTCACTGGAGCAGGCCGGGTTAAACTTAGCAATCCGGTACAACTGGCGTTTAATGTCCGGGCAGTTGGCATTCCGGGTGAGCCGATCGCGAGTGCCTATACAGGGGGAAATGCGTCGCCCGTTGCGATCGGCCGCGTGAATGCGCAGGCGATCGTCACAGGCACGGCCACCAATCCCCGTACCTTCGTTCGCTGGCAGGCACCCGAAGCGCAATATGCTGGTTCAGGCGAAATCATCATCGCCAATGGCGTGACGACGCTTCAGAATACCAACTTTGCGGTGGCTGGCGGCACGGTCAGCGCTCAGGCAAGAGCCGCAAATGGACGTTGGCAGGCACTGGTGACTGGCTCCCAAGTGCAGCTCAGTCGTTTTTCTTCAGGCTTACGAGGGTTATTTAACGGAGCCGTTTCCCTTTCTGGATCGTTGTCTAACTTCAGCCCAGCCAGCGTGCGTGCGCAGGGGCGGGCGCGACTATCGCAAGGGGTTTCGGTCATTGCAGAACCGCTCGATGCACAGTTTGCCTGGGATGGACAAAAGGTTGTTCTGCAACGCGCCACCGCTCCGGGCTTTAGCGCCGCTGGAAACATCTACGCACGTCTGACGGGCACCCCAGCCATTACAGCGCTGGATCTGAACGTCCGCACGACCAACTACAACTTGCAGGCGATCGCGCTTCCCATTCCCAAAACAGTTGATTACTCCGGACGGGTAGACTTTGCGGGACGCTTAACGGGTGATTTGACCAATCCCAACATCAACGGGGGCGTAACCTTACGCCAGTTTGCCGTCAATGGTACCGCCTTTGAATCGCCGCTGCGAGGAACTCTGCGCGTCGCAAGAGGTGTGGCGTTAAATCTGGTCGGTCAGCAAGACCGCATTGCGCTGACGCTCGATTCAACCTACCAGATTAATACGTTTGACCTTCGGCGTGGTCAAGCGGTGGCAACAGGGAGGCGACGGGGCGATGTGCTGCTGGTCAATGCCGAACGCTTTCCGTTGTCGTTCTTGAATACCCCTGCAACGGCAGCCTTCTTTCCCCTATCGGGTGAACTCAATGGCAGTGTAGCAGTGAATCTAAGCCGCTTGCGATCGGGCGATTTGAGTCAGCTCAGCGCCAACGGACAATTCACCTTGACCAATCCGACGATCGGCACCTATCGCGCCGATCAATTCGGTGGACGGGTTAGCCTCTCCAACGGTGTTGCCACCCTTTCTGGAGCTGAGCTACGTCGGGGACAAAGCCGCTTTCAACTGGATGCCAGCGCTAAGCTTGCTGGTATAGACCCGCAGTTTCAAGCGCAGTTGACGGTGCCGCAGGGGCAACTTCAAGATGTCCTGGAGTTGCTGCAATACTTTCAGTTGTCGGACTTTGCGCGGGGTGGAACATTACCCACCTACGGCACAGCCGCTGATTTGGAGACTGTACCCGTAGAGTTAGCCAGCACACCGTTATTAACTCAAATCCGCCGCATCGCTGAAATTCAAGCTCTGAAAGCGCAACTAGCGGCCCGTCAGCAAGCATCACCGCTCCCCGAATTGAGCGAACTCAAAGGGGCATTCAGTGGCACCATCAGTGCTTCGGGATCGTTGCGAAAAGGCATCAGCGCTAACTTCAACCTGCGGGGACAAGACTGGCAGTGGGGCAGCGCGCTTTCCGCCAAGCGAGTGGTGGCAAGAGGCAGCTTTGAGAATGGCATTGTGACGCTTCTCCCCCTACGATTCCAGTCCGATCAATCCCTGGTTACATTTTCAGGTCAGGTGGGTGGGTCAGCGCAGTCAGGCCAGTTCCGTATGGAGAATATTCCCGCCGATCGTCTGACCGAATTATTTAACCTGCCGCTTAATGTGCAAGGCAACCTGAATGCTACAGCAACCATCACGGGTAGCCAGAATAATCCTCAAGTGGTGGGGCTGTTAAGCCTGACGGATGGAGTGTTAAACGGCACCGACATTCAGCAAGCCCAGGGCAACTTTGGCTATAGCAATGCTCGTCTCAACTTTGGTAGCCGACTGTTGATTAGCGGCAATGAACCGATTACGCTCACTGGCAGCATTCCGCAAAAACTACCGTTTGCCTCGGTTGAACCCGATAATGATCAAATTCGGCTCAGCGTGAATGTCAAAAATGAAGGACTGGCGCTACTCAACTTACTCCAAAATCAGGTTGCCTGGGTCGATGGCAAAGGTCAGGTGAATGCTGAAGTGCAGGGTACGCTCAGACGACCGATCGCAACAGGTACCGCTAGCTTTGAAAATGCGACTCTGCAAGCCCGCGCCCTGCCCGAACCTCTAAAAGGCGTAACGGGCACCATTCGGTTTGATCGCGATCGACTGCGGGTGGATAATGTCACCGGGCAGTTTACGCGCGGCAATGTCACGGCGGCTGGTGTGCTGCCCATTTTTGCAGCCTTGTCTGCCAACGATCCCGATCGCCAAACGCCCCTTAATGTGAACCTGAACAAGGTCGGCATCAGTCTCAAAGGGCTGTATCAGGGTGGAGTGGATGGAGACGTTCAAGTGGTCGGCTCGGCTCTCAATCCCATCATTAGCGGTATTATTCAGCTTTCTAATGGACAGGTGCTGCTCACCAGTGCAGGGGGCGGCAACGCAGGTGCAGGCAGTGGAGCGACATCAGGTGGAGCAACCGCAGGCTCAACGAGCACGTTTGGCGGTAATAACGTCATCACCTTTGATGATCTCAGCATTACGTTAGCCAATGGCGTTCGGGTGGTAAGCGCCCCGTTACTAAGCTTTGTCGCCACAGGTGGCCTTACCATCAACGGCCCACTGGATGACCTGCGCCCCAAAGGGCTGGTTAGCCTCAAATCAGGTCAAGTCAACCTGTACACCACTCAATTCACGCTGGCTCGTGGCTATCCCCAAACGGCTGAATTTGTTGAGAAACAGGGGCTTGATCCCAACCTCAATGTACGCCTGATTGCCTCGGTTGCTGAAGTCACCAATAGTCGCCTGCCCACTTCAACCATTTCCTCTGAAGTCAACGACTCTAGCCTCACAACGGCCTCTGCCTATGGTTCGTTACAAACAGTGCGTATCCAAGCACAGGTGCAAGGGCCAGCCAGCCAGTTGGTGAATAATCTCAGACTTACCAGCAGTCCCGCCCGCAGCGAAGCCGAGATTGTGTCCCTTTTGGGCGCGAGTTTCGTCAGTACATTAGGGCGAGGCGATACGGCTCTGGGTATTGCCAATCTGGCCGGGTCTGCGTTGCTCAGTAACATTCAGGGGGTCATTGGCAATGCGCTCGGACTGAGCGAGTTTCGGCTTTTCCCCACCGTCACACGACCCGATCGCGCACGCGATACGAGCAGCGGCGGTTCAACGCTCGGCTTGGGTGCAGAGGCAGCCCTCGACATCACGCCCAGTATTTCCCTTTCAGTGTTGAGAATCTTGACCTCAAACCAACCGACCCAATTTGGTCTGCGCTATCGCTTGAATGATCAATTACTGCTGCGCGGTTCCAGCGACTTTTCGGGAGATAGCCGCGCGGTTGTGGAATACGAGACACGGTTTTAATACCAGTTTTGAGTTTTGAGTTTTAAGTGACCAAACCTACGTAGTATCGCTGGTTAGAGTACCTTATCTGTAGCTCAATGAAAGGGAAATGTATTAGAAAAAAGCTGACCGCTCAAGAAGAGGTTGATTATTAGAAGACAACTGATCACTGACTGCTGATCACTCTTCAACTCAAAACTCAAAACTCAAAACTCAAAACTTCTCTACCGCCCACTGACCGCTAATCGAAACACATCTACCCAAACGTCGTTCCGTTCCATCCCCACAGATAGCCTTTGGCATCGGCAAATTCCAGGTAGATCCGTTGCTTGGGTACCGCGATCGCCTGCTCAATCTGCTGGGAAAAATCCTGACTCATGGCTTGCGTTTGGGTAGGGGTAAAGCTACCAATACTTTTCACTTCAACGTAGCAAACAGGTTCCAGCGTGCCAGCAAAGGTCATGCTGACACCTGGCTTAAAGGCTGTCATCACATAGGATTCTGGCTTACCTGTATGTTTTGCAAGACTTGCCGAAAGGGCTTTGAGCAAAGTTTCCACACTGGCTTTGTCCGGTTCAGAGATGGAGGTTTGAACGTTGATGAGGGGCATAGGAGAAGACCTGTAGACGATGTGATCAGTCTGCCATGAAATGCTGCTCTACACTCCACACCCTGTCCCCTACACCCCCTCCGCGCCTTCTCCTTCCCTGGGCACCACCGTTTCTATCGGCGGAATATCTTCAGGCTCCAGCGTGGTTAAGACTTCATCTGTCAAAGTTGTGATCACTGCTAGGCGATTGGCTTGCTGCTCGATCGTTTTCTCAAAGAGGTTTCGTACCAGGCGAGCATTGCCAAAGGTGCGATCGCGGCGATCGTACAACGTGTTGAGCAAGGTATACAGTGCTTGATTCGTCGCCTCAGTCGGTTTGAAGTGCCCGTCACGACACAGCTTTTGAAAAATGGCGAGCAGTTCATCCGGCGTGTAGTCTTTGAAGTAAAAGTAGCGGTTAAAGCGCGATTTTAGCCCCGGATTGGATTCAATAAACGTTTCCATTTCGTCGGTGTAGCCCGCTACGATGACCACCAGACGGTTGCGATAGTCTTCCATGCGTTTGATCAGGACATCGATCGCTTCCTGCCCAAAATCCTGAGTCGAGTTGGGCGGTTTCAACGCATAGGCTTCGTCCACAAACAGCACACCGTCTAGCGCTGAATTCACCAGGGCATTTACTTTTTCAGCCGTGCCGCCAATGTGAGAGGCCACCATACCCGCGCGATCGGTTTCTACCAGATGACCTTTTTCGAGAAAGCCCAATTCCTTAAAAATTTTGCCCATCAGCCTTGCAACAGTTGTTTTTCCCGTTCCCGGTGGGCCACTGAAGACGCAATGTAGGGAAGTGGGTGTTCTTGTCATACCGCGCTGCGATCGCGCCTGCTGCACCCTCAAAAAATTCGTGAGTGTTCTCACTTCGGTCTTAATGTTTTCCATCCCCACCAGACGGTTGAGTTCACCCAACACCTCTTCCACGTTTTGCACCGGGAGGGAGAAGCGATCGGGTAGATTTTCTTTCGTATTTTCTAGAGGACGATACGTGTGCAGCAGTTGCCAGATATGCGACAGCGCCTCCATTTCTTGCATGCTCACCGTACCATTGGCTTTCACCATTGCTTGAGCAAAACGATAGATCGCGTTCACCACAGACTCCAGGTAGCGAGTCCCCTTTTCCTGATCAAGCGCATTAAGCATAGATGGCAGGGTTAACTGTGGGGGTTGTTTTTGGGAAGCCGTCAGATCTAGCAATAGCTTCACCGTTGTCTTTTCGGCATCCCGCCTTGCCTCTGAAGAACGATCCCACTCTTCAAGCGCCAACCGAAGCTTCGGTGCGTCCTGCTTAACCAGCGCAAAAAGCACCAGAAAGGCCAGCAATTCATCGGCGGTGAGTGCCCCATTGCTGCGACCACAAAGCTGTACGATCGTCGCCAGGTCGGTCAAGAATACTGCTTCAAACCCCTCTCGGTCTAGGAGCGGTAACACCGTCTTGTATAAAAGGTTCGCTTCTTTTTTGATCTCCCGCTGATTCACAAATATCTCCTCTGAGGCTGAAGCGTGGTAGCTTGAATGGCGCTGGCACCGCTGTCGTTATTCTACTGGCGATGACTTCCTATGATTGATACTCCACTCCCTTCAATCGATGAAACATCTCTGGAACAGGCAGATGCGATCGCTGCTCGCCTGCATCAGCGTAAGGATACCTGGTTAAACATCAGCCTGACTGATCGCATCACCTATCTCCAACACTGTCTGGATGATGTGATGACGGTAGCCTCTGATTGGGCAGCCGTCGCCTGTCGTGCGAAAAGCATTGATCCTGCAAGCCCGTTGGCAGGGGAAGAATGGTTTGTAGGCCCCACCGCAACCGTTGCCGCGTTGCGATCGCTCATTGTGGCTTTGGAGGCAAAAGGGCAACCTCGGCCCGTCAAACTGCGAACTCGTGCGAATCAAACGATCGCGCAAGTCTTGCCCGCCAACTGGATGGAGCGCTTACTGTGGCTGGGCTTTGTGGGCGAAGTCTGGCTACAACCAGAATACGAACCAACCCAGGGACGGGTGTATCGGCAAAAACCAGAAGCTGGAACAGTAGCGCTCGTGCTGGGAGCCGGAAACGTCTCGTCGATCGCGCCGCTTGATGCTCTCTACAAGCTTTTTGCAGAAGATGCAGTCGTCTTGCTCAAAATGAATCCCGTAAATGCCTACATGGGAGCGGTTCTGGAGAAGGCGTTTCGATCGCTACGGCAGGATGGCTTTTTAGAGATTGTCTATGGTGGTGCCGAACTGGGTCGGCATCTATGCCAGCATCCCCTGATCGAAACCATTCATATCACGGGTTCCCATCACACTCATGATGCGATCGTTTGGGGCAGTACGCCAGATGAACAAGCCCAGCGCAAGGCAGCGCGTCAGCCGCTCATCATAAAACCCGTCACGTCAGAACTAGGATGCGTCACGCCAGTGATTGTCGTACCCGGTCACTGGTCAGAGGCAGACCTTGCCTTTCAAGCACGACATATTGCTGGGATGGTCGCGCATAACGCCAGCTTTAACTGTGCCGCCGCCAAAGTTATCGTCACTGCAAACGGCTGGACACAGCGAGAAGCCTTTTTAGCCAAACTTCAGCAGGAGCTAGCCCAAACGCCAGCCCGCAAAGCTTATTATCCTGGAGCATCGGAGCGCTATCAGGCGTTTTTAGAGCGGTATCCGCAGGCGATCGCGTTAGGAACCCCAACCGACACGCTTCCCTGGACGCTGATTCTAGACGTACCTGCACAAATAGGAGAGTATGCGCTGACCCAGGAAGCTTTTTGTGGTGTGTTGGCGGAAGTTAGCCTACCTGCTGCGGATGCAGAAGACTTTTTGTCACAGGCAATCGCGTTTGTGAATGAACAGGTCTGGGGCAATTTATCCTGCACGCTTTTGGTCGATCCGCAGACGGAGCAGCAGCTTGGAAAGGGGATGGAAGACGCAATCGCGCAGTTACGCTATGGGGCGATCGGCATCAACGTCTGGTCAGCCGTCCTTTTTTCGCTACCCATTTTTTCTTGGGGTGCTTTTCCTGGCAATTCGTTGCAAGATATTACCTCTGGTCGTGGCGTCGTTCACAATGCTTACCTCTTTGACCACCCACAGAAGTCGGTATTACGAGCACCCTTTCGGGGTTTCCCCCTGCCTATTTGGTTTGCTCGTCATCGCAACTTGTTGCAACTCGCGCGACGGTTCACAGTCCTTCAAGCAGCACCATCCTGGATAAGCCTACTCAAGGTTGTTCTAGCGGCTTTGCAAAGCTAAAGAATGAAAATGAAGTCACACCGAATTTTGTAGGATGTGATAAGTACTACTCATCATGCATTAATCCTTCTGTGAGCGATCGGCCGCTAGCGGTCAGTTTTCTTCCAACAACCAACAATCAATCAACTCCTTTAGCCTCTAGCCTTCTATAGACTTCGATCGTTTGTTAACTACGTACAATTTGAATGTTAAGTATTGTTTCGGTGTCGCAACCTGTAAGGGAGGAAAACACTTAAGGCAGTGTTATGATAACGAGTGAGAATAAGTAATCGGTTGCAGAATTTGTTTCTAGTCTTGACGAGTTTTTCACGTTTTGTATTGGCAGGCTTCTCTCCGAAATCTCACTCTCTACGACCTTCTGATTTTGGAGCCAATCTATGTCGATTTATGTAGGCAACCTCTCCTATGACGTTGCAGAAGCTGATCTGAGTTCTGTGTTTGCAGAGTATGGTTCAGTTAAAAGAGTTCAATTGCCCACCGATCGCGAGACTGGTCGCCCTCGTGGCTTTGGGTTCGTTGAAATGGGTAGTGACGCTGAAGAAGCGGCTGCCATTGAAGCACTCGACGGTGCTGAGTGGATGGGTCGCGATTTGAAAGTCAACAAAGCGAAGCCCCGCGAAGACAGAGGTTCTTCCTTTGGTGGTGGCGGTGGTCGTCGCAACAATAGCTTTTCTCGCAACTAATTTGCTACCAAGGTGGAGCGCTTCATGTGTGAGCGTCTTTAGGGAGACTCAGGCGATCGAGCCAGTTACTACCGCCAATCGTCTCAAAATATAATTCAAAAAGCTCAGGCCGTTGTGTCTGGGCTTTTTTTTGGATACATCTCAGGATTTACGCCAAGGAAGAAGGCATAGTTGGCTGGCAAAAATCCTGAAAGATCAAGCAATGGCAGCGCAAGGGCAACCAGGTAACCGGGTTAGAGGCTTGCCAGTGCCGTAAAGCACGGATTCAACGCACCCATATCAGTTGTGCCTTTCTGGTTTGGGTCAGCCTCAATGCCCTTGCTAAATGGGCGATCGATTGATCAGCTCAAGCACGGTTTACTTGATGACTACCTGTGTCGGAAACTCAAAAATCCGTCCCTCAAAATGGTTTTTGCGTAAATCCTGGTAGACTCAGAATGCCATACTGGTGAGATAACGGTAGAGATCGATGCGCGTTGATCTGCAACTCTACGTTTAACGCTTACCCATGTGATTGCACAGAACTTTCTATGACAACCTCCCAACCAAGCTCCACTACTTCTCCTCAGACCCCAGCGGATGAAGATGTCGTCAATTCTAGAACTGACAGCATCACTGCTACAAATATTGTGGATGTCATTGAGACGGTGATTGACAGTTTGGATAGCGACAACACCGCGATGGTTAGCACGATTGATGGCGGCTACATTTGGAAATTCAAGTACGGCACAGTTGAGGTGTTTGTTCAACTAACTGGGCTTTCTAATGAAGACACCATCAGTGCTTGGTCAACCGTTTTGAAGCTGCCAGCAAAAGATGAAGCTAAGCTCACTCGCAAGTTGCTTGAGTTGAACTGGTCTGGAACGTTAGAAGCTCGCTTCGCGATTTTGCAGAATGATGTTGTCGTGTTGTCGGCACGATCGCTGGCTGATCTCTCTCCTGGTGAGATTTCACGTGCAATTACCCTCGTTGCAACGATCGCCGACGAGCAAGATGAACCGCTTCAAGCCGAGTTTGGCGCAAGCTAAACCTGAACCGTGGTCGGTTGCCAGTTTTTAGAATGAGCTAGAAGCTGGAAAGCAGAGGACAGCATCACCCGTGCATTCAGCGTGTTTCTGCCTTTCGAGTGTTCTTGCACCCATGTGGCTCTTATGCAAACCTGGCGGATCATTCCACCTCTGAACGCGCCAGGGAGTGTTCAAATGGCGCTAGACTCCTGGTTGTTAGCCCAGCACCTGCAAGGGAAGCAGCCGTCAACACTGCGCTTTTATACCTGGAAGCCTGCTGCAATTTCGTTGGGCTACCATCAGCATCATTGGCCAGGGCATTGGCAACATTTGACCTGGCAAGGTGAACCACTGTCATTGATACGACGACCAACAGGGGGCCGTGCAGTCCTCCATCAGGGAGATTTAACCTATGCCGTTGTTATGTCGGGTTTGCCGATTAATCGGTTGCAGGCGTATCGAAGCATTTGCGAATTCTTGATCCAGGGTTGGCGATCGCTGGGTGTCGAGTTGCAATATGGGCAGGTTGGGCGAAGCTACATCCACAACCCTAACTGCTTCAGCACTGCAACGGGTGCAGATCTCGTCCTAGCAGATGGGTCTAAGCTTATTGGCAGTGCTCAACTGCGTCGTGGTTCAGGAGCCTTACAGCATGGCTCGATGCGCCTTTGCACTGATCCTGCCTTACATCAACAAGTTTTTAGCGTGGTACCAAAGCAACCGCTTCTTTCGTTGGCATTACCACCAGAAGCGCTGTTTGACACTGTAATCAACGCTTTGACGGTAGCAGCGGAAGGGTGCTTTGGAGCTACTTTTCAGGTAGAACCCCTATCGGCTGAAGAGTGGGAGTCTGTCTTGACGCATGGCGGAGAGTGGGGCGTTGAAAGCGAAGCAGCAACAGGTAGCACCGAAAGATAAAATTCGCCTTCAGTTGACGCTGTTCGTACCTAATATGAGTTAGACGAAAATTGAGAAATATTGCTAATTCTCAAAGTGAATGCTCACATGCTCACTGAGGACTAATTACTTTCACACAATCGGGGCTAACACTCTCAAAGGTTCATTCTCCTTGCGTTTGCGAAAACAGTTGCACGATCGACACAGCGAGGTTTAAAGGTTTTGACTGTGCGATCAAAAAATTATCGTAACAAACCCTTTACAAGTCTTGTGAATTTCGTTATGTTATGTGTACGGTTGCTTCTGCAATCGTTACATTCATCTCCACAACGCACTCATTACCTATCATGACTACAACTTTACAGAGACGCGAGAGCGTCAACG
>JAHHIE010000018.1 GCA_019358945.1 Stenomitos rutilans HA7619-LM2 | reverse complement strand
AACCTGTATCAGGTGTCTAGGCAGCTATTTGTGCCAGTGATCCGTCAGTTTATTTTGAAAAACCTCTCCAGATCGGCTGTTGTCTGACTTCAGACATTGCCACTTCTGTCAATGCGTAAGTTCTAGAGATTAAGGTTTTGGGTATCCGCCACAATGACTTTGCTGGGGAGAACTTTGCCAGTAAGCAATGGCGCAATCAGACTGTGAGCATTCAGGTAGGGGAGTTTGAACTGCCGGAATCGCATCCAGAGTACTACCGCTATAACGGCACCCCGATCGTCCAGATCGACGATAAGAACCTTGGCACTTTCTCACCGGATACTCCTAAGCTACCGATCGGGAGTTCTTTTGAAGCAAATCTACGTCCTGAAGGTTCTAGCGTGGTGCTGAAGTTGAACCCTGATTCGATTCAACTGCCTGAGCCAGTCCTCCCTGGTGCCGAAGCGGTTCAAAGTTCTGAACTGGATAGGATCAATGGCGTAGAGAGATGTTTTCAGGACTGGTGACAGCCGTAGCCACAACCTATGAACAGCGCCGGTCAGGTGATGCTGAAATTGCTCAGTTTAAGGTGGGTGACCAATGGACTGCCTACGTTCAACCCACAGGTGACTTTATTGTTCGGAATGAAGCGAGACGCACGATTTGTCGAGGGAATCTACATACGGGTGAGGAAACCATGTCACTGTCAGAAGAGTACGCAGGGGAGTTAGAGAGAGAATGCTGGTGGAGAGGGACCGATCGCCTCAGCAGGATAAACCACGATCGCCCCATTCGTCCAATCCTCAATTTTCCTTTGACCGCGATTGATTCGAATGCTACCTGAACCTGACAGCTAGGATTGAGTTGATTGCCACAAAGTAAAGGAGAATTGGGAGAGAATTAAGCCTTAATCGTTATTACTTTGATGATCCAGATCATTCGCACCCGCGCGACACCAGAGCAAATGCGACAAATGCTAGAGGTTTTGGGGATTTACATTAAACTAGCAGTAGACATACAACAAGGCATTTTAGCGGGGGGAGGGGAACTCCATGCCGACTGTGAACAGGTACTACTGGAGGACGGCAGCGAGCAAGTCCATGTTTGGGGAGCAGACTGGTATCCCCTTAAACAGGGCGTTGGTTACGAATCGTTAATTAACATTCGCCCTAGCGTTGGCAATCGCTCAATGGAAATTCAAGATCCAGCAATTCGAGAGCAGATTCACCGCATTGTTCAGCATCTTTTAGGAAATGTGTCATGGCAGTAAATTTGCATAGCCTCAAAACCCAGTATCTAGAACATGACGTTTCGACTCAGCTTGGTCAGTTGGTTGAAAACCTGACTCAAATTAAAGCACTGGCTCAAGCGGGTACGGAGGAACAACTTGCCCAAGACCTGATTCGAGAAAGCCAGTTTTTTATTGAGTGGGTCGTTCCTAGCCTGAACCTGGATACAAACATAGAGTTGGCGACCCAATTGGTTGAGTTGCAACGCCAACTGAGTCGATGGAAACTCCAGTGGTCAACACTCTGGTCAAGCCCAAGCGATCGCTTGCAAGTTGCTGCTGATGTTCAACAGTGGAGCGATCGCTTGCAGTTGGGTTTCACCTCATCCAATGATTTACAGGCAAGAACTTAACGGTACTCAACCAAACCTGCGGCGAGAGGGGCGATCGCTTGCTGCTCTCAAAAGAGCGATCGCAGAATTTCCTAACTGGGTAAGGACTCTCTGGTGCTAGGTAATGAAGTGCTGGAATCTTGATTATTTGCCTAAAAAGGCTGCTACTACAAATCTTTAGAAACTACCGAAACCGTTAAATGCTAAAGTTTACAAGTCTCTGCACGAGAGAAGAGAGCAAACCTCCCCATCTCCCAAAACAAAACATACGTACCTCCAGCGCTGTAATAAGTGGGTAGGTGTCCTCTGGGTGCCTGTGTGCTGTAGTCTGTATCACTGTTACTGATCCAGTTTTCTTTCACTCGCCACCCTACCCGATCACCAAAGCAATTATCAGCCTTTTCACTATTCTGTCCACTAAGCTCGCCACCACAGCTTCCAACATAGATCTTCTTTTGCACACTGAATCCAAATTTGCCATCACTATTGTTTACCCACAAGCGGTCAATTCTACTCAGAACACTACAGGGAAAGTTTTTATGCTTTCATCGTCCAACCAATTTTCCTTTTCTCGATTTGCCACTTTCAACATCAAATCAGTGGTTTCCAGGTCAGCTTGTTCCCATTTCCCGGACTTCAGAAATCCTTCTAATCTGGAATAATCAACGTTGACAGAAGTTGGAGAAGATGGGGGGGAGGGAGGAGTTGGCTGAGATGGGGAAAAGGGGGAAGCAGTTGGCTGGGATGGCACTTTAAGCAGTTGGCTGGCAAGGGTTACTCCCGCCACTCCCACGCCTGCTGGAATTGCCCATTGGAGAACTTGCCTTCGAGTTAGTGAGCGGGATTTAAAAGAAGCTTTGGAGGATTCTGCTGTTCGCGGTGGTTCTGGTTGAGGGGGAGCCGTTCTGTTGCGACGCTGGGTTTCCAGATTTTGCAAGGCTTCGATCGCCTCCATATCTTGACCCGAAGCCGCTGCATTGATTCGTATCCAGAGCCGTTGTGCCAAATCCCAATCTTGTTGTCTCTCAGCACGATAGGCATCATTCTTCAGTGTTGCAATATCAGCAAGACTGGAGTGTTGGGGCATTAAAATCAGGTGAGAGCGATTCAGGGGTTCGGCAATGGTATAAGGAACCTGTCTGACCCTGCCCAAATATTGAGTCACCAGTTCCGGCACTCGATGTTCAAGATACTGGTTGAGTCGCTCGACAGTCGCACACCGACCTCGAATGCCCAGACCTTCTAGCAAGGCATAGGTAAAGGCTCCCTGCTCGATGGCTTCCAATTCATAGGAATACTGTTCGGGACTGCAAGAAAAGAGGCTAATCACCCCAGTTTGACGAGCTTCTGCTTCCGTTTGTCTACCAATCCCTTCACCCGCTTTCTTGCCTCCACTGCGACAAGCATCCAAAATCATCACCGCATTATCGGCTCCACAACTCCGCAGGTAATTAGCAATGGCGTTTGTGGAAATGCCCGTGTTTTCAATGTCCTCTGGATCGCCATCCAGCGGCATCAGATAATCCTGTCCGTTGTGGGGAATTCCATGTCCACTGAAAAAGAACCAGAAGTTATCGCCATCCTTCATAAAGGGCGTTGCAAAGATTTGGCGCAAGACCCGCAGCAGATTTGCCCGAAACGGTTCAGTTGGTTTACCGCTAATAGGGGGAGAGTCATCGGTAAACAAAAAGATGCGATCGAATTTGGCTTCTTGCATTAAAAAGCTATGCATCGTTTCGGCATCCCGTTTCGCATACTTTAACGGTTGCAAAAATCGATACTGGTTAATGCCAATGACGATCGCCCAATTGCTTGCCATTTACTTCTTATCCGATCGCGTGAATTTAAGCTTAATTGCCCCCTTTCCGGCAGCTTTCCCGCCTGCCACCAATTTAACTTCTCCTTCCCCACTGATTTCCACCGATAGCTCTACCTCATCCAGCTTCATATCCGATTCTGCACCAATCTGCTGATCTACCTGCTTGAACAAGCGCCCAATCAGTTGCAAGAACTGATTCATGTTCTGCTCTAGCTGCGCGACGGGCAACCTGACTTCCTTTAGGCTAGCAATGCGGTTACGGACTTCCTCGCCCCATCCCCGTTGACCTTCGATTGGTACAGAGACTCCATCAGTTTCATCAGTCACAATTAAAATGTAGTCTTCTGGCATAGCTATTGAAATTTAGAGGTCAGCCCGATAATACTCTTTCGATGTCATCCAACGCAGCTCGTTGAAACGTGACTTTCATCTAATCGTCAAACACCTCAGCCTCTTCTTCTGGAGTTGCCCACTCTCCTCGTTGGGCAGCCGCGATCGCCGCATCTAATCGTTGCAAACCTCCATGCTGCTGTTCATAGCTGGATATCAAGGTTTGGCTGACCTTGATCCGCAGTTCATTCCATGCTGAAATCATTGCCTCATAATGCTCTGGATTGACCAGATAGGCTATGGTTTCCCCATTTCGAGTAATCAGGACATCCGCGTCTTTTGCCAAATCCGCGATTTTGGCGGTATTTTTCAACTCCGTCACCTGGGCATGGCGCATTGGGAACGTGGGATCTTTAATTACGCTGTTGTTCATAGGTTGAGCAAACCGCAAGGGTATAATTCTGGGATTATTATAACTTAGCCAACTGGATACTGGACAAATCGCCATTGGGTATAGGGTGTAGGGGCGTTCGCGTAGCGTGTGCAAAGCACACTCGCCTTGCTAGAGTGACATCTACAGCAACCTTAACTTGTGTTCCAGGGCTGCCTATGGCTATCAAAACACCCACCCGACCCAAGCAGCGGCAGAGTACCCAGAAGCGAGACTCTTCGAGACGGCAGAGCCGAACGTGGCAGAACCTGACCGTTCACGTAGTGTCTCCGATAGGAGATTCGCCGCAAACTCCGCCATCTTGAAAACACCCTGGATAAAGCCATCACTAAGGCGCTTCAGGAAGAAGGAATTGAGTCTCATGAGGACTTCAAGGCTTATGTTGAGTCATTCAGTGAGCGAGTGCGCTTCGCGCAAGCTACGCAACGGGCAAGGCTCCCATTACCGTTGAACTTTGTGAAGGTGGTGGCAGTGATGATGAAATTCGGGGCTACCGCTTCTATCTCACCAGCGATCCCAGTCAAAGAACTAGTGGCAAGTATCTGATCAAGAACCTGGAAGGCGTTACGGATAAGGATGAAAACTACTTTACGCCCTCCAACATTGCTGAGATGTTTGGGTTTGAAGAGGCAGAATTTGGCGATTTGGATACGGATCTGGATGATGCCCTTGATCTGGACGATGACTTGGATGAAGAGCCAGACGAGGCACTGAATGCCCTGCTGGACGGAGACCTTGATGAGGATCTAGAGAATCTGGGGGATGAAGAGCTTGCTCCAGTTCCGACAGCTAAAAATCAAGCCAAATCATCATCGAAAGCTCAGAGCAAGGCTCAATCTAAGGCGCAAACTCAAGGTAAAGCTAGTAAATCTAATGGTCGGGACTTCCGCTACCGAGATCCGATGGAGGAAGCGTCTCGTCTGAGTGCTTCGGCGGCTGTGAATGGACGCGAGACAAATGGAGTCAATGTGGCAGGGCTGGCAGGGCAACTGGCAGCTCTGGGCATTGTGGTTGGACAGGGGCTGTTAGAAAACCTGGCAGCTCAGGATGACGAAGAACGGATCGAACGAATTGTTCGAGAACTTCAGCGGCAGAATGAGCAGGTTGATCATCTAACCAGCCGTTTGCAAGAGGCAACAACCGGGCGCTCAACGGTAACGCCATCGGCGGAACCAGAACCAGTTGCGGGTGAAAATCCTCTAGCAGATGCGGCTGCAACTGTGGGGAGTAAGGTAGACACGCTGGGTGTAAAACTAGACCCCACCTACAAAGGGCAACCCCTGGAGATTGATCGGGAAGCCAGCATTAGCGAACAGCTTGACCAGATTGAGGCATATCTGAAAGGGCTATCCAAACGGCTTGACCGCTTAGAGGTGGTGGTGAGTCGTTTGGAGAAGCAAATCGCAGAACAAACCAATTCCGCAATGGTTGAGCCAGAGGTGTATACAGAAGAAAGTCAGGTTGCGGCACCCGCACAAGCGATCGCAGAGTCCAAAGTGCTGGAACAACTTATGGCACGGCGAGCCGATCCTGAGCAAATTGCCTGTGCAGAATCGTTAGTGGGGTTTGCCAGAGCTGCTCATGCAGACTTGGATGATGCCGATCGGGAGGGAATTACGATTTCCAGTAACAAAACGCTGCAATTTGAAGAGCAAGGGAATCAAGTGGCGGTCACATTAGTGTTGGGGAGCGACCTCGCCCTTAACAACAATCAGGGTGATACCCTTTTTGCAGGCAACCGCACCAAGGCGTTGCAGGTGTACAACTACGCCAAGGCGAGTGGACAGGGAGCTGGATTGGAGGCAGTGGTGGGTGAATTGGGGCAACGGCTTGCCCGTAAGTCGAAGAAGGAGAAGCCCCAGCCGACAGCCGTTTAGGCTTTAGATAGACCCATTCGATTTGCGGGGAGAACGTTCTCGGTTTTAGCAAGGACGTTCTTGTTTTGGATAGAAACGTTTCGGTTTTGAATGAGATGATTGCTGGTTTAAACGGCACAGTTCTTATTTTGAGTAGGAATGTTCCGGTTAAAAATGAGACTGTTGCTGTTTCAGATGAGAATGCTCATGTTCTAAGTTGCAATGCTCGCGCTTCAAGTAAGCCGTTTTTGATTTTAGAAGGGACAGTTGCCTAATTAAGTGTAAAGTTTTCAGTAAAATTGCAAATTCCTTTGGTAGAAAAGATACAGTCCTAGTCCTGGAGTCTCCCAAATGACTGACCCTGTATCATTGACCGCTGGCGCGATCGCCACCGTTGCTTTTCAAAAGTTCATCGAGTCTGGTGCAGGTGAACTGGGCAAGAAATATACGATGGAGGCGATCGCCAAAATGGAAAGCCTGCTCAAGCGTATCTGGACGAAGCTGCGCGGCAAGCCTCGGATTGAGGAAGTCAAAGCATCGCTTGACCAAACCCACAAAATCACGCCAGAACAGATTAACCAGATCGCTGCCTATTTGCAGGTGGCAATGGATGATGATCCTCAATTTGCCAATGAAATTCAGTTGATGGCGCAGCAAATTAATGCCGGGAAGATTCAGGATAATAGCTCAATGGTGCAGAATAATTCCGGCAATGCGAAGGGGTGGCAAACGAAAGTTGAGGGCGGAACAGCCTTTATTGGCGACAACCACATCTATGGCAAGTCGCCTGAAGCTTGAGTGATTTCCTTCTGACTTCATCTTTTTAGAGACTGCCCTCCATGTCAGATTTATTGATTGAACAATTTTGTCAAATGCTGGCTGAGCATTTGGAAGAGAATGGTAGCGTTTCCAAGCCTGAAAGTATTGCATTTTTGCAGTCAGTCATTCAAGCGGACGCTCGTTTGAGAACGGTGTTTGAAGACCGCATGGTGCAATTCAACCAAGGGAATGGGGTTGGATTTCAAACATGGTTAGAAAGTGGTGCTAGAGGATTTTTTGGCACCAACTACGTAGTTAATGATCCAGCGGTGCTTCAGGAAGGGATGAGAACACTCCTGGATGAACTGGCAAGGCGACCTGTGGGGATTCCCAGTAATCTACCGTTGAGTGGGGTAGTGAAGTTTGTGGGGCGGGAAGAGAACCTAGCTGAGGTGCATGAGAAGTTGCAAGTTGCCTCGACGGTTGCCGTGACCTCAGTGTCGGGGATGGGGGGTGTGGGTAAGACGGAATTAGCGTTGCAGTATGCCTACCAGCACTTGCAGTCGCATACCTATCCCGGTGGTCTCTGCTGGATTAACGTCAGGTCGCAGGATGTGGGCTTGAGCTTGTTGGAGTTTGCCCGCACCCAGTTGGGGCTACCGGAACCGCCCGATGACCAGGAAACCTTGTTGAAGAAGGTGGAGTGGGTTTGCCGCCGCTGGCAGGGGGAACCGATTTTGGTGGTGCTGGATGATGTGACGGATTATGAGGTGGTGGAACCCTATTTGAATCTGCTCGATCCCCGTTTTCGGGTGTTGATGACCACTCGGTTGAAGCTGTTAGCCTCGGCTCAGCGGCTGGAGTTGGAGGTGTTGACGGAGGCGGCTTCTCTGGAACTGTTGCGAGTGTTGGTAGATGACCCCCATCGGATTGATAGTCAACTTGCCGATGCCCAACGATTGTGTGAATGGTTAGGCTATTTGCCCTTAGGGTTAGAGTTAGTTGGGCGCTACCTGGCTCGGAGGGAGGACTTGAGCTTGGTGGAAATGTTAGAGCGGTTGGAAGCAAAAAAGTTGGCCGCTCAGGCGTTAGTGCAGGCGAAACAGATGACGGCTCAACTGGGCGTAGCAGCGGCTTTCCAATTAACTTGGGATGATGAACAGTTCCCCGATGAAGCTAGGATGCTTTGTGGATTGTTGAGTGTATTTGCTCTAGCGCCCGTTCCCTGGAATTTAGTGGAAAAATGTCTGCCAGATTGGGGCAAGGAAGTCTTAGAAACTTACCGGGTTGATCACCTACTGGGACGCAGTTTGATATCCAGAGTTGGCAAAAACCTATTTCAACTGCATCAACTGCTGCGGGAGTTTTTTGCGGTGAAGCGAGAGCAGATGGCAAATGATGTTGCGCTGAAGCAAAGGGTGTGCCAAGTCATGGCAGCCGAAGCAAACCGAATGCCCATTGTAGAAACCCAAGCACAGGTTGAGCAATTTACCCCCATCATTCCCCACCTCAAGGAAGTTGCGACTACGCTGTGCCTGTGGGTTGCTGATGCTGATTTGATCTATCCATCTACCCGTGTTGCCCAATTCTATGGAGCGCAGGCAGATTATACCTCTGCCCTGACCTGGTATCAGCATTGTCTGGAAACAGTAGAAGCTCGATTGGGTAACAACCATCCTAATGTTGCCGCGATCCTGGATAATCTAGCAAGCTTTTATCGAATAATCGGTCGCTACGCTGAAGCAAAACCACTTTTCCAGAGAGCGATCGCTATTAGGGAACAGCAGTTAGGTGCCAACCATCCCGATGTCGCTATGAGTCTTAATAATTTTGCACTCCTTTACCACACTCAAGGACAATATGCTAAAGCAGAAGTGTACTATCAGCAAGCACTCTCCATCTATGAAAAACAGTTGGGTAATGACCAACGGGAATTCGCTACTAGCCTCAACAATCTGGCAGAAATTTACCGCGCTCAAGGACGTTATGCCGATGCTGAACCTCTCTTCCAGCGATCGCTCTCCATCCGTCAACAACGGTTAGGCAAAAACCATCCTGATGTTGCCATGAGTCTGTCTAACCTAGCACTTCTCTATCACGCTCAAGGACGTTATGCCAAAGCGGAAGTGCATCACCAGCAAGCACTCTCCATCTATGAGCAGCAGTTGGGTAGTGATCACCCCGATGTTGCCAACATCCTCAACAATCTGGCATCTGTATATCAATCTCAGGGGCGATATTCTGATGCAGAACCCCTCTTTGAGCGTTCATTAAAAATTCGAGAGGAGAAATTTGGTAAAGACCACTCCAGCGTCGCCAACAGCCTTAGTAATTTGGCATTACTCTATCAAACTCAGGGACGGTATACTGACGCAGAACCTCTCCTACGGAGATCGCTCACTATTCAGGAACAGCAGTTGGGCAACCACCCCGATGTTGCTAACAGCTTGAACAATTTGGCAGAACTCTGCCGAGTGCAAGGACGTTACATTGAGGCAGAGCCCTTATACAAGCGATCGCTGGCAATTTGGGAACAGCAACTAGGCAAAGATCATCCCAATGTCGCTAAAAGCCTAAATAATTTGGCATTACTCTATCAAACTCAGGGACGCTATGCTGAAGCAGAGCCACTCTACCAGCGGTCACTAGCAATTTATGAACAACAGCTAGGTAGTGGACATCCGGACGTTGCCCAGAGCCTCAATAATCTAGCAGTAGTATACCTGTTGCAGGGACGTTATAGCGAGGCTAGACCACTCTTACAGCGATCGCTCAACCTTGGAGAACAACAGTTAGGCAGGAACCATCCTGATGTTGCCCAAACCCTCATTAATCTGGCATACCTCTACCAAATACAAGGATTCTACAGTCAGGCTGAACCTCTGTATCAGAGAGCACTGTCAATTCAAGAACAGCAGTTGGGAGCCAATCATCCTGATGTCGCCAACAGCCTCAACAATCTGGCAGAAGCTTATCGAGCGCAAGGACGTTGCAATGAGGCAGAGTCTTTATATGAGAGGTCGCTGGCAATTTGGGAGCAAAAACTAGGTAAAAACCATCCTAACGTTGCTAACAGTCTTAACAATCTTGGATTACTTTATCAGGCACAGGGACGCTACGCTGAAGCAGAACCGCCCTACCAGCGATCTCTGTCCATTCGAGAACAGCAGTTGGGTAAAGACCATGCCGATGTTGCCCAAAGTCTGAACAATCTGGCATTACTTTACCAAACGCAAGGACGTTATGCCGAGGCAGAGCCTCTGTACAGGCGATCGTTAGGAATTTGGGAGCAACAACTGGGTAAAGACCATCCCAATGTTGCTCAGTGCCTTATCGGTTTAGCATACCTTTACTATGTGCAGGAGCGATATAGCGAAGCTGAATCACTCTACCAGCGATCGCTGGCAATTTTGGAACCGCAATTAGGTGGAGACCATTCCGATGTTGCTAATATCCTTAACAATTTGGCATTACTCTACCAAACGCAAGGACGCTACACCGAGGCAGAACCTCTCTATATTCGGGCAATGAGCATTTGGAGAAGACAGTTAGGAGCCAACCATCCCAACACTCAAACCTGCAAACAAAACTTTTTGACTTTGCTAAACCAAGCGTTTGCGACAGGACAAACCTCTCAACTCTCCGATCAGCCCCTCACGCAAGCCGTTCTCCAGCAACTACACATGGGGGAATAGCAATGCCTAAAATGGGTCACTTTCAGGATAGGGACAGGGCAGTGGAGTGATGGGATAATCGAGACAAACGGGGAAGCTGCGTATGAACATTGGGGCACAGGTACAGGAAAAGCGGGAAGCAATTTTGGCGACAGCGGCAAAATATGGTGCTTACAACGTTCGAGTCTTCGGCTCGGTGGCACGGGGCGAAGCTGATTCAGACAGCGATGTGGATTTTCTAGTGGAACTGGAGGCAAAACGCAGCCTATTTGACCTCGGTGGTTTGCTGATGGAATTACAAGACCTGCTAGATTGTCCGGTGGATGTAGTTACAGAAAAAGGACTGCGACCCAGAATCCGCGATCGCGTCCTGAGCGAAGCAATCCCCCTATGAGAGACGATCGCGAGAAACTGCAAGATATTCTAGAGGCGATCGAGCGGATCGATCGCTATGCTGTGCAGGGTAGACAAGCCTTTGAGCAAAATGAGCTGATTCAAACCTGGTTCACTCAAAACCTGCAAGTTATTGGCGAGGCTTCCCGCTCGCTTTCTTCAGCCACCAGAGACCAGCATCCAGAAGTATCTTGGTCAAAAATGATTGGAATGCGAAACATTTTGACTCATAACTACTTTGAGATTGACCTTGATATTGTTTGGTTAGCTGTCGAGCAAGAATTACCGAGTCTGAAGCAAGCGATCGCAGCTATTTTGCGATCGTTGTAGACGAATATGTAAGAGGCATTTTCAGTAATGCGACTCTTCGATAGAGACACTGCGCGATCGGTACAGTCACCAGCATTGCTCTGATACGACGGGGGTAGCTATGCAGATTAAACGACTTCAAGCTCCACTCTTACCCGAGGCAAAAAATTTTCTGGCAGTGTGTTTTATCTGCCTGACTGTCTTCAACAGCTTGATTTTTGTCTTAACGCTATTCACTGCCTTTCGAGTGAACCGCATTGCCGAACGGAAGACAACCTTTGCTCAGTTGGTGAATGGTGAAACGATTTATGTCTCGGAGCAAGAGCGGAACTGGCGCTATCCGTCGGTGATCCAGAAAGTCGTCAGTGATTGGACGACCCTAACCTTCAACTGGGATGAAAAGATTCCTGGCACGAATGAACCCAACCAGGGGGTTCGAGTTGGTAATAACAAACGAATTCCGACCAATGCCTGGTTTGCTTCTCTGCTGCTGGAATCGGAGTTTGCCAAAGCGTCTCTGCCCAAGGTTGCGGAGCTGGTTCCTCCGGCGCTTTTTTCGGGGCAGATTCGGAGCACGACGATCATTTCCTACCTGTCAGAACCGAGGGAAATTCGACCTGGCGAATGGGAAGTGGATCTGGTGGCGACGCGGGTGCTAATCGATCGCACGACGGGTAAGGATGAGCGAATTCCTTTCAATCGTATATTTACGTTGCAGGCGGTTGAAGTGCCGCGTTCACGCAGTGTCTCCGCAGGAGAGTCGCCCCTCGGAGCCGATGCGCCTCTGGTAGAACGCAAAATCTACGAAATACGTGCTGCGGGATTGCAAATCACCCGAATTGTCGAGTTTAACCCCCAGCAACAGCGGTAGTGCAGCGAGGATGATCATGACAAATGCGAACCGGCAGTTTGAATCCCATGAGTTTGATGAGATGTCTGAGGCATTTTCCAACCCGACTCATCATTCAAACGGAAATGGCAAAACTTCTACAACATCAGTCCAACATGACTTGGAAGCTGATGATGACCTGACTCCAGAGGAGGAACAGCAGCTAGCGGGTTTTAATCCTGCCACTCCGCAGTTAATTTCAGAAGAATATCGGCTGAAGCAAGACCAAGAAAGTGCAGTAGAGCGTCCCCTAGCGGAGCGTGCCAGCATTCGATTGGGTTCTGTCGTGGCAGTGGTTGGAACAGTGATGGGAGCCGGAGCTGTCTTGTGGTTTGGCTTCCTTCAACCTCGCCCACCAGCCCGACAAGTTACTCAGTCGCCCACCCCAACCCCGCCAACGCCGCCAACGTTTGATGAGACGGCTGAACTGAAAAGCCGTCTAGCGTTCCAGGATCAGCAGCAACAACTCCAGCCTGAATCTGCTGCTAGATCTCAATCTCCAGCCCCATCCAGACCTGTGGCTTCGAGGTCAACGGCTCCAGCACCGACTCCGGCTGCGGTGTCTCCTCCTATCACAGCCTCTCGACCAGACCCAGTGATTGTAAGATCACCTGTTACTCCGCCAGAGAGGATTCAACCTGTCGAAAGAGTCGATCCGTTTCAGCGCTGGGCACAACTGGCAAATGTTGGACAACTACGAGTGAGTCCCGGTGCTATGGAGCCTTCGAGAACAGCTTCCAGTGATCGACCTGGTGCTCAGTCTAATCCATCTGCATCAGCGACTCAGCAAAACCCGGTTATTCCCGTAGTCTCTATTGGTAGGATGGAAACAGAATCATCAAGCCTGACAACCAGTTCCGACACGGGTCCTAACCCCTTTGGGGTGGCTTTGCCTACGGAGTTGCACTCCGCGTTTAGTGCTGACATGACTCCTGGCATGATTGGCATTCTGAATCGTACTCCGGCTGACCAGCTTGATGGACAAATGGGTGGCTTCAGGGAAGTCGCGCTCGGAACGTTCACTAAGGCCAGGGTGATTATGCCGATGATTTGGGACGAGGGTAGCAATAATTCGACAGGTGGTACAGCATCTGCCCAAGAAAATCGCTTTGCCGTAGAGTTGGTTGAAGATATGAAAGCCACAAATGGCACGGTGGCACTCCCTACGGGTACGGTTTTGGTGATTCGTACCAGCGCTGTAGGGCGAGGTAATAATTTAGTATCGGCAAGTGCGATCGCCATTGTGTATCGCGATCGCAGCGGTCAAATCCGTCAGCAAACCTTACCGCCTGATAGCCTTCAGATTCGGGGGCAAGACAATCGACCATTAATAGCCCAAAAGCTCAATAATGTAGGACCTGATATCGCTCGCCAAGACCTGTTGACAGGATTACTCAGCAGCTTGGGTCGGGTGGGAACGATTATCAATCAACCTCCAAATGTTTCTGGAACCTGACAAAGCTTGTCTCGTGTTTCCAGAAACATTTGCACCCAGTCCAGCACCACCACATCGGGAGGTAACTTTAATCAGAGCGTAATCACTTCGAGTGCTGAACCTCAGATTTGGGCGGCTGCACTCGAAGGTTTCTTCAATCCCATTGCTGAACGGATAGCTCGCCGCTCTGATCAAACGATGCAAGAACTCTTGCAACGACCCAATGTGCAGTTTGTTCCTGAAGGAACCGAAGTTTCTGTGGTGGTCAATAGCTTTTTGAGGGTAGACCGATGAGACGATTGCCTGCTCTGAGCTTAGTTAGCACAGCATTATTGATTGGTTTGGTATCTCCTGGGCTATCCGTTCAGGCACAAACGTCAGCCTATCAGGTCGTCGATCGCACCAGAGCGACGACCAGTTCTGTGCAAGTTCAAGTTGCTCCTGGACGGGCAACGTCGATTAGTTTTAGCCAGACCGATGAAACGATCGCCTATATCCTACTGGCAGATGCCTCGCGGGTAGTCTACAGCACTGATGCTGAGTTAGAGACTGGGCGGGCAAAGACTATTTTCTTGAGAGTGATTCAACCACTTCGCTTTCCAGGAGCGACCACTACGCCTGTAACCAACCTGATGGTGCAAACGGTAGATGCTAGAGGGCAGAATCGGCTCTACACGTTTGATATTATTCACAGCAGCAATCCACGTTATGTCGGTGTTCAGATTTTGCCTACGATCGCCCGTTCACAAGCTGATCCCACTGTTGGTAATCTCAACTTAACGCTGGACAACATTCAAACCGGGTTAAGCATTGCCATTATGCGAGGCTACACGTCGATCGATGATCCTGTTGTTGCTAAAGTGCGCCAGCTTCTGGAACTGATGCGAACTGAGAATATGACGGTTTTGGAAGCAGCCCAATCAGTTGGGATTCCGTTGGAGGTACTTGCAGAGTTGGGACGGCTTTCCCAGGAGGATCGTCCTTCTTCGCCAATTCAGGAAACTTCAACATTAAGAACTGCGTTTTAGGTGAACTTCTGATAGTTGTTTCCAGGAAGACTTGGTGAGGTTATTCGTAAATCAACTCCTCTGGTGATTTTATTTATCTAAAGTTTTAAGAGCCATCAAAAGTAAAAATAGACACTTGTCATCTGAGAATTTGTTTAGAGTGATAGACGACAGGCAATTTAGCGTCACTCAGAGGAAGGTTCTCAGGTGAGTATTGTTGGTCATGGAATCGATATCGTTGAGATTGCTAGATTCAAAGCAACTTTGGATAGGAAGCAGAACCAGTTTGAGTCTCAATGCTTCACAGCCTTGGAATGTCAAATTGCAGATGAAGCAGGGATTGGAACAGGATACATGTAAAAACCTGCAGGATAGGGTTAAAATGCTTAGCCTGTAAGGGTTACAGCTTTTAAGCCCTACGACATGCCACCAGAAACCTTGATTGGTACAGGGTTGGACTATTTCTGGCCCAAGTACTACCCCAAAACCAGTAGTACACGACCCTTTTTGGTGCCGTTTCAACGCTTGAAAGCCCCATTCTCTCGTAGCACTTCTGCCCGTGCCACAATAGGGCAGACATTGTATCGCTTTCTGGTTGAGTTTACTGAAAGCACTGATGAGCAAGCCTTTGAAGGCTATCTTGCAGGTTTTTGCACGTATCCTGTCGCAATCCCTACTGGGGAGAGCGTTGTCTACGCGGTAGGTGACATTGGGCAACCTCAAACGAGTCAAAGGATCGTGAATCTAGCCGTCGAGCGGTTTGGGGGGGTAGATGTGCTGCTCAACAATGCAGGCGTTTTTCAGCCCAAGCCTTTTCTAGATCATACGGAAGAAGACCTTGACAGTTATTTGAACTTGCTAAGAGGGTACTTTTTCATGTCCCAGGTGGCGATCGCACAAATGCGGCAACGAGGCGGTGGCGCGATCGTCAATATTGGGTCAATGTGGTCAAACCATGCAATTGCTGCAACGCCCTGTAGTGGATCGTCAACAGCAAAGGGGGGAGTTCACGCCTTGACTCGTGACCTGGCAATTGAATTTGCACCGGACAAGATTCGCGTGAATGCGATCGCACCTGCGGTGGTCGAAACGCCACTATTTGAGCCTTTACTGACACCCGAACAACTTGCCTCGCTCAACGCTTTCCACCCATTAGGACGCAATGGACAGGTCAAGGATACAACCGCAGCAATTCTGTTTCTGGCAGATGATGCTTGCTCCAGTTGGATTACTGGAGTTGTCTTGCCTGTCGATGGCGGTGTCACCGCAGGACGAAACTGATTACTGCTATCTCACGACAACTTGAAATGCTTCCTCACAGGTCACTTAAAGCTGTCTAAAGAATCTATGCAAGCCGATAGGGAAAGGAAAGACACCTCCGGTACCTTGGAGGTCAGAAGTTCAAATCCTCTATCAAGTAATAACCGGAGGTTGGTATGAAGATTCTAGCGATCGACACAGGCATCAATGTTGCGTTGTTTCAATGCTCTCGCGCTTGGGTCTGGTGCTTGCCATTGCCACGCTCTACTTAACCAGTATTGGCACAACCGTCGTCGAGCAAGGCAATCGGTGTCAGGTTGACCCGCACTGGTTCCGAGGCAACAGCTATTTCAAGATTGGCTGGCATTGTGCAATTTCCCTCGAACAACGCCTGAGCACCGCTTAAACGTTTTAGGTCGAGAAGATGTGTCAGTCAATCAGGGTCTAGTCCACTATCGTCAGAACTTTTATTGCCAGGTTAATAACTCGCCATCCAGCCGAGCGACCTCCCATCGCGTTTGTTCGCCGTCTCTCCAGAAGCGCAAGTTGACTTTCGCATCACCCACGACTAAATTCGTTAACGCGATGTCTGGTAACCAGTCGGGTAAGGTAGGCTGCACCCGCAAGCGTCGATTGGGGGCATCGGCTTCCAGTCCGAGGATGGTGCGGATGAAGAAGAAAATGGAACCAGCCGCCCATGCCTGAGGAATATTGGCATCCGGATAAGGGACTGGAAAACTTTCGGGCTGGCGATCGATGCCTGCAAACAGTTCTGGCATTCGTCCAGCCTCAAAGTAGCTGGCAGCCGCGAAGATTGCTTCAGCTACGCGATTGGCTTCGGCGTGATATCCATAGCGCTTTAACCCTGCGGCAATAAAGCCATTGTCATGGGGCCAGATACTACCAAGCTGATAGCTAATCGGGTTATAAGCGGGATTCTGCGCCGAAAGGGTGCGAATACCCCAACCACACCATAGATCAGGTTGGAACAGTCGATCGACGAGTCGTTGTGCCCGTTCTGGCGGCACAATGCCTGACCAAAGTAGATGACCAGCATTAGAGGCGATCGCTTGAATTTGCTGTTTTTTGGCATCCAATCCGAGGCAGTAAAAGCCTTCCTCTTCCACCCAGAAGCGATCGTTGAACCGCCGATAGAGATCTGCTGCTTTGTGGTGCAGTGCTTCAGCGCGGTCATGGTTGCCCAAAACTTCGTAAAGATCAGCGGCGCGTTTCCAGGCATCGTAGACATAACCCTGCACTTCGCAAAGCGCGATCGGTGGCTCAACTTGACTGCCATCCGGGTAAACGATAGAATCACCCGAATCTTTCCAGCCTTGATTTCGCAAACCATCTTTGGAATGAGTCAGATATTCCACAAAGCCATCCCCATCAAAATCGCCATACTGATCAATCCAAGTTAGTGCCCGTTCCAAATTAGGTTGGCAATGATCTAACAAAGATCTATCGGCAGTCCAGCGATGAGTTTCTGCTAACGTCACAATCCAGAGGATGGTTGCTTCAACTGTTCCGTAATAAGGAGTATGCGGCACTTCATGCAGTTGCGCTAACTCACCCCGCCGAATCTCGTGGAGAATTTTCCCTGGTTGAGCATCCCGCCAATCATCGACTGCTGTTGCCTGTAACTGAGCCAGCCGAGCCAGGGTGCCACGGGCAAACTCTGGATTAATCGCCATTGTTTGCAATCCAGCAATGATCGAATCCCGTCCAAACACTGCCATAAACCACGGCATCCCAGCGGCAGGCATCCAGTAGGATTTGTCATTCTCCTCAAACGCAATTCGTAGAGCACCCATATCAATCAATGCCTGCCGATACGTTGCGGCAATTTCGGCATTTGAGGTTTGGAGCTGAGTGGAGACTTGAAGAAAATTTTCTAGTACTTTGCCTGCCTCTGTGACGGCAATCTCGGCGCTGGTATGGCGAGGTTCCAGTACATCTCCATCCACCAGGGCAATGAAATTGATGCAAGCGTGCCACGTTTCACCGGGATCTAGCGCCACATCGAAGACCAAGCGACCGTTGGCAAAGTCAGGGGGTGAACTTGTTCCATCAGGTGCAGCGATGATGCTACGGTGAAAGGCACCATTCTGATAATCGGTGCTCAGCTTGCCATCGTTCCAGTCTGTCCGAGTTTTGCCACGGGCTAATAGTTGTTGAGACTTAACTTGAAAGATGTCTGCGAAATCTGAGCGAATTGCCAACATGAGTTGAAATTCAACGCGATCGCCATGATGGTTTGTAATATCAATATCCTCATGCAATCCGCCCACAACGTCTCGTCGCACGGCGATGATTAACTGACCATAGGGCAACGTTCCTCGCACCGTCCGAAACTCAGAGTTGGTAAATCGGTACAGCGCCACTCGATGGGTGAGTGGACTTGAAGCCAGTAACTTTAGGGGATACCGATTGAGCGAAATTTCGTAGTAGGAAATAAGACGTGTATCGCGGACAAAGAACCCTTGAGGAAGTCGATCGTCAATCGAACCATCTCGTGCAGTCACTAGAAAGGAAGAACCATCACTAATGGCAATCTGGTCAGGGTTAACAACAACTTTAGTGGGCATGGGTCATTCTTGCTAATTGGGAAACTGAGAAACAGAATTAATCGGCGCAAGCGGTCACATTGAATGCGAATGTACTCAATTGTTGGTGCAAAGAATTTTTAGAGCGTAGTCAGTGGCGAACGGTTGGGCAATTGGTCAGATTAAATGATGAATATCAAAAGCGTGGAGAATTGCTAAAGCCAACCTCCACGCTTCGGATCCAAAAGACGCTGAAGCTAGTTCGAGAGTACAGGATGCGCAATTACAGGGCAGTTGATCACCGCTTGGGTGGGTCGTAGTCCAAACAACCAGGGGTTGCCAGGTCCTTGGGGATTGATATAGGCACTGGTAACTAATCCCGCTTTCACCAGTCCTTGAAGGTCTTCAAACGACGTAATCCGTCTGACCTTGTTTGCCTTGATGGCAGCATCTGTCCACATATTCACATGGGCATCCCAAAGAGGGCTGTAATTGTTGTTAGCGGAGCGATCGTTGTTTGAGGGCGGAATGGGAAAGACATTGATCGGGTCAATTCCACCGTTTGCCAGGGAAGCAGTGAAGCCTTGAAACTGTCCGGTGCCAGTGTCAGTAATGCCGTTCAGGACTGGCGAGAAACCCAACAGGGCAGAGCGATCGAAGGGCGTTGATTTGCCCATTTGAGGAACCTTCGCAAGCCGAGGCGTGTAGACTCCCTTTTCTAGTACGGACGGAACTTCGGCTGAAACATCCGTTACTAGATGATAGAAGTACTGTTTGCCCCCTTGAAAACCGTCCAAGATGGACATGGTTACTTTCCGCTGCTTCATATCCAGGGCTTTTAGTCGATCGTGGTTACCTGATGCATTATGCACCATTTGAATATTGAGCACGACCTGACTGGGCATGACCACCATTGAAGACCACTGAGCATCTCCAACCGCTCCTGGCTTTGCCACTTTAGGCGGAAACGGATCGGGAGAGCCAGGCTCGACTTGATACTCTGGAGAAAAGTCTACATTGCCCTTGAAGGTGATCAAACCGCCCTTCATTGTGACCTTCTGTACTCCAGCAGAGCCGATCGCTTGCTTCATTTTAGGAGCAAAGTTGACTCCCAATTTCTTAGCAACGTCGAAGTCGGATGATTCGGTGATGATGTAATAAACAGGATCATCCTGCGGAGAAAGTCCTCTATACAGAGGTAGAGTAACGTTTGCCTTGCCGTAGGTAAAATCGACAGCCAAAACGCTTTTCACATAGACATTATCGCTGGGCTTAAATTTAACGGCTGTTGCTTCAGAGTAGCTGGGGCGACCCGATTCCTTAGAAGCGGTTACCAACAATGTCTCGGCTTCTCCTAATCCACTCGGTGCGGCAACGACGTTCATTGTCACGATCGACACCATCAAAGCCAGCAAAAATGCAATGGCAAAGCCTAATTTTTTGTTCATCTATCTTTCCTTCAAGTGTAATGCTTAGAATGTCAAACCAATTACATCCTTAGAAATGGCGAGAGAAGAGGGAAGCAAAGTTACATTTGCCTTGGGTTGCAGGTGGCAATTCATCAATAGCTACAGTCCGGCTCAAGGACGCAGTGATTCTGATTCGATTAGGACTTACGCAAAAGCGATTCTGAGGGATGGATTTTTGAGCTGCTGACACAGGTAATCATCGAGTAAACTGTGCTTGAGTTGGTAAGTTGACCGCCCTGCTTGATGAGCCAGGGCATTGAGCCTGAGCCAAACCAGAAAGGCACAACCAATATGGCTGCGTTGAATCCGGGCTTTGCGGCACTGGCATGCCTCCAACCCCGTTACCTGTCTGCACTTTGAAGAGGGTTCGGTGACGTGTTTCTCAGAAGCTATCGTTACTTCACTTCAGCCGCAGGAAACTTAACAATTCTGCCTTTCTTGACTGCAACAATGACATCGTAGGTCATGCAGAGAGAGATGGTTGGTCGCTTGCCTTGCTGCATAAGTTAACCACCATTCCTGCGCCGCCAGGTTGAATTCGATCGGCGTCAGGTCTTTGACATACAGCTTACGCATTAAATCAGCACTCCCTGGTTTACTTTTTACGGCGGTAAGTTGAGCAATTTTTTGTTGAGCAGTTTCACCAGCCACCATCATCGTTTGTTATACCAATTTAAAGAATGAAAGTTGCAGATGGGGATGTGGGGGCTTCGCCCCCAGCCAGGGGTTCCACCCCTGCACCCCGTCCCTAATCCGCCCTGTTCGCTATTCAAATTGGTATTAGGCAAATGCCTGTACAAGAGCAGGATTAACCACCTTTAGCGGAGCATCCCAAACCGTTACTAAACCCAGCAAAGCAGCAGTGTTGAGTAAAGACGTAACTTTCATTGTAGTTTTTCAAAGAGTAACAACGTCTTAAATATTCTCAAGAAAAGCTGAAGTTCTTCTGAAGTGAAACCAGAGGCTATCTTAATTTATGACGTTAGAACACTTATGCACGACTTATTTGGCTCTCAGGCAGGTGTGATGCAATCACGCTTGATGACGGGGCCTCATCATTAAAGTGCTAATTCCTGATGTAAGAGTCCCAATAGCCAGGTTGGGGATCGATATCTTGAACAATATCGATGAAAATTCCAGAAGGATCGATGACGGAAAAGCGTCTCTGACCCCAAGGCTCGTTTGTCAACTCGTAATGAATGGAGAGACCCTCAGTTTTAAGAGAATGGTAGAGCGGATCAACATCTGAAACTTGGATAGTCAGATAGGAACCACTTTGGTTGTAAGCGGGAAATCTTGGCGGTTTTGGCGAATGGGGCCAAACTTCGTTCAAAAATGCGAGTGTCTGTGGATGCTCGCCTGGACTGGCTAGGATTAAAAACCAACTGGAATTAAAGAGAGTGGTAAAACCAAACCACTTTTCATAAAAAGCTTTGGTTTCTTCCATTTTACGTGTAATGTAAACCGCATAAACGTCCTTAAACTTAGGCACCATGGGTTGCTCCTGAACTAATGAATGAGTAGCTTTTTGATTACAGGTCGTGAGTAATGGCAAGACAAATAAAGGGACTAGATAGCCCTTCATAAAGATTTTACGAGTGATGTAGGCACTGTCAGACATTGGTTCAACCTGCACTGGGAGGTTCAAAGAATCCAGTCATTTCCGTTAATCGTCCGTCAGCCCCATACAAGCCATAGCTTGCACCCTGAGATAGAATATCTCCCTTGCCGTCCACCATATTCCAATGAGCCAAACTCCGATCGTGATGGTCTTTAAAGTCGGTATTTACAAATGTCACTCCAGGCACTTCGTTGTGAAGTGCTGCCATGTATCCAGATAGTTCACCATATCCCGTAGCTTGTGTGATCGGGTCAGTGTATACACAATCTGGGTTTAGGCTTTGCTCAAACAATTGCAGCCTTGTAGCCGTGTCTGCCACAGACCATGATTTCGAGTAGGTTTCCCAGGTGTTACTGTGTGAGTGACTTTTCATCGTTGCCTCCAGATTGATGAATTACCTCATTCACAATAGAGAAATCGCCAGCCAAAGACTTGTAAAAATCGGACATCATTACCTGTCGATAACCAATTCCTGCGGTGAAAGCCCCCCCAGTTCTTCAAACTCATGTAATAGATGAGATTGATCGTAGTAGCCATGAGATAGGGCAAGATCGAGAGTAGAAGTCGAGGGTGAATTTATCAAGGTTTTTAAGGTTTGTTGAAACCGCATGATGCACAGAAACGATTTCGGCGCATAGCCCGTTAGGTGACGAATGACTCGGCGGAACTGGCGATCGCTATATCCCAGAGTTGTAGCTAAATCAGTGACTCGTTCGTTCGGGTTCAGTGTCAAAATATAAGGAATTAGTTGATCCATTTGCGGTTTAAATGACTGGCGCGATAAAAAATGACACCAAATAACTTGCTGCAAATGTTCGAGTGCTTGTGGGATAGATTGAAGCTGCCAAAGGTTCTCTTCTAAAGACAGACCAATGCTATTAACTGGTAGAAAGCCCCCAGTACAATGTTCACCGGATATGCCCGTCAGGGCAACAAATCCACCTGGGTGGAAACGTAACCCAATCAGCGTTATCGATCCGGCGAAATAGAAATCGGTATAGTGGGTGAACCCTCCACAGAGAGAGCCAAGGAGTGGATAGTCTAGGTTAAGAACAATGTCTAGACAGCCATCAGGTAAGGCGCGGTAAGTGTAGGTTTTACCTGCTGGTGGGGTTCCAGAGATCGCCCAAGAGCAGATAATGTATGGTTTTAGTTGAGGTAGAGGTCGATATTCAGTGTAAGTCAATCCCGATTGCGGTTGCCAAGAGGTCAGTGCCAGTTGAAGGGGATGGTAGAGTTTCATTTCTCCAACAACCTTGAAAGGTTGTCTTATAGGACTTACTCATCTAGCCCCCAAACCCCCAATTTTGGGGGCTTAAAAGACTGAGTTCCTCCAAATTTGGGGGCTAGGGGGCAAACTCAGACAGGTTTTGCGTAAGTCCTATCTTATTGATAACTTCGCAGCATAACGGCAAAATGCAGCGGCGGCAAGTAACTTCGGCACACTACCAAGATCTCTTAACCGTCCGCTTCATCGATTGGTTAGCTGACGGCAACAACTGAATAGATTGACGCGCATTTAGCCCAAAATAAACTGCTTGAGAAAATCAATGAAAACTCGAACTTTGAGCGGAACGTAAGCACGGGAGGGATAGACCAACCAGGCAGCAGTATCGAACTCTGTTGCCGTCACATCATAACTGGGAAACACATTGACAAGCCTACCGTCCCCTAAATCGCTTTCAATCAACCAGTCGGGTAGTAATGCCAATCCCATCCCGGCAATTGCACATTGCTGAAGCGCGATCGCGTTTGAGATCATGGTATGTCCTTGGACAAAAACTTCGGTTTCTTCTTGATCGCTATGCTTGAATCGCCATCTCGATCGAAAACCCGCTAGCGGAAATAGCAAACAGTGATGCTGCTCGATATCGCCAGGATTTTTTGGGTGTCCCCATTGCTGAAGATACTGCGGACTCGCACAGACAAAATAACGAGTTTTCATCAGTTGTTGGGCAACTAATGTCGAATCTGCCAACAATCCCAGTCGAATCGCAAGGTCAATGCGTTCTGTAAATAGATCGACGTTCGTATCGGTGAGCAGTAGATCGACCGTGAGATCGGGATACATCGATCTGAAGTCAGGCAATAACGGCACAACGCGCTTCAGTCCAAAAGAAACCGATGCCGTAATCCGCAATGTTCCTTTCGGTTGTCCAGACATATCAGCAGCAACATCGATCGCCTGCTGCATCTCCTCGACCAACGGTTCAATTCGCTGAAAGTATGCCATCCCCGCTTCTGTGGGAGACAATTGCCGCGTTGTGCGCTGGAGCAGACGAATCCCTAGCTCTTCTTCTAAACCAGCGATCGCCCGTGACACCGATGAAGGATCGACATTGCGCTCCCGCGCAACAGCAGCAAAGCTGCCTTGCTTGACAACATCTACAAAGGTTTGCAGCACAGATAATTCCATCGCCGAATGCCTAGACTCAATTGACAGTTTCCTGCATTGTAAGCAACAATTTTTGAAATATTGCATATTTTATGATTTTTAGACATGAATCACGCAATATTCATGCGAGATGCACACGAGAGAAGTTCGTGTTTTTGTATTTATTGTTGATTTAACAGCAGCTACAGTTAGGTCATCTCGAAAGTTAATGCACAGGTGAGCAGATCATGAAACTTCAAAACGCAACGGCATTGGTGACTGGCGCAAATCGTGGCATTGGTCGAGCCTTGGTTCAAGCCTTACTGGATGCAGGTGTGCAGAAAGTCTATGCGACCGCCCGCGATCGCAATAGCTTGGAAGCGTTAACAGTCCTCGATTTAGCACGAGTCATTCCGTTACAAGTCGATATCACCGATCGCAATTTGGTCAGCCAGTTGTCTGAGCAAGCTCCAGATGTCAATCTTCTCATCAATAATGCTGGGGTGTTGTCGTTCGGTAATATTCTGGAGACGACCGTAGAAACCATCCATCAACAATTTGATGTTAATTTCTACGGAACGCTGAATATGGCTCGTGCCTTTGTGCCCGTGCTGGAACGTAATGGTGGCGGTGCCATCGTCAATCTTCTGACTCTTGTGGCTTTAGCCAGTATGCCAGGATTGGCTGCTTACAACGCCTCAAAAGCGGCTGCTTGGTCAATGACCCAATCCCTTCGCGCTAGTGTTGCCGATAAAAATATTGCGGTTTATGGGATTTTTCCGGGTGCGGTGGACACCGATATGCTGGCTGGTGTGGACATGGCAAAGACAAGTCCTGCGGATATTGCAATGGCGGTTCTGCAAGGGATTGCAACCGACCGAGAAGATATTTTTCCCGATCCAATGTCTACTCAGCTTTATGCAGCTTGGAAGCAAGACCATAAAGCAGTTGAGAAGCAATTTGCCACAATGTAATCGCTGGGAGATAAATCGGATGACTGCCACAATGATTACGATCGCAAATTTTGCAGAAGACGGTGCAGAAGCCTTGCAACGGTATGTCGAGGGGGTTCTCCCCTTACTGGAACAAGCGGGTGCCAAAGTACACCGTTATGGAGGGGTTGAAACATTAGTGGGCAGCGATCGCTTCGATCTCGTTGCAGTGATGGAATTCCCTAGCGAGGCAGTGATGAAGCAGTTCCTGTCGAGCGATGCCTACACCGTAATGGAGCCTTACCGAGAAAAAGCGTTTCAGTTTCTGACCACCTTCTCGTCCGAATCATTACTGTAGTGAGCGGTGCAGGATTTTTTTCTGCACTCAATGAATCGACTAATTTAGGGAGATGTCTAAAAATGAACGCAAAGACAGTTGCGGTGATGGGTCTAGGTGCAATGGGTTCGCGGCTAGCTCATAACCTGATCGATGCAGATTACTCGGTGGTTGTGCATAACCGCACCATCGAAAAGGCGCAACCCTTGGTCGATCGCGGGGCAACCTTTGCGACCAGTCCCCGTGCTGCTGCCGAGCAAAGTGATGTGGTGCTGAGCATGGTGACGGACAATGAGATCTCGCGCCAAGTGTGGCTTGCTGCTGAAACCGGTGCAATCTTGGGATTAACACCAGATAAAATTGCGATCGAAATGAGTACATTGACCGTGGATTGGATTCGAGAATTGGGCGCAGCCATTGCCCAGAGTGGGGCAGGTTTTCTCGATGCACCTGTGGTGGGTTCTCGCCCTCAAGCAGAGGTTAGAAAGCTAATTTCGCTAGTCGGTGGACAAGCAGAAACCTTGGCGCAGGTAGGATCTGTTTTAACCGATGCTGGGGTGGCAACGACTCATCACGTTGGCTCTGTCGGTCAAGGCATGGCGATGAAACTAGCGATTAATGCGCTCTTTGGCATTCAAGTCGCAGCGTTGGCAGAACTGTTAGGGATGTTATCCCAAGATGGCATCAGTCCAGAAAAAGCGATGGAATGCCTGGGGGATTTGCCTGTTCTTAGCCCAGCCGCTAAAGGAGCCGGAAGTTTGATGGTGTCCCAGAATCATGCGCCGCTATTTCCAATCGATCTGGTCGAGAAAGATTTTCGCTACGTGACTCAAACGGCTCAAAGTTTGGAGGCAAGGATCCCAACAACCGCTGCTGTGATCGATATTTACCGAACTGCGATCGCTCAAGGTCATGGCAGTGAGAATATTACAGGCATCGTTCAACTTTTTGTCTAAATGTCCTGACCAACGAAAAGTTGAATGCTAACGGACAAAATCCAGATGATTTTCCCAACTGAGAACAGAGCCAGCTAACGATACCGTTCACCCGCCGCCAATCACTCTCGAACTCAACGAGGAGACTTGAAATAGTCAGCGTGCAACGGGATTGTTAGCTGGAATTCTTCACCGATCTGACTCGTTGAGTTTCCACGGTTGCTGCCTCCACCCTAGTTTCTGTCTTACCAATGAAGTATCTATTTGAGGCATGTGAATTTCGACCAATTCTACAGTTTCTCGGACTAATGCTTCAAGTTCATCGACTGCTATAGGAGCTGCATGATGAGACAAGCCTTCGAGACGATCAGTGAGATTTTTAGGCGCAGTTTTCATTTGCGTGATGAATCTGCTCATCCGTTTGAATTGAAATGTTGTGTAGTATAAACGGTTTAACCCAGACAGCACGCTCAGAATATTTTGAGCAGTTCAACCAGGATTTGATAATACCAAAGGGTTGTATCACGCCTAGCCAGCTTTTCCTGCATTCCCCAAATTGCGAAAAACTTGAGGTAGTGCTTGACCATCCTTTGAGATCGCACTGCTGCGACTAAACTACGATCGCCGCTTAACTTGTCGGTTAAACTGCCAATCTTCCCTGGTCAGAATCTATATCGCATTCAATATTGAATGTAAACGTTCTCATCAACCAGTTTCCTCTACTAAATCATAGGAATAAGCGGTGCAAAATAGTGTACAAGACCGGGCTATCGCCCCTGGTTTAATTTGGCTCAACCGCATTGTGGGCGATCGCTTACCCGAAAAAGTTCAAGACCGGGCTGCCTGCCTCTGGCTATTTTCTGGCATCTTTTGGATGATCATTGGCATGAGCTTAGGCATGATTTCAGCCATCAAAATGATCTATCCTGGCTTTTTAGGCGGCGTTTATGAACTAACCTTCGGACGACTCCGCCCCGCTCATGTCAATACCGTCTTGTTTGGCTGGCTCACCATGTCATCGGTTGGCAGTTCCTTAGTGATTGTGCCTCGCCTGACAAAACGGCATTTATATTTGGGAGAACTGGCGGTTTTCGCTGGTTGGGGCTTCAACGCGATTACCGCAGCTAGCATTGTCACCCTTGCCCTCGGACTGACGAAAGGCAAAGAGTATCAGGAATGGATTTTGCCACTCAACACGGGCGTTTTGATTTGTATCAATCTTGTAGCTGCCTGTCTGCTGGTGACGGTATTAGAGCGGCGCGACGAACGGATCTATGTCAGCATCTGGTACTTTATTCTGGCGTATGCGGCTCTGGATATTGTCTATTTTGTCGGCAACTTACCGATTTATGCAGGCTCACAGGATGCCGCTATCAACTGGTTTTATGCCCACAATCTATTAGGCATGTGGCTGACCGCCTGTAGTATTGGCACGCTGTACTACGTTGTGCCGAAACTCTTGCGAAAGAAGCTGTTTAGCCATGCCTTAAGTTTGTGGTCATTCTGGCTATTTGCTGCCTTTTATGTCTGGAATGGTGGACATCACCTGGTTTATGGTCCTGTGCCAATGGTGATTCCAATGCTGGGAATTATCTTTGCATTGGGCATGACGTTACCTGTAGGCGGCACCTTTGTGAATATGATCGGCACGCTTTGGGGTCGATTTCGTGATGTCGGTTCTAACGTGCCGCTGCGCTTTGCAATCCTGGCGCTGTTGAACTATTTCTTAGCGTCCTATGAAGGATCAATGGAGGCGATCGCATTGATCAACATTAATGCTCACTTTGGTGATTTTCCGGTTGCCCACGCGCACCTGGGCTTTTTGGGCTTCGCTACATCATCCATGACCGCGTTTATCTACCTGTTTGTCGAGCGCGGCTTAAAACGTCCCTTGACTCCGCTGTTAACTTCGCTGCATTTCTGGCTGTTTTCCCTGGGCTTTTTGCTGTATGTTGTCCCGCTGCATCTAGCTGGTTTTATGGAAGCAGCACGCTGGTCAACGTTGGATAATCAACATGTTGGCGATATGGTGGGGGCGCTGGTTGGGCGATCGCCTTACTACTGGCTGCGAGTGCTCAGCGGCTTACCACTGGTGGGTGGACAATTGATCTTCGCCTGGAATTTAATTTGGGCGTTTCAGTCACCGCCAACAGGGGAACTCGACGCGCTAGAAGCGGAATGGTCGCCCCATGCTACAGAAGTGGTATCGCTTGCCAGGGAGGAGTTGCGATGAATCGTCGCTTTTTTAGCATGAATCGGATTTTTGCGATCTTCCTGGGAGTGACGCTATCGTACTCGATCGTCTTGACTATTCTCAGTGGTTTACCCAGATTTTCTCACGTTCCTGATCAGCCGTCTCCAGGCTTGGTGGACTACACACCAGAGCAAGCGGCTGGACGTAAGCTGTATGTGCAAAATGGCTGCGTTTATTGTCATAGCCAGCAGGTACGTCCGGTTGAAATTGACACCCTCTTTCTGCATGGCACCCGCCCGTCGTTGCCGAGTGACTATGTATACGATCGCCCCCATCTGATGGGTACAATGCGGACGGGTGAAGACTTCACCAACATTGGACGTAAATACACGGGTGAGGCAGGCAAGCAAAGGCTAGAGGCAATTCTTAAAAACCCACGAGCCGCCGTGCCAGAAACCTTTATGCCTAACTTCCATCATTTGAGCGATCGAGAAATTACGCAGCTAGTCAGCTATCTGCAATCGCTAGGAAGCTGGAAGGAACCGTATCAGGGCGCGATCGACGAGTGGCAGCCGAGCTATTGGAAAGATATCCCCAATCGTACACAAGAGGCAAATCAAGCGATTCAAGCACAGCCAACTTACATCTATCCCATTTTTATTGTCATCGGTTCCATCATGGTGCTTGTGTTTGCCGGATTGTTGTGGTCATGGCAACGCAATCATTTCGCCGATATTGAAGAACCCGCTCATCGGATGATTCATGATCCGGAGTAATCTGATGCTGATATCCAACGATGTTTTGATGCCACTGCATTTTTTAGCTGTGAATTTGGCGATTAATCTGTTAGCGACTGCGATCGCCCTCATAAGCGTTTTAGGGCTTGTGTTTCTAGATTTGTCCTGGTCTTGGCATCGCTCCTACTTTCGTGATCTATAGAGATTGACATGCTTAATTCAACGCTCAATGATTACAACCTGCCGTATTTGCTTCAGCTTCATCCGATCGCCGTTCATTTTGTAATTGCAACCGTTGTTATTTCGGTGATCTTTGATGGCTTAGGCTTCATCACGCGTCGCCAGAGCTTCTTCAACGTGGGCTGGTGGAACTTAGTGATTGCAACGATCGCAATTTTAGTTGCCATTTGCCTGGGGCAATTTGAAGCGTCGATGGCGGTTCCATCACAGGCAACTCAGCCTGTACTTGATCGACACATGGCGATCGGTTGGCTATTAACCTTGATTTTGGTGAATCTGGTGCTGTGGCGTGGCGTCTTGCGCTACCACATCCGCCCTCGCATCTCACTCTTTTATCTCATTGCTGGGTTGTTAACGGTCGCCCTCGTCGCTTATCAAGTGGTGCTGGGAACTCAACTGGTCTGGGTACACGGCTTACACGTCAAGCCAGCCGTTGAAGCTCTGAGGGCAACCGCACTTGAAATTGAAGCACTCGAATATAAACCGACTCGGACTAGCAGCAGCCAATGAGACATTTACTGATGAGTAGCGTTGGTCTCAACCAACTCCCTTATAGTTTTCCGCTACATCCCAGTCTGGTTCACTTTACGATCGGGCTATTTATCACCGCTATTCTCGCTGATTTATTTGGAGTGCTCTATCGCCCCAAATCGGTGCAGGATCAGGCTCAAGTTGAGCGGCTCAACTTCTTCGACATCGGCTGGTGGAATTTGCTGATGGCGACGATGTTCACCGTTGCAACCGTCGCAGTTGGAATCTACGAAATCGTCTTGGCAAAGCCGCCAGAAAACCTGACCACTGCCTGGGGATTGAGCGGCGAACTAACAATGCATCTGCATGGCATCAGCGGCATCATTTTGTTTGGGATCATGATCGCTTTAACAGTCTGGCGAGGACTCCAGCGCTACCGTTGGCGGAGAACTAAGTCGCAGCAAGTGTCCCGGAAGTATGTGATGGTTGGAGTCTTGGTCGTTGGGTTGATGTCTATTCAAGGCATCTTAGGCAGTCATTTAGCGCATGATATTGGGATTCACAACACGGCAGCGATCGGGCGATCATCTGTAACTCAATCAGCTCTAGCTCCAGTACAGCTACAGCCTAATATTAGCGATCCGCTCGCACCGCATCCACCTTCGTTGGCAAAATCACGCACCATCTCAGACTCAATGGTGTATCCACCCCTGAATTTACCTGATCCGAAGTTTGCTCAGGTCGAACAAACGCTCTACTATGGTGTCTCCCCCATTCTACGGCTTCCCGATTCGACTGACTGGATAGCCCTGCTAGAGCGATTGAATCAGCGATCGTGGCGCGCCGACCAGTTTAAACTCGACAGGTCAGGTGAATCTGCTCTCATCACGCTCGCGGGTCAGCCGCTGCTGCACGCTGATCGTTCTCTTGCAACAGCCTGGCTTCATAAACTTCAGCAAGCTTTTCTATGAACGCTTCTATCACAAGAAGCATAGAGACACAAACGATAGACCTGTTTTAGACTCGCTGAAGCAACAAGGTCGAAATTTGGGATACGAACCTATCATCTTTGCAACACAGCCGTTGGTCATGAGTGCGTTTCTCATGGTCAGTTTGTTTGCTGACCAGTTCAACGACTCGTGCCCGTTAGCATATCAACAGTTCGTGCAACACCCGTGATGGGACAACCAAAGCGGTTGGAAGCACTTAACCTTAGCTCAATTGGCGGCGAAATTGCTGAATACTCAGCGTTGTTAGAACGATTGCGAAGATTAATAGGATTAAAACCTGATGCCAAAGTGATCCTAAGCCAACACCTTTGAGCAAAACCCCCCGACACACTTCAATGTAATAGCGCATGGGATCAAGATAGGTGAGCCATTGAAAAAAGGTTGGCATGGCGGCGATCGGCGAATTTCCTCCCGATAGCAGGACTAATGGCGGGTTAATAAAAAACGTGGTCAGCAGCGCTTGTTGCTCGTTTTTAGCAAAGGTTGCAATGAGAATGCCAATACTGATGCCAACGAAAAAGTACAGGATGGAAATGCTAATGAAGAGGATGAAATTACCTCGAAATGGCATGCCAAAGACGAGTCTGCTAATGAGGATCGCGATCGTGGCATCGAACGTTAATATCAGCAGTAAGGGACAAATCTTCGCTAAAATGACTTGCGTGTTTGAGGCAGGAGTCATCATTAACTGTTCGATTGTTCCGGCTTCTTTCTCACGGACGACCAATGAAGCCGCCGCCTGTGATCCCAACACCGTCATCAGGATGCCGATCGTTCCTGGCACAATAAACCAGGATGCTTCCAGTCCGGGATTGTAAAAGACAGAGGTGCTTAACTGCACCTGATTTTGCGGAAGAGGTGGATTCGTAACAGGTACAGAATTAGTCGGTGATGAATTTGTTGTAGTGGACTGGTTTCTCTGGCTAGACGTTTGATTCGATGAGTTTCCTGAAGTGGAACTGGTATTTAGGTTCGTTGAAGAATCAGGGGAATTAGAAAAACTACCGGATTGATTGCCGGAGTTTGTTGAGGTTGAATCGCTAGGATTGCTCGTCTGCTGATTTGTTGTATTAATTGAATCGATATTTTGTTGATTAGTAGAACTGCTTGTGGTCGAGTTCGTTGCAGTTGAGTTCGTTGTGGTTGAGTTCGATTGATTGCTTTGCTGGCTTAAGTTAGTTGTTGTAATTCCAGCACCTTTTTGACGCGAATTTTCGGTCGATCGTCGGGCATTATAATCGCCCACTAATTGAGTCAAATAACCGGAAGCTACACGGGCAGTATTCGCATCAACCGCATCAAACATTGCTTGCAACTGTGCGGGACGTTTGCGGGCAAGATCGCGACCAAACTCAGGTGGAATCGTAACGCCAACCGTCAGATTTCCTTTGGCGAGTTCAGACTGCATATCCTGTTGATCGGAGTAATATCGACTGATGACAAAGGCATCGGTTTGGCTAAATAACTCAATCAATTCACGGGAATAACGACTGTGGCTATAATCTGTAATTCCCACTTTGAGATTTTGAAAGGTTGGATTGAGCGCCAAGCCAAACAGAATCAGAAAGACGGTTGGGGGAACCAATAGCTGAATCAGAAGCTGGCGATTGTGGAGAATTTGCGCCACTTCTTTTCCAATCAGCGCTAAAAATCGATTCCCAAAAATTTTATCGAAGTAGTTGATAAAACGTTTCATTTAAGTCTCCACTTGCATCTTTCGCAATTTGCGCCATGCTAGAAAAAAGAACAGCCCCGCCAACAATACCAGCGCCAGCATTGCTCCCCAGATACCCACCCAACCAATTCCTCTGGCAAAGGCATCTCGCGTGATCAAAATGTAATGCCGTGCCGGAACAACACTGGAAAGCCAGCGCAACGCAACCGGAATGTTGGAAACAGGATAAATGTAGCCAGAAAATTGCAACGATAATAGGAACGCCGTGAAAGAGACGGATTGAATCACGGCACTCTGGGCTGTAGCATTAGCTCCTAAGAAAATTCCCCATAACACCCCACAGGCAATGTAAAGGGCAGAACCCACAATCACCGGTGTAGGGTCGCCCACAAACCAAAGTCCAAGAAACAGCCACGCCTCCAGGTTTACCAGTAAAACCTCTGCCATGCCGACTAGCCAGTAGGCGATCGCTTTTCCCAGTAAGTACTCAATTCCGGTCAGACTGGACGCATACACCTGTAAAATGGTGCTTTGTTCACGCTCTTTTGCGGTTGCTAAACCCGCTAATAGCGCCGGAAATAAGGTGACGGTAATGGCGAGCGCTCCCGGTCCGATATATTTCAGAGTTTCCAACCCTGGATTAAACCAGAGCCGTGTTTGCAGATTCACAGGCGGTCTGGAAGCCGTTGATTGCAGATTCTGAACGAATTCATTCGTCGTGGCGCTGACGTATCCCCGCACGATGTTGGCAGTATTGGCATCGGTACCATCGACTAGCACCTGCGCCTGGGCATCACGCTCAAAGCGCTTCAAGTCGCGAGAAAACTCTGGTGGAATGACCAATCCGGCTAAAATTCGTCCCTGATCGAGCAGTTTGGGGATATTAACGGTGGAACCTTGAGCCACGACGTGAAATTTGTTAGTGCGTTCAAAGGTGGCAATGTATTCTCGACTCAGGCGGGTATTGTCGAGGTCTTGAATGGCAAAATCCAATCGATTCACATCGAGCGAGGTGGAAAACCCAAACAGTAGCAACAGGACTAATGGTAAGCCCAACGCCATTGTTAGCGTCAGGCGATCGCGCCCTAACTGGGATAGCTCTTTAATGATCTGAGCCACGATGCGTTTGGGTCGAACGGTTGATTGTACTGTCACTTTGCCTCCTAGTCTGTTGGAACGTCTAAGCCACGTTGTCGTGCCTGATCCACTACACTAATGAACACATCTTCCAGGGAAAACTCAATTTCACGATGGCTTTGAATTTGAATGCGATTGGATTGCAGCAAGTTTTCCACCTGAGAAATTTGGTTGTCTGGATCGTCCAAAATCGTATGCAATCGTGAACCAAAGATGGATACTCGCCAGCGATCGAAGTGTTGCTTCAGCAAATCGGATGCCTTTTGAAGTGGATCGCACTCCCATTCCACTAGTCGTCCGGGTTGATCATCTTTGACCTGTCGCGGTGTACCCTGTGCAACCAGTTCGCCTGCCACCATAAAGCCCAACCGATGGCACTGTTCTGCTTCTTCTAGGTAATGCGTTGTCACCAAAATTGCCATACCGTTACGGGCAAACTCGTTAATCCAGCGCCAAAACTGACGACGGGCAAGCGGGTCTACACCTGAGGTTGGTTCATCCAAGAAGACAATTTTCGGTTCGTGCATGACGGCGGCACCGAAGGCAACGCGCTGTTTCCAACCACCGGGCAACTCTTTGGTCATTAGGGATTCTTGCCCAACCAGATCGCTCATTTGCAGTACCCAGTTTTTCTTGGCAGGGCGCTGACGGCGCGGAATGTCGTAAACGCCACAGTAGAATTCAAGATTCTGGTCGATCGTTAGATCGTCATACAGCGTAAATTTTTGAGACATATAACCAATGCGCTGACGAACCGTTTCGCTGCGGAGTTCTCCTGTTTCACCTGCCAGTGTGACCTTGCCAGACGTGGCTGGCAGCAAACCGCACAGCATTTTAATCGCGGTTGTTTTTCCGGCACCATTTGCCCCTAATAAACCAAAGACTTCACCGTATTGAATATCCAGGTTGATATGTTTAACTGCGCGAAAATCACCAAAGGTTTTATTCAAATCCTGAGCACCGATTGCCGTTCCTCTCGCCTCCTCCACCGGACGAATGCGCGGATAATCGCTCACCTGACTGTCACCCTTTAACTCGCGCAGACGGGCAACAAAAACGTTTTCTAGCGTGGGCGTATCAATGGCAAAGTTTTTGGCTTGAATTTGCTGCTGTTGCAATACTCGTTGAATCTGGCTTTGAACGTCTTTTGGCTGTGCCGTGAGGACATCGAGCCGATCGCCATACCGCTGCACATCAGAAGTCAACTCCTGTACATCCACACTGCTCTTAAGAATTCTTTCAGCCCGATCGAGTTGGTCAACGGGTAAGGACACCTCCAACCGCTTTACCTGCAAGCTTGCCTTCACCTTTGCGGGTGTGTCGCACTGCTGAATCTGCCCTTCATAGATCAACGCAATGCGAGAACAGCGCTCCGCTTCATCGAGATAAGGCGTTGCCACCACAGTCGTAATCCCTTCCATTGCAGCCAGCTGTGCCAAAATGTCCCAAAACTCTCGGCGTGAGATGGGATCAACACCAGTCGTTGGTTCATCTAACAGCACGATGCGAGGATTGTGAATTAGCGTGCAGCAAAGCGCCAGTTTTTGCTTCATCCCACCAGAGAGCCGCCCTGCCAAACGCTCTTTGAAACGGGCTAAATCTAACAGTTCAAAATAGTGTTCACTGCGAGTCTTGAAATCCTTGTCGCTGACTTCTCGCAAGCCTGCCACATACCGCAGATTCTCGATCACGCTCATGTCTTGATAGAGACTAAAGCGTTGGGTCAGATAGCCCATTTCCAACCGCATATCTCTTGGAGAAGACCCCAGTACTTCCACAATACCGCTGGTTTGTGGCATCACGCCTGAGAGAATCTGAAACGTGGTTGTTTTGCCCGCGCCATCTGGACCAATTAAGCCAAAGATCTCACCGGGGTACATATCTAAATTGATGCCTGCCACCGCTTCCTCATCTCGCTTACCATAACGATGGTGCAAATCGCGAATGGAAATTACAGGAGCATTGGAGCGCTGACTTGACGCTGTAGATGAAAGAGTTTGTGTCATTGTTCTGTTAACCTAGCAACGACTGCGATCGCATTTTGCCCCACTTAACCTCGCCCCCAAAGGAGCAAGGACTTCAATTTGTTTTCCCTTCCCGTCTTAAGGGAATTGAGGAATGAAGGCAGTCCGATGTGTAAGGTCAGTTATGGTCGAGTTAATAAAACCCAATGCACCCGGTAACAGGATCTTCGATTGTTTACGATCGCTCTCTGGCAATAGAACCCGCCCATCCGCAGGCATTCCTTGCTTTGCCAACCCCTCTGAATTTTTCAACGTCAATTCCACACCAAACACCTGCGTCACCCGATCCTTCTTGAAGTAGGTGTTTTCCGGTGTGAAGCTGGCTTTCGGATCAATTCGTGAAACTGTAGCTTCCAGAGGACGATCGGGAAAGGCATCTAGATAAACCTGAGCCGATTGTCCAATTCTGACCTTGCCAATCTGTCCTTCGGGAACAAAACCGCGCAGATAGAGCTGATTCTTGTTGACCAACGTCAGCAATGGTGCGCCTGCTGCCACGACTTCCCCAGGCTCCACCGATCGCGTAATCACATCCCCTTCCATCGGGCTTTTCACCACCAGATAATTCAGGTTCGCCTGGATCTGTGCCTGATTGGCTTTAGCATCCTGATATTCCTGCTGAGAGACAGCAATATCGGTTTGCGCTTGAGCAATCTGCTTCTGAACTTGTAATTCCTGAGTTGCTCGAATGGATGGATTTTGGGCAGTTGCCTGAGCTTGTTTTAACCGTCCCTGAGCCGAATCAACCTGCTGCTTGGCGGCAGCGACACGAGCTTGAGCCGTACCAAATGAGGCATTGTCCTCATCCTGTTGCTGGGCAGACACCGCACCCTGACCATAGAGAAAACTGGTTCGCCGCTGCTTTGCTCGCGCTAATATCAAATTTTCTTGTGCCTCTGCAAGTTGAGATCGACTGGCGGCAACTGAATTCTCAGATTCCAGAACACGACCTTCACTGTCCTGCCCAGATTGCTGAGTTGTCAGGGATGCCTGCGCCAATTGTGCTTGCAAAACTGGTAGCTGCTGATGAGTCCGCTGCAACCGCTCCTGAGCTGCTCGAACACGGGCGATCGCACCCTGCAATTGTGCCCGTGTGTCTGAATCATCCAGTTCCACGAGCAACTGACCTGGCTTCACTAAATCGCCTTCCCTGGCAGCAACATTGGCAACTCTGCCACCAATTTTGGCGGAGACATCGGTTTCGTAGCCCTCAATCCGCCCGCTGAGAAAAATGCCGTTCTCGTCAGGATGGTAGAAAAATAGGCGGTATGCCCCAAAGCCAACTCCGGCAACCAGCGCAATCACCCCTAGGATTCGGACTGGCTTGGGAATCTTCTGCCACGGCTTTTGGGGAGGAATCTCAGGTTTAGGCGACTGCTGCTGTTCCGGCTCTGAAGTTTGCGGCTTCTCCTGAACCTGAGTGCCAGTCGTCTGTCTAGACCCATTGTTAGAATCGTTGCCGGTCTCGGTTTGAGTGGGTGGCATAATATCTCCTTGAGGAATTCAACCAGTTCTTAATGTTGATTGATTAGTCAATTAACTAAAATTTACAGTCAATCGATAGAAAAAGCACCCATGCTTACGAGTGCTCCATGCCTTTCAAAAATATTTCTACAGTTGTAGCTACCATCGTATCAGTGCTGAGTTGCTGAACATCAGTCTGAAGAAAGACTTCTCGTGTGATTAGATACGCAATCATAGGACCTATAAAACAGCGAGCAGCGGCTCTTGAGTCCATTGGCTTCAGTGCACCGATCGACATCTGTTTCTCTAAGTAGCGGGTCAGGAAGGAAATGGAGCGGCTTGGACCGATCACATTGAAAATTTCAGCGACAGCAGGTTGTCGAAATGCCTCACTCAAAAGCAGTTTCACCATGGCGATCGACGTTGGATTCTCGGTCACCCGCAGAAACGATTGGGCAAAAATGGTCAACACTTCACGGGGCGGCTTACCCATAATCTCAGACTCATCATGCGTCAATAGCTGAAGCAGCGGCATCCGTTGCTCAACGACTTGCTGAAAGAGATCCGCTTTATCTTTGAAATAGTGGTAAATCAGCCCAGGGGAGCCAATACCCGCCGCCGCCGCAATATCTTTGTTGGTTGCTTTCTCAAAGCCTTTACTGGCAAAGACCTCTAGAGCACCATCGATAATCTGCTGGCGGCGTTCCTCAAAATCTTGTTCGTCACGAAAAGGCATAACTAATTGATTGATTAGTTAATCAATATAGTAGCAGAGTTCGTCGTTGGTCGGTTTCAAATAAGGGCGAATCCGTTTATCTAACTCTGGAGCGTACTTCAGTACCCAGCGATTAATTGTAGAGTGATCCACCTGCACCCCCCGCTCTTGCATCATCTCCTCTAAGTCTCGGTAAGATAAGGCGTAGCGGCAGTACCAGCGCACATTCAAAAGGATGATGTCGGGCAAAAAGTGCCGCCACTTAAACACAGAGGTAGATGCCATTTAGACAGAGGTCAGAGGAAATTGTCCTCCTACTCTACCATTCTTGCGACAGAACCAAAGGGATGAATCGAGGCAGCGTGAACTCGGATCAAAACCTTTTCTGGCTGCGGTTGTGGCTGCGGCAATTTATCTAATGTGATGAATATCTGGAGCGCCTAAATGTTGCTGATCGAACGGCTTTCATTGTCGCTACAAGCGTCTCCTGAATGAAGGCTTAGTGAGTAAATTCGCCAGGTTTGCTGGTACGTTGGAGCAGAAAGAGAATCGCTGCAACCAGAATTAAGCTGATCCCAATGAAATAAAAGCAGTCACTAAACGCCATGATGGTTGCCTGTTGGCGAACGGTTCCTCCCAATGCTGAAGCTGCCTGAGTCTGAGCGACATTCGGATCACCAAGTTTGCTCGTAAAAACTTGACTGAGCTGCTGTAATCGCTCCTGCGTCTGGGTGTTATACGAAGAAACGGCTTCCACAATATGATTGGAGTGAAATTGTTCGCGCCTGGTGAGTAAGGTTCCCAGTAACGCCGTTCCCAACGTTGCAGCGACGACTCGAATGCCATTAAAGATGGCAGACACCGAATCTGCTTGATCTCTTTGCACTCTATTGGTGGCGATAAATGAGACGGCAACCACCATCACAGGTTGTCCGATCGCGCGTACCACTTGTGACCACACAAATTGCTCTCCACCGTTGGAGTAGGTCAGGGCTGAATTCATAAAGCAACTGACGACGAAGATGCTTAACCCGATCGCCAGCACCAGCCGCGCTTCCAGATGTTCCACCAGTTTCGGCACAAAGGGATTGACCACTGCTCCCCAAATCAGCACTGCCCCAATTTGAACGGTGTTGTAGCCTTGAACTTGTCCCAGGTATTGTGGTAGCACAAATGTATAAGCCAGCACTAGCCCAACGCTAAGATTGAGCAGATTAGCGAAGGCAAAATTTCGGTTTCCGAGCAGTCGAATATCGATTAACGGCGATCGAACTCTCATTTCCCATGCAAAAAATAGCAACAGAAAGAAGAGAGAAATCAAACTCAGTCGTACAATCTGATCAGAATCAAACCAGTTTTCAGTATTGCCTCGTTGTAGCACCGTGATCAAACAGATTAGGGAAATTGCTAATAATGCTAAACCGAGCCAGTCTATCTGCTTCAGTACTGATAACTGTATGGGTTGTGGATCAAGCCAGTGCCAGAGTCCAGCCACCAAAAGCAGACCGAGGGGAATTTCAAAGGAGTAGAACGCTTGCCAGTTGTAGTGATCAACAAACCAGCCAGCCAGCAGTTGAGCGATCGGAATCGGCAAACTGGATGTGATGCCCACCAGCACCAAACCAATATGCTGCTTGAACCGGGGCATTTGCGTGATCACGATCGTAAACGCAGAGACGATAAACACACCCGCGACGAACCCTTGCAGTAAGCGAAAGATAATGAAAGATGTTCGATCCCAGGCGGATGCGGCAGCGATCGTGCCACACACAAACAGAACGGCATTTGCAGAAAGACACCAACGACGCGAGAATGCCCGATTGAGCCAACCTGCTAATGGAATACTCACCAGTTCGGCACTGGTGTAAGCAATGGAAACCCAGGTGCCTTCATCGGCTGAAAACCCTAAAGCGCCCTGCACATCCTTAAGGCAGGCATTGGTCATTTGCAGATCGAGGGTTGCCAGAAATGATCCTAAGACCGGCATAATCACCCCCAGCAAGGCACGCACGGGCGATACCTGGTCGGGTCTAGGCGCTGCTGTCGTTGGTATCGGCTGAGGCGCTTGAGGTGGGAGTTGGTTGGATTGATTGGAGTTCACGGGTGATTTCTCGGAATCAAGGGGGAAGGGGGAAAGGAAGAAGTTTTAAGTTTTGAGTTTTGAATTAAGCTGAATTCTCCGCATTTCCGTGTCCTTGCAGTGCCAGTGCTCGATGCTGTTGGAGCCAATCATTATCTGGTTGCAATTCAAGGGCGTGATTAAAGTCAGCGAGTGCTCGATCGAGTTGCCCCCGTTGCCTGTAAACCTCTCCGCGATTGCCTAAACATCGCACGTAGTTAGGATCAAGCTCGTTCGCGTCGCGTTCCTGTAAGGAAATCGCTCGATCGAAATCGACCAACGCCTCTTCGTAGAACTCGATATGGCGATAAATTTCACCCCGATTCACTAAACACCAGGGACAGTTTGGATCAAGGTCTAACGCCCGGTTGAAGTCTGATAACGCTTCAAGATCATGACCTAATTGCAAATAAGTCTTACCACGATTCGCGATCGCCCATTTGTAGTCTGGATTGTGCTCAATTACGCGGTCAAAATCTGCCAGTGCCGCTGCATATTGCTCCAACAACCGATAGGTTTCGCCCCGATTTGCCAAACACCAGAGACAGTTGGGAGCAAGCGCTAAGGCATGGCTAAAATCTTGCAAAGCTTCATCGTCATACCCCAGTTGCCGATAGACCTGACCGCGATTGGCGATCGCCCATTTGAATGCCGGTGCGATGTGAATGGCATCGTTCAAATCAACCAGTGCTTCCTCATAGCGCCCCAACACGCGATAGGTTTCGCCTCGATTTGCCAAGCACCAGGGACACTCAGGGTCAAGCATTAACGCCTGGTTGAAGTCTGCGAGTGCGGCTTCGTAGTGCCCCATCAGACGATGGAGTTGGGCTTTGCCTGCGATCGCCCATTTGTTTCGCGGTCTGAGATGAATCGCACGACTGAAATCTGCAATGGCATTGCTAAAGCGTCCGCTCTCTTTATGCGTCCAGCCTCGTTGAGTCAGTGCCCAGGTCGCATCGAAGACAATTTCGATCGCAACAATGGCGATGATGCCCCCGACGACTCCAATCAAGGCGATCGTAAGATTCATATTCCGTTAGCACCTGACAACACTCGTTTTCCCAAATCTGAGCGATCGACATGGCAAAGTCTTGTTCTACTGTCTCGACTTAAACTGGCAGCTTTAGATTCTATGAATCTACGAGTTTTGCAAGAATCTCTTCATACATGATGGTTTGGATGGTTTGTCCCGCCCCTTCTGACCAGGAATTGGCAAGTTCTGCCATCACCTGATTGGTGGAAGTCAACGTTACCCCATGCTTTTCCATACGTCTGAGAGAGGTTTCATCAGCAAGCGTTGTCGGTGAACCGCCTGCATCTACCACCACTTGCACTTCAAAACCATCTTCAACAGCGCTGATGGCTGGATAGACAATACAAACGTCATTGGTTAAGCCGGACATGATCAATTTCTTTCGACCTGTCGCCAGCACCGCATTTTTGTATGGCTCGTACTCCCAACAATCCACCACACCAGGGCGCTTGACCCGCTTCTCGTAAGCATCTGGTGCAATTTTTTGCAGATCGTCGAGCAGCAATCCCTGGAAATGATCTTCCATACTGCTGGTCAACACGATCGGCATCTTAGTTTCGATCGCGGTGCGAGCCAGGGCGCGGGTGTTTTGCACAATCTCTTCGTAGGGCAGATTACGAGCGAGCTTAATGGTGCCCTGCTGATGATCAATCAACAACATTGCCGAATTTTCGATGGTAAACTTGTTCTTCATTGCAGCTCCTTTCGCTTCTTATCAGTAGCATCGCTTCATCACAGACTTGCTAATTGCACGCCTTTTCTTGATTCGCGCACAGGCAGGAGTCCTTGAGGTCATTGAATGCTAGTTTAGTTTTGACGATTACTGCACTTTTCACCAGGCAAGATCCAGCAGTTAAGGCAGAAGTTAGTCAAAAAAGGGTGGACCTAACAAGGTAATGATGAGCGGCACTGGCCGCCATCGTTAACAACTCAAAAATCATTACGTGTTGGGCACTACCCAAAAAAGAATGAGTGCTGCTGGGAAGCTTTAGACCGGAATTGCTTTCACATTAAACAATCAAAAAGGTCAGTTCCTGCCATTGAGGCTTTGGCTTATCTTCCTTAAGTTCATAATTAACATGTTGATCTTATCTGTTCATCAAAAGCACAAAGTGAAACACTGAAATCAAACTCCTTAACGGTGAGTTCTAAAATGGAACCCTCAAATTTTCCCAACGGCGCACCGCAGTTTGATGGTCGTAAAGCCGAAACGGCTGCGGATCAGTTGCCGCCAAGTCCATCTTCTGCCTCTATCACCTCTCAGTCATCTGCATCAACGTCACAGACGCGAGGGCGAGAGACGGCTACTGCAACTATGCAGGCAACCAAAGCGCTCCCCAGTACTCCTCCAGGAACACCCTATCCCGTTGCTCCCATACCCAAACGCCCCCCTAAACGAGTTCTGCTTGTCGCGTTGGGAGTGGGAGCGATCGCCCTGACTGTGGCGGGAGTTCGCTGGTGGCAATATGCGAGCACCCATCAGGAGACTGATGATGCTTACGTCACGGGACATATTCATCCCGTAAACTCACGCGTCTCTGGAACCGTTACACAGGTATTAGTCGATGACAATCAACGGGTTGCTCAAGGGCAACTCCTCGTTCAACTTGACCCACGTGATTACGAGGTTGCCTTGCAGCAGGCACAAGCCGCGTTGGAAGCTGCTCGCCATCAAGCGGATGTCGCCCAAACCAACATTGGAGTGGTTGCCGCCAATGCTCAGGGGCAAACAACTGCCGCTCAGGGAAATATTGATGCCGCCGCTGCCAGCATTTCGACTTCAGAGGCAGCCCTGGCAGAAGCACGGGCAGGGGTTCCAGCGGCACAAGCCAATTTGGTACAGGTGGAAGCTAATTTAGTCAAAGCAAAACTGGACTACGATCGCTACATCAATTTAGTTCGAGAAGGCGCTTCCCCGCAGCAGCAGTTAGATGCCGCCAAAGCAACCTATGAAGCACTTCTGGCACAACGAAATACGTTGAAAGAGCAGATTCGGCAGGCACAGGCGCAGGTCGTGCAAGCGCAGAAAAATGTGGACAATGCTCAAGCAAAATTGGCAGCCACGAAAGGGACGTTGGAACAAGCCAATTCGGTGACAAAGCAAACGGAAGCCAATCGGCGGCAATATCAGGCGGCACTCGCTGCGATCGCCCAGGCTCAGTCTCAGGTAAAAAATGCCCAGCTTCAGTTGTCTTACACTCGGATCACGGCACCCACAGCAGGTCTGATTGGCAACAAAACGGCGGAAGTTGGGCAACGGCTGCAATCGGGACAAACCTTGATGGCAGTCGTGCAAGACCAGGAGTGGATTGTTGCTAATTTCAAGGAAACCCAGCTTGGCAAAATGAAGCCAGGACAATTAGTGGAAATTAAAATCGATTCCTTCCCCAATCATCCCTTTAAGGGCAAAGTAGACAGCCTATCTCCGGCTTCGGGCGCAAAATTTGCGCTCCTGCCCCCCGATAATGCGACGGGCAATTTCACCAAGATTGTGCAGCGAGTTCCAGTCAAGGTTGTGTTTGATCCAGAAAGCATGAAGGGGTATGAGTCACAGATTGCTCCAGGAATGTCGGTTACGGTGAGCGTGTTGCTCAATTGATGCCTTGTGATCAATTTGGCTCCGATACCACCAAAAATGTACTCTGCTGTTTGATTATTGTTTGTACGGTATTTGCTGTGCTGGTTTCTAAGGCGGGCTGAACCATCAAATAGTTTGTCTCCGCCAGTAGTCGCAACTTACCAAGCAGTGAATGAATCAGGAGGAATGATTATGGATTTTGAAGAACTCGTGGCGCGCGAAGAAATTCGTAATCTCACCGCTCGTTGGACAGATGCAGTGGTTTGGCGAGATTTCGATACCTTCGGGAGTTTGTGGACGAAAGATGCGGTTTGGACGATAAGTGAACCGATTTCGATGCAGGTTGAAGGTGTCGATCGTATTGTTGCCAAACTAAGGGAACTCTTGACGCGCGAAAAAGCCTTCTTTCAAGCATTGCATGAAGGGGTAATTGATCTGAAAGGAGATCACGCTTCTGCTCGTTGGGGAGTGACTGAATTTGGACAACCCGATACACTCGATCAGGGATATTTCAACCACGCTGTGTACCAAGACGAATTGATTAAGACAACAGATGGATGGAAATTTGTACGGCGCGACTATCAATATATCTACGTTGATGCTTCGCTGCTGCGCGGCGAGTGGTATTCACCTGGCAAAGTTAAAACTGCAATATAATTCACTACTGCACTGTTCTTCTACTGCTTGTAAAGGAACCTGATAACACACGATACAAGGCACGATCGCTGAGCTCTCAATTGCAGAAGCGTGATCGTGTCTGTGTGCTTGTCATTGATCTATTTTGTACTCTAGCTATGTTTATACCAATTTAAATAGCGAACAGGGCGGATTAGGGACGGAGTGCAGGGGTGGAACCCCTGGCTGGGGGCTTCGCCCCCACACCCCCATCTGCAACTTTCATTCTTTAAATTGGTATTAGATCCTATCTTAAAACATGACCATAAGTTCTTGGTTAACAGGTGAATTGTGTCTAGCAGAAAGCTAAGGAACAGGTGACACTCATCTCAACGCCACGTAGAGAGCTGATGTCTGTTCGCAAGCTGTTATTAGTTAGTTCAACAATGCTAATTACGTGTTTAGTGTACTTAGAAGCTGCGATCGCAACCGATGAAGCAATGGATAGTTTGACATTGGTTTCTCAGTTATCAGAGGTACGATCGAGTGATTGGGTATTTCAGGCACTGCAATTGTTGGCTGAGCGATATGGGTGCTTAAGCGGATCTTCAGACGGTACTTACCGAGGAAACCTTACCCTCAGCCGCTATGAGTTCGCATCAGGATTAAATGCCTGTCTGAATCAGATTAATCAACTGATTGCCTCTAGAGAAACATCGGTAACGCAAGCCGATCTTGCAACCTTACAAAAGCTACAGGAGGCATTTGCTACAGAACTTGCAACCCTATGCAGTCAGGTTGACGCTTTAGAAGCTCGATCGACAACGGTAGAAGCCCAGTCATTCTCAACGACAACAAAGCTACATGGACAAATAATTTTGGCAGCAACGGACACGTTCGGCGATCGCGTTGGTGCACAATCTAATCAATCGAATGCCAGCTTTGCCTACCGCACACGACTCAATCTTGAAACAAGTTTTACTGGTAAAGACTTGCTTCGCGTTCGCTTAGAAAGTGGTAATTTTGGCTCCAGCTTGGCTGTAACAGGCACAAACATGACACGGCTAAACTTTGACCGCAACACCAACGGACAGGTTGTGCTTCCACATTTGCTGTATCGGTTTCCAATCGGGACTGTTTCAATTGCCATTGGCACGACGGGCGAAGGTTACACCGACATTACCGATACCGTTACACCCCCTACGATCGCCGATGACAGTCGCGGAGTGCCTTCACGCTTTGGAGAATATAGCTCACTGTACCGCCAAAACGGTGGCGGCATTGGCGTAAACTGGAATATCACACCTGACTTAAAGCTGACATTAGGCTATCTAGCGGGAACTCCATCCAGTCCAATTCAGAAAAATGGGCTATTCAATGGTGGTTTTAATGCCCTGGCTCAATTTGTTTACACTCACAAGCGGGGTGCAGTTGGGATTGCATACTCTCGGCTGTATGCGCCAGGTGGACGGGTTGACCTGACCGGAAGTGTGGGTAGCCTTTTGGCATCACAACCGTTTGGAAATGCGATCGCAACTTCTGGCAACACCCTTTCAATTCAAGGCTTCCATCAATTCACGCCCAAGCTTCAAGTTCATGGTTGGGTGGGGTATACACGCGCTGAAGCAGAAAGCTCTGGGTTGAGTCAACTTTCTGATGGTCAAGGTGGCAGCCTGGTTCAGCAAGTAGAAAAAGGAAGCAGCGCTGACCTTTGGTATGGCGCGATCGCGTTTACCTTTCCCGATGTTGGTGGCAAAGGCAATTTGCCCGGTCTTTTAATTGGGTTGCCGCCCCATATTACTCGCGGTGATATTCGTCGATCGGCTACTTCGCTTCACATCGAAGCGTTCTATCGCTTTCAGGTGAATGATTTCATCTCGATCACTCCGGGGTTTTGGCTCGTTACAAATCCTGAGAATAGCAGTAACGCAACTCAGTATGTGGGTGTGATTCGCGCAAGTTTCAACTTCTAACTCATTGCTTGATTATTGATTGGAGATGGAGATGCCCAAAAAAGTATCGCGCCGTTTGTTTGTGAAGTATGCAGGTTTAACCGGAGCCGGACTTGCCGGAGCCGCAACTGCACCCGCTCACCTTGTAGCACAACCGCCTCAATCCGCTGCAACAGCAACACCTAAGTTGCTTGAAGTGACTGTGGCGCAATTTCCTTTGCAGCCAGCCAATTACACATTCTTTACGAAATCCGAAGCCGCGTTTATTGAAGCCGCGATCGATCAACTCATTCCCAAAGACAGTGTGGGACCGGGAGCCTTGGAGTTGAATGTTGCAGTTTACATCGATCGTCAGCTCGCCAGTAGCTTTGGCAATGGTGAATACCTATATCTCGAAGGCCCTTTTCAGCAAGGAACGCCGCAGCAAGGCTACCAACTGCCGTTGCGACCGAGAGAAGTATACCGGATTGGAATTGCTGATGTGGATCATTACTGTCGCGCTAGTTTTGGTGAAAAGGTGTTTGGACAACTGGGAACGAGTGATCAAATCAAGGTCTTAACTGGGTTGGAGAAAGGAGAAATCACGCTAGCGAATCTACCGGCTCCTTTGTTTTTCGGAATGCTGCTGCAAAATACGATCGAAGGCTATTTTGCAGACCCAATTTATGGCGGCAATCGAGACATGGCAAGTTGGAAAATGCTTGGATTTCCGGGTGCTCATGCCGACTTTCGGGATGAAGTTGGTAAGTCAGAGCGTGTCGTTCGTGCACCAATCGACTTAGCACAAGCAATGCAGCAACCGCAACGAGCGACTCGTGGTTAAATTTGCGTTGCTGAAAACAAGATGATGGGGAAAGAAGTGCCAAACATCCAGCCCTGTCGCTCTGGGAATCAGCAATGCCAGCAACTTTAGCTAACTCAAAATAGAGGAATTATGACGATTCAGAAACAACCCGTTGATGTTGTAATTGTAGGAATGGGCTGGGCTGGCAGCATTGTGGCAAAGGAATTATCTGATGCCGGATTAACGGTTGTGGGATTAGAGCGGGGTGCGCTTCGCACTCAGTCAGAAACGTTTAGCACACCGCGCATGTTTGACGAGTTGCCCTTTAACATTCGCAACGCTCTCGCAATGGATTTGTCGCGGGAAACAATCACCTTCCGTAATAGTTCTACCGAAACCGCTCTACCAATGCGTCAAATTGGTTCATTTAATCCGGGGTCGGGCACGGGTGGATCGGGCGTGACTTGGAGCGGTCACACGTTTCGCAACCTGCCCTCAGATTTAAGTCTCTACAGTCACATTCGCGATCGCTACGGCAGCAATTTCATGCCAGAGGGAATGACGATTCAGGATTGGGGCGTTACCTATGAAGAATTGGAACCCTACTACGACAAATTCGAGGCAGTTGCAGGCACTAGTGGTAAAGCAGGAAATTTGAAGGGCAAAATTCAAGCGGGTGGCAATCCGTTTGAAGGAGCACGATCGCGGGAGTATGCTAATCCAGCCTTACCGCGCACGTATGCTGGCGAACTGTTTGCAAAAGCAGCGAAGTCGTTAGGATACTCTCCGTTTCCAGTGCCAGTGTCTAACAGCAGTCGGGCGTACAAAAATCCCTACGGTGTAGAGCTAGGAGAATGTCGCATCTGTGGTCACTGCGCTAACTTTGCCTGCACTTATAGTGCTAAAGCGAGTGCAGTCTCCACGATTCTGCCCGCACTGCTCACGAGCAAGACCTTTGAGTTGCGGACAAACGCCTATGTCGTTCGAGTCAATCTTGATCAAGCGCGACAGAGAGCCACCAGCGTGACTTACATCAATGCTGCGGGTCGTGAAGTTGAGCAACCTGCAAAGCTGGTGTTTCTGGCTGCGTTTGCCTACAATAATGCCCGCATCATGCTGCTGTCGGGTATCGGCAAGCCCTACAATCCCAAAACAGGTGAAGGCGTAATTGGGCGAAACTATGCCTATCAAACGCTGTCCAATGCGATCGCCTTTTTCGACAACAAAAACTTCAACCCTTATGTTGCTGCGGGCGGGACAGCGACTGTGATCGATGACTTCAATGGCGACAACTTTGATCACAGTAAATTGGGATTTATCGGCGGTGGCTTTATTGGTTCGTTTATTGCTGGAGGAATGCCCATTAGCTACCGTCCCACACCGCCTCACACGCCTGCCTGGGGCAGCGGCTGGAAAAAAGCAGTTGTGGAGTCTTATCAAAGTGCAACCGGATTGAATATTCATGCCGCCTGTCAATCGTATCGTGGCAACTACCTCGACCTTGATCCAACCTACAAAGATGCGTGGGGATTTCCACTCCTGCGGCTGACGTTTGATTTCACCGAGAACGAACATAAAATGTCAGACTACATTACCGATAAAGCTCTTGAGATCGCACAAGCAATGGGTGCAAAACAGGTGTTGCCACTTCGGAGAACGGGTCACTACGATATCACAAAGTATCAAACGACCCACAACACGGGTGGTACGGCGATGGGGACTAATCCTAAAACCAGTGCTGTTAATCGTTATCTACAAAGTTGGGATGTCCACAATTTATTCATTGTGGGGTCAACAGTTTTTCCACAAAACACTGGATACAATCCAACCGGCACAGTAGGTGCACTTGCTTACTGGGCAGTGGATGCCATCAAGAATCGCTATTTAAAGCAGCCAGGTTTCCTTGCTTGAGCGTGACGCGATCGCTGATGATTTCAGGCAAGAGGTGCCGCCATCTGAATAAAGCAGGAGTCACTGCTCATAGCCTTGTAATACCGCGCTTGAGGGCGATGAGCACTGCTTGAGTGCGATCGCTCACCTGTAATTTTCTGAGAATACTGCTGATGTGAAACTTGACTGTGCCCTCGCTAATGTAGAGGCTGTTAGCAATATCCTGGTTGGCTTTACCCTTCACCATCAAACCCAGCACATCTCGTTCGCGATCGCTCAGTTGCGGGCGACTCATGCGTTCTACAAGTTTGGCTCCCACTTCGGGAGGAATGTAGTTTTGTCCCACATGCACAATGCGAATCGCTTCCAGCACTTGATCGAGCGGTGCATCCTTGAGTAGATAGCCCTTAGCTCCAGCTTGCAAACCCTGGTAGATTTCTTCATCGCCATCGTAGGTGGTCAACACAATGATCACGGCATGAGGAAACTCGTCGCGAATTGTGCTAATAGCCTGCACGCCGCTTAGCTCTGGCATTCTCAGATCCATCAGCGTCACATCGGGCTGGTGCTGACGAAAAAGCTGCACGGCTTCTAGTCCATTGCTGGCTTCGGCAACGGTTTCCATCCCCGGTTCGTATTTAATCAACAGCATCATGCCGTTGCGAACGATGGGATGATCGTCAGCGATTAAGACGCGGATGTTAGCTTGGCTCATAGGTCATCGTTGCCTCTGCTGACGGACAAGGGGGCATATACAATCACTTCGGTTCCTTGCCCAGGCTGAGTGGCGATCGTCAGTTGAGCGCCAATCCGTTCGGCGCGTTGGTGCATACCCATTAGCCCAAAACCATCGCTGACCCGACTGGCGCTGGCAGGCAAGGTAAAGCCCCGTCCATTGTCGCGCACACTCAAGCTCACGGCTTTAGCATCACAGTCGAGGTCGATCCAGATAGTAGTGGCTTGGGCGTGTTTGAGGGCGTTGTGTAGGGCTTCTTGACCAATTCGCAGCAGGTTTGTGGTGACGATCGCGGGCAGGTTGCAGGTTGCCTCTTGCAGGTTGAGTACAGTGCGTGCGGTGCTGCCATCTGTCAGTTGTTCGACGCTGGTTGTGAGTGCTCGTGCCAGATCGATGTAGTGGGTGCCGCCGTCATAGAGCGCCCAGACGGAGCGACGTGCCTCTGCCAAGCCAGTTTGAGCCAGGTTGCTGGCGCGATCGAGAATCTTTTGTACTTCTTCGGGGTCTTGAATGCGTTTGGCAACACCAAGCTGAATCGAGATGCCGTTAAAGGCTTGCGCCAATGTATCGTGAATTTCACCGGCCAATCGGTTGCGCTCTTCGGTGAGAATGGCGTGTCGATTTTGCTCGGCTAGCTGCGCCAGATGCAGAGCTACGGCAACTTGCTGCGCCAGGGTCATGACGAGTTCAATATTGGAAGGCAAGCGCGATCGCGCTGCTTGAAAGCAGAAACCGATAAAGCCAAGCAGTTGAGAGCCTAGCAGCAAGGGCACGCGCACGATCGATTGGTGTCCCTGACTCTGATGCCACTGAAACCGACTACACACTCGCTCGTTATTGAGGTTGAAGAACACCGCTTCGCTCTGCGCCAGGGCATAGTCCCACAGAGGAACGGGATCTCTGGATACGGGGTTTCTAAACAGGGTTAAATCTGGATGGGTGGCGATCGACTGCACCTGCCCCTCTTTGACAAAGCTTTGCATGGATTGAGTTTCATCATCGTTGTAGAGAAACAGTGCGGCAGCATGAGCCTCGACCTGAGCCGCAGATTCTAGTAAAACGTGATCAATAAAGCTTTTGGGGTTGAGTTGACCCGCCAGACGATCAACGCAGTTTTGCAGCGCCACATTGGCTCTCATCAGTTCAGCGGCGCGTGCCTGTTCTGCCTGAATTTGTTCTTCAATCAGGCGATCGACCAACTGGTTGCGGTATAGGGCGGCTCCAATACTTTCAGCGGCTGCCTGGAGTACATCAATCTCTTGTTGGTTCCACTGACGGACGTTGACACAATCATCAAGGGCAACGCAGCCAATATAGCGTCCCTCAAAAAAGATCGGCACGACACCTGTTGAGAGAATACCGAGCGCTTCAAACTCTAGCCGAGTCACATCTGGCAAATCGGCAACCCGCCCCCACCAGGACTGTCCCTGATGCAGTGCCTCAATCAAACTGTGAAAGGTGGCGTTATCGGTTGCAATTAAACCCAGCGCTCGCTGAATGCCCTCTGCTGCCCATTCATAGACAATGTGGTGATGCAGCATTTGTGTATCGGGGTCTTGAGCTTCAATCACCAAAAGCACACGGCTGATCTCTGCCACTTCGCCAACTGCCTGTAACGCCGCAGGGATGGCAATATCAATCTCTTCAACTTCTAATAAATCTTTGGTAATTTGAGCCACGACAGACAGCAGGCGATCGCGTTGCTTTAATTCTTCATTGACTACCGCCAGTTCTGTCGCACGTTGTTGGGCGGCTTGTTCCTGTTCACGGGCGATAACTTCGTTAAGCTTCGCTAACGCCGCTTGTTTCGCTTCTTCAGCCAATTGGATCAATAAAATCGCCAGAGATGCTTGGTTAGAAAGGGAGATCACCAACTCGCGCTCTTCTTGAGAAAATTCTCGGCTCTCACGAAATCCTAAGCCTAGAAAACCGACGCTGCGATCGCCTGCCTTGAGCACCAAAGATGCAACTTGTTCGCGCCCCTCCCGCAGATGCCAATCAATAGCATCTGGCCACATCATAGCTGTGAGTTCTGGCTGAAGCATCGCCATATCCAGGGTGAGAAATAAGTCTTGTTCCTCCATAAACCGAAAGGCAGGAGTGATATCAGCCGAGAAGGGAGCAAAGAAAATAGCTGGTTCGGTCGGAGTGGGATGATTGCTAATTTCTCCGTCAATCACTCGTGCAGTCAGCTCTAGCATTCTTTCTGGCTCTTGTAGCACAAACAGGTAGGCAAGCTCTGCTTGTGTAGTGTAGGCAATCTCAAGTAGGACTCTTTCTAAAAATTGATTCAAGTTTCCTTCATGAGCTAGCCAGTCAAGGCTACGACGAAGGGTAACATTCACTTTCTCAAGTTTTGCGGCTCGTTCTTGTGCCGCTTTCTCCTGTTCACGGGCGATCGCCGCTTGTTTTGCCTGTTCTGCTAGCCGCTGTGTTTCCAGCGCCAGCGAGGCTTGATGGGCTAGGGCTTGAACGGTCTCCCGCAACACCTCACTGGGCGATCGCGACTCGCGGAATGCCAGTCCCAAGTAGCCCACGACAGCACCGCCGACTTGGAACGGAAAGTGCCAAATCATCTGATGTCCTCGACTGCGATGATAGGCGGCAGCTTCAGGAAACCAGGCTTCTAAGTTGTCATCCACTGGAAAAACGACAATCTCACCAGCGGCAGTGCGGCGCATTACACTCGATATATCGTTGGCAGTTCGTTCTCGATAAAGGTCTTCTGTGGAATGAGGGTCAAACGGTTTCACAAGTTCCCCATCTTGAGCGAGTGCCCGCATGATGAATTCGTGTCCAATGCCCCGTTCCATCACTGCACCCGATGCCGCTTCTGCTACGGATAGCGCCTCTAGTAGAAAGGCATCAAGCGCCGCGTCCAGCGTACCTGATGCAACTAAACGCTCAACGCCTCGTCGTAGTGCATCATTTGCCCTCGCCAGTTCCGTAGCCCGTGCTTGAGCCGCTTTCTCCTGTTCACGGGCGATCGCCGCTTGTTTCGCTTCCTCTGCTAAGTGAGTTAATTGAATCGCAAGGGTAACTTGTTGAGCCAGCGCGTGAGCCAGGTCGATTTTCTGATCTGTGAAGTAGCGATCGCAAGGAAGATATACACTAACTGCCCCGATAGTTCTGTCACTTAGCACTAGCGGAATATTGAGACCTTTTAATTTGCCTCTTCTAGTTAAATACCATTCGCCAATATCTACACCAATCTGGGAAGACATTAGGATGACAAATGGATCAGTTGCAATGTCTTCAACCACAAAATGTTGCTTACGCTGATGCAAGTCCTCATTGTGAATCTGGTCTGAGGCAACAGGAAAACCAATCAGCCCAGGATGATCTGGTTCATCTTCTGGCTGAAGAATCTGCCCTTGCCAATAAGTCAGTCCAATGTAAGCTAAGTTTTCAGGCTCCGGATGAAACCAGTATTCTGTTAACGGTGCATCAAATTGTTCAGCAATGATCTTGAGGACATGCCCTAAGAAGCGATCAAGGTCTCTTTCGTTTGCGAGGACATCTATCGTTTGTCTCAGTGCAACGTTGATTTCTGCCAGCTTAACAGCACGTTCTTGAGCGGCTTTCTCTTGTTCACGGGCGATCGCCGCTTGTTTGGCTTCCTCTGCCAGTCGCGTCAGTTCGAGGGCAAGCGTCAATTGTTGAGCGAGGGCAGTCACCGTCTCACGAACAGCCCGACTGGGGAGGCGATCGTCGCGCAAGGCAATCGCTGTAAAGCCAATAATCTCGCCTTTCAGACGCAAGGGAGCGTGCCAGATAATGTGATGTCCGCGTTGCTGATGGTAAGTGTAGGCTTCTGGAAAGACCTCACGCAGATCCTCAACTCGGATGCTGGGAGTCTCTCCACGAGCCAGCATGGAAAAGATGCCGTCAATATCGCTTGAGGAGAACTCAACATAACGAGACAAGTAGGGATCATTGGCAAGTTCTTCAGGTGAAAGCAAGCGACTTTCTTCGACAATAGCAGCAGGTGTAAAGGTCAGACTACCTGGTAAACGCAGCATCACCGCAGCGCTATGTGCCCCAACTGTGGCGATCGCCTCACTCAAGAACGCACTCACCAGCGTTTCCAGCCGTGTATCAGAAGCCATCCGTTCAACGCTGCGACGCAATGCTTCATTCGCTTTTGCCAGTTCGGCGGCACGTTCTTGCGCGGCTTTTTCCTGTTCACGGGCGATCGCGGCTTGTTTGACTTCTTCTGCTAGCCGCTCCATCTCTAGTGCCAACGCAACTTGACTCGTGAGCGCCTGAATTATCTCAATCTGTCGCGCTGTCGGCGGAGTTTCTGAGGCAAGATCAAAACCAATCCAGCCCACTATTTCTTCACCTCGTTTCAATGGAATGTAGGCGATCGCGCGTGTGCCTCTAGACTCGTGATACTGCCGAACTTCGGGAATCAACACACTCGCATCGGAGGTCAGCCCCCAAACAAAGTTCTCAGACTGAATTCGTCGCCATGGGACAATCATTGAAGGCAAGTCTACCGACCAATCACGATCCAAATCGCTGCCAGCAATGGTTTGTTCTACATCGTCAACGATATGCACTTTTACCCGCACGGTTCTAGTCACAGGTCGGTAGATAATCAATCCCATCCCTTTGACTCCCAGTGGAGCTAGCACCTCAGCAGCAGTACGCAAAATCTCAACGATAATCGCTTCTGGGTCAGTCGCCGCACCCAGGCGTTCAGCACTTCGTTGCAATACGAAGTTTACTCGCGTCAATATAGCCGCACGTTCTTGGGCCGCGAGTTGTTGTTCACGGGCGATCGCGGCTTGTTTTGCCTCTTCTGCCAGTCGCGTCAGTTGAATGGCTAAAGCTGCCTGGGTACTCAGCGCCTGCACTAGCGCTGTCTGCTCAAGATTGAAGTGAGGTAGAGTCTCATAGGCAAGGCTGATTTGACCAAAGAATCGATCGTCCAGACAAATGGCGAATGCAATAGATTTTCGCTTGCCACAAGTTCGCAGAAACTCCACTGCACCAGTCCAGAAGAGGTCAGCATCCTCTTCTACATCGAAAACACAGAATCCTTCTGCATTGAGTAAACGATCTAGAAAAGGAACATTCGGGCGTGGCAACGCTGGAGTCATCGGATCGAGCGGGGTAAGTTTACCATTGCTGAAAAGAGCCGCTATCCACATCTGATCGGTACTGGGATCATAGGGAGTGATGACTGCCGTATCAGTATTTAGTTGAGTTGCAATCTCGTAGAGCAAAAAACCCAGAAAACTGTCAAGATTCGGTTCAACGGCAAGACGACTTACAGCCCGACGCATTGCCTCATTCGCTTTTGCCAGTTCTGTAGCACGTTCTTGTTCCGCTTGCAGTAGGGCTTGTTGAGTGCGATCGCTTGTTTTTAACGGCTCAGTCTCAGACCGACAGCGATCGAGTTCAGCCTGAAGCGTCGCTTTTTCACACTCTAGACAGGCAATTTGCTCTCGCAGGGCGATCGCCTCCACCAACGACAGTGGCTGTGGGGCGTTGCTTTGGCTGGAGAAACCATCAAGCGGGTCTGACATAAAACAGAGGCATCTTAAAGGCAATCACCCTTCTCATGGTGACTAAAAATTGCCCGTTTTACCAGCATAAAGGAGGGCACGATCGCGGCGATCGCTAGGAACTCATCGGCAGTCAGGCATTCAACCTGGACTTAAGTCTAGTGTTTACCTTGCCTGAAAGGGGGTTGAGATTCCCCGTTACAAGCCAGTAGGCAAATCTTGAGGTCATCCGTAAAGTGGATGGCATACCTGAGTCCCTCTCGCCTTTGAGGTCAACCTTATGTATTCATCCGATCGCTTCCACAAGCAGATTAGCCCCTTGAACCTGATGAATCGTCCAGTCCATCAGCCAGAGCGATCGCCCAGGTTCACGACAATAGCAGAGTGCCAACCTGAAGAAACCATACGCAGATCGATATCGACTCCAGAGTTAGACAAGCCTCTAGTAACCAGGTCGCGCTGTCGGGGCGTAATTCTCACTGAACAGGGCTGGCAACGGTTGCTGCAAGCCGAAGTCGTGTACACCAAGTTTGGCGATCGCCGCACCTTTGAAGCATTGAGCGAGAAAACGCTGCTTGACCCGCGCACGATCAACCGCATTCTGAGTCGTGAAACGGGAGTTGATCGCCGCACTCTGAAGATCTTTTTTGATGCATTCGACCTCAACTTAGCACCGGACGACTACACAGCAGCATCTCATCAGCATCCATCATCTCAGCCGCAATCATTTCAGCGGCATAGGATTGCCAATCCAACCGCTGAAACTCATCCTTTGGCATCAATGTTGCCTAGTAACACAGAAGAATTATCCCAGCTCAAGCAGCGAATTATCACCGATTGCCATCGGCTATCCATGCTATTGGGATGCGATCGCGGGCAAACCCATCTAACCATTAAGCTGTCTCCAGAAGCATTACCCCAACTGGCGATCGATGTTCGTCAGCACTATGAATTACCCTTAGCCTGAACAGACCGCGCTAGAACAGGTCGATCGTGGGAAACTTCGCTTGTGCTTGCAGGCAGTCCCATAGATAAATGGCTAGACCGAGGTCTCCTGTCCAGAGCGGATAACGCAACTGCCGATAAAGTTGCTGCGACAAACGGTACTGTTCGATCGCGTGCATGGCAAACACTCTAGCGCGATCGAGCCACATCTGATTTCCGGTTCGGACGAAGAGTTTGAGAAAGGCATAGCCATTGCCCCCCGTGCCGTGACACAGATTTGACCCTTTCCTCAATGGACCTGCTTGCCAGGTCAGTTCTCCACCCTGCTCTAAGATGCGATCGAATGACTCATTGATCCCTTTCGGTAGCATGGCTAAAGCCGTCACCATTCCAGGTGCACCATGACAGTACTGCACCAGATCTGGAGTTTGATCAGGATGTGCTGCGTCATAAACGGCTGCCCAGTTTGCTTTGCCATCCTCCGTCACAGCGGTTTGAACCACAGTGATCATCGCTTTGGTTGAGATAGCTTGAAATTCCTCATCGGTTAATAAGGATTGTCCAATCAGCAATGGCGTTAAGTTACTGGCAAAGCCATGTACAGGTCCCAGCCAGTGCTGCTGACTACCGTACAAATCAATCATCCATAAATACCCAGCTTCACCAACCGATTGCCATTCGCTTAGGAGTAACCCTGCTTGCAATTTGAAGGCTTCCTGCCATCTTGATTCCTGCGTCCATTGATACATAAAGCAAGCCGTTAGCATTGAACCTGCGATGCCCCACATCAACTCTCGAATCGGCTGGGAATCATTCTTGTGAATCAATCGCAGAATTTCGTTTGCTGTGTCTTCAGAAGGATTGCATTTATACTGCAATAGCAGCAGCGGCAATTCCCCAAATAGGTAAGATGATTGCTCTGGATAGGGACTGACTTTGGGATAACGCTGCCGATTTTGTGCCAGTGCTGCATCGAGATGAGTTGCAATCTCAAAGGTGGAGTCAACTGCCCCAACCGTTTGCAAATAATCGATCGCCCACAGCACACCCGCTTTACCAAGATACAGATCGCTGCCAAAACCGTTATCGTCTAGCGGATGCCCAGGCAAGAGCGTCGCCGTTTGCAGTTGATCAATTGTTTCGTGGACGATCGCAGTGATCGCTTGTTGAGCCGTATCGGGGTTCCAATCCATCTCGACGAGTGGATAATGTCTGCTTGCGTCAAATAAGGGCATCTTTTTACTCCAGAGGTAGTGCCAGGGCCTTTAAAGTACTCCCTAAAGGTTTTTGCGATCGCCAAGTCTGATCTTGCCAATGAGCGGCAATAAAACCAAAGTTGTCATAGATTTTGTATCCTGATTAAGATCTCCTTTCAGCCTGCCCTAGCCAGGTTTTAGGCATTTTAATATGTCCCTTTGCGACGCTCTCCAAATCTTGGTTCAGCACGAGGAGCCTCAATAAAACCCGGTGTGACGAGCGCATTTCCAGTTGCAAACATATACGTTCTGAGAATGTCTGCTTGCAGTTCTAACAGCCATGCATTCGATAACGGCCCAAAATCGACGGGCTTCAGCCCAATATCGTTGAGCAATTTAGCCGTGACTTGTTTCGCTTCATGGTCATCTCCAGCCATAAAAGCTTGCACACCTGCCTCTCTCAGTGCTACCGCATCACTGTTGAAAACCTCCATTGCCTGGTTATTCAATGCTTTTACGACCCTGGCAGCGGGGACATCTTTCTGAGTTGCTTCGGCTAGGGAATTGAGAAATTCTTCAGGCTGATACTCACGCGGAAAATCTCGATTGTTTAAGTCGATGATGACTTTGCCTGCCAATGCTGAAGTTGTCGTTAATAAACTGGAAGGAACAGCACGCACAGTACTGACAATGACTTCACAGGATTCGGCAACTTCATCGTTTGTCCCACCCGTTGCGGTAAAGCCAATTTCCGCAGCGACATCACGAGACTTTTCAGCACTACGCGAACCAAAAACGACTTGATGCCCTGCTACTGACCAGGCACCTCCAAGGACTCGCGCCATATTTCCACTGCCCCAAAAACCTATCTTCATTCTTAGTCCTCCCAATGTGCCAACATGACAGTTTCCTTTGAAGTGAAAAGCTTCTGCTCACGGCTTGATTGCTAACGAATTTGCGTATAGCGATGATTGTCAATCGCTTGATCGCCTGCAATTGTTGTGCTCACGCCAGCCACTTTGAATCCATGACGGCTTCTCATTCTCTGTAGATAAAAACTCTACAAATTTAATTGTTGATTCCAAGGCTCTACTCAATCTGCAACTCAAACTTCTGCTCGTTGACCTCAACTCCCCACTGACAACCCCGGTACTGCTCAACCAGCTTAAAGCCAAATATTTCATACAAATGTCTGGCTGAGTCCAAACCTTCAAACGTCCACAAATAAACGCGTCGATACTGCTTCCTCCGACAAAACTCGATCGCTGAATTCAACAGTTGTCGCCCGACTCCTTGACCTCGCAGCACATCTGACACAATGAACCAGCGAAGATGAACACCGGTTTGATTTGCCTGTATGCCATCAATGGCAATGGAGGCTTCAACCCGATTTTCTAAAACAGCGACCCAAAATCCATCGCGCTCTTCGTTATACCGATTCATAAACTCAGCTAGTCCATCTGCAACTTTAGCTTCAAAGAATGCTTCAAAGTGCCAGTATTTAGCATAGTAGATGCCATGTAGCTCAACTACTCGACCAATTGAGCCTGGAACGTAGCTGCGAAGAATTTCAATCATGACAAAACGTTTTTTGCGATCGTCCTGTTCAGTCTAGCTCTCTAGCTTAAAGTGTGCAGAAGAGAACTAATCCTGGTTTCGTACCCGAATGGTTGGCGAAGATGCGTCTAATCTATCGATGCTCAGTTGTAATACCTGCGCTTTCAATCTGCTACTCAATGAATTTGCGTATAGCGATGATTGTCGATCGCCTTGAATTGCCCACCGAAAATGAATGACTGCGGCATTTCCTGATTGAAAAAATCGTGGGGAAAGCCGAGTTCAATTTGACTCACCTGATCCAGTTGAGCGAGTTGGGCATCGGCTAATTTTACGTTCACACAGTCGAGATTATCTTTTACCTGGGCGGCTTTGCGAGCACCGACAATCGGAATGGTGCCTTGATGCAGCAGCCAAGCCAGAGCCACCTGAGCCGAACTACAGCCAATTTGAGATGCCACGTCATCCACTGCACGGGCGATCGTGTGGTTGCGATCGCTCTGCTGCACAAAGGCAGACATCCCCTCGTTATTCAGTCGTTTGGATTCGTCACTACCAGTCTCTTTAGTGTATTTTCCCGTCAGCCAACCATTTGCCAACGGCGACCAGGCAGTAATGCCAATATCCAGCGATCGTGCCATTGGCAGCAGTTCTCGCTCTACCGTGCGTTGCAACAGACTGTACTCAATTTGCAGCCCAATAAACGGTGTCCAGCCGCGTAAATGGGCGATCGTGTTGCATTGCGCCACCACCCAGGCAGGTGCGTCAGAAATGCCAATGTACAGCACTTTTCCTTGACGCACCAGATCATCGAACGATCGCATCACTTCTTCGGGCGGCGTGGTGAAGTCCCAGGAATGCACCCATAGCACATCAAGGTAATCAGTATTGAGCCGCTTGAGGCTACCTTCCACCGATTGCACCATGCGCTTGCGGTGATTACCTGCCCCATTTGGATCATTGCTCGGCATCCCGTTAGAATATTTTGTGGCAACGACGATCGCCTCTCGTTCCGAAGCAATCAATTCACCCACATATTTCTCACTCGTACCGTTCGTGTAGATGTTGGCGGTGTCGATGAAGTTACCGCCTGCTTCCCGAAAGGCTGTGTAGATGGTTTTGCATTCATCTAGCGATGCACCCCAGCCCCAATCTTCGCCAAAGGTCATGGTGCCGAGGCACAGTTCAGAAACCCGTAAACCGCTGTTGCCCAATAGTTTGTAGCGCATGATTAATTCTCCTGAATGAATTTGAGAAAGGCGTAGGCTTGTTCGAGTGAGAGACGGAAGCGATCACCCTTGTAGTCAATGATGTAAGTGCCCAATATCTCGCCACAGGCAGTACAGGTGACTGCATTGGACTTGAGCGTGTCTACACTGAGCTGCAAGATTTGTGCTTTCAGCCAGTCTTCAAAAGCTTCTGTGATTGCAGGGTTAGGAATCATAGTTGATGAGTGTAAAAGATAGTAAGGCTGAATTTCGACGGGTCATCGTGACGAGACGCAGTTCTGAAACCCGTAAGCTGCTGTTACCTAATCGTTTGTAGCGCATCATTGAACTCCTATGCATCATCTGTAAGGGCTGAAGTAAATTTAGTGAAGTAGGCAGGATCAGCAATGCCGTTAATGAGAAATCAAACTAAAGCATCGCCGCCATCGATCAGCAAAGTCGCTCCTGTGATAAAGCCATTTCCCATGAGAAAAAGTACGGCATCGGCAATCTCTTCAGGTTTACCGATGCGCTTGGCTGGAAGCTTATTCGCGATCGCTTCGACAATTTCTTGGCGTTGTGCCCCAAACACTTTATCCAGCATAGGGGTATCGATTACACCCGCACAAACGGTATTCACTCTAATTGGAGCCAACTCTACCGCTAAATTGCGGGCTACCGCTTCAATGCCAGCATTCGCTGCTCCAGCCAGCGCAAATCCTGAATATCCTTTTCTACCTGCTAACCCTGAGATAAAAACAATTGACCCATGACTAGAGATGCGAGAAGCGGCATGTTTGACGATATGTAAGGCTCCCCAAATTTTGCTATCCAGTGTGGGACGAAACTTGTCTTTAGTCGTTTTTGATAACGGTGCAGTTGCAGCATCTTGCGCTGAAATGAATAGGTGGTCAAACGGCCCTATCTCAGTAAAAGCAGTCTCTACAGAAGCCTCATGTTCAACATCTGCTTGAATACCACGCGCCCGACTGCCGATTTGGGCACTGGCTTGATCTAAGCGATCGGGCGATCGCCCGACAATCACCACGGATGCACCCTCAGCGTGAGCAGCTTTAGCGGTTCCTAATCCAATGCCTGAACTACCACCGACAACGACTACAATTTGATTGCTGAATTTCATTATTTCTTTGCTCTTAACGTCTAAATTTCAATCAACATCGCCTAATCCATTTCAAAGCAGATCGTTGTCTAATTACTGCACTGTTAGAAAATATAGCCCTGCAAACTGCCTTATTTCGTCAGGTATCCGCCTGTTACATCCATATCCATCCCTGTCACCACTGAAGCATCAGCAGATGCTAACCACATGACACTTCTTGCCATTTCCTCGGATGTCGCTAATCGCTGAATGGGATAAGGTGCGGCAGCTTCTTTAGGAGTTAGACCCCATGAAGAAATAGCACGATGCAGCATCGGTGTATCAACTGCACCAGGTGAAATTGAATTGATCCGGATGTTTTTATCTGCATACTCCAGTGCTGCAATTCTTGTCATTTGCAGCACAGCCGCCTTGCTTGCACCATAAGGTCCAATTTTGCCAAAGCCGCGATGACCACCAACAGAGGCAGTGTTGACGATCGTGCCATCGCCCTGTTGTACCATCACAGGAATCTCGTACTTCATTGCCAGAAATATGCCTGTCTGGTTGGTTGCAATCACGTTGTTCCACTCGTCCAGAGACATTTCTGCGATCGACTTAGGCGGACTTTCAATTCCGGCATTGTTAAAGGCAATATCAATGCGTCCATATTTTTGCACACAGGCATCCACCAAGGCTTTCACCTCTACCTCTTGCCGAACATCTGCTCGCATATAGGTGCCCTCACCGCCAAAGCCTTTAATTTTGGCTTCGACCTGCTTCCCTAAATTCTCGCGTCGTCCACAAAACATCACCTTCGCACCTTCGTGAGCAAATGCATAGGCAGTCGCTTCTCCAATACCAGAAGTTGCGCCTGTAATCAGCACCACTTTATTGGCAAATTTGCCTTGAGCATTAGCTTTTCCAGTTTCAGGGGCGATCGGTGTTTTCGTGTTTGCCTGAACTTGAGCGGCGATCGCGGTTGTTGCTACTCCTGCTGCTCCCATTGCTCCTACGGATAGAATTTGACGACGCGATAAAGCAGAGAAAGAGAAAAGCCTGAATAGTTTCATCATATGCTCCCACCAATAATTCTCTCGAAGTACAAGCTCAATCTTTAAAGCGCAACATCTACAGCAATCTCCTGCCAGCGAGTCGCCAAATCTTCTACAGTAGAGCTTTCCACAGCGGCAAGGTTTAATGGATAGTCTACGTTGTCTCGCTCGACCCAGCGTGCGGCTGTGAATTGACCATTGCTTGCCCTTAAGATAAATCCAGACTCTCGGCATTCTGGAGAAGCAAGATATAACACTCCGGGAGCTACTTGATCGGGTCGCAACTCCTCTGGTTCATCTTGGATGTTCCACATCCGCGTTTTAGCGACTGGTGAAATCGCATTGACCAGAATGCCATACTCTTTGCCTTCAACCGCGAGCACATTCATCAAACCGATCTGTGCCATTTTTCCCATTGCATAAGGAGCGAGGCCCTTGAATGCATATTGCTTGTAAATCGCCCTATCTGAAGTCGTCAGCACAATCCGTCCGTAGTTTTGCTGTTTCATCATTGGAAAGGCTGCTTGAGCCAACCAGGTTGGTGCTTCGATGTTAACGTTGATGGCACGTTGCAGAAAATCTGAGGTTAACTCCTCGATCGCTTGATAGGCGACCCAGCCAGCATTGTGGATCAAGATATCAAGGCGACCGAATTCTGCGATCGCAGTTTCCACCAAACCCTTACAATTCTCTCGGCTATCAAGCATTGCAATACTTGAAATCGCCGTTCCACCTGCCTCTTGAATAGCCCTGACAGCATTGACCGCTACGTCTGGGCTGGAACCCATACCATCCTGACCGACACCCGCATCGTGTATTACGACACGTGCGCCTCTATCCGCCAGCAGACGGGCGTAGGCGAAACCCATACCGCGCCCGCTTCCAGTAATAATTGCTACTTGATTGTCGAGTCGAATCATTTAGCGTTCTCCTGACTGAAATCCTGAATTCAAATGGGCATATGCATCGTTTAATGACTAATCGTTAGTGAGCTTTCTTTTCCATTCATCTGTGAGCATTCCTGAGAAACCCCAGTTTTCGTCAGCTATCTCTTGAATAACAATGTGGATATGTTCTGGCTTTTTACCGAGGATGCGGACAAGTAATTCTGTAAATTCCTTTACCAACTCAGACTTTTGTTCTCTCGTAGCTCCTGTCGTAATTTGAACATTGATGTATGGCATGATGCATATCTCTCTTAATGATTTCTTGAATCTTAGTCTTTGGAGGATAGGCACACCAGATCATCATGGTAGTGTCCACCCAATGTCCATATACCTTTGGTGGTATCCAAAGTCGTATGCCGCGCTTGAAAGTGGGATAAGCAAGTAGCAGTGTCGCCTTGAAGGGTAATGACATGAGTACCGAGTAGATGTTGCGTGGTTTTGAAGGTGCTTTCAAAGGCAGTCTTCCAGCGTTGGACTAATGCCTCTGCCGCGATCGTTTTAGGCTTTCCACCAGTGAGCGATGTGTAATCGACATCAACCTGATCGGCAAAACATCGTCTCACACTTGCCCAGTCGCGTAAATCAGACAAAATGACAATACTGTTAACAACGGACGTAATCTCTGTTCCAGCCATGACCTTTTGAGATGATAGTTTCTTTGTTTGTGCGAGTGCAGCCGTAGCGGTAAGGCAGCTTGCAAGCACGCCTAGTTGGATTACTAATTGCCGACGGCAAAACATTTCAGAATCATATGATTTGCAAGATTCTTCTAGCAGCCCCATCAGGCCGTAATGATGGTTCGATCGCTGATTACTTTTGAACAGCGGTGAAGCCACCATCAACCACTAAGTTGTGTCCCGTCACAAACGCTGATCCGGCTGAGCATAACCAAACAACGGCTTCAGCAATATCTTCAGGCATCCCGATCCGCTTCAAGGGAATGCCTGCTGCCACTTGATCCAGCATTTCAGGTGGAGCGCTTGCCCATAAGTCAGTTTTCACCGCACCAGGACTAATCGAATTGATCCGAATGTGATCCACCGAGTGTTCAGCCGCTGCCGCACGAGATAACGCAATCACACCTGCTTTAGCAGCTCCATAAGCACCATAGTTGGCAATACCGAGTAAGGCACCTTGAGAAGCAACGTTGACGATCGCGCCGCCGCCAGTTTTTTGCATTGCTGGAATTTCGTGCTTCATGCAAAGCCAAACAGATTTGAGATTGGCATTAAGCTCATACTCCCAATCGGCTTCCTCTAAAGCGACCAGAGGACTGGCTTTTCCAGAGCCAGCATTGTTAAAGGCGTAATCGACGCGCCCATAGCGGGCGATCGCGGTCTGAATTAACCTTTCCACGTCTGCGGCTTGGGTCACATCTGTTTTAACAAATAGCCCTTTACTCCTGGCTGCTTGAACCAGTCGAGCAGTTTCTTCTCCTTCTCCTTCACGACGGGCAGCGACAACAACTGTTGCTCCCGCTTTTGCAAAGGCGATCGCAGTAGCCCGACCAATACCGGAACTGCCGCCTGTGACGATCGCTACTTTTTCAGACATTGAACTCATGATTGTTGCCCTTTAAATTGCTGTCAGTTAATTATTATTTCTCGCGCCTTTAATCCGTTTTAGTGGTCATTCAACTTAGGTGACACTTTCGTTACCACTAACAGCGCCTGCTAGTTACTCAGGCGATCGCAGGAACTGGTGTAGCAAAGACGCCTGCAATCTGTGCACTGGTGAAAATACCTCTGTGAATTAAGTTTTTTGCTTGCCATTAAATTAGTCCAACATACCGCTTGTGACATCTACGAGCGAACCATGAAACGCACTTGCCTCATCGGAACTGAGAAGCATAACCGCCCGTGCCATCTCTTCCACTGTGTTAGTGCGCTGAATTGGAATAAATTTCGAGCCTTCTTCAAACGTTAACCCACGTGCTTCCCGTGCCTGCCGCAGCATGGCTGTATCCACACCACCAGGAGAAATGGAAGTGATCCGAATATTATCTTTGGCGTATTCCAACGCTGCCACTTTCGTCAAACCCAAAACGGCGTGTTTACTGACGCTGTAAGGTCCGATCTCCGTAAAGCCTTTGTAGCCAGAAACGCTTGCCATGTTGACGATGCAGCCGCCACCCTGTTTGAGCATTTGAGGAATTTCGTATTTGAGCGCCAAAAATTCACCCAACGCATTAGTGTGTAAAACATCGAGAAAATCACTGGTTGATTGTTCATGAAGCCTGACCAGTTTAGGATTCAGAAGTCCAGCATTGTTAAAGGCAATATCAATGCGTCCATATTTCTGCACGCAGGTATCCACAAAGGCTTTCACATCCGCCTCTTGTCGGACATCTGCCCGCATGTAGGTTGCCTCACCGCCAAAGCCTTTAATTTTGGCTTCCACCTGCTTCCCTAAATTCTCGCGTCGTCCACAAAACATCACCTTCGCGCCTTCGTAAGCAAACGCATAGGCAGTCCCTTCTCCAATGCCAGAGGTTGCGCCTGTAATCAGCACCACTTTATTGGCAAATTTGCCTTGAGCCTTGGCTTTTCCAGTTTCAGGCGCGATCGGTGTTTTTGTATTGGCTTGAACTTGAGCGGCGATCGTGGTTGCTGCAACTCCTGTGGCTCCCATTGCTCCGACTGTTAGCATTTGACGACGGGATAGAGCAGAACGGGGTAAGAACTTGAATCGTTTCATCATTAGTTTGTATGAATGGGTATCCGGTTAACGTCTTTACTCTAGAAAAACTCTGAGAAAGCTTCACGACCGATTCTTGCTGAGAATTATCAAAATCTTGCTCAACTTCAGGTGGCATTACACACTGGTGCGGTAGCCTCTAGGGGTCGTTCCTGTCAGTTTACGAAACTGAGCCGTAAAGTGGCTCTGATTTGAGAACCCAACCCGATCGCTAATCTCCGCTACCGATAACTGCGTCACCGACAAAAATATCTTGGCGCGTTCGATGCGACGCTGCGTCACGTAACGGTGGGGGCTTTCTCCCGTTGCGGCTTTGAATGAGCGCGCAAAGTGAAATTCACTCATCGGCACGATCGCTGCTAGATTCGCAATACTCAACGATTCGGCTAAATGATTTTCGATATACGTCTTGACAGCATGTATTTGCGGCAGACTCAAGCGAGTTTCAACAGTCTTGATGGAAGCCGCTTGACTGTAATGCCGCAGCAGATGAATGAGCAGTACATTCCGCAGCGATTCCACAAACAAATCGCCCGAAAGTCCGCCATTCAGCACTTCGGCTTTCAGTAAATGAGCAATGTGCAGAATTGTCGGATCAAGAAACAGCACGCGGTGATTAAGTTGGGTGTCTGCTGGCAGTCCGCTTTCTACAGCCATGCGGCTGATCAATTGCGGATCGAATGTAATATGAATCCACTCGCTGGGTTTCTCGCGCTGATGCCAGACAAACCGACGCGAAGCGTACAGAAACACGCTGCCCGGAGGCATTGCAGTTGTTTGTCGATCGCCGCCATCCATCGACCAAACCACACGATCGTGGGGTGCAAACGCGACGGCGACTCCTTCCTGCGGCATCGCCGCATCAAACTCTCCGACCTCAAACATCTGACCATAATCGATGGAAATGCCATTCCACTTCCGCTGCATCAAGTTGAATTGCATCGCTCAATCCCAACTTTTTATAAGCTGGCTTAGTTTGCAGACGATCGCTTTGTTGGCAATCATGATAAATTTTTTAACTTAATCGTTCATGAATTCCTAGTGAGACGCTTCTGTGGATTCAAAATCGGTGTTCGCGGCGATCGCTTCCCACTCATCCAGTTCTTTTGTAAGTGACGCGATTTTTTGGCGAAACTTGCTGTAAGCATACTTGCCTAACACCAGTCGCAAGGGTGGATTCTCAGCATTGACGACTTGAATAATTGCCTGAGATGCTTTGTCTGGGTCGCCCGGTTGAGTGCCTTCAATCTGGTTGAGAAATTGCAGAAACTTGCCAACGGTTCCTTGATACGCTTCCATACTGTGTTCGGCTCGATCGAGCGATCGTCCAATAAAGTCTGCGCGAAAGGGACCGGATTCTACGATTGTGACCTTGATACCTAGTGGGCGGACTTCTCCATATACTGCTTCGGACACCCCTTCCAACGCAAATTTCGCGCCGCCATAAATGGAAAAACCAAGCTCGTTGGAAAAGCCTGCGATCGCGGACATGTTAATAATATGTCCACTTTGCTGCTGCCACATGATGGGTAACACTGCCCGCTTCATATTGACAAAGCCAAAGAGAATGGTGTCAAAGTTACGGCGAATTTGCTCATCACTCACTTCTTCCAGGGCACCGATTAAACCGTAACCCGCATTGTTGACCAGCACATCAATCCGTCCGAAGGTTGCGATCGCCGCATCCACCGCTTCACGAATGCTTTGGGGTTGAGTCACATCGAGGCGAATCGCTTTTACAGTATCGGGATATTGAGCAACCAAATCATCAAGTTGTTCGGGTTTGCGAGCGGTGGCAATGACGCGATCGCCATACTTGAGCACCGCTTCGGCAAGCGATCATCCAACTCCGGTAGAACTACCTGTGATCAACCAAACTTTTGCCTCTGTAGTCATCATGATTCTCCTTTTTGTCAGTAATGGAATTCATCTTAGTGCTTCAGAGCAAACTCCTTCCACAGCGTAGGTTTTCTGCCCGTGATTGTCTCAAAGTTGTCAACTAATGGATGATGCTCTAGTATCGCCGGCAACTTGCTATCCGACCAGACAAGAACACCGCGTTAAGGCTGAACTTAGCTGAAAGATAAGAGCCATGAAACCTTTGGATTCACCTGTAAACAAAACGCCATCAACTAGCCTACTGCTTTTCCCTCAATAAGAGATCTCCTGGCGATCGCGGAAAAACTTCCCACTCAGCTTCGGTGATGCTTCTGTTGCCAACCAAATAGCGGTATCGGCACCTTGTGCGGGCGATCGAGTTGCGCCAGCGCCACCCATATCCGTTCGCACCCAGCCGGGACACATGGCATATACGGCAATGCCTTTTGATTGCAGCGCCTCTGCCAGCATAATCGTCGCTCCGTTTAGCGCCAGTTTTGATAAGCAATAACTCGGTACACTGGCAGATAAACCATCTAACGCACCATAGCCGCTAGAAACATTGATGATGCGACTCGTAGGAGCTTCTTCTAACAGCGGCAGAAAGGCTTGAGCTGTCCGAATTGGACCAAAGGCATTGGTGTTTATGGTGCGATCGAGCAGGTCACGATCGATGGTGAGAATATTGACTCCTTCGTCGGGATAGATACCTGCATTGTTGATCAAAATATCAATTTGATTGAAGTTGCGTTGCACCTCTGCAACCGCATCATGAATTGAATGATCATCAGCCACATCCAACACCAGTGGATGCACTTGAGTTGATTGCAGTTGGTCAATGGCTTGTTTGGCTTTGTCGAGCGATCGGGCTGCCAAAATCACCTCAAATTCAGCTTGCAGCAAGCCCCGACAAATCGCAAAGCCAATCCCTTTATTGCCACCCGTGACTAACGCAAGTTTAGTTTGATGTTGATGACCAGCATTCATGGTGCTACCCTACTTAACTTGCTGCTTGTCTAACTCGCAATCAACTTCTGCAAAGAAATTTAGCATTCGTTGCCACGATCGCGCCTCTGCCTAGGGATTCAACCCTGCTTCGGGCATGGTGCTGATCGCCCCTTCGCCCGTGAAATCGAAATCACATCATTTAACTGTTTCAGTTGCCGCAATTCGTTCAGGGCTGGCGGATGTTTAGTAAGTCCGATCGCGCCATAGTGATCACAGTGCAGCCATCAAACCTACCAGTGACTGGCTAACGCTTGAATGGTGGATCTTGCCTCGGCTAAACTCTGATCTCTGAGATCTGTTCTCAGACCGTTTGCATTGATGAACTGAATCTCTGTAAAGCCGATGAACCCGAACACGGTTCGCAGATACGGCTCTTGAAAATCTGAAGGCGCAAAGGCTGAACCAGGACGAAAATCGCTGCCGCGTGCAGTGATAAACAATAGCTTCTTGCCAGTCACCAAACCTTTGAAGGCACCATTCTCAACCGCAAAGGTACGGCGTGGTCGAACAATATAGTCAATGTAAGACTTGAGGACGGCCGGAATCGTGAAGTTGTACATCGGAGCTGAAATGACATAGCAGTCAGCCGCCAGGAATTCATCCACCAATTGATCGGAGAGTTCAATCGCACCTGTCAATTCAGGCGTATATTGATCGGGCGCAGTAAATTTGGCAGTAATCCAGGTATCGTCAAGGTAGGGAACTGGATTGAGCGTTAAATCACGCAGTATAACGGTTGCTTCAGGATGGTAAAGACTCCATTTATCGATGAATTCCTGTGTCAGTGTGCGAGAATGAGAGTGTGCGTAGCGTGGGCTGGAAGCAATATGCAGCAGGCGTGTCATAAATAAACTCCATTGAAGGTATGTGTCAAGAAACAGAATGAATGCACTAAGACGCTTTGCGAATTCGCAGTAGCGTGATGGCGATAAGAATCAACACACCACCCAACATTTGCAAAATGGTGAGTTGTTGTCCAAACCAGATCCAGGCAATTCCGGCGGCAATCACAGGTTCGATCGTGGCGACGATCGCCGCTCGTTCTGCCTGCAAATGTTTCATGCCCCACAGGTAGAGCAAGTAAGGCAATAGACTCCCGGCAATGCCCATATACACTACTTTTGGCAGCGTTTGTGACTCCAATAAGGTGACTGGAAACCCGTGGAATAGGAAGTAACCAATCCAGAGTAAACTGGCGACCCAGAACGTCTTTAGGAGTGAAGTTGTGGCACTATAGGTGGTGCTGATTTGTTCACTCAATAGGGTGTAAGCCGCAAACAACAGGGCAGTGCTTAAGCCCACACTCACTCCAAACCAATTGAACGCCGCCAAATTCCCGGCTAGTAATTGCGATACCAGCGCTACACCAATCACGGATAGACCGAGGGCGATCAAAACTTTAGTTGAGGGCAAGCGTCGTGAAACGATCGCCGTCCATAGCACAACCAATACTGGAGACGTGAAGATCAGCACGATCGCCACCGCAACCGGTAGTCGCGCGATCGCAAGGTAATCTGCCGCCACAAACAAGACAAACAAGATACCAAGCACAAACTGAGATGGACGAACCGACAAACGAGGAAGCCCTTCGCGCAAGGTTTGCACCAGAATCAGGGCTACGGTTGCAATTAAGGTTGCAATACCCGCTAAATCAAAGGCATTGATACCGACTTGAAACAAACTACTGGCAACATTGGCGGCAACTGCCCACAAGGTTGAAGCCGTGATGACCGCAAGTAGCCCAAGGGAAGCACGCATCGAAGGAGCCTGTTGCATTGTTTTCTGTGCCAACATATGCCGTTTCCTGTGAAGTGATGGAAATGTGGATTGCGGTGAGCAGTTTTCCTGAATAGATGGGTTTTGTGAATGCTCCAGGATTGCTGCTCACAACTAAATTCGTTCACTGTGTTGTATCAGCCACCATGACCGTAAATCTGTACGCGACCATAACCTAAAAACAGCCCGTTGCTTTGATCACCCACCGGATAAGCGGTGATACCATACAGGTAAACACCTTCTAACGTTGGAGTGCGATCGGCTTTGAGCGTAACGGTTACGGTTTCGCCAGGTTGAATTGGTTGCTCAAACGCGATCGTCGTGTCTGTTTCACTAGCACCCCCAATACTGGCGAGCGGAATGTTTGCTCCATTGGCGGCAATGGCTCGACTTTCATTGGGATTAAATGCCACCGTGCCCAGCCCCGGTTCTTGACGGATGGTGACGGCGTGTAGCGATGCACCGGCATCTTGAGGCACCGTAATAGTGAATTCATAGGTTGCTCCACCTACATACGTCGCAGTAATGGCACTCGTCGTGGTTCGCACCAAACGTGGAACATGGTCAAAAAAGAGTCGTCCATCGGAGTGCTGTCCCGCAACGGCAAGCGATGCTGAGAGCGAAACGAACGCCACTGTCGCTGCCATTGCTTGAGCAAGACGAGCGGTGTAAAACGAGCGCCGTAAAGCAGAAGTATTAAACATGATTGGCTCTCCTTCGAGATTTGTTTGTGCTTTGATAGTTGCAAAAGCAACTAAAATAAGAATAACACATATAGTTGCATTTGAAACTATATGTTTTGGATCATTTGCAGATGCAACTATTTTTTGGCATAGTAAGGTTATGAAAAAACTGGATGACCTTCGCAATTCCACCTGGCGGTTATTTCTCACCGCTCATATCAAACTGCTCGATCGTATAGAGGGGAAACTCAAGGAGGCAGATTTACCTCCATTAGAGTGGTATGACGTACTGTGGGCGCTTAAAGAAGCTCCAGATCACCGATTGCGGCTCAGTGAGCTGGCTGATAAAGCCCTGTTGAGCCGTAGTAATTTGACACGGTTAGTCGATCGGCTCGAAGCGGCTGAACTGTTGCAGCGCGAACGCTGTCCGAGCGATCGACGGGGCGCGTTTGCTGTATTGACCGAAGCAGGATTGGCGATGCAGCAGGCAATGTGGATAATATACGCTCAAGGTATCTCTCAGTACTTTGGTCGTTATTTAAGTGATACCGATGCAGAAGCGCTTATGCAAGCCTTTTCAACCATGCTAGCAGCAGTTAACAATTCTGAGAGTTCTGACTCATCAGGCTGAGTCTCTAACCAATGAAAGATCTGATTTAACTGCTCAATGGAGACAATACCAAACTGCCACAACAACATTGGGATAGAAGTTACCGTTTGTTGATGATGACGCAGAACCAACTGAATATCAGTTGTTGTAACCGAGAATTCCTGCTGACAGAATTGCAGAAGATTGGTGTCGTGTTGAGTGAGCTTCATATTCAGCGCCATAAGCTGTGAGAGTATCTTGCCTGAGCGTCAGGAACCGTACAAGCATCGCTGGAGCGTTTGCTTATAAAGCCAATCACCGGATGTAACCCGTGGTGGGAGTGCAGGGCAATAACCTGGATAGGAATCATCTTGTACTCGATTGGAAGGCTGTTTAGCAGTTGGTTTAGAGCAGCGATCAATTTTAAGTTGCTTTACAGCATCAGTAGAGAGGCAGTTGCTTGGTTTGGTGGAATTAGGGGTGGATGAATCAGATGGATAGTTTGGTTGTGGACTTTCGGAAGTCTTAAGAGTACGTGGCGGACCGCTGGTAATCGACATATTGGTTAAGGGAGCAGCGATCGCTGCGAGAGGCAGCATGAAAGCCATTGTCAGCATCAATGTCGCTGAAGAGAGTAAATATTTCACTGAAGTCTCCTTGATTGTGTAAGAAATAGATTTGAGTTAAGCAATTGAAGTAGTAGCAAACCACTCTTCAAACTTGAGCAGGAGAAAATGTGGACTGTCTATGCTCAAGGCATCGCTACCTACTTTGGTCGTCATTTGAGTGACACCGATAACGCAGTGTTCAAGCACGCCTTGTCCACGATGCTGGCAGCCGCTGATGCTGAACGTCCCAATGCATGACCTTGAGCGAACGGAAATCAGGAAGGGGAATAAAAAAATCTACTGCTGTCCTTTACCTCCTCTTCCAGGCAGAACTTCCTCAAAAAAGTTCACCATTCGTTGCCACGATCGCGCCTCTGCCTGGGGATTCAGTCCTGCTTCGGGCATGGTGCCGATCGCGCCTTCGCCTGTGAAACTGTGTTTGGCATCGCTGTAGATATCCACTTCCCAGTTAGCGTTGACCGATCGCATTTCCTCTCGAAAGCCGATCAGCTTCTCAAAGGGCACGATCGGATCAGCATCGCCATGCAAAACGAGAATTTTCGCCTGCATGACACCCGGTTGGGCAGGCAGGGGTGTATCCAGTTCGCCATGAAAACTGACTACCCCTTGCAACGGTGCGCCGCTACGAGCCAGTTCCAACACGGCACAGCCACCGAAGCAATAGCCCATTGCCGCAATCTGACTGGTGTTGCATTCTGGCTGTTGCTGCAAGGCTTCCAATCCGGCTTTGAGGCGGGTGCGGAAGTGATGGCGATCGCTCATAAACGGCTGCACGATCGTCTGAGGAGTTTGAGGTGGAGCCGGACGAACGCCTGCCCCAAACACATCAAGCACAAAAGCGGCGTAGCCTAAAGCCGCGAGGCGATCGACGCGTTGCTGCATACTTTCCGTGATGCTCAGCCAGGTTGGGGCAATTAGAATACCTGGGGCAATGTCACGGTTTTGCGGTGGGGCAAAATAGCCTTCGAGCAATTGCTCACCATCAGCATAAGGAATGAAATGTCCCATAATGTTCTCCTGAATGTCTGTTCTGATTACCCTCCTGTGTGAATCATGGTGCAATTTTGCTGCACAACAATTCACACTCTAAAAAAGCAGTTCAATGTCCAAAGAAGGAAACCAGCGTCGGTTTTTCAGAAATGGTAAGCCAGCGCCATTGGGTATATTCGTCCCAGTTCACATGGCTGCCGTAGCGTCCGCCGTTCCCGGATAGTTTCACGCCACCAAAGGGGACATAAGCGCTGTCATCGGTGGAGCGATCGTTGATATGAATCATCCCGGTTTGCAGTTGTTCGGCGACCCGCGTTGCCCGCACCTGAGAGCCAAACACCGCTCCCGATAAGCCATAGGCGGTATCGTTTGCCAGTCGAACGGCTTCATCGTCGGTATCGAATGCTGTGATCGCCGCGATTGGGCCAAAAATTTCTTCATTCCAGGCGATCATGCCAGGTTTCACACCGCTCAGGATGGTGGGATGGAAGAAGGGACCGCTCGCCTTGCCGCCCAGATGCAACGTTGCACCTTTTGCCACCGCATCGTTAACGATTTCCTCCTGACGATGCACCATTTCCGGCTGAATCATCGGACCGTAAAACGCATCGGGATTGGCAACCGGATCATCCACAACCAGTTTGCTGGCGGTTTCCACAAAGCGTCGAATGTAGTCATCCACCAAACTGCGATGCACGAGATGTCGCCCTGCCGTCATGCAGGACTGTCCGCCAAAGTAAAACGTGCTAAACACCGCTGTGGAGACCGTTGCTTCAATATCTTCAATATCTTCCAGCACCACAAAGGGATTCTTGCCACTGCCGCTGATGGAAACTTTTTTGAGCGATCGACTGGCGGTTTCGGCAATCCGTTGTCCCGTCGATGAGGAACCTGTGAAATGGATCATCGAGATATTGGGATCGGTCTCAAACGCCTCTGCCTCCTTACCTCTAGCAGGAATGACATGCAGCAATCCAGGCGGCAATCCTGCTTCTTCAAAGATGCGGGCGAACATAAAACCACCGCAGGCGATCGAGGCAGGATGGGGTTTAACAATGACGGCATTTCCTGTCGCCAGAGCAGGCGCAATCACCCGTGCTGCCAACAAGAGCGGCACATTGGAAGGAGTCAACGCTGCCACAACCCCATAGGGCACCCGCACCGCATAGCTTTTGCGATTGGCGCGATCGGCAAGCAATGCCCCAAAGTGTTGGGTGGGATAGGAAGCCGCCTCCAGAAATTCATCGGAGCAGAACGTGATTTCAAACATTGCCTTCGAGCGCGTTGCTCCAATTTCCCGCATTGTCACATCGCAGATTTCATCGGCATATTTGTGTAGCAGCGCATCAGCCCGAATCAGGAGCGATCGCTTTTCTTCCGGTGGCACCAGCACCCATTTTTTCTGCGCTTCGGCTGCAATTTCTGCCGCTTCTGCAATGATGGCAGCCGAACCTAGTGCCGCCTGTCCTAAGATTTTTCCGGTTGCGGGAGCCACAACATTTGTGGTTTGAATGCCGTCTCTCCAGCCGTTGCTGTAGAGTTTACCGTTCATTTCTGCCCAGTTGAACAGTTGTGTTTTTGTCAATTCAGCAACCATTGTTTATTCTCCTGTTTCGATGCGTGTAATTTTTGAGGAAGAGGGGAAGAGGTAATTGCCTGGTTTTCATTCCCCCTTACTTACAACTGCCTTTTCCCTGCCCGAAACCCTTCCAATCGCCGTGCTACAACATCCCAATCCACGACGTGCCAAAACGCCTCTAGATAATCCGCCCGTCGATTGTGGTATTTGAGATAGTAGGCGTGTTCCCACACATCGCAGCACAGCAGTCCGGGCAAGCCTTCTAGCAGCACACTGTCTTGATTCGCAGTGGTATGGATTTTGAGTTTGCTACCGTCTTTCGGATCAACCACGAGAAAGACCCAGCCTGAGCCAAACAGCTTTAGTCCTGCGGCATGGAATTGAGTTTTGAAGTTGTCAAACGATTCAAAGGCTTGAGCGATCGCCTCCCCCAATACCCCTTCAGGTGTAGTCGCAGGACCTGGTTTCAAGATCTTCCAGAAGAACTGATGGTTTGCATGTCCACCGCCCTGATTGCGAACCGTGGCGCGAATGCTCTCTGGAACTTGATCAAGCTGTCGCAAAATATCTTCGATCGACATTTGATGCAACTGTGGATAATCCTTGATCGCCGCATTCAAATTATTGATGTAGGTCTGGTGATGCAATTGATGATGCACCTGCATCGTTTCGGCATCAATGAACGGTTCAAGCGCATCATAGGCAAACCGCAACGCAGGCAAGGGAAAAGGATAGACAGGAGCCGTATTGGAAGCCGTTTGTTCTAAGGTTAAATTGGTCATGGGAGTAATCCTGATTAAGCCGCTACTGGAACTTTGTGAGATTGTTTTGCTAAATAATCCAGATGCGCCGCAATAAACCCAAAGTTGGGTAAGCGATTGGCATACAGCTTTCCTAATGGAACGCCGTAACTACTCGACCAGTCTGCCAAGAGTTCCGCGATCACCATATTCGTATTGGCAATTTTCACGCCTGCCTGACTCATGCGAAACATGGATGCATACATGGCTTGTTGATTGACGGTACCAGAGGCATCCATCACTGCATAGACATCAAAACCATCTCTAACCGCCCCGATCGCGGGAAAGGTTAAACATACATCGGTTGTGACTCCAGCCATGATCAGCTTCTTGCGCCCCGTTTGCTGCACCGCCTGCAAAAAGTTGGGGTCATCCCAAGCATTGATGATGACGCGATCGATGACGGGCACATCGGGTAAAACGTCCAGCAGTTCTGGAAATAACGGCCCGTTCGCACCATTGGGATTGCTAGTCGTCAAAACTGCCGGGAGGTCAAAAATTTTAGCGGCTTCTGCCAGCCACAACGCCTGATTCTTGAGATGTAAGGCATCAAGATCCGTAATGCCAAAATTCATGGTGCCAACCTGATGGTCAATCAGCAACATCGCTGCATTCGCTGGCGTTAATCGTTCAAAAAGGCTGTTCGTTGTCATTGAATTTCCACCTTCTAGACTTTCAGATTATTAGGCAAGCAAAGATCGTACAAACTACAGCTAGTATTCAGTTCTCACTCGCTTTCTGCTAGAGAAGATCAACCCGTTAAACCAGAACTTAAGATGCTTATTCTGAAACAATTTGCGCGATCGCATCCAACAAACTCCTTAAATCCCAACTGCTCTGATGGCGAACACCGTTAATAAAGAAAGTCGGTGTTGTCGTCACACCACTATTGATGCCACTTTCAATCTCTGCTTGAATCTGCGCGGCGTGAACGTTTCCAGTCACATTCTGCAAAAACTGAGAAACCTCTAAACCGATCTCGATCGCGCACTCAAATAATTTTGCGTCCGTTAAGGCAGCTTGGTGGGCAAACAAACAGTCGTGCATCTCCCAGAACTTACCTTGAGCCGCTGCCGCTTTTGCCGCTTCTGCCGCCTTCTGCGCCTGTGGATGCATCTCATTGAGCGGAAAATGACGAAACACAAAGCACAGGCGATCGCCCAATTGCCGTTGTAGTGCCTGAACAATTGGATAAGCCTGAGCGCAGTAGGGACATTGATAATCACCATATTCCACTAACACAATTGCCGCATTGAGTGCCCCTTGCCTGTGGTCTCGTTCTGCGATCGCAGGCATGAGCAGAGTACGATCAGATGTTGGTTTCATGGCATAAAGGACATCTACGATAGCGCGATCGCTTTAAGAACACTCAGTCGTCTTATTGTGTCGTTGAGTGGTGGCGGAACCTTGAAGTAACGCTGACTTTTAAGCTAGTTGCAATGACAATCGCAGTTGGTTGGTATGCTCCAAATATTGAATTTGTCATAGACTTTTGCCAGGGAAGATGAGCAAGTTAACCGACAAGTTAGCCACGAACTTAAACTGTCCGTATCTTGCCAACTTCAAGGAAACGCAATTAAGCAAGCTGGGTGGCGCTACTTCGTAACGGCTCAAGAAAAACCTGATGGACGAGTTCAGCCATTTGTCGTTCAATGCCCCGTCGTTCAGTAGAGTTTGTAGTTCCATCAGAGGATGCTTTAAAGGTTAGCGAAGCCGTAAAAAAGCTCACTCAGTGTAAGCTGCGAATGGATAAGTAGCTAGTAGGCTACGGCGTAAGTACGAATATCATCTAGGCGGCTAGAGCTTTGCTCTTATAAATCCACTGAAACGGTTTTGCCATCGTGCGGTTGAAGTAAGCGATGAACTTAGGCATACGGTTCTTTAAATCAGCTTGACTGAGGACGTTACCTCGTCTGAGTAACTTAGCCATCAAGATGCCAAACCAAATTTCAATTTGATTGAGCTAGCAGGTGCTCTTACCAGCATTACAACCTTCGACACCAAGATAGAAAAGCTGTTTGAATTCCATCCCGATGCTGAGTTATTTGCCGCACTACCAGGAGCAGGACCCCATTTAGCACCCAGGCTTCTAGTTGCCTTTGGGGAAGAACGCGATCGCTACCAAACTGCTCAAGACCTGTTGCGCTTTGCCGGAATTGCTCCGATGAAAGAGAGTAGTGGACAGAAGTCGTGGGTGCATTGGCGCTGGAGTTGTCCCAAGTTTCTTCGACAGACCTTTGTGCACTGGGCATTGCAAACTCGCAAACACTCATTCTGGGCAGACGCATTTTATCAGATGCAACGACAGAAGGGGAAAACGCACCAAGCAGCAATTCGGGCTTTGGCCTTCAAGTGGATTCGGATTGTCTTCCGCTGCTGGCAGAATAGACAGCCCTATAATGAAGTGAAATATTTGATGGCTTTGAAGCGCAAGGGTTCAGCATTAGTAAAGAATTTAGCACTTGCAGAAGCATCAAAATAAGAATTACGGCAGAGAACAGTAGAAGTAATGAATTAGCATCTAGAGAAAACAGAATTGAGGCTTATCTTGCTTAATTCTGTTTCATTCTGCGATGAATTCTCTCAGATCAGAGAGGAAACCAAAAGAGAGAAGTGTGAGAACAAACCTGACACAGTTATCTTGACTTCGACCGACTCAGGGCATATTTGTTAGCACGACGTGCTAAGTCTACAACTCTACTGCTTCGGCGCGGAACTGCTCAATTGCGATCGCAAAGGCAACAATCGCATTTTTTACCTCACTCGAAACCTCTGAGTCGGCAACAATTTCCCCTGCATCAAGTTTCTTGCCAAGCAGAGAAACAGTGATTGAGGCTTCAGGAACGATTCGTCCTGCCATTGTTGTCACAATCTCTGTGAGCGAAGCTTGAGCATGAATAGCACGTGGTGATGCATTGAATAATGCAATCGGTTTGCCCACAAACTCTTCCCCACTCACCAACCAATCCAGCGCATTCTTCAACACTCCCGGTACACCATGCGCGTATTCTGGGCAAGAAATAATCAAACCATCAGACCAGCGCAGTTGCCGTCGCAAATCTATCACTGCTGGCGGTTCCATTGGTTCAAGATCGGGATTGAAATGGGGCAAGTCGCCGAGTCTACGATACAATTTCATCTCAATATTGGCCGGAGACAATGCGATGGCGGCTTGAAGTAAGGCAGTGTTAGATGAAACCTCACGGAGACTTCCTGAGATGGCAAGAATGTGGATTGCTTGGGCTTTGCTTTTTACATCTGCAAAAATCATTGCTCTCTCGCTCCTTCCCCGTCTTGGTCAACACCTCAATTTTAATGATTGCGCGATGGCTTCTCAACTACATCCCGCCTAACCAGAACGAAATAGACTTATCCTACCGCAGATTCAATCCAGAAACTGACAGATCACGCTCAAATTTCGCCCTAACGACTGAAACGAAGTCGAGCCAACGGTCGCGCTCGCCGGACGCAGAGAAACTTTACAACCACCGACCATATTGATACGTTCCAGTGCAGCGGGACTTATTGTTATACCGCCGTAAGCCTCTCAGCTATCGGCGCTGACTTGGGCTTTTGCTTTGGTTGGTCGTCTTCCCCAAGGCTTTAAAACCGAAATTCCAATAATGACAACAAGGAAAAGAACCAGAATAATCGTTCCAAGCAACACCCCTCTAGCATCAAACCCATAGATTGAGTTGTCAAGAGCTTGCAATCCCTCCTGCCCGGATAGTTTAGCAGCAGCATTGCCCCACGGAAATAACCAGAATGTACCGAAAACTACTAACCCAGTTGTCAGTACCCACTTTGTAATCACCCAGTAAAACTTGACAAATCCGTAATTTGTCACCCAACAAAGAAAGGTCGCTGTCATAACCGAACCGATCGCCGAAGGAATCACAAGCCAGTCATCAAGCAAAGTGATTGCAGAATCAAGCGTGTGCAACACCTCTGCATTGGTTGAATTGGTATTTCTCAGCGATAGAAGAAACATACTCAGGACGGTTCCTGTCCACAGCGCAGCAAAACCGATATGCGCTGACAGTAGCCAGTTTTTCTGATTAATACTCAGTTTCGGCATTTTTCCTCCTAAATTGATGGTTGCAATCTAAAGCAGCAGAGATTTGAGCTTGCACTGACTTGGAGTTACACAAGAAAAACTAAATGTATTAATAGTCAATATATTAAGTAACTCTCAAAAGATCAACCCCAAAGGTCTGCGATCACTAGAGAAGATTCTCAACAATTTGATCGAGGAGCTGCAAAACGGCTTTTTGCTCTACCTCAGAAATATTGTTTGTTGCCCGCTTAATTGTCTCTGCGCCAAGTGGTGGTAGCGCCCTCATCAGCTTTTTCCCTTCATCTGTGAGCCAAACCCGAACAATTCGGCGATCGGCAGAGTCGCGTTCTCGATAGACAAGATCCCGATCCTCCATCCGATCCACAACCCCAGTGAGGGTTGCACCTAACTGCTTCAGTTTGTCTGCAATTCCTGTCGTTGAAAGACCGTCCTCTTCCCACAGACAGCATAAAACCAGATAGTGGAATGGGGTTAAACCGTAGGGTTCAAGCCGCTCGAGGAAATCACGGTACATCAGTTGGGAGGCAAGTTTGAGCTTGTATCCCAAGTTGTAAGGAGCAAGAGCATACCACCACTGCTGGAGAAAATCAGCATCAGAGGAAGAGTTGGACATTTGACGAGGGGTTGAGTGCTCAACCAAATAGTTAATACGTTAACTATCTCACAACGCTCACCGAATCAACTGTTTCAACCCGAAACTCAAGCGGTATAACATTCTGGTTGAGCGACAGCAGATCGACCACAACGATAGACGAAAAGGCTCTCAACTGTCCGCTCCAACCGGATTGTGTACGCCCAGCATGGGCGTGAACTCATGGGGTGAAAGTCCCCTGTAGTGGAACCAACGGCCAAATGAACCTAAAAGTTCCGAGTGACGATAACCACTAGCTTGAGGCAAGGGCATTCTCGCGAGGGAGTGTTTGGAGGAAGCCAGCGGCCAACCGACGAGCCGACGAATAGAAACGTCATAGAAGGCGAAGACCCCTGGGTGAGTTGGCACAACACAACGAAACCCTTGGTTCAAGGGGCATCGTAAATGACGCGGTTGCGGCGGAACAGATCACGTTCTTATCTGGGAATGTCCCAATTGCTTCGCGTTCATGTACAGCTGAACCTGTTGAAATGTCACTGGTGCTGGCACTAAATCGTTCTCAAGGAATCAGTGAACGAGTTCTAGTGTCTTTGCTTATCTTGATTTCGCTTCACTTGAATGAGATGAGTTACTTGCCTTAGTCCGGCTCTCTCAGTCCGGCTTTTGTTCACTCTAATGCACGACTACATCGTGTTCTCTGGAGCGGTCTATGTAATTGTCTTGGTGGTCTATCTAATCGTCACTCAACAGACGTTGGTGATTTGTCCGCCTGCACTCACACCAAAGCCCAGCGTTGCTAAATGAGGTAGGATAATCAGCCCTTGCTCATACATTGGCTTGGTCGGAATAAAGCGCGATAACTCAAACAAGGTCATGCTGCCCGCCCACAAAAGAATTAAGGCAGCGTGAGCCACATGAGCACCGAGCAGTTTACCCGACAAATTAGTCAAACGAAAGTTACCGGCCCACCAGCCAACTTTGGGAATTTGTTGCTGATAAGGACTTTCAGTAATCACTGCTGTCATTGATTGATCTCCTTGAAGAAACTTCAAAACAGTACTGAATTCAGTGTTCTCCGCTCTGACTGTGAGAAGATTTCTAAGAGAGTTGTTAGCTCTTAGTTGTTAGATAACTGCTTCTAACTACTAAAAACTAACCACCAAAAACTGTTCAAACGGGTTGTGGTAGCACTGCTGCGTCATTAATCCGACCTTTGCGGAAGTCAAACCCGCGTGCCCGTAACGCGTGCCAGATGTGCCCTTGCAGGAAGAAGAACGCTAACCAGAAATGTGCATTTGCCAACCACGATCGTGCGCTTAAGAAATCAGGATCAGGCGAGGCAAAGTAGGGAATAATGTTTTGCCGAATCACCAGCGTCGGACCATAAAATACTTCGGGATATACAGTGGTATTGACTGAGACGAACAATGTTGCAATAAAGCCCATCAGCGCCAGCGCCCCCAGACTGTAAGACAAATACGCTTCTCCAGACCAGACAAACAGAGGATGCGTCCATGCAAACGGTTTAGTTGCGATATGGAACAGCCCTCCGCCAATCAGCAACAAGCCCACCCAAATATGACCACCCACCACATCTTCCAGACTGTTCACTCCTGCAATCCAGAATTTACCGATAGCACCAAAAAGGTAGCCAAAAATGATGGCGGGATTGAGGGTAGGATTCGTGATCACCCGCACGTTTTCAACGACCGGATCATACAAGCCACCAAAGAACATGGCTTTCGCAACCAGCAGAAACGCTCCCACGCCCAGCAACACCAGATGAGTGCCTAAGATGGTTGTCATCTTGTTCGTATCTGCCCAGTCGTAACCAAAAAATTGAAACTTGGGTTCCAACTTCTCTGGACCACGCAGCGAATGAAAAATGCCACCAAAGCCTAAAAATGCCGATGAAATCAGATGCAAGGCTCCAATCACAAAGTAGGGGTAAGTGCTGACAATAGTCCCCCCTGCTCCTACGCCCCAACCTTGCGCCGCCAAGTGAGGCAATAGAATTAATCCCTGCTCATACATTGGCTGTTGCGGATTGAAATGACCTAACTCAAACAACGTCATTGCTCCTGCCCACAGCACAATCAATCCAGCATGAGCGACATGAGCACCTAATAACCTGCCAGAAAGATTGGTTAATCGAGCATTACCTGCCCACCAAGGAACAGCTTCCAGCGGTTGATCGGTAGTTCTGACCATACACTGTTCTCCTGAATTAAGTTGTCAAAAACTTCAATTTATTGAGAATACTACTCAATTAAACTCAAGGGCATCGTAGCACACTTATTGGGAGGGATTTCTAATAAGCTACGGTTAAGAAATGTAAAAAAAAGGAATTGGCAAAAGCCAGAGACACCTTAATAGCTGCTTAGCTACTGCGATCGCCCAATTTCAATACAGTTCAGCAGTGCGCTTTACGCTAAGCACGCTTGCTTTCTGTCTCTAATCAGGTAATTTATATAGATGCTATTTATTCTCATCAAGTTAGCAATTCAGCTATTTTGCTTGAGAACTCACCTGAATCAGCTTCATGACCATCAGCATCTCGCGCAATTACTTCTGGGATATCTTTTTAAAGATGAACCGACCAAACAGAAAGAAACATCGACGTGTTACTGGGTAAGGTTGCAATGCTATAGAGTGTGATTGGCAGGTTGTAGAGTTCGATGACTCATCTTCAACGAATTAGCGCGACTCATCTTACTTTCACTGAAAACTCAGTGCCTGCTTTGAGCGCCAACGTTGCTGATCGATAACCATTGACAGGATCTTGCAAAAACTCAACGTAGGGTTTCAGGTCATCCTTGAACGTTCCCACGTTATCAGACACAACAATGCCCCCCGGTCGAATAAATGGATCGAGGAGCTTGAGTACGTCGATCGCCAGATGAATCCATCCATCCATCAGCACTAAATCAATCGGCTGATTCAAGTGCTGGAGCGTTTCCAGGGCATTGCCTTCACGAATTTCAACGTAGGTTTCCAACTCGGCATCAGCAATGTTTTTTCTGGCTTGAATGACTTTTTCAGGCACCATTTCAGTACCAATCACTACGCCGCCGCCATTATCTCTTACAGCAGTTGCTAGATAGATGGTTGAAATGCCAAACGAGGTGCCATACTCAACAATAGCTTTGGCATTGAGCGATCGCGCCAATAAATACAAAAACTCGCCTTGATCGCGCTCAATGGGAATATATTTATCACGATAAAATTCGGTTTTGGTTTGATCCCACTGAATGCCTTTACCCAAAAATAAGCCAGGTAGCTTGGGTAAATAATGCCAAAGTAACGCACCAACTTGTCGATCGGCTTCTTCATACAGGCGATCTAATACTGCTTCAATCGTTGGGTCGTTAAGAATGCTTGCTCTAGAATCTTTACGCATGACAGTCCTGATTATTTCATAATGAATATGCCAGCTTCTTTGGAAGTTTACGTCACTTTGAGCGGCTTAACTCCCTCTACGAGCGCCACTAAATCCCCACTTGCGGTTGAAACCCGAAAGTTTCCATCGGTCGCTGCAAATTTGTATTGAGCGGGTTTCCCTGCTAGTTCAAGAGCGTCTTTACCCTTCGTGAAGTTTTGAATACGGGCATAATCGGCACCGCCTTTGGCCCAAATCCTTTGATGGTGTCGTTTCCTGGCGTGTCGGTGAAGAAGCCTTCAATCGCTTCTCCCTGAGCGTTCTTCGCAGATTTACCCACTTTTTCGTAATGCTCCAGTGCTGACTTATACTTTCCAGCTTTGATCTGCTTGGCAACATCAGGATTGGCTAAGAGATAAATCTCTGCATTGAAGCTTGTGGCTGGAGGCGTTTCCTGATTGGTAGAAACATTGGATGGCGCTGTAGTAGGAGTCAACTGATTCGCGGTCGGTGTGGAAGCCTGTTGACAGGCAGTGGCGATCGCACCACTCACGACTAGCAAAAGATTCAGTAAGACTCGGTTCATATCAATTCCTCGAATAAACGAAACAACAAAAGTCTGGACAAGTGATAGCGGCAACACTAAAACTCCACCGAAAAGGAGCCAATCACGGTTAACGGTGCACCAGGTTCAATGCCACTGGTACGACTGCCAGAGTTGGAAGCCACGAAGTAGTCAATATCAAACAGGTTTTTGATGTTGATGGCTAGGCGGTAGTTATTTCGACGGTAAAAGATGGCGGCATTGGTGACAAAGTAATCGCCCAACCGATAGGTGTTGTTTAAATCGCCCTCGCGGTTGCTGACATAGTTAAACCCAAACCCAACGCCCAATCCCTGTAAATCGCCCCGCTGAATCGTGTAGGTTGTCCACAAGCTGGCGTTATTTTTGGGCACACCCACTAGACGATTACCAATGGGAATCGCAGAATCTTGGGTGACTTCCGCATCGGTATAGGCATAAGCGGCAATGATATTCCAACCGGGCAGAATCTCTCCTGACAAATCGAATTCAACGCCGCGACTACGTTGTTCTCCAGTGGCGATCGAAAAATCGGGATTCACTGGATCAGTCGTTGCCACATTCTGTTTGGTGATGTTGTAGTACGCTAACGTGGCAAACAACTTGCTTCTCAGCAATTCAGCCTTAACCCCAAATTCGTAGCCTCGCCCCCGTTCCGGTTCTAGAAAAGCGCCACTGACCGTCGTACCAGAGTTGGGATTGAACGATCGCGAGTAGCTACCGTAGAGCGAAATTTCGGGAATGGGTTGATACACTAGACCCACTCTAGGAGTCACCGCGTCATTATTTTGAGTCGATTCAGAATTGATGGGATTAAAGAAGTTAGGATCGCGTTGCCTAATTTGTTTCACCGTGTCATAGCGCACGCCTGCCAGAAGTTTTACATTGTCGAGTAAGGCGACCTGATCTTGCAGGTAAAGCCCTAACCTGTTTTGTGAGGTCAGATCATCAATCACGACAGGTAGAATTGCCAAGTCAGGTCTGGGATTGGCTCCATAAATCGGATCAAAAAGATTGATAACGGTGGGTGGTGAAAAATCTGATAGTCCAAAAAACCGCTCGGTTTGGCGACTCAGATCAACGCCAAATAGCAGGGTATGAGCGATAGAGCCTGTGGTAAATCTACCTGTGACATTGGTCTGAAGGGCATAGGTGCGAAAATCTAAATCGCGTGTTGTAAAGAAGCGGGATAAGTCTCCTGTTGCCTCGTTAAAAGCAGCGGGAAAATAGAAATCGGAGATAAACCGCTGTTGGAAGAATCGGAAAGCGTTGTTGATTTTCCAGTTGTCGTTGAAACGATGCTCGAAGTTATAACCAACATTGAAAAACCGCTGTTCACTTTTGTCAGCCGATTCGTTAGTGATGCGATCGCGCGGCACTCTAACAACTCCCGTACCAAAGGCAACCAAACCCGCATCTAACGGTCGCTTGTCGTTGATGTAGCCTAACTCAAAGGTGATGTCGGTGCGATCGCCAATCTTCCAGGTTAAACTGGGCGAAACGAATGTTCGCTGATTGTTCTGGTCATATCCGCGAAAGCCATCTTCGTTTTGAAACAGTGCATTCAAGCGGTAAAGCAGATTGCCATTTGCTGTAATGGGACCAGAAAAATCAATCCGGGGTCGAACAAAGCCGCGACTGCCAACCTGGAGTTCAGCTTCATAGAACGGGTTTGATAACGGCTTTTTGCTCACCACATTGATCGCGCCACCGGGTTGAATTTCACCATACAGGATAGAAGCTGGACCCTTAAGGACTTCAATCCGTTCCAAGTTTGCCGTTTCAGGAATGGATTGAAAAAAGTCGTACTGCCGAAACCCATCGCGTAAGATTGGCGCACCCGAAAACCCGCGAATGGTAAAATCTGTGAAGCCTCCCGCAAAGTTGGTCGCTGTCACCCCACTGACGTTACGAAGCGCTTCATCCAAGCGAGTCACCTGCTGTTCCCGGATAATCTGCTGTGGAATGACCTGAATGGCTTGCGGCACATCGCGTAACGGCGTATCGGTACGTGTACCAGCCGTTGCATTCGGCACAAAATATCCTCGCTGCCCAGTGCCCGTCACCACCAGTTCCTCATCCGGTGTTTGACCTTCTGGATTAAGGCTGTATGCCAGTCCTCCGGTTTTCAGCGTTACATCTGAGGTGGGCAATCCAGCTTTTCCAGCTACATTGATTTGAATAGTAGTGGCATTGACTTGAGTGACGATGACGTTGGTGATGTCGCCTGTGGGATTATCTGCGCGGAAATCATTCCCAGTGGGTAAGGACAGTACTGCGTTGGAGATACTGGCGGTTAGCGCGTTCCCTTCAGAGGTGAATTTAGTGGCATCTACTTGTAACGCTTGATTATTAAGTGTGTCTAAAACAATTTCCAATCCCGTTGATGTGGGATTCAAACGCACACTCGTAATTTGTACAGTTGCTTGAGTGGTTGTCTGCTCAATTTGACTGATCCAATCGTTGACGGTAGTTGCCGATCGCGGTAAATCACGAATACGAGTAATATCTGATCCCGATTTAGCTATATTGGTGCCTTCGTTTCCTTGAACCGATTGCATGGTTAATGGAGCGAAGATAGTAAGCCACAACAGGGAATGAATAAACCAAACAGTTTTCACAATGAATCCTCGCACACAAGTGAATAGGATATTGGTCAGTTAGGCCAGTAGACTAGAGAGAAGATGGCATTGAAGCATTGCACCCAAACGTTTTAAGGAAGGGGATTAACCTGAGCTTGCTGCGCGATTTGTAACTCTGCGTTGCGTCTTGCTAATAGTCCGCGTCTACGTTTCCAGGTGATTAAGCCCGTGATCAATAGAATGGTAGGCATTAAACCCATAAAGACGTAGAGAACCCGCGTTGCCAGCCCACCAAAGGTACCGAAGTGTAGATCAGCGATCGTTATAATTACCTTGAAAAACCCTTCTGGCTTCACGACTCTGTTGGTCTGCAACACCTTGCCGCTGGCGCGATCGATCTCCACGCTGCTGAGGTCAAAGCGCCCGGTTTCTTGATTCGGTAGTTTTTTATGGATGGAAACCGTCTGGGGTTCAGTTTCGAGGAATACCATCATAGTTGTCTTGCCTTCAGGTATGGCGGCGTCGGCTCTACGCAGGAGCTCACTCAAGGCAAGGGATGATGGTTGCGGTGCCGATTTTACGGCAGGTGGGGTACTTAGCGCTGGCAGCACATGCAAAGCGACAATCACAATGCCGGTTGCTGACAGAACGAGCAAAAACACGGCGGAGATTATACCTCCTACATTGTGGAGGTCAAAGCTCACTAGAGCAGTGGGTGCGTGCCAGCGAATTCTGAACCCGTTTGCCAGCCTACGCCAACCCGCCCACAAGATGATTCCGGTGAGGGCGGTTAGCAGCAGAGAGAGGCCCGCTATACCGATAACTACCATGCCTCCAGTGCCTGACAGCAGTTCCTCATGCAGACTATAAAGGAACCCGATCGGCGATCGTTCCCACACTCGTTCTCCTAGCACTGCACCTGTATAGGGGTTGACAAAGGTTTCTAGCCGATGTCCGTTGGGTTCCTTCATAGCGACCAGATAGGTTTCATCTGGTTTGCGAGGAAACATAACAAACTGCAATGGCAAACTGGGGTGAGCAGCCTGTACAGGGGTAAGAATGGTGTCGATGGAAACCTGTTCGGCTTGGGGAGTGGCTGATTGGAGCGATCGATGGAGCGCGTGATCCAGTTCCTCACGAAACACGATGCTGGCACCTGTGAGACTGCTCACAACCAGCAATAATCCCATCACAGTGCCAATGAAACCATGTAGTCGTAATGCCAGGTTGCGGAACGTCATGCGATGTTCTCTCACAAATTCAAGTTAGTTGGATTAGAAATTAAGCTTGCTCAAAAGTCATAGGACACAGAGCCAATGACGGTGAACGGTTCACCAGGATAAAGACCGGAATCTCTGGCAGTGCCAACCGCCTCAATGTAATTGGCATTCGAGAGATTTTTGAAATTCACAGCCAGTCTCAACTTGTCGCGGTGATAAAAAATAGCCGCATTCGGTGTGATATAGCTATCCACCCGGAAACTGTTAGGTAAGCCGCCCTGACGTTCGCCGACCAGGTTAAAGCCAAACCCAAAGCCCAAGCCTTTCAGGTTGCCACTCTGAATCTCATAGGTAGTCCACAAGCCCGCGCTATTGAACGGAATTCCGGCCAGACGATTACCGACAAACTCTGGGTTGGTGTCTTCTGTCACCCTGGCGTTGGTGTAGGCGTAGCTGGCAATCACATTCCATCCCGGCAGAATTTGCCCGGTGATGTCCAGTTCCACACCAGTGCTGCGCTGCTTGCCTGTGGCGATAGAAAAGAAGGAATTATTGGGATCAGTCACTGCCACTTTGCGTTTGGTAATGTCAAAATAGGTGAGCGTGGCAAAGAGTTTACGGTTTAGCAGTTCGGCTTTGATGCCCAACTCGTACCCCTCGCCGCGCTCTGATTGCAGAGGGTTTCCGCTGGATGTGGTGGCAGTGTTAGGTGAAAACGATTGGGAATAGCTGGCGTAGAGCGATAGTTCTGGGATCGGTTGATAGACAATGCCGACGCGGGGAATCAGTGCATCTTCATCTTGTGTCACGTCCGTTCCACCGGGACTAAACAACACGTCTGGGCTGGTCGTTTTGCGATGTACCGTGTCGTACCGCAAGCCTCCCAGCACAATCAGGTTATCCAACAGATAAATCTGATCCTGCAAATAAATTCCTATCCGGTTGATGTTGTCGGTTTAATCAGCCACAACGGGTAAGGAGGCGGTATTAGGTCGGGGAGTTAGCCCGTACACCGGGTTAAAAATGTCGAGGAGAAGGGGATTCACAAAGTCGCCGATCGTCACATTGGTCTGATCACTATGGTTAAAATCAACCCCAAACAGAAAAACGTGTCTCACTGATCCAGTATTGAATTTGCCCTGCACATTGGTTTGCACGGAATACGATTTTTCAGTACCATCCTGATCCGCAAAAAATCGCAGCAGCGTGCCTTGCGGTTCAATCAGCGACAAGGGCAGCGCAATCAGGTTGAAACTGTAGTCGGTCGCGATGTAACGAAAGGCATTGCGAATTTTCCAATTCTCGCTAAAGCGATGCTCTAAGTTGTAGCCAACGCTCGTGAATTTGTTGGTAATCGTGTCATCGGGTTCGTTGAACACGCGATCGCGCGGTACGGGTGCCACACCATTGCCAAAGGCAGAGATACCTCGATCGGCTGGACGCTTATCGTAGGTGTACTCCAGGGAAAGGTTCAGGTCAGTGTTTGGATCAATCTTCCAGCTTAAGGCAGGCGCAATGAAGTACCGATTTTGCTCGGTGCTGTAATCGCGGAAGGTATCGGCGTGTTGATATAGCCCATTCAACCGATAAAGCAGATTGCCATTCGCCGTCAGAGGTCCAGAAATGTCAAACCGGGGGCGCACCAGGTTGCGGCTACCCACTTGCAATTCCACTTCGTAAAATGGCTGGCTCAGTGGTTGCTTCGACACCAGGTTCACCAATCCACCGGGTTGAATATCTCCATACAAGATGGAAGCCGGACCTTTCAGCACTTCCACCCGTTCCAAATTGGCAAGCTCTGGAAACCCCTGAACGAAACTGTAGAGTCGGAAACCATCACGCAAGAGGGGCAACGTTGTGTAAGAGGCACCAAAACCACGAATGGCAAAATCACTACTGCGACCAAAGTTAGTGCCTTGGAACGTTACGCCACTGACGTTTCGCAGTACTTCTTCAATGCGAGTGGACTGCTGGGCTTCAATTACTTCTTTGGGCACCACCTGAATGGATACCGGAGTATCGCGAATCGGCGTGTCGGTACGGGTGGCGCTGGAGGCGTTAGGGGCGAAGTAGGGAGAACCGGGGCGATTTCCTGTCACCACCAATTCTTCTTCCGGTGTTTGCCCTTCTGGATTGAGGCTGTATGCCAGTCCTGCCGTTTTCAATGTCACCTCTGACTTGGGCAGTGCATCTTTCCCTGCCACATTCACCCGAATGCTGCTCGCATCCACTTGCGTCATCCGCACGCTAGTAATGTCTCCGGTAGGGTTCTCCGCGCTAAATTCCTGAGCCGATGTCAGTGACAACACCGCGTTGGGAATGTCTGCAACCAAGCTGTTACCCTCTGCGCGAAACTTTGTGGCATCTACCTGCAATGGTTTTCCATCAGCTGTTTCCAGAGTAATGTTCAAACCTGCTTCGCTACGTTCAAGGGCGACTCCTATCACTTTTACAAGTGAGACATCGGGGGTGGTTTCAACTTGAGTCAGCCACTCTTTGATGGTTTTAGCAGGCTGCTTCAAGTCGCGAAGTTTAGTCGTAGCAGTAGACGATAGTTGTGCCGTTTCATGAGCCTGCACGATTGGAACCATCAGTAAAGAGGTAGTACTGATTAAGCATAGGGAGTGAATCAACAAAAATGGCTTCATAGTAAATCCTCACACGATGAAAAATTTTGAAAAATGGGAATCGAGCTTTGGAGCTGCGATCACTGCGGACTCTGTAAAGCATCACGCTCAACGATTGGCGATCGTCTCTTCACTGACCTCAACCAATCGGATATCTTTGCGTTTGCGATACCACCACATCACAAAACCTGTTGTGAATAGAATGAGCGGCGTTAAACCAACAAGCACATACAAGATGCGCGTGGGAAGACCGCCAAACGTGCCATAGTGCAACGGAGAAAATGAATTGAGGACGACTTCCGCACGAGTCGGCTTTAAGCCATCCTGGATTCGCAGCACCTTACCGCTGAATTGATCGAGATAAATTTGTGTGCTCCCCCATTTGCTGGTTTCTTGAGGTTGTTTTTTACTTAACCATAAAGGGGCTTCAGATTTGGTGGGGAAGAATAGTCCAGTGGTAGGTGCATTGGGAACAGCCACATCGGCGCGTTGGAGCAACTCGGTCAGCGAAAGCGGCTGTTTGCCAGGGATTGGTTGGGAAACAGGATCTGGCAGTTTGGGCGTGAACGTTGCAGCGTAGATCGCCGCTTCTACTTTGGCTTCAGGCACATTCCAGGCAAAACCTGTGAAGCCAATGAAGGCAAGAAAAACAGCGGTAATAATGCCTGCAACTTTGTGAAGGTCAAAGTTAACGCGCTTGATATGACTTGCCCATTTGATCTTGAAGCCACTGATGAGTTTCCTCCATCCGGGCCATAATACAATACCCGTAAGGCTGAGAATCAAAGTAACGAGCGCCACAACACCCATGATGAAGGTGCCTGTGGCACCTGCGAGAAGTTGGTAATGCAGTTTGAATGTGAAACCAAGCCAGGTATCATCCCAAACGCGATCGCCCATCACTTTGCCAGTGTATGGATTCACAAATACTCGAAAATCCTTCTCGTCTGCATTTTCAGCCCGGAACTCATACGGCTCTCCCTCAAACATCTCAACGTAAGTGAGGTTAAATTTGGGTGTGGACGCATAGGTGGTGTTAATAGTATTAACTAGAGATTCTAGGGGAAGGCGATCGCCCACTGGCACGACACGCCCAATTTGCTTTTCCAACAAGAAGCTGTCAATCTCCTGCTCAAACACCAGAATGCTGCCAGTCACGCCAGCGATGCAGAGCAAAATTCCAGCCACTAAACCCAGCCAGCGATGTAGATGAAAGGTGACTGTGCGAATAATTTTGTGGTTCATGGTAGAAACTCAATGGAATTGCCAATCAGAATGTGTAAGAAACCGTTCCCAAAACTGTCAGTGGAGGTTGAGGTGTAATTAAAAATCCACGAGTTTTGTAGCTTTCCACATTGGTCAAATTATTGACATTCAACTGCACTTTCCATTTATCCCGCTTGTAGAAGATCGATGCATCGACCCGAAAGTAGCTAGGTAGGTCTACATCTGTGTTAGGTAGAACTGCATCTGCTTTACTCACGTAATAAAGTCCTAGACCACCGCCAAATCCTCTCAGGGGTCCTGCTTGAATTTCATAACTATTCCATAGTCCAAATTGATGTTTAGGTGCGCCAGCGAGTTTATCTCCAACTGGAATCGTGGTATCTTGACTCACAAATGCATCAGTCAGAGCATAGGACAGTACGGTGTTCCAGCCATTCACAGGACGACCGACCAGGTTAAATTCGATCCCCCGACTCTTTTGCTCTCCCGTTTGAATGCTGAAGCGATCGTCCTCTGGATCGGTGATCAATACATTTTTTTTGGTGATTTCGTAAGCGGCAAATGTCGCAGATAATCGATTGGGAATCACATCGGCTTTAATGCCTGCTTCAAACTGTTTGCCTCGCTCTGGGTCAAAGGATGCTCCAGTTCGACTCGTACCAAAAATCACGGGATTGAATGCTGTGGCGTAGTTAGCGTAGAGTGAGAGCCAGTCCGTGAGTTGATACACCAGACCCACACGAGGACTGAAAGCAAGATCGGTGACATCCTTTAAGAGTGCATTGTCAAATCCTCCACGATCAGTTGAGCGGGCTAAGTCTAAGCGTCCACCAGCTAGCAGTTTCCATTGTTTTGAGAATGTGGCTTGATCCTGAAAGTAAAGGCTAATGGCATCAGTTCCATACTCATCTGGACCAAATTCATCAACAAAGGAGCTTTCAGGTCGTGCGCCATAGATAGGATTGAAGAGGTCAATGGGAGCGATCGTCGCACCAAAAAACTGGTATTGGAACCGATAACGCAACAGTTCAATGCCTAATAGAACTTGATGGTCAATTGAGCCTGTTTTAAATTTGCCAATCAACTCGTTTTGCAGCGTAAAGTTCTGTTGTTTTTCATCGGCAGTAGATACGCCACGATTCACCGTGCGGCGATCTTCCTGCAAAGAGCCTGGTGCGATCGTAAATTCGTCAAGTGTTGCGATCGCAACTGCAAATCCAGAGCGAAATTTCCAATTTTGATTGAACTGATGTTCCAACACGTAACTGGCACGCCAGTAGTTCGCTGTCGTATCATCTTCATTGGGCTCGCCTAAGAAGCGGCTGATTGGAACCCGAAAGCTTTCCGGCTCAGGCAAAAGACCTCGATCAAAAATAAATTTATAATTCTGATATTCAAAGTTGAGAGTCAGTTTAGTCTTGGGACCAAGCTGAAACGAAAGCGCTGGAGCGACAAAAATACTTTTTGAGTCTACAAAATCCCGAAAGCTACCCGCATTCTCATAGGCTAGATTGAGACGATAGGCTGCCGTTTTCTGGGCATTGAGCGGACCAGAGAGATCCAGCGCTCCTTGATAAAAATCAAAACTCCCTATTGTCAGGGAAGGTGAATAGTAGGGCTGTTTAAGGGGTTGCTTGCTAACAACGTTCACCAGTCCACCCGGTTCATTTTGTCCATAGAGAACGGAGGCAGGACCTTTGAGAAATTCGATTTGCTCAACCCCCGCAAAATTGATAGGGTTGGCAAAGCTGAATTCCCGAAACCCATCCCGGTAAACAGTGGAAGCACTGTTAAAACCTCGAATAATAAAACTTGCGGTTGGAATCCCACCGTAGGTGTCAAAGGGTTGAACTCCTGGCACGTTGTCAGCGACTTGATCAATTCGCGTGATCTGGCGATCGTCCAGCAGTTGTCGGGGAATAATCTGAATCGATTGGGGAATGTCGCGCAATGGCGTATCGGTTTTGGTTGCTGTTGTAGAATCAGGAACCCGGTAGCCACTCTGTCCTTCACCTGTGACCACGAGTTCTTCTTCCGGTGTTTCCCCTTCCGGGTTGAGGCTATATGCCAAGCCAGCCACTTTCAGCGTGACATCAGACTTGGGTAAGGCAGTCGTCCCCACCACACTGACGCGAATCGTAGCAGCATCCATCTGAGTGATGCGAACCGTAGCAACTTCACTCGTCGGGTTCTCAGCACTGAATTCCTGGGCATTAGGTAATACCAACACCGCATTCGGGATGTCCGCAATTAAACTCTTGCCCTCGGCTCTAAACTTCGTGGCATCCACTTGCAAGGGTTTACTGTCAGCAGTTTCTAAGGTGATGTCAAGTCCAGTGTCGGCACGTTCCAGCTTCACTCCAGTTACCTGCACCGAGGCAGTACTGGGTGTGTTCTCACTTTGAGCCAGCCATTCTTTAACAGTTTTGGCAGGTTGTTTTAGATTACGCAGGTTAGTGGATGTAGGCGATCGCTCAGGTGCCATTTCATTCGCTTGCACGACTGGAATGAAAAGCAGGGATGCGGTACTGACTAAACACAGGGAATGAATTAACGAAAATGATTTCACAACAAACCCTCACACAACTGAAAACTAGAAAACTTGAACTGAGATGGAAGCGATCGCTCAGCGTCGCGCGATCGTCTCTTCACTGACCTCAACCAAGCGAATATCTTTGCGTTTGCGATACCACCACATCACAAACCCTGTCGTAAACAGAATCAGCGGCGTTAAACCGACAAACACATACAAGATGCGCGTCGGTAAGCCACCAAAGGTACCGTAGTGTAGTAAATCGAAGGAACTGAGAATCTTGTCGCCCAATGATGCCTTTAACGAATCATCAACGCGCAAAATTTGACCACCGTACTGGTCCAGGTAAACATTGCTGATGCCATATTCCTGTCGTTCCTGGGTTTGCTTCATCCGAAGCCGCAGGGGTGCTTTAGGGTCTGCTGTTAAGTCAATGCTTCGCAAAGCTCCGCTGGGTAGGGCAAGTTGAGCCGTTTTCATCTGTTGGCTGAGGGAACGAGGAGATTGACCTGCGATCGGCTGAGAAGCGAGATCAGGCGGAGCAGGACTGAAGGTAATGGCACGGATAAATGGGTCAACATAGCCTAAATTCCAGGCAAACCCAGTGAAGAAGGTGAACAGTAAAAAAGTGGCAGCTGTAATCCCCAATAGTTTGTGTAGATCAAAGTTAAGGCGCTTGGGGTGAGCATTCCACTTAATCTTGAAACCTGCAACTAGTTTGCGCCAGCCGGGCCACAAGATAATGCCTGCAACCACAACAATGCACATACCCAAACCGACCCAGCCAACGATGTATAAACCCAGATCGCCTAACTTCAACGATGTGTGGAGTTCATACACAATCGCTAGAAAATGCTGTATGGCGTTGGGATGCAGGCTGTCGCCTAAAATTGCTCCCGTATAAGGGTTAACGTAAACACTGACCCAATCATTGCTGGTAACTGAGATGATGACATTAAAAAAATCATCGGGTTTAGCTGGAAAATAAACCCGTTGCAGTGACATATTTGGCTGGTTAGTATAAGCGGTTTTGACCCGTTCCAGAACTACTTCCAGCGGTAAGCGATCGCCCTGAGGAATGATCGGATCAAGATGCCGATGCAATAAAAAGTCGTTGATTTCACTCTGAAAGACAATCATGCTGCCAGTTAAACCAATCACGATCGCAATCAGCCCGATTGCAAAACCCAGGAGGCGATGTCCTTTAAAGATCCAGGTGCGGAGAGTTCTGAACGTCATAGCAGAGATTCCAAGCTTAAAAAGAATCAAAAATTCACGGAAACGGTTCCCTGGACAGTAAATGGCGTTTGTGGAAAGACCAGGTAGTCATTGGATTCGTAGTATTTCACGTTGCCGAGGTTCTTGAAGTTGAGGGCAATGCGTCCGTTATTCCATTTGTAGAAGAGAGCAGCATCAAATCTGACGTAGGAAGGCAGGATTAATGGATCATCAATGTTGGCCGTGCGATCGCCGACAAAAAATAGCCCTCCCCCAATGCCAAACCCTTTCAAGCCACCCGCTTGAAATTCGTAGGTTGTCCACAAACTTGCCCCATGAGTCGGTGCATTAGTCAGGCGGCGACCTTCAGGAAGATTGTTATCTTTGCTGACAAACGCATCATTCAAGTAACCGGACGCAATCACTTTCCAACCGAGTAGAATTTCCCCAGCAACATCCAGTTCAATCCCCCGGCTTTTCACCTCTCCAATAGCGATCGAGAATTGTTCATTACTTGGATCTGTGGTGGGAATATTGGTTTTTCTAATGTCATACGCTGCAAACGTGGCTGACAGCCGCTTATTGAAAAATTCACCTTTCACACCGATTTCAAACTGAGTACCGCGTGAAGGCTCTAGCGACTCTCCACTGGCAGTTCTAGAATTATTGGGTTCAAAAGAACGGCTATAGCTGGTATAAAGCGAGATCGGTTCAATCGGTTGATAGACAATACCAACGCGAGGGGAAAACGCACCATCATAAAACTCACTCCGAACAGGGTCACTATTGATGCTGATGTCACTGATGGACTTGGTGTCGTACCAAACAAAATCATATCTGCCACCCACCAGTAGTTTGAGCTTGGGGAGCAAAGTCATCTGGTCTTGCAAGTAGATGCCGACATTATTAGAGCTTTGCTCAAAGAAGTTATCAGGATCAGGAATACGGGGTAAGCCATAGACAGGATTGAAAATGTCGAGTGTACCCTCAAAAATCCCACCGATGCCGTTGTCAGCCTGTTGCCTCCGGCGCAGTTCCAGCCCCGCCAGGAGTTGATGGGCAACAGAACCCGTTTTGAAATTACCAATTAAATCTGTTTGCAGCGCATAGGTATCAACGTGAGTTAAACCGCCAAAATACCCGCGATCGGTCAAGGTTCGACCGTCTGCATCGAGTTCTCCAGGCTGAGTCACAAAACTGTTTTGTTTCTCAGAAAGGTAGACAAATTGGCTTCTCAGGCGGAGATTTTGATTAAACCGATGATCCAGCGTTAAACTGACGCGATGTTCCTCAATGTCTTGAAAATCAAGTTCAGGTTCGCCGATATTCAGACTTCTGCGTACCTTCAAAAAGGCAGGTACGGGTCGTAAACCGCGATCGAATCCCAGTTTCGCATTGAGATATTCATAGGCAAGGGTAAGGTTAGTTGAGTCGCTAAACCGATAAGTGACAACAGGAGCAATGAAGAAAATATTATTGTCAATGAAATCGCGGTAGCTGCCAGAGTCTTCGTAGGAAACATTCAAGCGATATAACAATCGTTCGTCTTGGGTTACGGGTCCGGTCAAGTCGATCGCCCCTTTGTAGAAGGCGTAGCTGCCAGCAGTAAAGTCAGCAGCATAAGCGGGACGGCTCAAGGGTTTCTTGGTGACATAATTCACGACTCCACCAGGTGACACTGCTCCATACAGCACCGAAGCAGGTCCCTTTAGCACCTCTACCTGTTCAATATTGCCGCCATCAATGAAAAAGTTTGTACCCCCTACAGAGAATCCATCCTTTAAAAAGTTGGTATAGAAGCCACGGGAGCGGACATCGCCAAAGAGGTTGCCGTAGCCCGATGCGATCGTTGTGCCTGAGACGTTCCGAGTCGCGTCGGTAATACGCGTGATTCCCTGATCTCTGATCACCTGCTGGGGCACAATCTGAATCGATTGGGGAATGTCGCGGAGGGGAGTGTCTGTTCTTGTGGCAGTAGTGGCATCCGGTACGCGATATCGTCCCTGCCCTTCACCTGTGACCACGAGTTCTTCTTCCGGTGTTTGGCCTTCTGGATTGAGGCTATACGCCAGTCCGCTCACCTTCAGCGTCACATCTGATGTGGGCAATGCCGTTGTGCCGACCACACTGACGCGAATGGTGGAAGTATCGATCTGGGTCACGCGAACATTAGCAATTTCTCCCGTCGGGTTCTCAGCACTGAACTCTTGAGCATTGGGCAATGCCAACACTGCGTTTGGAATGTCCGCAACCAGGCTCTTACCCTCAGCTCGAAACTTGGTAGCATCGACCTGTAAAGGTTTTCCATCAGCAGTTTCCAGGGTAATATCCAAGCCATCCTCGACCCGTTCCAGCTTCACCCCACTCACCGATGCAGGCGAGTTTTGGGTGATCAGCTTCTCCCATTCCTTGAGCGTCGTGGCAGGACGATTAAAGTCCTTCATGCGAGTCCCGATCGCTGTCGGTTTCTGCGTTTCTACCGCTGCCGTTCTTCCCACTGGTAGTTCTCTCGCCTCAGCCTTTGAGTGAGAGAGGCTCAACGATAGCAGAGACGCGATCGCGCTTTGCACAACAATGTCAGTCACAACCCCTAATTCTAAATGCCACTTTTTCACAACTTCTCCTCACAGGCCCGTAACGTTATTTGCAACAAAAATTGCCCGCCTCAGAGAGACGGGTAGAAACATTTGCCAGCCTTATGAGAAGAACTAGCGTTTCTTATTGCGAATAAGTTTTAGTAATAATCAAAAAGCTATGCTGCTTAGTGACTAAAGTCAAGCCTTTCGTTGCCAAAAAATTATTGACTCTAAGCCAGCTTCAAATCGATGCACCCTTCTTAAAGAGGAGGTTTTAGCACTTTTAAGACTGAGAGATGCCTTTAAGAAATCATAAGTTTTCTTAACCATACGTCTTGAGTACTTGAGAATTGATGACGATCGCCTACTGATTGTCTTAGGCCGCTTTTGCGTCCAGAGATCGAGCAACTCAGTGTGAGCAACAGAAATTAATTGGGTAATCTACTTGATATAAGTTCCTATTAAACTCTATAGTGCTTTTGAAAGATTGTGTCATCCGTCAGTCGTTCGACGTGGGTGCTGACCGATGTCTACCCTTCGTAGAGGAGTTCATGCCAAGACTCAACGAACTATTCGCAGCAGGCGGCATCATTATGGTGCCGCTGATCGGGTTCTCGATCGCTGTCATTGCCCTGGCAGTCGAGCGGTTTGTGTTCTGGTATCGTGTTAAACGCCGCCAACATCCAGTGATTCGGGATGTCCTGAAACGTTACCCACAGAAACCTGACCTGGCGATCGAGACGCTCAAACGCAACCTTGATCTATCCGTTGTCCGCATTTTTCTAGAAGCCCTTTCGCTCAAAGATGCCAACCCTGAAGCATTTCGGCTGGCGTTAAATGGCGCAATTCAGGCAGAGTTGCCTCTCTTAAAACGGTTCTCACCCATTTTTGAAACGGTTGTGGGTCTCGCTCCCCTGCTCGGACTGTTGGGCACCATCATGGGGCTGATTCGCTCCTTCAGTTCACTGAATCTTGGCGAAATTGGCGGCACGAAAACGCTGGGTGTCACCGCCGGAATCAGTGAGGCACTGGTCGCCACCGCTACTAGGGCGTGTTTTAAAACCCTCGAAAGCCCCCCACCCCCAATTCTGGGGGCTTCCAAACAGGCTTCAAAGTCCCCCAATCTTGGGGGCTTAAAACCCTTTGGGCATACAAGAAAAGGGGGCAGAAGCTTCAGCAACGAAGCGATTAGGAGTTTTAAAACACAGCCTAGCTTAACTGTGGCAGCCATCGCCCTTTTGCTTGCTAACACCTTTCGCGCCTTTTACCAGCGGCAACTCGGTCTGATTGAAGAGTATAGCGTCCAGCTAGAACTGATCCATCGTCGTGCTCACAGAGTTTTGGAATCATCCTATGCGTAGGCAACTGTCTGAAGAGCTGGAGCGACCCACCGAAATTAATGTTGTCCCGTTGATCGATGTGCTGTTTGCGCTGTTGACCTTTTTCATCCTCTCGACGTTGTTTCTAGTGCGCTCTGAAGGGTTGCCAGTCAATCTGCCCAAAGCTACCACTGCCAAACCGCAAGCCGCGAGTCGATCGACGGTGAGCATTGACAAAGCGGGAAAAGTCTTCTTGAACAAAGCGCCCATCCAGGTTGATAACCTGGCAAACACCATTAAAACGCAGCTTAGCCCCGGTCAGGAACTGGTTGTCGTTCTGAACGCCGATGGTTCTGTAACCCACAGTCATGTGATTGAAGTAATGGATCAACTGCGTCAAGTGCCGGAAGCCAAACTAGCCATTGCCACCCAACGGAAGTGATTATGCTTGCCTCAGACTTAACCACTGCTCAAGATTTAACCACCACTCAACGGACAAAAAAAGGGAAAGCGGTTAGAACCTATCTACAGCGATCGCAGCCTTGGCTTAACGATTCCAGGAGAAAGGCTCTCGTTATCAAGATGAGCATCCTACCTTTCATTGCTCAAATCGTTACGTCATTGTGCAGTGCTCTCAAGCATTCTAAGCACTGTCAGCCGCTTATTGCCAATCATTCTTTACTGATGCCAATCGCATGAATTTAGAGAATCTTCCTTGCCAGCCCCAAGACCTGACCGAAGTGAGCTGTGAAGACCGCTGGCAGGTCTATCAACGGTTGCAAACATTAGACATTCCCTGTCAGTGTGCTGCCTACCAACCTTTGAGGGTGCAACTGGACAGTGTTGCTATGGTCATTCAAGTCTGGAGCGTTGTGCGAAGCGTGACAGCATCAAAGCAAACTCTATCGGCTTGGCTAGAAATCTGTTGGCAGCTCGATTACTTCCAGCAATAGCCCAAGACCAGATCATTTAGACCATTCTCACCGTCTTCAGATTGGTTCTACGATAATTGACTGCGCCATCGCCGAACCGATTCCCAGGCTTTTACCGTGCAACAACACAACAACTGAACCACTGGCGGTGCGGCTTACGATCTGCACGGTCACACCAGATGTTAGCCCTCTGGTAATCAAGTTGTTCGCATCTTGATGCAACGCGATGATGCGAACGCGATCGCCGGCTAGAGTTTGAGAGAGACACCTCATCTGAACCGGATCGCCATTGTTCTGCAAAGAGGGTGATGGCTCGGCTGAATCTTGGGAATGATGCTTCTGGCTCACAAAAGTGAAACCCTGCCAGCCTGGTTGGAGCGGTGAGTCTGAGTTATGCTTTGAGCGATCGCGTCGATGCATCCTCAATTTCTCCTGATTCAGTTATTCGATACTCAGGTTGGTGTGCTTTCTAATAGCGATTGCCCCAAATACTGCCCTTTAGCCGTGACTCCTGGCAAGGCAAAGAAAAAGCCGCCCCCGATCGGCTTGATATATTCCTCTAAGGGTTCACCCTTCAAGCGGTTTTGCACGGTAATGAAGCCTCGCTCTAAGTCTGCCTGAAAACAAACAAACAGTAAGCCCATGTTCAGATGCCCCGATCGATCGACCCCTTCTGAGTAGTTGAAGCCGCGTCGTAAAATCAGCCCCTTTTCGGACTGGCGTGGGTTTGCCAGTCGAATATGAGCGTCGAGTGGAATGTGTGTTCCCGTTGGATCGTGAGCATAGTCAGGACGATCGCGCTCATAATGCATTCCTAGAGGCGCACCAGACCCTTTTTCGCGCCCAATAATTTCCTCCTGCTCTTGCAGTGGCGTGCGATCCCATCGTTCTACTAAATTACGAATGACCCGCACGACCTGATAAGTTCCACCTGTGGCCCAATTCGGTTCATCGCTGGTTGGCTGTACCCATACAGTGCGATCCATCAATTTAGTGTCGTTGACCTCTAAATTTGCCGTGCCATCTTTGAAGCCCAGCAGGTTTCGCACCGTGTCTTTGCCAAGCTTTTTTAGCGTGTGGGGTGGCAGAAAGCCTTCCATCTTCCAGCGGACGGTCAGTAAGTCAGGCAGATGTTTGAGAATGTCCCGCAGGGCGTGAATGTTCGTCTCAGCCGTATTTGAGCAAAATTGCAGCAAAAGATCGCCATGACACAAATCCGGATCGAGTTGGTCATTGGGAAAATTGGGCATTGCCATCAGGCGACGTGGCTTCAGCGCTTGTAACCCAAAGCGTTGATCAAACAATGAACTGCCAAGGGCAACCGTCATGGTGAGATTATCAGGAAACACGTTGGTGCCCAACACGCCTGAATCGCTGGGGGGAAACTTGGCATCGATCGGCGGTGGGGTACCGCCCGCCATCAGGAATGCTGTGCGCTGGGTGAGCGTCTGAAATAAGCGCACCAAATCAGTCCTGGTTTGAGCGGTCACATCAAACGCTACCATTAACGCCGCCGCCGGAGCGGGATTGATCACGCCTGGTTGATGCACACCCCAGAAAGGTACACTCATTTCAGTGGTATCTTCTTCGCGTTTTTGCAGCGATCGATACCCTAATGTGGTCAGTGCTGCTAGCCCTCCGGCGGCGGCCATACCAACCAACAGATCACGGCGACGCAGGTGAGGACTGATTCGCAACCAGGCTTGATCAGGACTCGATAGACTGTCCTTCATCGTTCTAATTCACTCCCAGCGTCCCACGCAGCTTGGACAAATCTTCTGATTGCGCTGCAATCACCGTTTTCAGCGTTTGTCGGTCTGCTTCCGTTAACTTGTCGTAGGACTCGAAGCCCCCATCGGCTGTTTTGTACTTTGTTAAACTGTCGTTGATGGTTTTGAAGTTATTATCAACTCGTCCCAGGAGAGTAGGATCAGCCTTTTCCAAGCTGGGACGCAAAAGTTCCACAATCTTTTGTGAACCGTCTACGTTCGCTTTGAAATCCCACAAGTCAGTCTTGCTGTAGCGGTCTTCCTCGCCGCTAATTTTGGTCGCTGCAACTTCCTCAATTAAGGCAGCGGCACCGCCTACCATATCTTTTGGCTTAATGGTGAGTGTGGCAATGCGTTTTTGCAGATCGAGTGAATCTTTTCTGAGCTTCTCAGCGATCGGCGTCATGCCTTTAGTGGTTTTGTCTTGAAACAACGCTTTTTCTAACCGATGGAAGCCTGTGAAGTTTGGATCATTCGCTTTCTTGGCAAAATCATCTTCGCGGGCATCCATGCTGCCGTCCAGGTCAGAAAAGAGTTCGGCGATCGGCTCAGAGCGCTCCCAATGAACACGAGTTGGCGCATAGAGTTTTTGCGCCGTTGCCACATCGCCCGCAATCACTGCATCGGTAAACGCCTTCGTTTTATCGACCAGTTGATCGGTTTCTTGTTCTACATAGGTCTTGTACTCTGCGATCGCTGAATCTAACTGCTTGGGATCGACCGCGACTTTGCCAGATGTTGCTGGTTCTGCACTGGGAGCGCTGGCTTGTGAACTGGTATTTGCTTCTGGTGCTTTAGAGGTGCATCCTCCTGCTACTAGAATGAGCAAACTAGCGGACAGGAAAGCAATAGAGCGAAACGCTTGTTTTGGGGTAGAAGTCATTTTAGTGATCTCAGTTGTGTTTTAAAGATGTAAATGGAAACAGATGGATTGTTGTAATGAAATGGATTGTTGTAATGAACTTAGGTAAGTTTAAGGGAGCGATCGCAGATCCTTCGAGGCAACCGACTTTGGTGCGATGACGATGCTCAGCTTTTTGTCCCCATCACCACAATCTTGCCTTTCGGATTACTGCGAAGACCGCACGTCATGATGTATTCTCCGGCTTTCAGTTCTGCCCCTAGCTTTTGCACAAAACCAGGTGCAATATTTTCGCGTTCTTCGACCACCATTACCCCTTCTAGAATTTCCCACTCCAGCGCTCTTGAACTTTTGTTTGTAATCACGAAGGTTGTGCGCCCAGCATCAACGGTCAACTGACCCGGTTCACAGCCAGTATCGGTTACGGTGACTGGCACCTCTTTAGCCTCTGCTTGGTTGGCAGACGAGCTGGTAGGTGAGGTACAGGCACTGGTCAGGTAGACTAGCCCGATCGCCAGCACTGACAAACTGAATTTTGAGTGAGACATAAATAATCGTTGCATCATACAGGTTGAGAACGTTGCTTTAATCTGGCTTACAAAGACTGCTTGACAGGGGTTTGACTGGTTCTACTACCCGCTAGAAAGAGCAGCATGACTGGAATCAGGTAACCCAGATAAACAATGACTTCGCCGACAGTTGGCGCATCGTTGTAGCCAAAAAAGCCAGCCAGCAACGACCCGATCAATCCCTGCGTCGGCAAGTTATTGCTGAGATCAAACACGACTCCTTGCAACCCATTCCAGACTCCCGCTTCGTGCAACGCGCGCACACCACCTGCTAGTAGCCCCGCCGCCACCAGAATAATGAAGGCTCCTGTCCACTTAAAGAAGCGCTTAAGGTTGATCCGAATGCCGCCTTGATAAATGCCCACGCCCACCACGATCGCCGCTACATAACCCAGGAAAGCACCGATCGGAATCTGAATGCCCACACTCTGTTGCAACGTTGCCAGCAAAAAGACTACGGTTTCTAATCCTTCGCGTGCTACGGCGAGAAACGCCATGCCTACCAGCGCCAGTCCTCCTCGATCGCCCGATTGGATAGCGGACTCCACCTGTGACTGCAACTCACCTTTGATGGAACGTGACGCGCGCTTCATCCAAAATACCATCCAGGTCAGCACGCCGACCGCCACAAACGCAATCACAGATGCAAATAATTCCTGTTGCTTTTGCGGAAAGTCTTGACGCGTTGCTTGCAACAAAATCGCCACACCCAGACACATCAACGTCGCTGAAGCAACACCTAGCCAGATGGCTTTCATGAGCTGAATGCGTCCCGTCTGACGCAGGTAGCTGGCGATAATGCCCACGATTAACGCCGCCTCCACGCCTTCCCGAAACATAATCAAGAAGGAAGCAAGCATGAAAACTCCTACTGAACTCTTGATTTCTAAACTTCTAAAGAGTGTGCAACTATTTGAGAATGCTTGTCAACTGCAAAGAGATAATAAATTTATGACATTTCTTGTTTCGCAGGACGACCAAGTTCTCACCACAATGCTGTACAAGAGGCCATCAGCCTTTGAGCGCGATTGGAAAGACGCGTTTCGTCTGTCGCGAGTACCGCTAGAGCCGCCGCAAATGCGATCGCCTTCGGATGCCCTCACGCAATTCAACCATGACGTGACAAAGGCGCTACTAACCTGGGAGCCACTTCAACTCGCTTACGGCAAACAACTGCTGGCATCTGCGCAACAACGGGGCGATCGCTCTCAGTTCAGTCATAAATGATCAAAATGTCTTTCACCTGATTCTAAAGCTGGGAGACTCGCCGTTAAAGGTAAAATTCAACCAGCCAGCATGAGCGATCATCGGCTCAGCAAGTCATTCAACCAACTATCACAGAGGTAAGCATCGCTATGTCTTTTACCCCGAAAAAAGTTCAGAGCTTTTGGCTCCTTTTGCTCGTCATCGTTGGCCTTGTGGTCAACGTCGTGATGCACCATCCCGACGCAGTAGCAGCACAACCATTGGGTCAAACGTCGAGCATCAAGCCCTCGATCGTGCTGGTGCATGGAGCTTTCGCGGATGGCTCTAGCTGGCAACGTGTGATCCCACTTCTAGAACGAGATGGCTACACGGTGACGGCTGTACAGAATCCCCTGACCTCTCTCGCCGATGATGTTGCTACCACCAAGCGAGTGATCGATGCCCAAAAAGGTAACGTCGTCGTGGTAGGGCATTCCTACGGTGGCAGCGTGATTACAGGGGCGGCGGCGGGTAACTCGCACGTGAAAGCGCTGGTGTATATCGCTGCCTACACTCCCGATGCAGGCGAAACGATTAGCGCCTTAAATGGTAAATACGCCCTTCCCCCGCTCGCCACTGCACTGGTACCAGATACGGCAGGCTTTCTCTACGTCGATCGAGCGAAGTTACACGATGTCTTCGCCAAGGATCTTTCAACGGCTGAGGCACGTGTGCTAGCAGCGACGCAAAAGCCTCTTATTGGCGCAGCGTTTGACCAAACCGTAACCAGCGCTGCCTGGAAGACGATCCCATCCTGGTATCTAGTGGCCCAGGAAGACCGTGCCATTAACCCTGAGCTTGAGCGCTTCATGGCAAAACGCATCGGTGCTAAAACGACCGAGATCAAGTCTAGTCATGTCCCTTTTCTCTCCCATCCCAACGAAGTCGCTAAATTGATCGAAGCAGCTGCCACTACTCCTGTGAAGTGAAAGTCGGTCAACGGTCAAAGCACTCACAACCCCACTACCTTCCACCACCAACCTAAAAAGCATCACACCTGTTTATGCATGAGATTGAAATTGTCTTGGGGCTACTGTTTGCAGTGACCGCCCTGGCAGTGATTGCCGAAAAAATTCAAATCGCCTACCCCATCCTGTTAGTTGTGGGTGGACTAGCGCTGGGCTTTGTGCCCGGTCTACCTCATGTTGAGCTGAAACCCGACGTGATCTTTCTGGTTTTCTTGCCGCCACTGCTGACTTCGGCGGCATGGTTCACCTCCTGGCGAGACTTCCGCGCCAACTTGAGGCCGATTTTGCTGCTGGCGATCGGTCTGGTGCTGGTGACGACGGGTGCCGTGGCGGTAGCGGCTCATGCGGTGATCGCAGGGATGACCTGGCCCGTCGCGTTTGTCCTGGGCGCGATCGTGTCGCCGCCCGATGCGGTGGCAGCGGCTGCCATTACGGAGCGGCTGAGTGTGCCCAAGCGCATTGTGGCAATTCTAGAAGGGGAAAGCCTGGTGAATGATGCGACGGGTCTAGTGGCGTATCGGTTTGCCGTAGCCGCAGTTGTCGCAGGCTCATTCTCGGTGTGGGACGCTGGACTGGGTTTTGTGCTGATCTCAGTGGGTGGCATCCTGGTCGGTTTAGCGGCGGGTTGGGTGACCATTTGGATTCATCGACAGTTGGATGAGCCATTAGTGGAAGTGACTGGCACGCTCTTGATGAGCTATGCCTCCTACCTGGTTGCTGAGCATTTGCATGTCTCTGGTGTGCTGGCGGCAGTTGCAGTTGGAATCTACCACCGCTGGCACAGTTCGGATGCCTTTACTCCCACCACGCGCATGCAGGCACTCGCAGTTTGGGAACTGTTTGTCTTTCTGCTGAACGGGCTTGTCTTCATTCTGATTGGGCTACAGCTTCCAGCTATTTTGGCGGCGATCGCCGAACGGTCAGCCATAACCCTTGCCTGGTATAGCCTCTTGATCAGCGTGGTTGTGATTGGGATTCGGATTTTGTGGGTGTTTCCCGCCGCTTATCTATCCCGTTTGTTTGACCGTCGGCTGCGGGAACGTGAACCCTCGACGCCCTGGCAGCAGGTGACGCTTATTGGTTGGACTGGCATGCGTGGCGTGGTTTCCTTGGCGGCGGCGCTCGCTTTACCACTTGCAACCAATGCGGGCACGCCCTTTCCTGAGCGCGACCTGGTGATCTTCCTCACCTTTTGCGTCATTCTAGTCACGTTAGTGTTCCAGGGGTTGACCTTACCGTTGCTGATCCGTTGGCTCAAGATCGCGGATGATGGCAATACCGAGCGTGAAGAGATGGAAGCTCGACTCAAGGCAGCCGAAGCCGCGATGGCACGGTTAGAGGAACTAATTGCTGAAGATAGTGCGCTTGCAGACGCTGAAATGGTGCAATGGCTGCGCAGGAAGTATGAGGAGCGCGTTCGCCAATATTGTGATGCCTGCCTTGACATGGATACTGGCAACGGTGAACAACTAGCGACACTCAAGGTGTTGCAACGAGAAGCTGTTGTGGCGGAACGCAACGTTGTGGTCAAACTGCGGAACCAGGGCGTGATCAATGATGAGGTGCTGCATCGACTGGAACACGAGCTTGATTTAGAAGCGATTCGGCTCAAGGCATGAGCGCTTGCTTCACTCGATACGTCTGATCACACAAACAAGCACTCTACCTCTGCATCACGAATCAGTACGGCCATTTCTCTGCCTTCTTGATTGCGTCTACCGGAGAACATCGCTTTTGCACCAGCCGCACCGAACGTAATTGCTGTTGCTCGACCAGTACCCAATGTGCCTCCAGTCACTAAGGCAACATTATGTTTAAAGAGCATGATTTAACCGCTTGTTCGTACCGCGCTAGCTGCTCAGCAGACAATCACTTCGTTGACATCAACACCTTTGCTCTCTTAAAGATTCTTGTTGAGATGACGGGAATGATCGATCGAGTCATACATGCCATTAAACAAGTTGTTATGAATGCTGTCACGGTTCAGAAAATCATGGGGAAAGCCTATTCGATTCCTTCTAAGGGAGGACACGTAGATAATCAACAGTAATGTAAGCTAAAACACTCACGCTTGTTACCCCCTGCAACCTTCTCCGTGTAAACAGAAGCCGCTTGAAGCAATGCTTAAGGAAATCATTGTCTTTCTGGAGATTCGACAGACTAAACTATCTTGGCAGCCGCTGGCTTACCATCTTCAAAAGCAGCATTAACCCTCTTTTGTTACCTCAACGAGAGCAAATTAAGCTGGAAGAAGCTGCGTTCTACCTGAAAATTGCATGGAGTTACGACAATCCGTTGCAACCGTTGGGTTCATTGATGATTACTGCCTCCTGTACC
>JAHHIE010000017.1 GCA_019358945.1 Stenomitos rutilans HA7619-LM2 | reverse complement strand
GCTTTAAGGCTTGTCATGGCTGATGCAGGCATGATGACCCTCGACTCTAGTGCACCACTGCCTTGAAGCCTAAGCCTTCGGCATTCTCCATCAACCCATTGTTAAGATACGGATGCGTTCACCCTGCAACTGTGACTGATTGGCTTGATACCAGACTGAATTAAAATGCGTTGCATTCTGTGGAGGCAAGGGCATTGCCTTACTCCTACTCAACGGTTATTCGTAGCGATTGTTGTTTAAATCGGTATGAGAACCGCTATACATACTTAAGCCACGTTCATTTTGGCTGAGCATTCAGAATGCGGCTCGTTTCAATCAACTGTTTCAAGTCCAGCACTTTGGTGCCGTCGCTACCGATGATAAACGGCAAATTGCCATTCCACTTTTCGATCGCTTGTCGCTGCAAAAGCTCAGGCGTTAAGTTTTCCCGCAACAGCCGTTGGGCTTCTGCGTCTCCCCTCGCTAAATGGACTCTGGCTTCGGCTTCTTTCACCGCCTTTAACGCCACAAATTCTGCCCGTTTTGCCTCTTGCTCTGCAACCTGCTTTGCCTCTACAGCATCGCTAAACCGTTTGGTAAAGTGAACGTGGACTAGCGAAATGTCATCCACCGCAAGGTTATAAGGGGTGAGACGTTCAGTTAAGGCACGATCGACGGCTGTTTTCACTTCTCCTCGTTTAGTGATGATTTCCTCTGCTGTATACATTGCCATCACCGCTTTCAAGACTTCTTCAACGGCTGGATTGATGATGCTTTCTACGATCGCGCGTTCATCGCCGATCCGTTGAAAAATAACATTGGCTTTTTCAGGTGCAAGATGCCAATTCAAAGCAACGTCTGTATAAACATCTTGGAGATCTTTAGAGGATGCCTCTGCTGTAATCTGATGGCTTTGCACACGTACACTCAACTTTTGCACCGTTTGAGCAAGCGGGATGATGGGATGGATGCCTTCGCCCAGAACGGATGCTTGAACTTCCCCAAAGGTCATCAGCACGCCCCGTTCGCCAGCATTGACAATGACAAAAAAGCTAGAGAGTAAGGCCAGCAGTAATAACAGCAAGAAAACTTTGGCCGCCGCATACACATCTTTGTGGCTTTTGAGGTTGCCTTTCACGGGACTAATGTTTAGTACCGCTGCTTCTGGCTTCTTGGGTGGCTCTAGGAGGTCAGTCATACCGATTTCTGATGCTCAAGCCTTGAATGAGGGCAAAGCAGATTCTACAGTAAGCAAGTGTGAATGTATTCGAGACGCAGAGGCTCAATGCTGGACGAGTGCAAGAGACTCTCAAGTTACGTATATCAATCTATTCAACTCTAAGCGATCGCTGCAACCAAGTGCCATTCTGCAAGCGATCATTTGGGAAATGTGAGATGAGAAACCAACCCGATTCTCTAAAATTTCAGGAAGCCCTAACAACATTTGCTGAGAACAGCCAAGACTAAAAATTTTCAGATATTGAATTGTCCGCTCAAAGGTCTGCCAAAGCAGGTTTTAAGAAAGAGCCTTACTGGTCAATAAGTTCGGTTTATCGTCTCAACAAATAATACTATTTGCTTCTATGGGTTGAAATCCATAAAGTGAAAGCATTGATTTGCAATAGATCCTTGTAGAAATAGCGGAGACGACAGTGATTGCACCGTGCAGTCGCCTGATGTTCTGCTGAAAACCCATACTCTAGAAGCCATCAGCATGACTAGTGAAATTCAATTGCATCAAACAGAGCGAAGTACTCACGGTTTGAAATCTGACTGTCTCTCGTTTGGAGAAGTGCTGGCTCAATCATTTGCGGTGATTGCTCCAACGACCATTCCTGCCTCTAATCTCGGTTTAATTGTGGCGCTGGCTGGAAACGGTGCGTGGTTGAGCTTTTTGATTGGTTTGATAGGTCTGGTGTTTGTTAGCATCAACATTAATCAATTTGCCAGTCGCTCTGCGTCTCCAGGTTCTCTTTACTCTTATATTGTTAAAGGTCTGGGGCCAACGGCAGGTGTGATCTGTGGTTGGAGTTTGGTATTGGCTTATCTGTTTACAGGTATGTCGGTTCTATGCGGCTTTGCAAACTTTAGTGCTGTATTCATTGGGCATTTAGGCATTCATCCCTCAAGTATCACGTTGCTGGCGATCGGTGCTGGTATTGCCTGGTACACAGCGTATCGAGACATTCAACTTTCTGCGATTGCCATGCTATGGATTGAAGGCTTATCGCTGGGTTTAATTACGCTGCTGTGTTTGATTATCTGGGCACACAAAGGGTTTGCGCTGGATCTATCGCAGCTAACGTTGCAAGGTGTCACACCGGGTCATATTGCCACAGGGATGGTGTTAGTAATGTTTGCGTTCTCCGGCTTTGAAAGCGCGACTTCGCTGGGTGATGAGGCTAAAAAGCCATTGAAAACCATTCCCAGAGCGGTGATGGGAAGTGTTGTGTTGGCAGGGCTATTCTTCACGTTCACGACCTTTATTGAGGTGATGGGCTTTCAGGGAACGGGTGTGGCGATCGCGACTTCAGAAGAGCCGTTGAGCTTTTTATCAGAACATTATGGTATCGGCTTTTTGGGGCAATGGGTGGCGATCGGTGCGCTGGCAAGTTTCTTTGGTTGTGTCATTGGTACCATCAACCCAGCCGCCCGCATTTTCTTCTTAATGGCACGGCATGGTTTGTTCCATTCCAGGTTGGGAGCCGCACATGCTGCAAATCGAACGCCCCACATTGCCGTGTCGCTGTGTACATTAGTGATGTTTCTGGTGCCTGCGATCATGTCTATGTGTGGCATCAAACTGTTTGAGAGCATGGGCTATTTGGGTGCGATGTGCAGCTATGGCTTTTTAACGGTCTATGTGTTGATCGCGATCGCGGCTCCCATCTATCTACACCGTTTGCATCAGCTACGTCCACGAGACTTGATCATTTCCATGCTTTCGATCGGGTTCATGATGATTCCGGTGCTGGGGAGTGTGGGTATTCCGGGCAGTGAGATGTTTCCGGTGCCAGAAGCGCCCTACAATCTCTTCCCTTACCTGTTCTTGCTCTACATTACCGTTACGTGTGGTTGGTTTCTTGTGCAACGACTGCGATCGCCCCATGTCATTCAATCCATGAAGCGGGGCATTGATACGATTCATGCCCACTTTGATGAGCCAACAGTGCCTTAAATGAGCCATTACAGACTCACCACCAACCACTCAAAACTTCAATAGAGGAGGCACGGAATGAATGGATTATGGACTGCCATTACAACTGGGTTTACCGCTTTTACAGCCACAAATCTAGATGACATTGTGATTTTGCTGCTGTTTTTCTCACAGGTCAACGCTGTTTTTCGTCGTCGCCATATTGTGGCAGGTCAATATCTTGGCTTCGGCGCACTGGTGCTGACAAGTCTTCCTGGTTTCTTTGGCAGTATGCTTTTTCCACGTCCGTGGATCGGGTTATTGGGCCTTGTTCCGATCGCCATCGGCATGAGTCGGATGCTGAGCCAGGTAGAGGAGCAGATGGAAAGCACAGAGGCTATGCAACCATCAGAACAGCCCTGGTTTGCCAGTGTCCTATCGCCGCAATCGTATAGTGTCGCAGCCATTACCTTTGCCAATGGAGGTGACAACGTTGGCATTTATGTACCGCTGTTCGCAAATTGCACATGGGAAAGTCTGGCTGCCATTCTTGGTGTGTTTTTCTCGCTAGTGGGCGTTTGGTGCTACAGTGCTTTTCAGCTCACGCGTCTGCCAGTGGCTGCTGAAACGCTGACTCGCTATGGAAACCAATTGGTGCCGTTTGTCCTCATTGGTTTGGGCATTTTGATTTTGGTTGATAGCCACACGTTAGAAAACCGGGGTTTGGCGACACTCACGCTTGCCATTAGTGGACTCATTTTGCTGATGCTGCTGAGAAATGAGAGCCGCATGGCTGTGACCACACCAGAGCGTGAAGAGATGTTATAACGCCTGGGTCTAATAGTGCCTTAGTTTGATGCTTTAGAGCCTTTATGCTGCTTGAAAGCTTCACCTATAATGATGAATTCTGTCCTGACCGCCTTCAACGGTGTTCGCTGTCAATCACTTTACGGCTCTAGGCCCTTCCTACATTCACCTGTGGCTTTTCATCACAGCGTTTTTATCTGGTAAGCTACAGTCTTGTCAAGACGGGTATGAGGGCAGGGTATCGGGCTTGGTGAACGCAAATGAAAACGGCTGTAATTGCTGCTAAAAAGCATTTAGCAGGGTATGTGGTTTTCTCTCAAGTTCCATCTAAAGACTATCCACTCAACGTTTAAAGAGAACAACAATGATGAAACACTTGAAAGTAATGCTCATTGCGCTGATGGTTTTGGTGAATCTGGCGATCGCCCAACCCGCCAAAGCCGATCGCGGTAAATTTATGACCAGTCCTGACTATACGACGGTGACACAGGCGATCGACGCGTTGTTGAAGGTCAAAGATAATCCTGAAGAAGCAAATTTGACTGCCGCAGACTTGCAGGAAAAAATGGCAACCTTGCAGTTTCAGAAGTATGTGTTGGAAACGGCTGAGGGACGATCGCAGTGTGCCAATCAAACAGGCAAAACGATCGCTGTTTACGTATCGCCCAAAAAAGCCACCCAGCCGCCCACACTTTACTATCTGGGTGATGGACAGGTGACAGATGATGATTATGATTGCAAAGGCGCTTATCTGCCAGGTGGAGCAAAGCTTGCCTCTTCTCCGTTCGATACGCAGGGGCAGGAGCTAGCAGAACCTCTCGCCCTTCGCGTGGTTGATGGAACTCAACTTATTCTCACGTCCAATCCGAGTACAGGCGTGGTTGGACTGAATGCACCTGTCGCCCAGTCGTTTAAGGCAGGGGAAGGCAACTGGTCAATTCCAACCCTGACTTCAGCAGAGATTGAAGCACAGGCACCCAACTCACCAGCAGATTGATACAGCTAACCCATGAGTGAAGGCACGTTTGAAAGGTTATAGCTAAAGTCAAGTGTGTTGGTTTTGCAGGAGATGCTCAAAAGCCAAATGCTGAAAAACCTCCATCTACAGCGATACATTGTCCCGTAATGTAGGATGCGGCGGGTGTACAGAGAAATGCGGCTAAGCCTGCGATCTCTTGAGGTTCTCCCACTCGTTTTATGGGAGTTTGCGCGATGATGGCAGCTAACGTCTCTGAATTCTCTAATAAAGGTTCTGTCAGTGGAGTGCGAATGAACCAGGGAGCAATGGTATTCACTCGAATGCGATCGCCAGCCCATTCCACTGCCAGATTCCGCGTCAATTGCACCAGTGCGGCTTTAGTCATACCGTAAGGCGCACCTGTCCGAATGGCGACTAAACCAGCCACAGAACCGATGTTGACAATGCTGCTGTTATCGCTTGTTTTGAGCAATGGATATGTCAGACGACATAGTTCAAACACTGAAGTCAGATTAGTCTGAAAAATTGACTCATATTCCGCTGGTGTATAGTCTAAGGTTGGCTTCCGGATGTTTGTCCCCACGTTATTAATCAGCAGGTCTAACCCACCCATTTTCTGAACCACCTGATCGAGAATGTCCTGTCGCCCAGCCACTTCTACGACATCGGCAGCAATCCCATGAACGGGTAAGCTTGACTGCTGCCACGCTTCAAGCTGCTGTTGCACGGCTTCGGCATGGCGCGCCACAATCATCACTTCTGCACCTAAGGCTAGAAATTCTTGCGCGATCGCCAGCCCAATTCCCTTAGTAGCGCCAGTAATCAGCGCTTTCTTGCCAGTTAATGTCCACCGTTCTCGTATGCTTTCTAGAACTGTAAAATTCATCGAACCATCCTTACCAACTTGATCAATAATCTATGCATCAACACTGCTATCAGGCACCGTCTCCGCCAACCATTTCGTCATGAGGAAGCGATCGTGACGCTGATAGCCTACTTTGTGATAAAGCTTTTGAGCATCGACGTTCTCAAAATCTGCCTCCAAATGCAGCGCTTGCACCCCCAAAGCACGGCACACTTCTTCGGCAAACGCCAACGTCATCGTGCCAATGCCCTGCCTGCGGTAAGCAGGACGGAGGTAAAATTCATCAACAAATGCATCTTTTCCGCGATATTCGATGCTGTAACCTAGCGTCAAAAGAATGTATCCAATTGCCTCATGACCTTGCTGAATCAGCCAAGCCTGACCCAGAGATTCGTTGAGTAAAAGATCTTCCAGCGCTTTACGATCTGCCTGAGCATCGAATGGCAACTGCTCACCTTCATGAAACTCTTTGACAAACTCTAAAAGAAGCGTCAGGTCAGCGATCGTTGCCATTCGGTAATCAACCATCGTATTCATCCTTGCTGAATGATCATTTTTCTTGGTTTATTCAACCATTTCGCAGATCTGTTGCAGTGATTCCCTCTAGCGCTAACCCATAACCGATGCCTTCACTCACCAGGCGTTTTAGACGTTGGGTCAGGGCAACGCGAGTGTAGCGCAAATTAAGTGTTGGTTGCTTGGCAAGCTGTCTAGCCAGTTCCCACGCTCGTTCCATGAGTTTATCAGCAGACAATATCTCATTTATAACTCCTAGTTCATGCGCCTGTTGAGCTGTGAGTGTTTCCTGAGTCAGTAGGAAGTAGCGACCACGAGACGGACCTAAAACGAGTGGCCACAAAATATGCACACCATCACCCGGTACAATCCCTGCATTCAGATGAGGCATATCTTGAAATGTGGCATTTTCAGAGGCAAGCACAATGTCAGTCGTGAGGATATATTCGGAGTGCAAAAGGGCGGGACCATTGACGGCAGAAATGACTGGCACTTCAATGTCGAGGAGATTTTGCAGTACTTTTTTGCCTTCCCAGAATGTTTTGTCCCACTCACGCGGGTTGGTGACATCGCCTAAACTGTTGAAATCAATTTGTGCCATCCAAGCATCGTCTGTGCCTGTCAAGATGACAACTCGATTATCACGATCGCGGCTAATGTCATAGAAGGCATCAGGAAACTCTCTGTGAGTTTTTCCAGTGAAGACGAGTGGTCCGCCATTGGTATGCATCCTGACTTCAAGAATGCCGTTTTCATCGCGGTAGAAGTGCAAGTTTTCGTACTTGGTGAAATAATCCGGTTGAGTTGTCATGTTGAATTCTCCAAAATAAGTTAAGCGAAACAATGATTGAGGCTAAGAAATGAACACAGCAAAAGATCACTATGACCAGCACCTTGCCGCAGTGTACAGTTGGATGGCGGGTGCTCCAGAAGCGGCGATCCAACGCAACCACGATCTTTTTCATCAGCTTGGAATCGATTCAATGCCGCGAGGCTTAGCAATCGATTTAGGTGCGGGGTCAGGATCTCAATCCATTCCACTGGCAGAGTTAGGATTCTCAGTTGTTGCTGTCGATTTTTGCGAGGCACTGCTGTCTGAGTTGAACAATCGAGCAAATCATCTTTCCATTCGCATAATTCACGACAACATTCTCAATTTCCTCAACTATGCTGAGGAGCAAGCACAGGTGATTGTTTGCATGGGCGACACATTGACACATCTAGAATCCTTGAGTTCAGTCCAGTCTCTACTCACAAGCGTTGGAAATGCGCTGGCGATACATGGAAAATTCGTTTTGACTTTCCGCGACTACGTTTCCACAAAGCCACGTGGAGCGAAACGATTTATCCCTGTTAGGAGCGATGAATCTACAATTCTCACCTGTTTTCTTGATTACCATGAAGATGTTGTAGAGGTTTATGACCTGCTTCATCGAAAAGATGGAGATCAATGGGAATTGAAAGTTAGCTCTTATCCAAAGCTACGCATCGATAGCAACTGGGTTTGTGTCCAGTTACAGAAAGCAGGTCTTGAAGTGGTTCGGCATGAAATGATCAATGGAATTATGTGCATTGTTGCCCAGAAAATTTAGGCTGTCACAGCGACCATTCAAACCATTTGCCAATCTGGTCTAGACTCGCGCCGTTGTAGTTTGCGCGATCGCGCGAATTGCTTCTGTGGGTTCCAGTCGGTTGCGGTAATCTACGTCGATGTGAGCTAGCAGAATTCGCCGCTGCGGGTCAATCACAAACGTGGCTGGAACGGGTAGTTTCCAGTCATTCGTACCGTTGTAGCCGGGTAGTGGATGCCCTAGTTCGGTGTATAGTGCTTTCAACTCATTGGGTAGCTCAAACGCAATACCATAGGCATCGGCAACGGTTGAACCGATATCACTTAATACCTCAAACGATAAGTTATTCTTCTCGACTGTGCTAAGTGAGGCATCCGACGTTTGCGGCGAAACGGCAATCAATGTAGCACCTGCTGCCTGAATTTGCGGTAGAACTTGCTGATAAGCCCGTAGTTCTAGATTGCAGTAGGGACACCAGCCGCCGCGATAGAACGTCAAAATTACAGGGGCTTGCGACAGGCGATCGCTCAGTCGAACTGGGGTACCGATCGCGTTGGCGAGCGTGAAATCAGGAGCCAGATCGCCGACTTGCAGTAGGGGTTTGTCTTTGAATCCTCGCACCAGTGTATCGGTAGCTTGCTGCATGATTGCCGCTTTTTTAGCCGGAAACTTCTCTAAAAACTCAGCCCGAAAGACGTTTAGTGCTGCTTCTAAGTTCATCAGATTCACCGTTGAGTTGTGTACCTGATTCCAGGATGATTGATTACCAATAATTTGAGAAGACGGCAAAATAGAATATGATTTATTCCAAAACGGAATGGTTAACTGATGGATCGGATTGAATGCATGAAGACATTTGCGCGGGTGGTAGAAGCGGGCAGTTTCTCGGCTGTGGCGAGAGAACTAGATACGACCCAGCCAACTATCAGCAAACAAATCGCAGCATTAGAGGAGCATTTGGGAGTGCAACTGCTGCTACGATCGACCCGCAGGCTCAACTTGACTGATGAAGGGGCGCAATTTTATCAACACTGCCAGCGAGTTTTAGAAGTGGTGGCAGAAGCAGAATCGAGTGTCGGGCGGCAACAGAAACCTTCAGGTCTGTTACGGGTGAGTTGTCCCATTTCGTTTGGGCAATTTCAAATCGTGCCGCGTTTGAAGCAATTTCTCGATCGCTATCCAGCTATCAAGATCGATCTGATCATGGCAGATCACTTTATCAATCTGGTTGAAGAAGGCGTTGACTTATCCATCAGAATTGGCAACATTCAAGATACGTCACTAATTTCACAGCAAATCGGTGTGACAAGGCGTGTCACGATCGCTTCTGTCTCTTACTTTGAGCGGGCAGGTGAACCTCAAACGCCTGATGATTTATTGCATCACAATTGCATTATTTACACACAACTGGCAACCGGCAACGAGTGGCACTTTCAGAAAGAACAAAAGGTGATAAAAGTTGTCGTAAACGGCAATTTTCGAGCGAGTAATTCAGCAGCAATTCGTGAAGCTGTTTTATCTGATTTGGGAATTGCCGTAACACCGATCTGGTTATTCGTTGATATGCTTGATCAGGGAAAGCTTAGGGTCGTGCTAAAAGACTATCAACCTACATTGCTGCCAATCTATGCCATTCATCCAAGAGGTCGCTTTCGATCGGCAAAAGTCCATTGCTTTATTGACTTTTTGGCTGCTGAGTTTAAGCTCGATCCCTACGTGTCAGGCTAAGGGCAATCCTCTCTGGCGAACATGAGTCAAGGAAAATGTTCGATCACGCGGTCTAACAAGTCCTGCACCGGAACTCTCAGGGCGATCGACGAGCTTTAAAGGTTATCTGTGTCCGATGAGCTTAGTCGATCTCCAACAAGTAATGCCTCTTCTTTCACACAAGGAGGGGCATTATTTTCCATCACTATGTGTACTATAGCAGTCCTAAATCATTTGTGAGATTGAGAGGCTTTGTGAGAAAGGATTCCACTGGAATCCTTTCTCACAATCCAAATAGGATCGCTATATTACAATAAATTACCTGCAAGATAAAGGGTCATGTTCTCGCTCTTTAAGCCCAAAACAGACAATGCTGAAGCCTCTGAGGTTCCCGCAAAGCGCAATCCTAATCGCATCCGTGACCACCTGGCAAATGAACGCACCTACTTGTCCTGGGTACGGAGTGCGATCGCGCTAATGGGATTCGGCGTCCTCATTGTGCGTATCCGCCTCTTGCGCCCGCCACTGGCACCGCAACCCCCCGGTAACGGTTGGCGCTTGGGGCTTGCGTTTGCGATCGTGGGTCTTTTGACGGTGCTGCTCTCAACCCAACACTACTTCGCCATCCGCGACCACATTGAAGAAGATACCTATGAAACCCCTGATCGCTGGGTAATTTTGTCTAGCCTTGCCATTCTGCTTTTAGGCGCAGGAGTCGTCTACTACGTTTTCACCATTCCAATGGAAGCGACAGGAGCCGTTCTGCTAGAGTAGAGCGCAATTGGTAAGGCTATGGAAACTCTGGGCTGTTGCTCTCAACTGGAGTGTCAGTCGATGGTTGTTGCGGTTGAATGAGAAGGTTGGCACCTACTGCCCATGCCAGAGAGAGCATCCATCCAGCGAGGATATCGCTAGGGTAGTGAACGCCTAAATACAGTCGCGTCCAGGCGATCGCTACCACAAACACACTGCCACCGACCAATACCCATCCACACCAGCGAGTGCTCCACATCAGAGCCACCAACACGACGACGAGCGTCATACTTGACATCGCGTGACCACTGGGAAAGGAATAATCAGGTTCAGGGAGGGGTACTTCCCACAAATGGGGGCGCACTCGATGGAAGAAGATCTTGGCAGTGCGATTGATCACAATATTGCTGAAAAGAGTGATTGCCACGTAAAGCAACGATCGCCATCGCCGTTGATAGAGCAACACCAACCCAGTGACAATTGCGACTGGAAAGACACCCCAAAAGACACCAAATTTCGTTAGCGTTCTCGCAAAGCCATCTAACTCAGGCTGAACCGTTGCATGCACTGCTTGCAGAATGGGGATTTCCCACAAAAAACCATCTCCATACCAACCTACTGTCACAGCTAAAACTGAAAACACGAGCAGGGGTAGCCATATTCCAACGATGAGCGTTAACCAATAGCGATGCGATCGTCCAATCGGCTCTCTAAGTTCAGTCATATCGCTTTAGTAGGAGTCAGAAGCCAGAAGTCACAGGAGACAACGTCATTGGCTCCACAAGCGAAGCGGGAATCAATGACTTTAGAAGGAGTCACGAGTCAGAATTAACTCAAAACTCAAAACTTTATCCCTCATCCCTCACGCCTGATTCGCCAATTTCCAACTCACCATCACCAAAATAGCGTAAACCACAAAGCGGAGTAGCTTTTGCGGTGCGATCTTACAGAGCTTTGCGCCCAGAAGCACCCCTGGAACTGAACCTACCCAGATGGGCAGCACTAAACTCCAATCAACTGTTCCCAGTGTGAGATGTCCTAATGACGTGAACAGAAGCAGAATGGCTGCTTGAGTAATATCGGTGCCTACCAGCTTGCGGGTGTCAAGCTGAAAAAAGGCGATGATCACCAGTGCAAACATAGACCCCGACGACACGCTGGTAAGACCAACGACACAGCCCAAGACCAAGCCGATCGCCACTGCTAGCGATCGCCCTTGCCACGTATCCAAATCTAACTTTGGCAGTTCAGGTAATTGAAGATTAGGCGCAAAGGTTAACAGCAGCAATTGGATAAGAGCAGCGAAGGTCACAAAGAGAATGGCAAACCCCACGAGATGCAGCAAAAAAGCATCCAGATTCAACTGCTTCACGCCTCTAAGGGTGTGCAAAACAGCAACGCCCGTGAGCGATCCCGGCACACTCCCCAAAGCCAACCACTTCACAACTTGCAAATCCAGGGTCTGCTGCTGCCAGTGCTTCCAGCCACCAACCACTTTCATTAAGGTGGCAGCCACAACATCGGAGCTGACAGCAACGGCAACGGGAACCTGAAAGCCAAAAATCAACATGGGCGTAATGAGCGAGGCCCCGCCAATGCCTGTCAAACCGACGATCGTTCCCACGACAAAGCTAGAGGCAACCAAAAGCAACGCACTGGTCATCTCACGTTCTCCTAATGCTTGCCAAAACTTAAGAATTGCTCTCCAGGAAGAAGGGTTGAGAGGTCAATCACCTTAAAGTGGCATAGCACCAGAACAACGAGCGTGTAGGCTGTAGAAGTCCCTACACCAATCAAAAGTTCTTTGACCAAGCTGCGATCGCTAGTTGAATTCTGTAGAACATCAACGGCACCAAACTGCATCAGTAGAATACCGACCAGATTAGAGAGCCAGTACCCCACGATCGTCCCTGGTAAAAAATAAGTCGGCGACAGCAGACTAAGGACATAGCCAACCCCCCACGCTACAGGCAGGTTAAAGATCAGATCATTCCACCAGCACAGTGGCGACAGCAAATAGCCCAACCCCACCAAAAAGCTCCCTCGCAGCTTTCTCAACGTAATCGGGCCTGCTCCCAGAACGAACAGCTTGGGCTGCTCCAAGTCGTCTGGCACAGCCGGAAACTTCGAGCTAATTTTTTTAGAAGGCTCCATGTTTTAGTACGGTAATTCTACGCGCTTACCGTATTTTATCAGCTTGGGGATCAAATTACGAAATCTTGATAGACTTTTTGTATTTGTGTCTACACCTGGCAGGGGATCAATCAAAACGAAGTTGGGATCAACTTAGACAGGCTGCTCTCTTTATATTGTGTTACACAATCACCAAAACCGCTACCAATTAGGCGAATTTAGCGCTTTTCTCTTGCCGCGCCATCCACTCAGCGACGTATGGCGATCCCTTTCACTCCCAACCGCTGGCGCAGTTAATACTTGAACGGGAACAGGCAATGATTTAGGAGCGCTGTATCTAGTTGATGGATGTTTTCTCTCTATTGGTTCCCCTTTATTTGCGTTAAGAAGCCACGATAAGCAGTCGCTTAAAGGTTAGAAATTGTGTCATCCTGGAAGATGCCGTCAATAAGGGCGGCGATCGCGACTCTCAGGGCAGATTCATGGACGACAAGTTGATGCTGATGATTCCGGGGCCAACCCCGGTACCGGAACAGGTTTTACTCGCAATGGCGAAGCACCCGATCGGGCATCGCAGCGGCGACTTTTCCAAAATCATGGCAGAAGTGACTGATGGGTTGAAATGGCTGCACCAAACGCAGAATGACGTGCTAAGTCTCACAGTCAGCGGTACTGGTGCAGTCGAAGCGGCGATCATCAACTTTTTGAGTCCGGGCGATCGGGTGCTGGTCGGCAGTAATGGCAAGTTTGGTGAACGCTGGGTTGAAGTTTCTCAGGCGTATGGATTGAATGTGTCCCCGATCACGGCTGAATGGGGACAGGCACTTGACCCAGAGAAATTTCGGGCAGCATTAGAGGCTGACACTCAGAAGGCCATCAAAGCTGTCATTATCACCCATAGCGAAACGTCAACTGGGGTGCTAAATGATCTGGAAACCATTAACCGTCACGTCAAAGCGCACGGCGAAGCCCTCATCATCGTAGATACGGTCACCAGTTTGGGTTCCTACAATTTACCTGTTGATACGTGGGGTCTAGATGTCGTTGCGTCGGGTTCTCAAAAAGGCTACATGGTGCCGCCTGGTTTAGGCTTTGTTGCTGTAAATGCAAGAGCGTGGGAGGCGTACAAAACCGCTAAATTACCTCGCTACTACCTGGATCTAGGCAAATATCGCAAGGATGCAGCGAAAAACACCACGCCTTTTACTCCACCCGTCAACATGTTTTTTGCCTTGCAAGTCGCCCTTCGTATGATGCAGACAGAAGGGCTAGAAAACATTTTTGCTCGTCATCAGCGCTTGACGCATGCCACGCGTGCCGCTGTAAAAGCATTGGGATTGCCGCTGTTGGCCCCTGATCAGTCGGCGAGTCCAGCGATTACCTCCGTGATTCCCGATCGCGTCGATGCAGAACAAATCCGCACCGTGATGAAAAAGCGGTACGACATTATTCTCGCTGGTGGTCAAGATCACCTTAAAGGCAAGATCTTTCGCATTGGGCATCTGGGCTTTGTAAGCGATCGCGATATTTTGACCGCGATCAGCGCGTTGGAAGCGACGTTGCAAGAGCTTGGTTACGAAGGCTTCACTGCTGGAGCGGGTGTTGCAGCCGCTGCCAAGGTTTTTGCCACCGTGTAGATTTTGCCGATGTGCCGATGTGCACAGATGGCGCAGGGTGTGTTAGGTAACGCCGTAACGCATCAATCAGTAGCCTTTCGGTGCGTTACGCTCTCGCTTTTCTTGAATCCGAGGCTATACCGAACCCTACGAGTTGCGACAGATCTTTTACTGCCGGGTGAATAGCGACTACGGAGTCGTAGTTTTGACGGCTGGCATGGCGTAGTTAGCGGGACTGATTCGGTTCCTACCAGTTTGTTCTGGGTAGGCTTGCGAATGCAGCTTTTGGATGGCATCTGTCCATTGACCAATCTTGTCTTGCGCTTCTTGATAGAGTGCGCTGCCAAAACTGACGTTGCTGGCTTCGGTGATCGCCGCTTGCAGTGACGACATATCTCCTTTGCTTGCCAACTGCACAGCACGAGCGAGATAAGGACGATCTTCCATTTCTTGCAGTTGACGATTCCAGCGATCCACTGATCGTTGCGCTTCCTCATACCGAGGCGTGCCGTAAAGGACTAAACCCGCTGCATCCATCGCTGCACGTAGCCCTTCTGCTGTACCCGCGCTTGCCAGTTTACGAGCGCGATCGAGGTTTTTGGCGGCTTCGCGTGCCTGATCTTGTTGCCAGTTCGATATCAGGTCAGGTTGAGCGGTGTATTTTGCCTCAGAAGCTTGCTGGCGATCGCGGTCTGCTTTCGCCTGGGCAGCTTTTCCTTCTTTAGCTTCCTGAATTTTCTGCACTAATTCCTGGTAACGATCGCTGTTCCAATAGCGATTGCCTAACTGCCGCAACTCTCTCGCTTTCTCAAATGCTTGATCCCACTGGTCACGTTCAGCCGAAGCCTGAGCATCGCTGTAAATTGTCTGTGCATCATCCCAAGCCGACTGCCATGACTCGATGCGCCCATCGGCAGTTTTGTACGCCTCTGTCGTGACTGGAATGAGGCGTGCAACTCTGATTGCCTCTTCAAGATTGCCGTCCTGAAAAGACGTTTCTGCTAGCTCCAGCAGCTTCTGGGAGGCCTTTTCGATCAAACCATTGCTCTGGGTCGCTAAGGGATGATCGGCAGGCACCAGACGCGCTAGCCGGATGGCTTCTGATAGACTATCGATCGTTTGCTGACTGGCGCTTGCCTGAGCACAGTAAAAACCTGTGGCGATCGCATCATCCGTTTCTGCGTCTGTACTGGCCTGACAACCAGCAAGTTGCTGAAAGCGCAGCATATCAACAGCCCACCACCCCACTCCAAAGGGCAAGACCAGCAGCAACCCAAAGCTAATTAGTCGCAAAGAGAATATGTGCTTCATCTTTTGGAGCTTACATCATTCACAAGAGGTTCACCAGCGCTTTTCAAGGACGTTCACGTTTAAGGGGCAAGCTATCACCAGTTATAGCAAGACCGCATACGCAAAAAGAGCGAACTGAGTCCAGTTCACTCTTTGATTGTGAGATAAGTAGAAGCTCTTAATTAAACTGTTGATGCTCACAGCGGTCAGCCGTCAGCCTGCCTGGCATGTTGGAGTTTAATTGTGTCCGGTTACTGGTTGCAAGCACTCGTGTTTTAGGCTCGTTGCGTTTGTCTCAAAAACACGGCTGGCCTTTTTCAGTCAGCTGACTTTCTTCAGTGGAAGAGGCTAACCAGCGCTTATGCCTGCTCAAGCCAGTCATAAATTTGGTCTAACTGTTCAAGCGTCACCAGACCGTACTGCCAAAGAATCATCGGCAGGGGGCCGGGGTCATGCTCCCGATGGCGGAGTGCAATGGCGATCGCGGCAGCCGAAAGGGACAGGTCTTCCTGTAGAAACCGAATTAAACGAGTGTAGGTTGACGGTGCCGTCATGGTTCGCCTCTGGACTAGGACACTATTGTGGGTTAAGGAACAGTTGGCTGAGAAGGCTATCAGCCAGTCTTTAAGCTGACTACACAATTTAGGATGGACTATGTAGTTTCGTTTCATGAACGATCGACAGAAGCCGTTTTGTCATTCAGATCCTTAATGCCTACTTAAGCAAGCTCAACGGCTAACAGGCATCTGCGAATCTACAGAAGCAGGCTAGTATTCTAAAAATGCCTTTAGCTTTTCTTCAGCTTTTCTACTGAAGACGGATTCAGTGAAATGGAGTGAACGATCGTACCCAGGTCAAAGATCTTGATGCGCTAATCGTTCTCACTCGGCATCTCGTCGCTCTCCAGCCGATTGCTTGAGTAGGATGCATTACGCTGCGCTAACACATCCTACTCAAGCAATCGGAGTGCTTAAATCCACGATCATTAGAAACGGTATGCCTGCTGCTAGACGTGCACTATCTCATTAGACGATTGAAACATTGCTTTGGTTCATGCAGCTTTCCAGTCATGTCTGCGCGATGAAGTTAATCGCTTACAGAGTTAATTGCTCACAGCCTCACATTAGATGTCAAGATAACGACAATCCTCAATCACAAAATCTATCTACCGAAAGATTGCAACATTTGATTTCTAAAAGAGAAAATTAGTATTAAGAAGACAGGTAATGCTTGGTTAGCGGCTAGGGCGCGTCATCAATTAGGCTTAGACACCTTGAGTATCAGCCCTACCACGCCCGTCCTAACAAGGCTAGGGGCTGAAGCCCTTGCTGCGAGTTGTGTGTATGCGTAATTGATGACAGCCCCTAGTACACCTTGTCGGAAATAACCGATCACATTCAAACGCTCAAAGGCAGAAACAACAAAGTTTTTGCCTTTTGACCTCTGCTTTCTTACTTCTGCCTTCCTGCATTAGCTATTGCGGTTGCAGCACCAGGCGATCGCCCTGCTTCAGTCCCAATTCCTGTGCGCGTCCAGCGCGTAGCTCAATCACCTGATCCACTAAAGCATTGGGGCCATAAATCGGGCAGGGGTCGGCTTTGCAAGGCTGAACATTGCTGGAGACCGCCTGTACCTTGCCTTTGAGCAGAAAAACCATGTCTAGCGGAATCAAGGTATTTTTCATCCAAAAGGCAACCCGGCGTGGTGGATCAAAGGGAAAGACCATCCCTCGATCGTTTGCTAGTTCCGTGCGGTACATGAGTCCGATTTCTTGCTGTGCTGCGGTACGAGCGACCTCAAGCTGGATCACCTGATCGGCGACATTAATACGAGCCGAAAGCGGCAGAGTCTGACCAGAATTAGTTGCTGTTCGCACCGTTGCCGATGGATTAGCTGAAGGTGTTGTAGCAGAAGGGGGCCTTATAGTAGGTGGCTCGGCTGGCACTGAGGACGAACAACCGAGTAAAATGCAAGCCAGTAGAATACTGGTCATGTGTCGCCATGTCTGCCGATAGCTTGATATTTGGCGATCGAGCTTTTGTCTTATCATCCAACTCAACAGCCTGTTCCTTTGTATTAAACGTCTTTTGTTTAGTCTCATCCAGTGGCGATCGAGTTCCCAACGCATTTATTAATTCAGGCTCAAGCTTCGCGCATGACATATCCGACGCCCCGCACTGTTTGAATGAGGCGCTTCTCACCTTCGTCTTCAATCTTCAGCCTCAAGTAGCGGATGTATACTTCAATCACGTTTGATTCACCCACAAAATCATAGCCCCACACGTTTTCCAGAATTTGCTCACGGGTCAGCACTTCACGGGGATGCTCCATCAGGTACTTAAGCAATTCAAATTCTTTCATGGTGAGGTCGATCGCTCGTCCATTGCGTAAGGCGCGACGAGTGACCAGATCTAAAATCAAGTCGCCAAAGCGTAAGCGTTCACTGGCGGGGTTATCGGGCTGTAGATAAAGGCGCACCAGCCTCAAAAATTCCTCGGTTCTGTAGGGTTTGAGAAAGTAGTCATCAGCGCCTGCTTCCAAACAAGCGACACGATCGTCTACGCTGTCTCGCGCCATCATCAACAAAACGGGGATGCGGTTCCCTAGCGATCGTAAACGATTACAGAACCATAGTCCCGACTCGCCCGCCAGCATGCGATCAACCACAATCAGCGCCGGTTGTAGCTCTGTTGCTTGACGCAACCCTCCTACGGCATCGGGTGCCATCACAATGTCATAACCAGACTCTTTTAAGTCAAGGCTGACATGATTTGCCAGCGCTTCATCGGTTTCAACCAGCAGCACGCAGGGAGGTGAGTCGGGCAGAACGCTATTCATACAGATATGTAGACAGTATCAGTTACAAAATAACTGAGTTTATAAGAATCTTACTAGGAATGAATACCTAGTGACTCTTCCTGTTGTAGCACGTTCAAAGAAGACTTGGATACCGTGCGGTCTGTTGACAAACTTGACAGAGCGTTTCCACTAGTGAACAAGGTTCTCACTGAATGCTGTAAACGTCCACTACTGAAGGTTTATGACTACGGCAATTCTACTGATGAGGGTTTAGCCACATGAGGCAACCCCCAGCCAAGCTTTTCACGCAGAAGATGAAAAAATTCTGGCGATCGCAAGCGAATGAAGCGCGCATGATAGGACGATCGCTCAATGCGCACCCGATCTTCTGGAAACACGTAGCAGCCTCCGTTCCCATCTACCACCATCACCATACGGTTAGGCGTAGCCGGAAAAATGGTTACTGGCTCGGTATCAGCAAAGACCAGCGCCCGTGATGCCAGCGAATGGGGACAAATCGGCACCAACTGAAGGACAGGGACTCCAGGTGTGACCACTGGGCCACCAGCCGATAGTGAGTAAGCGGTTGACCCGGTGGGTGTGGACACAATTAAGCCATCTGCTGCGATATCAACGGGGGCGTGGTCGCCAATCTTGACCTCAAAATGGCACATGCTGGTCAAAGGTTCCCGATGGATAACCATTTCATTCAGGCACAGCGCTTCCCACAGCATGGCTTCGCTACGGTGCACCTGCACGCGCAGCATCGCCCGTTCTTCAATCTCATACTCATCCGCTAAAATGCCCTCAAGCGCCTGGGGCAACTGGTTCAAATAGGTTTCGGTCAGAAAGCCCATGTGCCCTGTATTCACGGTGAGCAGCGGGATGCCATAGGGCGCGACCTGCCGAAACGCAGACAACACGGTGCCGTCGCCCCCCAGCACGATGGCAAAAGTCATGTCGCGATCGAACCCAGGCGCGTTCAGGTAATCGATCGGCATATGGCAAACCGGGCCTTGCGGATCGGAATAACCAAGAATGCCGCCAGCACCCGTTGCCAGAAAAACCTCCCAGCCACACGCAACAAGCTTGTCTTTCAATGCTTCGGCAGTTCGACAAGCTACAGGCTTGATGTCGTTGTAAATAATGCCAGCTTTGGGCACAGCGCAGACTCACCTGAAAGGGCAATGCTTGAGTATTGGGACTATACCATTTCGAGTAGCCTACCTGTTCGAGTAAATAGGTAGCCATAATGATTTGTAAAAAGGGACTTGGGAGCTTTGCCCCCAGTCAGGAGGGCACCCCCCACCTCCCAACATCCTCGTTTCATTACGCCCAGCCGCTTAGTCTACCTGGAGTAGGCTAGAAGCGGGGGTAGGTTCGCTTTTTATCCGTTTTCTTCTTCCCTTTGGATTTTTCATAGTCAAGCTCCTTCAGCTTTTTGAGGATGCGGCTGAAGTAATCTTGCAAATACGCTTCTAACGTGGTTGTTTCGTTTGGATCTAGCCCAAAAACCGTGTAGACCTCATCCATCGGCGCGGTTAGAGGCTTGCCAGAAGAAACAACTTCGGCAAATGCCAGTCGATCGGAAATGTTCCACGTCCACTGAAAAAGCCGCGTCATTCGTCTCACAGACCGCATCAGACCGATCGGCATTCGGCTAATCTTTGCTTCACGCCCTGAGAGCCGCTCACACAACCGAATAATTTCATACGCACCCCAGTCGCGCGGACCCACAACTGGAAACACTTTCTTTTCCGTTTCGGGCACGGTCAATGCACGTACCGCAAACTTGGCAACATCCTGCGTGTCCATATAAGCAGTTGGTGACGTATCACCCATAACCCAGACGGACTGACCTTCCAGAACTGGAATTGCATATTGTCCAATGAGACCCTGCAAAAACCCGCAAGGACGAAGAATGGTGTAGTTCAAGCCTGACTCGGTTAGAAAGAGTTCAGCGCAGCGTTTCACTTCCATCAACGGCACATCGGGATACTTCTCAGCATCGAGAATTGAAACGAAAATAAAGCGCTTCACGTTTGCCGCTTTGGCCGCCTGAATAAGATTGACGTTACCTTCCCAATCAACCTGCTTGACGTTGAGTGAATCCGTTGCCCGTGTTGTTGCAGCATCGATTACTGCATCCACATCTTTAAGTGCTGGTGGCAATGTTTCTGGCACACACAGGTCACCCTGCACTAACTCGGCACCCCACTCCTTTAAAAAACCTGCCTTCTTCACGCTGCGGACTAGACAGCGAACCTGATATCCCTCATCTAACGCGCGGCGAGTTATTTGTCTTCCTAACGTGCCAGTGGCACCCACAATTAATAAATTCATGAGGGAGTCGCAGTTAATTCTTAACTTTTTATAAGATTTTATCAGAAATTGCTTCACTGTCTGACGGAGTTGACCAGAGACAGCCGATCGGACAATTGCCTGACTTGGTTGACTCTAACTCAATTCAGACGGTCTTACAACGTCGATCGAGCGCCCCTCCTCGCTATGCCTTAACTGAGAGGCTGAAACGAAAGTTGGCAAGATAACACGTTCATGCACATCCAAGCTGAAGAATGGTTCTTATACAAGCCAGCGATCGTGCCCTTGAGTTTTAAGGCGAGCAGCCTCAACTAAGTTCAATGTCTACTCGGCTAACCATTTGTGCTTCAGAGAAGCGTTGGGTGCTTGAGGCGAATGTGCTGCGCAAAACGTTGTTTTTGAGGTGATAAACTTCAGCATTTAGGCTGAGAAGCCGCTAAACCGTGCTGGGAACGTTTAAAAACAGAAACCCTGGATCTTCGCTAAAACTTGCTGTAACAAATTTTATGTGAGGCGGTAAGTTCCGGTGTTTGCACTGAGAAACCCTTACACCGCTCAGGGAATGCTAAGAGCAAGAGTCTCAGGTTTTTGCTAAAAAACAGTTTAGTAATACCTGTCGCTGAGGAAGCAATCCATTCGATTACCTCCAGCCCAGACGTTCATTGATCGCCCCCAACAAGCCCCAAATTTCACGACTTTTCTCATACGCATCCAGTACAGCTCCCTCAACAGGAAAACTCTGGAGCCATTGAGGCTTCTACTGCACCTATTGCCCTACTCCCAATCACGTTCCCGTAGACCCGGCCCCTAAGAAACGTCCCATTTCTAATCGGACGAATCGGTTTACGAGCCGCTTGGCTACTGGAGCGCTGTAGTTTGCTGGCTGTTCACTGTCTGTAAGCCGCTTTTGCAGCGCAGGCTCAGTTTTTGGGGTGAGTCTTCTCAACGCATGGGTGCAGAGACACTGCTGACCTCCCTACGTTCTTATTGTTTATACAGTCATGCAAAGACGAACCCGTTGTACCTATCGCCGACTGCTAGCGACGACTCTTCTCGTTGGCGGTGTGTTATCAGTCTCCACGTCTGCCCTTGCAGATGGCACAGCCGCCGGAACGACCATCAGCAATACAGCAACCGCGACCTATGAAGACCCAAACGCACCTGGCACTACGATCAACGCCACGTCTAACACAGTCACTGTTACGGTTGCAGAAGTGGCTGGCATCACCGCAACGCCTCTAGCGATTAATGACGTTAATGGTGGCACCGTGCTGCCAAATGATGTTCTCAACTACGACTATCGGCTCACGAATGTTGGCAACGACCCCACCCGCTTCTTTATTCCAGGCAGTGCCGTAGTGACAGGGCCAGGAACCGCTGGAACACTCCAATACAGCACTGATGGCGGCACGACGTTTAACCCTGTTCCAGGGGGCGGACTGACGACGGCTTCGATCGCAGCGGGTAGTTCGGTCATTGTGCGTGTGCCTGTCACCATTTCTGGGTTGGCTTCTTCCGGTGCAACCGTTGCGGTGCGACTAGGCGATACGGGCCCTAATGACAATAGCGCTGCTACCCAGAACCAGCCTGATGCTCCCGATGGCGCTAATACCACCGAGATTCGGACGATCGACAATTTAGACGGTACGGCAACAGGCGAAGCCGCAGGTGCGCCCAGCAACGGAGAACGGGAAGCCAGCGTGACGCAACAGGTATTGGTGGGTTCGCAGCCCCAGGCGTTTGCTGCCGTTCTGAAGACCCGCACAGCTTACAGTGACGCTGGTACAGCCGCACTCAACGATGATGTGTTGACCTATGGTTTGTCGCTGCGCGTAGATGCCACCGCACCAGCAGGCACGAGTGGACTTAGCCCTGCAAACCTGGTGGGCACAACCGTCAATGGCATTGGCACGAACCGAGTTCTGGTCTCTGATGCCATTCCAGTCGGAACAACGCTGACTGGAACCCCTACAGCCCCTACAACCCCAGCTGCCTGGACAGTTGTTTATACGACCGACCCAACGACTACTACGGCAAACAACGCGACCTGGACAGCGACTCGACCGGCCTCAGGTATCACGCGTGTTGGGTTTGTCTACGACGCAACAACAACTCCTATTGCCGCAGGTACAACCGTGACAGGCTTTAGCTTCCAGGTCACAACGACGGGCGTAACGGCAACTACGACGATTGCCAACTTGGCTCAAGTCTTTGGTCAAACATCCGGTGGCGGTACCACTTTGGTGTACGACGAATCGGGTGACCAGGCTCCTAGCAACTTCAACGACGATGGTACCGTTGGTTCCAACACGCCGACTACAGGTGTGGCTACCCCAACAGCAGATGGGGTAGACAGCAATGGCAACAACACAGGTACGGGGCCAGGTGGTGAAGATAACGTTTATACCGTAGCGGCGGCGGGTACGATTCTCAACGGGCCAAACGGTCAACCTGGAGCCGTAGGGCCAACGAATAACAATGACGACTTTACCAATAAGTCATCTACGATTCCAGTCAATACCGCACCCAATACAACGATCGATCCAAACTCAGTCACCTTCCTGAATACGATCAACAACCCCACAACAGGCAGCCTCAGTAATATTCTGCTAGTGCCTGATTCTGCTAACTTTACGCTTGGTGCGGGCGAGGTTCTGCCACCAACAGGCACAACGGTCACGCTGACCTATGGTGCTCAAACAGCCGTTTACACCTACAACGGCACCAACTTTATCTTTACGTCTGGTAGCGCGATCACGATTCCCACCCTAACTGCTGGAACGTCGGTGAACTATAGCGTCGCTGTAGACTTGCCAGCGGGTACGGCCCTTTCTACTGATACGGGTAATGGTTTCTCGATTCCTATCTACGCCTTCCAGGATGTGAATGGTAATGGTAGACCTGATCTGGCAACGGCAGAACCCACCCAAAACCGATCGATCGATCGCGTTTACACAGGCTTTTTGAAAATGGTGAAGGATGCACGCATTCTAGACACCAATGGTACGACGGTGGTTGAGAACTATACGCAAACTCCAACCGCTGCCAATCTGCGGGTTGGTCGGTTTATTGAATACCGCATTACCTACACCAACATCTCGATCGCGCCAGTCGGTGCAGGCAACGTCACGCTCAATGCGGGCAATGTGGTCATCACTGAAGATGGCACCACAGGTACCAACACCTGGGCAAAAGACAACGATACCAACGGCACGATCGACACCAGCAATGTAGTGGGTTCGACAACCGCTCAGTTTGGCACCGTTACCTACTCTCCCAGTGGTGATCAAACGGGAACGACGCAGGCAACGGATGTGACTCGGTACGTCAATACCTTGGGTATCGCCATACAACCCGGAGCCAGTGGCACCTTCATCTTCCGCCGCCGGATCAACTAGACCAATGCGCCAGCATCAGTAAGTTCTAGCAGGACTTGCTGATGTTCCCCTGTTAATCACCTAATTTGTAAGAGGCTGAAATCATGAAACGTCAATTCGCACTGGGTCTAGGAGTCGCAGCAGTAATCCTGACTATTCCCTTTGCCAGCAAATTGCCCGTTGTGGCAGGGTTATTTCATTCAGATGTGGCGATCGCCAAAGCGATGCAGCATCCCAAAGTGGCATTAAACCTGGTGGGTGAAAAGCAAATCATCAGTAAGGATGCTCAAGGCAAAGAAGTTATCTCCTGGCAGGGTACAAACCAACTGTCAGTGCAATCGGGTGATGTCTTGCGGTATCGCTTGGTGGGCAAGAACGAGGGCGATCGTGCGGTCAAAAACCTGACTCTGAATCAGCCCATTCCTAAAGGGACTGTCTTTATTCTGAAATCAGCGCAAGCAGTGGTAGCCAGCCAGTCGGCTCAGATCACTTACAGCATTGATGGTGGACGCAGTTTCGTTGCAGCGCCTACTGTGCAGGTCACTTTGGCGAATGGCAAAGTTGAAACCCGTCCTGCACCCGCCGAAGCCTATACCCACATTCGCTGGAACCTTCCTGGCACGCTGGCTGCAAAAGCCCCCATCAGCGCTGAGTACCAGGTGAAAGTGCGTTAGTCGTCACACGCCCTCTAGCGCCTGTGTTGACTGCTAGAGGGTTCGCTTTTCGATTCTGAGATTTTAGCTTACGGAGGGCTTTAACGCTTTCCGGTAGGGTTTGCATGTCTTTTTGATTACCGATGTCACACCTACCCCTTCCCAAAGACTGGCAGCCATTCGCCGCCGCTCTACTGCTTACCAATATGCTAGCCGCGACAACTGTGCGAGCACAAACCCCAGCACCCGCCGCTGCGGCCAGTATTCGGTTGCAAAATACCGCATCGTATCAGTACGACGCAATCAATGCACCCTTGTGCAATGCACAAACGGGGAGTAGTCAGAATTGTGGGTTGACGCAATCCGTGCAAATTCTGAACTCGACGAACCAAATTGGCGGCACGTTTACACCAAAGCTGGTTGACCCGCTGGGCCGCATTGTGGGCTGTGCTGGAGAAGCCTTGAGTGATTACACCGGCTTCAGCATTGCGCTGTATGAATCGGATGCGGCAGACCCAACAGGCATCAATTTGGGGCGGTTGATTTCGCTGACACCAACCGAGGTGCCGGATCAGCCAGGGAATGGGATTGCAGAAGGTCGATCGCCCAACACCGAAAACAGCAATCCCTTCTCGCTAACCAATAGCGATCGCGGCGTTTACAACTTCATGCTGGATGTGCGAAAAGGGCAACTCGATCAGGGACGGTCTTACGTCCTGGTGATCAATCCGCCTCGAAACTCTATCTATGCTCAACGACGGTTCCGCTTAACGATTGGGGCACGCAGCGGCAGTCAGGTGTCCTACACAGCAACGGCGATCGATGGCAAACCGATTAGCAGCGGTAGCAGCAACACCTCAATTACCGACAGCATCACCATTGAAGATGCGGAACAGTCCAGCCTGGTGATTGCCGCTCTCAGTTTTGGGGCAGGTATCTGTCAGGCACAGGAGATTCAAATTACCAAAACGGGCGATCGGGCTACGGCTGAACCGGGCGACACCGTGATCTATCGCCTCATTATCAGAAATCTTGCCAGCGCTCCAATCACGAATCTGACCGTCACTGACACGCTGCCGCTGGGTTTCCGCTTTCTGCCCAAATCAGTGCGAGGCGATTTTCGCGGGTCGGCTGTTCCTATTACGACAGCTCAAAGCGGCTCTACCGTCACCTTTAGCATCGGTACGGCCCTACCCCAAGGCGCAACTGACCCCAGCGCGGTGTTGAACATTGCCTACGCTGCCGTCGTGACCCCTGATGCCATTCGTGGTAAAGGGCGGAATAGCGCGATCGTTCTGGGACAACGAGCCGATAACGGCTTTGGGGTGAAGGATGGCCCCGCTGTGCATCAACTGCGGCTGCGATCGGGCATCATCACCGACTGCGGCACCATTCTGGGACGGGTATTTATAGATAAAAACTTTGATGGTGAACAGCAGCCAGGAGAGCCAGGTGTGCCCAATGCCGTCATCTTCATGGACGACGGGAACCGCATTACCACCGATGCGAATGGCTTGTACTCAGTTGCCAATGTGCTGCCCGGATATCGCACGGGTGTACTCGATTTGAGCAGCATTCCGGGCTATACCCTGGCTCCCAATCTTTACTTCAGTGAACGTAATAGCCAATCTCGCCTGGTGCATCTGGAGCCTAACGGCATGGTGCGGATGAACTTTGCGGTCACGCCTTCGTTTCGGGAAGGGGCAAAGCCATGAAACCGCAGAAACGTCACCCAAAAGTTTGCTGGCTGTGGCTATCCCTAACAACCGAATTGCTGCTGCTGTTTTGCCTCAAGCCCCAAGCGAACGCAGCCACTCCCGCTTTAAACGCGCCGTTTACCAGGGTTGCTCAAGCCGTTACAGAAGAAAAGTCAGCTAGTGAACCTGCTGCTACCCCATTGATTGCGCCCAGTTCCGTCGCTCAACCAGCGCCGATCGCCACTCCCGCAACACGCCCATCTGTTCCACCGCTTCTGCCATCCTCGATCGCCGCTCCCGAAACCATTACACCCACCCCAGCACTGCAAACACCCGCTACTCCCCCTGCTTCCCCTCCCTCCCCTGCCCCCCTCTCTTCCTCCGCCCCCTTCTCCCCCAACGAAATCCGCATTCTCCTACCAGCAGCGCAGACTGTTCTAGATGTCCCTGCGGCAACGGTGATTTTGCAATACACCCAGGGCAGCCAGGTTGAATTGAGCGTGAACGGTACGAAGGTGTCTGACAGCCTGGTTGGGCGCACAGAGACAGACAAAGTGACTGGCATCGTGACGCAAACCTGGTATGGAGTCGCATTAAAGGAAGGCGAAAATACGCTCACGGCCCAGAGTGTCAACAATGGCGTTGCAGGTGTATTGGCGACCGTGCAAGTACAGGTACGCGGTGACGTGCAGCAAATGACGCTCAGCACGATTGAGACAAGAATTCCGGCAGATGGGCGATCGACCGCCACCGTGCAAGGCCAACTGCTGGACGATAAGGGCAACCGCTCCAACCGAGATTCGATCGTCACGCTGGTTGCTTCTGAAGGCGAATTTGTGGGTGCAGATGCCAGCCCTGACCAACCGGGCTTTCAGGTGAAGGCCACACAGGGGCAGTTTACCGCATCGTTGCGCTCTGGCCTGAATGCTAGAACGGTGAACATTCGAGCCGTGTCGGGCACGCTGGAAGCATTTACCCAACTCTTGTTTGAAACCAATCTGCGTCCGTCGATCGCCACTGGTGTCATCGATATTCGCTTTGGCAAACGGGGCACCAACTTCTACGACAGCTTCCGAGATTTTCTACCCGCCGATCGTGACAACCGTTACAAGCTAGACGTGCGGGGAGCAGTCTTTACTACTGGAAAAATTGGCGAATGGTTGTTCACCGGAGCTTACAACAGCCATCGCAACCTGAACGAAACCTGCGACGGCACTACGAGCTTGTTCCGCAATACTCAGTCCTGTGATCAGGTTTACCCAACGTATGGCGACAGTTCTCAATCTACCGTGCTGGCTCCGTCTACCGACAGCCTGTATCTTCGGGTCGAGCGCACGTCACCGATTCTGGGTGCAGGCATCGACTACGCCATGTGGGGCGACTACAACACCGAGGAGTTTGCGCGGCGATCGCAGGAGTTTACCGCTATTACGCGCCAACTGCACGGTCTGAAGGTCAACTACAACCTTGGTAATCTGCAATTGACGGGCTTTTACGGCAATAATGTTCAGGGCTTCCAACGAGACACGATCGCCCCTGATGGCACCAGCGGCTATTACTTTGTCTCCCGGCGCTTGCTCGTCGAAGGCAGTGAAAACGTCTTCCTGGAACTGGAAGAACTCACTCGTCCTGGAACCGTCATTGAACGCAAAACGCTCAACCGGGGCACTGACTACGACATTGACTACGATCGTGGCACGTTGCTCTTCCGCCAACCTGTTCTGCGGACAGATATTGGAACGGATGGGGAAACTCTGGTACGGCGGATTGTCGTCACGTACCAGTACGATACACCCGGTTCCAACAACAGTATTTATGCAGGACGGGCTGTCTACCATCTGTCGCGAGAGCAAAACCGAGAAAGCTGGATCGGTGCCACCTACCTGAAGGAAGACCAGGGCAACCGTGATTTTGAGCTTTACGGAGCCGATGCTCTGATTTCTCTCGGCTCTAGTGCTCGTCTGATTGCTGAATATGCCCATTCCAGCAACCTTTCGGTCACGCTGGGTCGGGTTAGTGGTGCAGCCTACCGTGCAGAACTGGAAGGAGACATTGCGAATGGCATTCATGGGCGTGCCTACTTTCGATCGGCTGAAACGGGTTTTGCGAATAATGCAACCGTAAGCTTTGTACCGGGTCAAACTCGCTATGGTGCTCAGGTCACTGCCAAACTTTCCCCCATCACAGCGCTTCGGTTCCAGTACGATCGTGAGAATAACAGAGGGATTGCACCACGCCAGCTAACTACTCTGGAAGATCTGATCACGCCCCGGTTAGAAGCCGTTCCTGGCTCTAGAGTAGACAACTCGCTGACCACGATTTCTGCGGGTGTTATCCAAAAGCTTGGAGCATCAGAACTGGCGGTTGATTGGTTTCACCGCGATCGCACCGATCATATGAACTCTGCGTTCAACACCACGTCTGACCAGTTGCGATCGCGCCTGACGGTGCCCCTCAACCCACGCCTCACCTTCCTGGCGCAAAACGAAACGACACTTTCTGCAAAGACGGACGCAGTTTATAACGATCGCACCTTGCTGGCATTAAACTGGCAAGCCATGCCCGGTGTCAATGTGCAGTTGGCGCAGCAGTTCTACACGCGGGGACAATTTGCCGGACAGTCTATCACCAGCTTGGGAGTGGCAGGAGACTACAAGCTGGGAGCCAACACCACCGTCAGTGGACGGCTCTCGCTGCTGAGAAGTGCTGATGAGATGACCATGTACGGGACAGCGGGCATCAGTCATCAGATCATCCTGGCACCCGGCCTGAAAATGGATCTGGCCTATGAGCATGTGTTTGGCAACTTCTTTGGCAGAACGGCGGCTGGTAGCCAATTTGCTCAACCGTTTGCGCCGGGTCAGTCGAGTGCGTCCGTTGGGCTGCAATCGGGTGATACCTATAGCGTTGGCATCGCTTACACCGATAATCCCGCGTTTCAGGCCAGCGCTCGTTTTGAGCACCGCACGTCTTCTGAAGGCAGTAATACGGTGATTTCTGCTGCTGCTCTGGGCAAAATTTCGCCTTCTCTGACAGCGTTGTTGCGCTTCCAGCAAGCCAGCGCTGCGAACCAGAAGCTAGCTGGGCTGGGCGACACCGCTACATTGAAGTTGGGATTGGCCTATCGCGATCCAAACGATGACAAGTTTAATGCGTTGTTGCGGTATGAGTATCGCAAGAATCCTTCGACCATTCCTGACACCATTCTGTTTGGTAGTGGCACAGGGTCAGTCGATCATGTTCTAGCTGCCGAGGCAATCTACGCACCTAACTGGCGCTGGGAGTTCTATGGCAAATTTGCCCTGCGAAGCAGCACCTCTTACCTGGCTGATGATTTTGTCAATACGGGACTGGTCACGCTTGGTCAGGTACGCGCCACCTACCGCCTTGGTTATCAGTGGGATCTGGTGGGGGAAGCTCGCTGGATCAATCAACCTGGTGTTGGATACAGCGAGACTGGTTTGGTTGCAGAGGTGGGCTATTATTTGACCCCAAATCTTCGGTTAGCAGCGGGCTATATGTTTGGGCGGGTGGGCGATCGTGATTTCGATGGCAACTCCCGTTCTGCTGGCGGCCCGTATCTCGGTATCACCATTAAACTCAACGAACTCTTTAGCGGCTTTGGTCAACAGCGTGTGCCGCCCCCGCAGCAACAGCCGTCAGTTCCTGTTGCGGCCACTCCTACCAACGACGCTTCGACGGCTCCTGCGATCGCGACTGCCTCCCCTGCTCCCTCCTCTTCCCCACTTCTCACACCCAATATCCCACTTCCTGGAACCGTACCAACTTCAGCCGTCTTCCTGAACCCATAAATAATCACGGATCAGAGTGCCTTTGTGGGCAATATGAAGCTAACGGCTGCTCATCAACAAAGGTGCTAATCAAGGTCGTTGCTGTCGAAGCGAGTGTCCTTAGATTCCTGGTATCACAAAACTCTTGATTCCCATGCCTGTAACTCTTATCCAGTAAAAAAGACGATGAAACCCCCCTTACGCCTTTTAGGAACGCTACTCATTTCGGGCGTATTCCTGGCTCCACAGTTACTCTTGCCGACACAACCTGTACTGGCAGATAAAGCTGGAGTGTGTGCTACACCGGGCAAAGATGGGGTTGCATCTGCTTTAAGCGGTGCGGTGAACACCTACTACCCAGGCACATCGGCAAGTGGTACCAACATCAATGTGAGTACAGCACGCGGTTCAGCCGCCATTCAGCCTGGTGATCTGCTGCTAATTATTCAAATGCAGGGTGCAGATATTGACTCAACAAATAATACTAGCGCAACAAATCCAGGCACTTATGGTGATGGCGACGCATCAAACAACGGCGCTGCCCCTGGATTTATCAACGGCAACTTAAGTAACGGCAACTTCACTGCTGGCAATTTTGAATATGTTGTAGCAACGAATGCCGTCGGGGTGGGTGGTGGCACAATCAATATCAGCACCAGCTTAGTCAACACCTACAGCAACGCCAATAATACAGGTGGTGCTACTCAAGGGCAGCGGCGCTTTCAGGTCATCCGCATCCCTCAATACACCACCGCCACTCTTAGCGGCACCGTCACAGCTCTACCGTGGGACGGGGCAACAGGTGGCATTGTGGCGATGGACGTCGCTGGGACGCTGAATATGGGTGGAGGAAGTATCAACGTTACTGGGCAAGGCTTTCGCGGCGGTGGCGGTCGTCAGCTTTCCGGGGGGGGAGGTGCGAATACAGATGTCCGCACGCTGACGAGTGTAAACACGAATGCTGCCAAGGGTGAGGGCACGGCAGGAACGCCCCGATACTTGTACAATGCAACGACGAGCGCACTGGTCGATACAGGTGTAGAGGGCTATCTCAATGGTAGTAACGGTCGTGGAGGACCCGGTAATGCAGGCGGTGGTGGTACCGATGGGAACCCTGGTTCTAACGATCAAAACTCGGGTGGTGGTGGCGGCAGTAATGGGGGCGTTGGGGGTAAAGGCGGCAACACCTGGAGCAGTAATCTTCCCTATGGTGGTGTGGGAGGCGCAGCCTTTTCGGTAGCAGCGGCTAATCGATTAGTGCTGGGTGGTGGCGGCGGTGCGGGCACCACCAACAACGGCACGGGTACGCCCAATGCTGGGTTAGCCAGTAGTGGTGCCGCAGGTGGCGGGGCTGTGCTGATTCGCACGGGCGCGATCGGCACAGCGGGCACTATTACTGCTGATGGCGCGACTGCAACGCTCATACCAGATAATGACTCCAGCGGTGGCGGTGGGGCGGGTGGTAGCGTCCTAGTCATTTCGCAGAACAACAGTGCAGCAGGTCTCACTATTAACGCACGCGGTGGGCAGGGGGGAACGAATACAGGAGGGGGGGCTCCTCACGGCCCTGGTGGTGGTGGTGGTGGCGGTGTTGTGTTTGCCAGTCCTGGCACCATCACACAACTGATCGGTGGTTCAGCCGGAACCACTGCTGGAGGAGTATTCGGTGGGGCAACTGGCGGGACAGGTTTAAGTGGGCCAGTTAGTGTGGCACCTACAAATGCCACTACCAGCATTGCCGGGGCCACCTGTGTACCGCAGCTCACCGTGACAAAGACGACTAGCACACCGACGATCGTCGCAGGTAATACTGCTACTTATACGATTACGGTTGCCAATGCTACGAATAAAGCGAGCGCGACTCAGGTTGATATTTCTGATGCCTTACCGACGGGCTTTACCTATGCTTCTTTAGGCGCGGTTAACCTGAGTGGTGGTGCTACCCGACCCACACCGACGAATCCTAGTGTAGGTGCAACGAATCCGAGTTTTGGGCAGTTTACTATTCCAGGTGGGGGGCAGGTACAGATTACCTTCACAGTCAATGTGGGGGCGGGTACAACACCAGGCACCTATCAGAACCCAGCCACTGCTACTTATCTCGATCCTACTCGCACGACCGCTACTGGAACGACCACTGCCACGTATAACCCAGCCTCTAGTACCGGAGAAGACGTGACCGTCAGTGCTCCTGTTGTCACGGTAAGCGGCACTGTCTTTAGCGATGCAGATGGCAGCATTACTATCAACGGCAGTGATGCTGGCACCAATGCCGGATCGGCCAGCTTGACGGTTTATGCCGTCGATAGTACGAGCAAGGTCATCAGTAAGGCCACCGTTGCGGCGAATGGCACTTATACGCTCACCAATGTTCCTCAAAGTGCTACTGTGACGCTGCGACTCTCTAATGATGCCACTGTGACTGTTGGGGCAACTGCACCTGCCGTTCCTAGCTTGCCAGCAAACTGGGTCAATACGGGTGAAAACAAAAATGGCACCACTGAAACAACGACTCCCGGTGACATTGCCATCACGACAACGACGACCAACATCACCAATCAAAATTTTGGCATTGAACAACTCCCGAACACGATCGACTTAACGCCCTCGGCTCAAGCCAATCCAGGTGGAACGACAACTGTGCAGGTGCCAACCTTAACGGGAACCGATCCCGAAGACGGAGCTTTGGGCAGCGGCAAGAGTTTCAAGATTGTGACGCTGCCTACTAATGGCACGCTGTACTACAACGGTACTGCCGTTACGACTGGGCAGGTGATCACAAATTACGACCCCACGAAGTTGACTCTCGACCCCAACGATGGCGCGATTACGGTGAGCTTTACCTACGCCGCGATCGATGCCGCAGGCAAAGAAGATCCGACCCCTGCTACTGTAACGATGCCTTTTACCGTTGCAGGGGCCACCCCTCAAATTTTGTTGGTTAAACGCATTACAGCGATGAATGGAGTCAATATTACAACCACTGTGGATGACCCGGGCTCCACCAACGACAATGCTGTCAATTGGCCCACTCCCATTGACGCAACCAGTGGTATCAGCACTTACCTGCGAGGCACAACGAATGGCGGGACGATTCGTCCAGGGGATGTGCTGGAATACACCATTTACTTCCTGTCCAACGGTGGCAAAGCAGCAACTAACATTAGCCTTTGTGACTTAGTGCCGAGTAACAGCACGTTTGTGCCTGGCTCGTTTAGCACTACACCAGAGTCAGGTATCAACCTGACGATCGGCTCTACATCAACCAACCTCACGAACGTCCCCGACAGCGATGGAGGGCAGTTCTTCAATCCCGGAGCAACCCCATCTGTTTCCTGCTCTGCCACCAATACAAATGGAGCGGTGGTTGTAAATGTGGTTAAAAGTCCTGCGACCCTACCCAATGCCACTGCACCGGGAGCACCCAATAACTCCTATGGCTTCATTCGCTTTCGTGCCAGAGTGAATTGAGCAAAGAAATGACTCAAAACGCCTGAGGCTTGGATTCATCCGAGAATAACCCCAGTAAGGGACCCAAAATCGCGCCAAACACAAAGCCTCCCGCGTGTGCCCAATATGCAACGCCACCGCTCTCCATACCAATGTTCATTGGAGCTTCCAAACTCGCTAAGCCGTACAGCGCCTGTTGCAAAAACCAGAAACCCAAAAAGGCAAAGGCGGGTACCCGAAAAGTCCAAAAGAAGAAGCCGAGCGGAATCAGCGTCAAAACCTGCGCTTTTGGGAAGCGTAGAATGTAAGCTCCCATCACGCCTGCGATCGCTCCACTGGCTCCCAACGATGGAATGGCTGATCCAGACGAAAAAAACCACTGGGTGAGGGCTGCCAAAGCCCCGCAGGCAAGGTAAAAAATTAAATACTTGATGTGTCCTAAGCGATCCTCGACATTATTGCCAAAAATCCAAAGAAACAGCATATTGCCAGCGACGTGTAAAAAGCCGCCATGTAGAAATTGAGATGTGAAAAGCGTAATCCACTCTGGTAGGGGTTGAGCGGTAAGTTGCCCAGAAAAACTGGCGGTTAGCTCTCTAGGGACGACAGCCCACACCCGAAAGAATTGCTCAAGCTGAGGCGGCGAGAGCGTTAGCTCGTAGAGAAACACCAGAACATTGGCTGCGATCAACGCATAAGTGACAATCGGCGTAATGCTTGTGGGATTATCGTCACGAAGAGGAACCACGAACTTTTCCTTCTTTGTAGTGATCTAGAAGCGAGAATACTACACTTCCCTTAAAATGAGTGCTGCTCTAAGGACAGATTGCCAAAAAAACCGCCTGGTATACTCAAGTTGCTTTAGAGACGAGATCGTTTCTAGTCTCTGTCACGCTGATGTGATCGATCGAGAGCCAAATCGCTACCAACCTTTCTCGGATTGCTCTAATACATAGGTTGCGACATCTTCAATTTGCATCGCATTTAACCGTCCACGAAACGAAGGCATCGCGTTTTTGCCGTTGGTTACCTGGGTTTTAATGGCTTCTAAAGAGGCCATGCCATACTTCTCCAACGCTTCTTTCTTTAAAGTCTTTTTAGCCAGAATGACGTTATTGCCACCTGTATGGCAGGCAGCACAGGTGGCGTTAAAAAGCTTTGCACCGTTTGCCGCGTTTGCTGCCTGTGCAGGAGAGCCTGCCAGACTCATCAAGAACACGATCGCGATCAGCGCGAGCGATAGTCTCTTCAAACAGGTTTCCTCTACTTGTAATAAGTTTGATAGGAACATCAAATTACGCAGCGCCCTAACCTTGCTTCACGGCTGCTGTACAAGACTTTCATTGCTGTGTAAGACGTGCGAGAAGTATGAGTAGACGATGGAGCGTATTCTGCGTTTCAGCAATGATTCTGAAATTAATTGCCCATAAAGTCAATGTTTCTAGAAGCGAAAATGGAACTACCGCCGAATCCTAGCAGCCAGTTCCATTTCGCCCTAATTGTTAGCCTGCAACGGTGACTTTGCCGACCATACCAGCACCCCGGTGAGGAGCACAGAAGTAAGAATACTCACCAGGTGCGAGATCTTTGGGGATGGTTAACTCGTAGCCTGAGCCAGGAGACATCTCAAGCTGGGGGTGAGAAAGGGATTTTGCCAGTGCTTTGTCATTACCGGGGATGGCTTTGTCATCAAAAATGACGTTGTGAGGAGGCACCTTGTTAACCACCCATTTCACGGTATCGCCAGGCTTGACCGTTACACTGGCGGGTTGGAAGACTAACAGCCCATTGTCAGCGCCCATCTTAACGGTAACGGTTTCGGCAGCGGCTGGCGCTACTGACACGAAAAAGCTACCAACAACAAGTAAAGCAGCCATCAATGTGAGGCAAAGGCTTTTCGTAACAGAATGGATTGATTTCATAGCTCTCTTAAGGGTTTAAAGCGCACATAACACCTTATAGATCTTAAACCAAATCTACGACAGCGCGTCGAAGAAACCAAACGGGTATGCAGCAGAAACAACGAGGCTTGACCAATACTCGCGACGCCTACTGATCTTGAAACTCAGAGCCGCCCCACCCTGGAGCTTTCTGGGCGGCTCTGAGCACAAAGCCAGCCAGACTTTCAATTTGCGCTTGAGGCAACCAACTTTCGGGTACTTGGCGGCACCAAAAGGTTTCTTCGGTACCGTCATGGGTTATCGGTTGCCTGAGATAGGCCACTAGGCTATTGATGGTATCCCGCTGCGGTATCGCGCTCTGCAAATCTGCCAGCGATAGAGAAACGGTTGGATCTGGTAACGTTGCACCACCTACATGGCAGTTTAGGCAGTTGCGCTCAAACAACTGCTTCCCTGCCGAAAGCTCTTCGGGTGTAAACAGGCGCGTCTTACCTTGCTCATCTAACACTAGTGGGACTGGTTCAATGACCCGCAAGTACCGAGCAACATAGGCATCAGCCGCATACACAGGGGAAGCGATCACCAACAGCAGGCATACCCAAATCGCAACGATGAACCGACGAATCCAGATGATGCAGTGCTGCATAAGTTGTTGGTTTCCTTGAACGAAAAAGACCTGTAGTGCCAGCTTGTAGACTTTTGGTAAGTTTACAGCCTGCCACTATAGGTCTTTTGAGAAACGCGAAGGCGTGGTGTCTGCGCGTTTAATAGTAAATTTTACCGCCGCCCCATTTGTCGCCCACTACTTTGGGTTGCAGCAGAATGTGACCTGCGATCGCGACCAGATCATCTTCCGTCAAGTTGCGCATTTCGGGGAAGTTGTCCTTACTCTTGAGGCTAGGATGCACTTCTGCGATGGACTGTGCCCCATCGTAGGTGGTTGGGTCTTTCATGTAGTCCACCAGCGCGTCTACACTATTGCGGGATGGAGTTGCTAATGACAAAGACTCTGGATCAAGACCCACATTCGGGTCTGTTTTGGTGACGCCACCGGCATGGCATTGGGCACAAGCGTACTGAAACAACCGCTTGCCTTCCTTTACTTGCTTGAGGCTCAATTCGAGGGTTCCACCTTTGTCATCAAGCGGAATTGTACGGGTCGCAACATCCAACTCAGCCGCCGAGACGTTACCGACAAACATCTGAAAAGCGAAGAATACAGTGGCTACAACAAGCCAGATGTACCTTTTAAGCATGGTTCTCCTTACTGTGGCTCAGGTATTTGGTTTATTAAGACACCGGACTCAGTTAACGACACCTGGATGCCAGAGAGCACGCTTTAGAAGCAGTTTTCTCGGTAAAGTCCAGTTGTGTTCAACACACAAGCGTCAGGCATGGAAATGATGACCTTCACATCCGCCAAAGCTAGACGAGTCTGGGGGTTAAAATGAATTCCTTTTAGATTGTACAGGTGAAGCGTACCCTCAATAGAACGGTCAAAGTTCTTCACACGTGCAAACAGCATGACAGGCGACTTTGTTGTGACAACACGCTCTCAGCGATCACAACAATGCAGTTTGAGCCATTCCCTGGTTCAATGCCTATGAACAACTTTAGTCACCGCTAAAATCGACAATCAACGGCTTCTTAAGCTACGCCTCTGGAGTTGCCACATGGAGCGAACGGGCACTCGTTAAGTGAACAGGCAGATGCGTCGGTGCGATCGATGGTTGGTGCAGGCAAATGAGTTGCGCCAGTGTTTTCTTTAGCTGCGTCCGAGGCACGATCGCGTCTACAAACCCATGCTCCAGCAAATATTCTGCGGTTTGAAAATCATCGGGCAACTTCTCACGTAGCGTCTGCTCAACCACCCTGCGTCCCGCAAAGCCGATCGTGGCCTTTGGTTCTGCCAAGATGACATCGCCCAACATCGCAAAACTAGCTGTCACTCCACCTGTTGTGGGATGAGTCAGGACTGGAATATAAAGCAGGCGAGCGGCCCGATGACGCTCCAGCGCTCCAGAAATTTTTGCCATTTGCATGAGGCTGAGCATCCCTTCCTGCATTCTGGCTCCACCAGACGCGCAAATAATGATAACAGGGAGGCGCTCACGCGTGGCACGCTCAATCAGGCGGGTCAGCTTCTCGCCCACTACAGACCCCATGCTGCCGCCCATAAAGCGAAAGTCCATTACACCTAGCGCTACGGGCAATTCCTCAAGCTGCCCCAACCCGGTCTGCACCGCGTCCATCAGTTTCAGTTTGTCTTGGGTTTCGCGCAGTCGATCACTGTAGGGTTTGCGATCGCGAAACTTGAGCGGGTCAGTAGCATACAGTCCCTCATCCAATGCAATCCAGGTATTGAGATCGATGAGTTGACGAATACGTTCGTCGCTATACACCCGGATATGATGGTTGCATTCTAGACAAACCATCTGGTTTGTTCGCAGGTCTTTGGTATAAGTCAGCACACTACATGCTTCACACTTAGCCCACAACCCATCTGCAATTTCTCGTTCTTGCCGATCTTTGCTAATGGGACCAGCTTTTTGCCGATTGGCAAACCAATCAAATAATGACATGGTCGCGGTCTGTTCCTTACTAACTCGCTACCTGCTCCATTCCTCCACCAGAACTCTAAACGTGCGATCGGAAGTCGAACAGATAGCCTAATGTTGCTAACTTCAAGCGTTAAGACAATGGTTAGCCTTTTTAAGTTGCCGACTGATCATAGCAGGTTACTTGAACGCTTCTGCCTCTTCACCCAGCGCGTCCATTAGGAGGAGTGCTGTCTGCTCATTCTCAGCTAGAACCTGGAGTGCCGCAGCACTGCCTTGCCCTATGTAAGGCTCGATACCGAGATCAATGATGCGAGCTGATACGCCATGTGCCATGAGCACCTGCTGCATTAGCTCTGCTTCCCAACGAAAACGAGTTGTCTTAATCGTCATCCAAAGTAGGGCTGTTGGCCTACTGTCAAGGCTTTTAACGGTTAAGTCATCCCCTTGTGTAAGCAGATGAGTGATAAATGACACAATACGTACCAATCCGGTATGAAGCATATGTAATGTGTTTAATGGCACGACGTTAATTTCAGCAAAAGCTGGGAACCCTAAGTCAAGACCAAGGTTAGTAAATTACATGAATAGCATCAAAATTTCAGGATTGGTGGGTTCCTCTGAATACGATGCGATCGCAGACGATTCGCTGAAGGACGAAGATAACGCGGCGTGGGTAATGGAGCTGGAGCCTTGCGTGCGTGAGGAGTGGATTGAACGCATCGGGTGGATTCGCCTGATTGATCGACTGGCTGAAAATGAACTGGTAGATTCTGGTAGTTCTGAGTTTCGCAAGTTCTACTTCGGTTGGAAATGGCTCTTGCTCTGGGGGCGAGTGAAACCCGGATGCGCTTATCAGGAGATCCTAACTCGAATTGCTGCCCGCTGGTTTGGAGCCTCCTCTACCCCTGTTGATCGCCTCTCGCTCTGGTCGTGGAACCGCTATTTGAAAGCGATCGCCTGCTATCACGGGCATAACCTCATTGTGGATACGCTGGCTCAGTACGAAACCATGCTTAAGGATTTGGGCGGAGCCTATTTTCAGGTGCTGCCATTTCTAGCACCAGAGCAGTGGCAGGCTGCTTGCTACTTTGGAGCGCTAGACCAGTTTTTTAACAACCTACGCGATATTCAAGAAGATGCTCAGCGTGGCATTTGTTACATTCCCACCGATGTGCTGAACCAGTTTGGGGTCACACGCGAAGAGATCATCCAGCAAACTGCCTGCCAAAACCCTGGCTACTCCAAAATGATGCAGTTTCTACTGGATAGCTACCTGGCAGAGCTACGACAAAAAGCCTACCCTCTCATCACGGCAGACGACTTGCATCCATCTTGGGCGATCCTGCGCGATTGGTCAGTGCATCGCTATCAACGAATTGAGCGCGTTTTCCGCGAATGCAACTTTGATTACACCCAATTTCCTCAGCAGTATTGGTCTGAGGTGCAGCAAGATTTGCCCTTGCTCATTGCGCAAGTGCGCCAGCAATATGGCACGGCGCGTAAACCTACCAATCGCTTTTTGAAGCGCAACACAACCAGGATGCCAGTGTTGCTGCGGACGATCGGGCGTAAAGTGGTTAAGGTTGCTGGAACGGTTCTCAACCGTCCCTCCTTTTCTGGGCAAGAATCAAGCTAGAATTCCCTGCTGTTTGCAGCTACCATCCGAACAATCGTTGCGCTGTAGGATGAACGCTGATGAACCCCTCTTTGAACCAATTAATTGGGCGTGCTGTGGCGATCGCTGCAACGGCTCACCAAGACCAGGTGGATAAAGCCAATGCACCCTACATTCTGCATCCGCTGCGACTGATGCTGCGAGGACAAACGCCTCTAGAACAAATTGTGGCTGTGCTGCATGACGTGGTTGAAGATTCCACCTGGACGCTAGAACAACTGGCGGCTGAAGGCTTTCCCGGCGAAGCGATCGCGGCGTTGGATTGCCTGACGCGGCAGACGAATGAGAGCTATGACGAGTTTATCGATCGCGTGTTGACCAATGCTCTAGCCACACGAGTGAAACGCTATGACCTGGAAGACAATATGACGCTCACCCGTATGACAACCCTCATGCCTAAAGATGTCGAGCGGTTACAGCGATACCATGCCGTCTACCAACGCCTTTTGAAAGCAATGGCTGAGACACAGTCGTGCTAAGTCACTTAGCGAATCAGAGAGCAGGATCTGACTGACTCCTGCCTTCTGACCACTAACAGCCCCAAGCATCTTTGCCGACTTACAACAGCCCGATCGCGTGGAGCGGCCCACGTCCCACAAGGATTTCTAGCAACACGGCAAGAATCCCCAGCATGGCTAGGCGACCGTTCCACACCTCAGCCGACATGGTCATGCCCCACTCCCAGCGCTCCGGTGGATACATCTTGACCTGCTTCTCTGGATGCATCACTTCAGCCAGCTTCAGGTGAGGAGCGTTGATCGCTTCTACAACGAGATCTGCCAGATCATCAATAAAGCCAGGATGGGTATTAAGTGCAGAAACGCGATGGAAATGCTCAATGCCTGCTTCCTCTGCCAGTTCTCGATACTCCATGTCAATTTCTTGCAGCGTTTCAATGTGTTCTGAAACAAAGCTAATGGGCACAACCGCAAGATCTTTCACGCCTTGATCAGCAAGTTCTTTGAGTGCGTCATCGGTGTAGGGCTGGAGCCATTCCACAGGTCCGACCCGGCTTTGATAGGCTAGAACGTGTGGATTAGGTCGATTGAGCGTTTGCATGATGAGTGAAACGCAGGCTTCAATTTCTCGCTGGTAGGGATCGCCTGCTTCCTCGACGTAGCTCACAGGCACGCCGTGGGCACTGAAGAAAACATGCACCTGATCTGGCTCTGGAAACCGGTCTAACTCATGAGCAATCAGATCGGCCATTGCTTGAAGATAGCCTGGGCGATCGTACCAGGACGGAATCGCCGTGTAGTCAATCTTTGCCAGAGTGGGATCTTCGTGCCAAATTTGCTCTAGCAGGCGAAAGCTGGAGCCACTCGTACTAATGGAAAAGTGAGGATAGAGCGGGAGAATTACGAGCCTATCGACTTGATCGCGCTTGATGCGGGCGATCGCTTCTTCCGTATAAGGATGCCAGTAGCGCATACCAACGTATACAGTCGCATCGTGGCCTTTTTGCTGAAGCTGTACCTGAAGTGCTTGAGCCTGTTCTTCCGTAATGCGCCGCAGTGGTGAACCACCCCCAATCTGCCGATAGTTTTCCTGAGATTTTTTGGCTCGTGTGGTTGAAATTAACCAGGCAAGCGGACGTTGCAGCCAGGGAAATGGCAGGCGAATGATTTCCGGATCGGAAAACAGGTTGAACAGAAAGGGACGAACATCTTCCAAATGGTCTGGCCCGCCCAGATTTAGCAGCAATACCCCAAATCGACCCATAACGGCTACAGCTTTTTCTTGCTCTCAGGTTTGTAACTGATTTTAACCTTATGTTTGGAGTAAGGTAGGCGATAGAGTGGCATATCGCAGATTTTCTCTGAAAGTTCGTAACAGAACGTTAATTTTTGGGTGACGATCACGCTAATCTTTGCCCTTCAAGCCGCGATCGTCCTTTTAGAATGAGGTAGCATAAGCGCTTTGTGAAACAGAAAACAATCGACGTTAGCCTTGTTATGACAGAGTTATGACAGATGCCAATGCCGCGATCGATGCCCGTATTAGCCAAACCAATCAGCGCTTGAAAGCTGCTCAGATGGGCTTTCAGATTGAACGGCGGGGGCAAAAACTGGGCTTACGAGGAATGCTGCCGCCGCGCCCCGGCAGTTTACGCCTCAAGCCTACCCAGCAACGGCTAAGTTTGAGTTTGCCAGCCACCCCTACGGGTCTAAAGCAGGCAGAACAGACGGTCAAGGTGATCACAGCTCAACTCATTCAAAATACCTTTGACTGGCGCAACTATGCAGATGGTGCTGGTTGGGGACGACTCGACCAGATGGGGTTGGCGCAACAGGTGGAAGCCTTTAAGCACCACTTTTTGACGGCACCAGCGCGGGTCAGTCATCCTGCTTCTGCCAAAACAACCTGGGAGTCAGCTTATGTTCCCTATCTCCGCAAGCTAGAGGCGATCGCTCAGGCAAATCCTCAACTGAGCTTTGTTGAAGCCCTCTACGCCACCGTGCGTGCCACAGACGATCATTCGCGTAGTCGTCAGATTTGTTGCACTGCGCTGGGTGCCTTTGCGGCCTTCTTAAAGGTAGAGCTACCGATCCACCTCAAAACCTTCTGGGGACACTACGGCGTGAGCCAGACGCAAGCCCGTGAGTTGCCCCCCGATGAATTAATCGTTTCTACCTGGGCGACTATTCCCAATCCACACTGGCAGTTCGTCTACGCGGTCATGGCAACTTATGGGTTGAGAAATCACGAAGTCTTTTTCTGTGATTACTCGGCGCTGCTGCAAGGCAACCCAGAAGCAACGATTCGCGTCCTCAGCACTACAAAAACGGGTACTCATGACGTATGGCCGTTCTATCCTGAATGGGTGGAGTCGTTTAATTTGCGATCGCTCCAGCTACCCACCATCCAAACCGATCTCAGCCAAACGACCCTCCAGCGCATCGGTCAGCGAGTCACCTCCCAATTTCGTCGCTACGGTTTGCCCTTCTCGCCCTACAATCTTCGCCATGCCTGGGCTGTCCGCACGATCCACTTTGGCCTGCCTGATACCGTCGCAGCCCGGATGATGGGTCACTCCGTTGCCGTCCACAATCGCACGTATCATCAATGGCTCACTCACCGCGACCAGCAACAGGCCGTTGAAACAGCGTTGAGCCGAAGTCGGCTGACTGCACCGGGAGTAGGGAGTGGGCCAAAGGCAGCAGCCAGAAGGCAGGAAGCAGAAGGTGGGGAGTGGGGAGTGGGGAGTGGGGAATGGGGCAAAGAACAGCTCAAAACTCAAAACGTTTAACTCAAAACTCTCTCCCTTACCCTTTATGGCAACTATTCTCAGAGACTGGAGTTATCAATATCAGTGGGTTTACGACAGCTTCACGCGGTTGGCAGCGTTGAGTGTAGGTGGAGAGCGTCGGTTTCGGCAATTGGCGTTGGAGGGTTTACCGATCGCCCCTGAAACCACTGTCCTTGATCTGTGTTGTGGCAGTGGTCAGACAACGCAATTTCTGGTGGAGCGATCGCAGCACGTCACGGGTCTGGATGCCTCACCGCTGTCGCTTAAGCGTGCTCGTCAAAACGTGCCGCAGGCAACCTATGTCGAAGCTTTCGCAGAAGCCATGCCGTTTCCCGATGCTCACTTTGATGTGGTGCATACCAGCGTGGCGCTACACGAAATGGAGGCACAACAACTCCAGCAAATTCTAAGGGAAGTCCATCGCGTCCTGCGATCGGACGGTTATTTTGCGCTAGTTGATTTTCACAAACCCACAAACCCTGTGTTTGTACCCGGACTCACGCTCTTTCTGCTGCTGTTTGAAACTGAAACTGCCTGGGCGTTGATCAATGCTGATCTCGCTGCTCAGCTTGAAGCAACCGGATTTGAGCTTATGAAGCAAACGCTCCATGCGGGTGGCAGTCTTCAGGCGATTCAAGCCCAAAAGCGGCCCTGAAGGTGAACGATGGATAAACGCGCATTGCGGAAAGAACTGCTTGCTCAACGCCAAGCGATCGCGCCTGATCTTTGGCAAACGCAGAGTAACCAGCTTTGTGCGCAGTTGCGATCGTCTCCTCTTTTGACCCAGGCTCAAACGGTGCTGGCGTACTTCAGCATTCGGCAGGAACCAGATCTGCGTGGGCTGTTTGCGGTGGAGAAAGTTTGGGGGTTTCCGCGTTGTGTTGGCAAAACGCTGCACTGGCATATCTGGAGTCCGCAAGCATCTCTGCCGCTTCAACCAAGAGCCTACGGCATTCTAGAACCGCATCCAGATTCGCCCATGCTGACACCAGAGTTGGTGGATTTGCTTCTGGTGCCCGCGATCGCCTGCGATCAGCGTGGCTACCGATTAGGCTACGGTGGCGGCTTTTACGATCGGCTGTTGGCCTCGCCTCTTTGGGCAGAGAAACCGACGATCGGCATTGTGTTTGACCAGGCATATCTGCCTGTACTGCCAGAGGATGCATGGGATCGACCACTCACAGCCGTTTGTACCGAAAACGGCCTTTTTCACTCAATGCCCCCCCAAAATAATTCTTACTCACAGCTTGACAGTAGGCTTCAGTAATAGCGATACTGGTTAGCTGGCTGTCTATTCCTGCTCGGAACAGGTCAGGCACACAAAAAGCCCCAAGCAAGTGATGAATTCAGAGTGTTGAGTTACCCACCATTGGTTCAACTCAAAACTCTTAACTCAAAACTTAGAACTTCTTTCAGGCTACCTGTACGGCAACTTTCAGGACTATCTCATGACTACTTACGCAATTATTGAGGCGGGTGGCACACAGTTACGTGTAGAGCCAGGTCGGTTTTATGACATCAACCGCCTTCCGGCTGAACCCGATACTCAAATTACGATCGACAAAGTGCTGTTCGTTCAAGAAGACGGCGATATCAGCGTTGGGCAACCGCTTGTAGAAGGCGCTACGGTTGAAGCGACCGTGATGCAGCACCTGCGCGATCGCAAGATCATTGTCTACAAGATGCGCCCCAAAAAGAAAACCCGCAAAAAGCAGGGGCATCGTCAAGATCTCACCCGCTTGATGATCAATAGCATTAACGTGAGTGGTTCTAGCTCCAAGGCATCCAAGAAAGCCGCACCCGAAGAACCTGCGCCAGCAGACGAGGCTGACGAGAAATAACAAACGTGATCGACCAACAGGTTTGTCTCTAACGCTAGACCTGCTTCGACGACCAATGACCGATGTAAATTAGACTTCTGTTAGAAACGAAAGACTGAGGGAACTATGGCTCACAAAAAAGGTACAGGCAGTACACGCAACGGTCGTGACTCAAATGCTCAGCGCTTGGGCGTTAAGCGTTATGGTGGGCAAACTGTTAAAGCAGGCAACATTTTAATTCGTCAGCGCGGCACTAAGATTCACCCCGGTAGCAACGTTGGTCGTGGTAGTGACGACACGCTGTTTGCATTGATCAATGGCATCGTTACGTTTGAGCGCTACGGCAAGAGCAGGAAGAAAGTTAGCGTTTATCCTGTTGCTGAAGCTGTCGAAGCCTAGATTTCGCAAAGAGCGATTTGCAATGTCTACTCTCAATGCCTCGCTTTAATGGTGATGGGCATTGGGAGTAGATGTTGCTTGCAAAGACACTCAGAGGATGTCTAAGAAGTATGATTAGCAGCGGCTTCATACTGGATGAAACGGATAGATGACGGCTCTCGCTCAAGATTTACCATCCGATGCATCCGTTCCCTATCCGTTGCTCGCTGATCTGTCGCTTCTAAGACATCTTCTCATGAAACTCTGCCGCCACGAAACCCATAGCCTTTAATCAGGTAATAGTTTTTGATCCAGAGGCCGAACCGAGAGATCTCGATCGTGGTTCGTTCTGAGGTGTGATCAAACTGAGCCAGCAATTTCGGTTGTACGGGATGCCAATCGTCTGACAAAAGCAGCGCATTGCGACCTTTGAAGGTGGCATCGCTGGTGTACCAGAAGTCAAATTGATCCACACGATCGGAAATTGCCATCACATTTTTGTTGTTGAGCTGATATGCGAGTGCCGAAGCCGATCGATAATCTGTTGTAGCTAAAAATGGTTCACCACCTACTGATTCGGTTTGGCTTTTGACAACGGCTGCCACCTGACCCCATCCGAACAACATCCGCGAATCTGGATCAGTTTCCTTATCGAATAATGCCGATAGTGGAAAGATAGTGTAATGCACAACTAACAGTATCGCAAATAGCAACCCATAGCATTGTGTAGCGAAGAAAAGGAATTTTTGAAAGTTTTGAGTAGCGCGTTTCGCCGCTTCCCTAGAGAGTTTTAAGTTCTGAGTTGATTCTACTTTTTGGGCTTCTGACTCCTGACTCCTGACTTCTGACTCCTGCTCAAATACTGCTAGCAGCAACGGAAACAACAACAAATATGCTGTGATATTCCAGTAATATAATGCCGCAGAAAGCAGCGAAATTCCTATAAGAGTAACGGTAGATATAATGAATGTCCAAAACGCAACTGTTGGATAAATGGTGTGTATCGTAAGCGATCGCTCAATTCGCCTTAGCCCTCGAAAAAAGCCAACGCAAAGCATCGGCGAAACGAGCAAAATTGAGAACAGCACAAAGTTGAAAAAAGGCGAGAATTTAAGACTAAAACCATCTGATCCAACGCTACGATCGACGTAATAGCGAAACGACTGAAAATCATTAGAAACATTCCACAACACAATAGGAATTAAGGCCGTTAGCACGATCGCCCCTGCAAAATAGAGCCGTCGATCGCGCCACAACGGACGTAAGCGTTTGTCTACTATCAACGTTGCGACAAAACCCAGAACGACAAAAACTGCGTTGTATTTAGATAGCGTTGCCAACGCGATCGCCCCTGCTGCCCCATACAAGCGCCAGCTTTCGCCCCTCCTATTCTCCATATAACTGTCGAGAAAGCAGATGAATAGATACGATGAAACTAATGAAAACGTAATCAGTAAATGATCGTGCCATGCTAGCGCTAAAAATAAAAAATAGAGGGGTGATGCCAGTATTGACAGTGCAACTAGCCAGAACGATGGCTTGTTTCTCTTCCTGTAGAGATAGTGAATAACCTGATAGTAGGTGTAGAAAAAGGCAGCATTGCTCAATAAATTAGGTAGCCGTAATGTGAACGTAGAGCGTCCAAAAATTGCGTTAAAGAGTCCTTGAATCCAGGCTTCTAGCGGTGGATGATCGTAGTAAGAGAGTGCCGGATGCTGTCCCCATAGCCAGTAGTACGCCTCATCAGGATTGGGAAAGGTTGCGAACCAAAAGACCAATCGCAATAGAATAAAGGCTATGAGGAATGGCAAGAACGATCGTGGCATGAGAATAGGCTTCTAGGATTCACGCATTTTGCCAAAACTTCGGAGGTTTCAGCATTGCGGTTGGTTATATAGTCTCAATGCTTGATTAATACCATTTCTCTTTAGTTGAGCTTAGTTGAGCACTCAAAACTCAAAACTGAGAACTGGTATAAAACCTCCGAGGTTTGTCTAAGTCCATACGATCGATACAATTGTAAAGGGCAGTGGACTTCACGATGCCTGACAGTTATGAGCCTCATGCATGAATCAGTATTTTGCAACAGTGGCGCGGGGCTTGGAGACGCTGGCAGCGCAAGAGTTAGAGCAGTTGGGTGCTGATGCGGTAGCGCCGGGGTTTTGTGGCGTCGCGTTTGCGGGCGATCGCACGCTGCTGTATCGCGTGAACCTCTGGGCTAGATTACCATTCCGTATCCTCATGAAACTGCACGAGTTTCCCTGCCAGGATGCCGAGGATCTCTATCGGGGCATTCAGACGATCGACTGGTCGCAGTATCTCACACCCGACCTGACCTTAGCAGTTAAGGCAACGGGCAAGAGTGGGCAACTTAACCATACCCATTTCACGGCACTTCAGGTCAAACGGGCGATCGTCGAGCAGCAGCAAGAACAGGTGGGCGATCGCTCTAATGTCGAACTGCAATCACCGGATGTGCAAATCAGCGTGCATCTTGAACGTGACACCTGTACCGTCAGCCTGGATAGTTCGGGTCAAAGTTTGCACCGACGCGGCTACCGTCCAGCCGTTGGTACCGCACCACTGAAGGAATCGCTGGCAGCCGCGCTCATCCAACTGTCGGGTTGGCAGCCAGAGCAGATGTTTTACGATCCGCTCTGTGGTTCTGGCACCTTACCGTTAGAGGCGAGTTTGAAAGCGCTCAACATTGCACCGGGTCTGTTTCGCGATCGGTTTGGGTTTGAAACTTGGCTTGATGCCGATCTGCCCCTGTTAGAAAAGCTGATTGAAGCAGCGGAAGCCAGCCAGCGAGAAAGCCTTCCCGCGCCGATTTGGGGCAGCGATCGCGATGGCGATGTGATTGAGCAGGCGATCGCCAATGCAACCAATTGTGGTGTGTCGAACCACGTTTACTTCACTGCGATCGACCTTGAAGATGTGGCTGCACCGACCGATAGCGGTGTCTTATTCTGCAATCCACCCTATGGCGAACGGTTAGGGCGAGATAGCGACTTGGGCACGTTCTATAAACGGTTAGGTGATGTATTGAAGCAACGCTTTAAAGGCTGGACAGCCTTTGTGCTGAGTGGCAATAAGGAACTCGCGCAGTCGATTGGACTGAAATCATCCCAACGGTTTGCCGTTTACAATGGCACGTTGCCCTGTCAGTTAATGAAATATGATCTGTATTGAATTCAACGACAAGTATCAGTATTGCAGGCGTATCTTTTTGCCGATTAGCAAGACAGTCTGAATGTCAAAACTTAACAAGGCTAAGCCTGTCCTCAAGCAAGAGATTGATAGCGCTGAATCTGAAAAGAGACGGAAAGATTCTGGTTACTCGCCATCAGCGGCGTGTTATGTGGCAGTAATCTACCTAAGCACTAAATTTTGGGCTTTATGCCGAGTCATTCTGCCTATCTACCCAGATTGGATCTTATGCAGAAGCTTTCAGCCCAATATAGCTAAGCGTTGCTATGCTCCTCCCCTGAACAAAACCAAATTATGGAGTCTGTACAAAACATTAGGCTATTTAGTGTGCGCGTGCTCACTCCTGCCGATGCTGAGGCATACCGTTCTGTGCGCTTGCGTGCGCTGCTTGAGCAACCGCCCGCTTTTGGTTCACTCCCCGAAGCCGAGCCAAACCTCTGCGAGACTGCCGCAAAACTTGCAGAAAGCGATGAACGTTGCTTTTTTGGAGCGTTTCAAGGCGAACAGCTTATCGGTATTATCCGGCTTTCTCGCTATTCAGCATCTAATGAGAAGCACCGTGCTTATCTTGCAGGTCTGTATGTTCTCCCCCCTTTTCGCTATCATGGCTGCGGTAGGGCACTCGTCCGCAAGGCATTGAGTCGGGCAGCGAACACTCCGGGCATCAGAAGAGTCAATCTGACTGTAGTGACTCAACAAGAAACGGCAATTCACCTTTATCAGTCATTCGGCTTCCGTATCTATGGCACCGAACAGGAGACCTTTTCGAGAGATGGGCAGTTCTACGACGAGCACTTGATGACCTTAGAATGCAACTCTGTCTATGACTATGACGCTTAACAACTGCGCTACTCCGGAGTGCCCTGATATGCTCGGCTAAGCTGCAAAGGGTATCTGCGTCCGATGAGCGTGATCGTCAGCAGAATTAGGGAAAATGAAAAGAATAGGATTGTGACTGAAGGTAAAAACGGAGAGAGAGTTGCGCTTGTGACTGGTTCGACATCTGGAATAGGGATGGCGATCGCAAGGCGACTTGCTGAAGAGGAATTTACTGTTGCTTTTCATTCCAAGTCTTCAGTTGTGGTTGGACAGTCATTAGCAGAAGCGCATCCCGGTTCATCCTATTTTCAGGCTGATCTGTCCGACCAAACCCAGTCTCGCAATCTGATTTCCGAGGTGTTGTCACGTCATGGTCGGTTAGATGTGTTGGTCAATAATGCAGGTATCAGTACGACGATTCCACACGCATCTCTCAAAGAAGCCTCACCAGAGATCTGGCGCAGTCTATATGAAGTTAATGTCATCGCACCTTGGACACTGATTGCAGAGGCTGAGATCGCACTACGTCAGTCATCAAGGAGTGAACGTCCTAGCTGCATTCTCAACATTAGCTCTCACGCAGGTATCCGCCCGAAAGGAGCTTCAATCCCATACTCTGCTACCAAAGCTGCTCTAAACCATATGACAAAGCTGCTTGCGCTGAGTTTAGCACCACAGATTCGTGTCAATGCGATCGCACCGGGTTTGGTTGATACCCCCATGAGCAAAGATTGGACAGCAGCACGAAAGCTTTGGGAAGAACGATCACCAATGGGGCGAGGAGCACAACCCGAAGAGGTTGCACAGATAGCTTCTATGGTAGTTGCAAATCACTATCTCACGGGGGAGATCATCATTTCAGACGGAGGGTTAAACCTCACCTAGTAGGCGGAAATCATTTTTTATCGCTATTTCTGACCCCTGTCGCCATACTTTGGCCCAATGCCAGGCTTTTAGGCTTCCTGACTCAAAGCAGCTTAGGATTGATGCCTTTGCGTGCAGGCGATCCGTGCCGACTAGCAGATGCAGGGTAATAGGCTTGGCCAAATGCGATCGCGCATTCCTTGTCGGAATGCCTTTGCCACAACCAACCAAACCGATCGCGCTTGCAAAACAACGATCGCGCGATTAAACGGTGACCGATTCTGCTGACGACAGGTTGCGATCGATACGCTTTGTTTGACGATCGCTCCGTCCGCCACTGACCGTTCAAATGGTGATGGGAATCTACCGTTTTACAGGGGAACACTGTGAGAGAAAAAGCCAGCTCGCTCTTTACGAGAATCTGTTTATAAGGTCAGTAATCTATCTTCTTAAACATAAATCAGGCCGTTTAGCGCTCATTTATCGCGCTGCTTTTGTAGAACAAAATCATTTTTCAGAGCTTTAGAAGAGCTGCACAATCGTTGCGTAATCATCTTGAAGGAGTACTTGAGGATACTCATGATTACTCAGGACTATGACAAGTTGGAGTTCATCACATGCCTCATGCTCATCTGCTGTCTTACTTCAAGGGTCGATCGCTCCGCACTGTTTTAGTGATTCCCTTTGTCCTACAAATCTTTGGGACAGTGGGCCTGGTTGGGTACCTTTCCTTTCGTAACGGTCAGGCAGCAGTGAATGAACTTGCCAGCCAGTTACGAAGCGAAACCTCAACTCGCATTCAAGATCAGATCTTGCGCTATCTGAAAGCGGCAGCACTCGTTAATCAAATCAACCTGGACGATTTGCAGCGAGGGCAGTGGAGCTTAGAGGATCTCAAAAGCCAGGAGCGCCAAGTCTGGCATATGCTGCGACTGTTTCATCCCTCGATTCAGGCAAATGCTATTGCCACTCAAAAGACCTTTCGAGTGGCGCATCAGTATCAGGGAGATGCCCCGCGACTCCTTGCGGTAGACAGTCGTGGGGGACTCTTTCGCTCTTATGCCGTGGATGCAGAAGGTAAGCCCACCAAGGTAATGGAAACGGCTGCACCTTATGACGTGCAGACCAAGCCGTATTACAAGGCTGTGGCAAAAACTGGTAAAGCTGCCTGGGTTATTTTTCCGCACGCTACGCAACAGTATATGCTGCTGGGTCTTGCCAACCCCATTTGGGATCAAAACCGCCAGCTTGTGGGAGTTGTGATGGGAACATCTTCTCTGGCAGACCTTTCTCAATTTCTCAATAGCTTTCAAGTGAGTGCGCATGGGGAGATGTTTGTGGTCGATCGCTCTGGCCTGCTCGTCGCCAACTCATCCGATAAACAGTCGATTATGATTAGCGGCAACGGTAAGCCGCAACGCCTGAAGGCAAGCGAGAGTAACAATGCACTCATTCGTCAGACGGCTCAGTACTTGAATGGACGATCGAGCGGGTTAGCCACGATCAACGGTATACAACAGCTTGATTTTGCCGTTGATGGTGCACGCCAGTTTGTTCAGGTGACACCCTTAAAAGATGAACATGGCTTGGATTGGCTGGTGGTGGTTGTGGTGCCCGAAAAAGACTTTATGGGACAAATCAATGCCAATACCCGCACTACAATTGGGCTTTGTTTAGCTGCGCTGGGCCTTGCCACTCTCGTTGGCATTCTAACCGCTCGCTGGGTGACTCGTCCGATTCTACGCCTCAACCAGGCGGCCAAAGATATTGCGATCGGTAAATGGGACAGCGCGATCGACCTCAAGCGCAACGATGAATTGGGGGAACTTGGCGACTCGTTCAACAGCATGGCAAACCAATTGCAAACATCGTTTGAAACGCTGGAGCAAAAGGTTGAAGAGCGCACCGCCGAACTGGCAGAAGCCAAAGAGAAATCCGAAGTAGCGAATCAGGCGAAAAGTGAGTTTCTCGCCAGCATGAGCCACGAACTGCGAACACCGCTCAATGGCATTCTAGGCTATGCCCAAATTCTGCAACGAAGCGAACCCTTGAGCGATCGAGGGAAGAAGGGCATCGATGTCATCTATCAGTGCGGTAACCATTTGCTAAATCTGATTAATGACATTCTTGACCTGGCTAAAATTGAAGCTCGCAAATTAGAGCTACATTCCAGTGCTGTGTACTTTCCAGCCTTTCTTGAGGGCATTGCGGAAATTATGCGCATTCGTGCAGGGCAAAAGGGTATCTACTTTACCTATGCACCAGACGCAACGCTGCCAGTGGGGGTATGGGCAGATGAGAAGCGGCTGCGGCAGGTGCTGATCAATCTACTGGGCAATGCCATCAAATTTACCGAGCAAGGCGGTGTCACCTGGCGAGTCAAAACCCACAAATTAGAAAATGATCTCTATCAAGTTCGCTTTGAGGTTGAAGATACGGGCGTCGGCATCTCACCATGCGGGCTAGAAAAAATCTTTCAGCCGTTTGAGCAAGTGGGCGCTTTCGAGAAACAGGCTGAAGGCACGGGGCTTGGGTTGGCAATCAGTCAGCAAATTGTATCCTTGATGGACAGCAGTCTTCAGGTTAGTAGCGAACCGGGGCGGGGCAGTACCTTCTGGTTTGAGGTAACACTGCCTGAAGCCCTGGAATGGGCAGCATCGCAACGATCGACCCAGCGGAGCACCATCACCGGGTTCACTGGCAGGAAGCGTAAAATCCTGGTAGTGGACGATCGTTGGGAAAACCGCGCCGTATTGGTCAACCTGCTCGAACCGCTTGGCTTTGAGATGCTGGAAGTGAGTAATGGACAAGCAGGCTTAGACGCCGTGAAAGCCCACAAGCCTGACTTGATCATCACCGACCTGATGATGCCAGAGATGGATGGCTACGAGTTTCTTCGACAGTTGCGACAGTTGCCAGAGTTGAGCAAGATTCCAGCGATCGCCTCATCTGCCAGCGTCTTTGAGAGCAATCAGCACGACAGCATCACCGCTGGGGCAACGGCGTTTTTGCCCAAACCCGTCCAAGCACCTGCCTTGCTCAAACTCTTAGAAACCTATCTCAACCTGCAATGGGTTTACATCCATTTATCCAATGCTGCAGAGAAGGCAGAGGATGCGTCTCGCTCGATCACACCGCTTTTAGCCGTGATCGCACCGCCACCAGAAGACGTGCTAGCCCAACTGTATACATTGGCTCAACAAGGACGTTTAATGGCGATCGAGCAGCAGCTTAAAGCCCTGGAAAACACGAACGAACAGTATCAAGCCTTTGTACAAAGCGTGCGGCAGTACGCAGATGCCTTTCAAGCTGAGAAAATCTGCCTGTTTATTGAAGAGTACCTTCCCACTGCAAAAGCATAGAGCGACATTGAACTGCGGAGGCACAGCGGTACACTCCCTACAGAGAATCTCACTGGTCAAAGCGATTGAAGCCGCCATCCTAAGGAGCGTGGATTTAGTAACTCCGATTGCTTAAGTAGGATGTGTTAGCGCAGCGTAACGCATCGTCTCAGGGATTGATGCGTTACGGCTATCGCCTTCAGCGTAGCTATGCCGAAGGCTACACGCATCCTACAAAATGCGGTTTTATTAAATTCTCATTCCTTAGCAGTGGAGGGACGATCGCCCCCTCGATAGACCGCACCAACTGAGTGATCGGCCTGAATTTCAATGACTAAAGCGGCTTGACCTGGCGTTGCCACGAAGGGATTGATCACGAGTTCAGGATGCAATGCTTTCCAGAAATATTCGACAAACCTATCAATTTCAGCATCACTCATGCCCGATTTGCCGCTGTCTCGCATCTGTTGTTCTGCCTGCTTGCGCCACAGCTGACTGAGGCGGTAATCGGTAGGATGCAGCACCAGCAGGCTATCAAGACAGTCCCACAGGGGTAAGTAGTCATGCAGTTTAGCATTCATATCACGGGCAAAGGCTCGATCGTCCTCTGTCCAAAGGGGCGCGATCGGTGTCTCAAAAACGACGGCATCGACTGGATGTACACCTACAAACCAGCCTTCAAAAAGCACAATATCAATCTTGCCAACCAGTGCTGGCTCCACGCGATCGCCCGCACCGTTGTGTAACGCTTTGTCAAAGCGGGGAATGGCGATCGCGTCATCAGCCGTTGAGTGCCGTAGGGCGTTGAGAGTTTGAATGCCTAGCGCAACATCGTGCGTTCCTGGCGGGCCGCGCCAAAGGAGCCGAGCATCCTGGGTTTGCAGAGCGAGGCGATCAGTGCACGTTTTGTAAAAGTCGTCCAGAGATACGCTGATAACTGTGTAACCACAGCGTTGCAGAATCAGCGTCAGAATCGCTCCCAACGTTGTTTTACCCGTTCCCTGTCCACCCAGAATGCCTTGCACCCAGGGACGATCGTGCCGCTGGTGGTGGTGTGCTAACCAAAGTGCTAATGGCAACCACAGATGCCAGAGCGTTTCATGAGCCTGGGTTGTCTCTTTAAAGTGACGCTGGCAAAATGGTTCGATGGTGGGATAGACCATTTGCAGCAGGCGCGATCGCTCCCGCAAGCTTTCCCCCACGGTTTCTGCGGTGATGCCAAACGCGATCGCCCGCAGCGAATCTTGAAGTTCCTGATCTTCTAGCTGTTGCCATGCCTCTGCTGGCAGGGATTCACCAACGGCCAAACGCGCCACCCGCTCAGCCATCAACCCATGAAATGCCATACACCTAGTTCACTACGGCTTTACAGAGAGCGTATAGTCCCGACGAACGCCAGGTGCCGCTGTACCAACCCAAATTTTGTAGGTGCCAGCCTGCCAGTCGGTATCGGTAAGGCTGGCATCTTGCCGCCTTGCTGTGGTGTTATCGCTACAGCGGACATCGCGCGCGCCCTGAATCACTAATGTAGTGCCGCTACCACCGCTGTTTACGCGAAGGTTCAGAGTCGAAAAATTTTGCTGCAAGACTAGAATATGGTCGGGCGTGGGGTCGCCAAAGCCGAGACAGGTATTGTTGTTGCGATCGTGGTTGCTAACGATCGCAGGTAGCGAAGTTGAGCCACCCGTAGAACCGGACAAGGTACCTGTTTGTTTGCCACTGCCCAGCGTCAACCCACCAAAATTAGACTGCGCCAGCACAGGTAGTGCCCCCAACACGCCAAGTGCAATGAGCCAACTACCCCACCGTAAGCGACTTGCCATAACTCCCCCTCTTGTCTCCGTAACGGAGTTTGTTTGTGACGCAACGCCGTACATTCAATCAGCAATTGCTGCGACGATCGCACTACCATCATCGCTTACCGACCCTATGGTTGTGGGATAAAGCGCGAATTTAATACACAGATAAGACGTTTAGACGCAAACTAATAAAGAATAGTTCTTCCCTTTAGTCATCTTCAGCATGGTTTCTGTCTTTTCTCACGTTCGGGCAGTGCACAATTGGGTTCGGCAGACGAACTGGCTTTGGCAGACAAACTGGCTTTGGCAAACGAATTGGTTTCCGTGGGCGATCGCAATTGTCGTTCCCATCTGTCGTTTAAAGGGGGGCGATCGTCAGGGTGAAGCCATGCACGAGCAGAATAGACAGCTATTACTGCACGCAGAAGCACTGAGGATTCGCATGAGAACAAGCTGGATAGTATATCTGGCAAACGTCTGGTCTTGCAGGTTTTCTAGCATTGCTTTAAGCATTGCGTTTGCTCTTTTACTCACGGGCTGCCAGCCCAGTCAGCTTCGCACACAGGCCGCGCAAAGCAGCCAACTGATTCTCAGCACTGTCACAGACCCAAACACCTTTAACTTCGCAAACAAAAATACCTTTCCCAGCATTTTTCTGTTTACCTACGACTGCCTGACTCAGGAGAACGGAGTAACGGGCGCGATCGAGCCTGCTCTAGCAGAGTCCTGGCAGATTTCAGACGACCAGAAGCGAATTGTTTTTAAGCTGCGTGCTGGCTTGAAATGGTCTGATGGGGTACCACTCACTGCTGATGATGTGGTGTTTACCTACCGGGACGTGATTGCAAACCCAGAGGTGCCCACCGATGCGAAAGAAGGCATTCAAATTGGGGTGAACAAAGCTTATCCTAATGTGCGCAAGCTCGATGATTTGCGGGTCGAATTCTTATTGCCAGAGCCTTTCGCGCCCCTGTTAAACGCAACCGCAGGTCTGGATGGCATTGTGATTTTACCAAAACACGCGCTTGCAGAAACGCTGAAAACCAAAGGCTCGGATGGCAACCTCAAGTTTCTTTCCACCTGGGGTACCGATACCGACCCAACCAAAGTTGTCGTGAACGGCCCTTACCTGATGGAGCGCTACATCCCTGGACAGCGGCTCATTTTTCGTCGCAATCCTTACTACTGGCGCAAAGACGCTCAGGGAAGGCAACTGCCTTATATCGATCGCATCATTTGGCAAGTGGTGGAGAGCCTGGATACACAGCTTTTGCGGTTTCGATCGGGTGATATGGATGTGCTTGGCGATGTGCGACCGTTGCGAGCAGAATATGTGCCCCTGCTTAAACGGGAGGAAAAACGTGGTGGGTTTACCATTCGTGACGGTGGACCGTGGTCAGGCACCCTCTACCTCACCTTTAATCTCAACACCGCTAAAGATAAAAACGGCAAACCGCTTGTAGACCCAATCAAATCGGGCTGGTTCAATACACTGGCCTTTCGGCAGGCCGTGGCCTATGGTATCAATCGCCAGCGAATCAACAACAATCTGTTTCGGGGACTGGGCGTCATTCAAAATTCACCCATTTCTGTGCAAAGCCCGTTCTTTCTCAAAGACGGTCTCAAAGTGTATGACTATGACCCCGAAAAAGCCAGAGCTTTGTTAAAGCAGGCAGGCTTTAAGTATAACGCCCAGGGACAATTGCTCGATGCAGAGAATCACCGTGTTCAGTTCAGTTTGATTACCAATGCCAATAATCCTGTAAGAGTGGCGATCGGTGCTCAAGTGCAGCAAGACCTCGGCAAAATCGGCATCAGGGTTAACTATACGCCCATCAATTTCAATGTTTTGATTGACAAGGTCAATACGACACGCGACTGGGATGCTCACATGATTGGCTTTACGGGCGGCATTGAGCCACACGCCGCCGCCAATTTGTGGGTCAGCAGCGGTGCGTCTCATGGGTTTAATCTCAAGCAACAGCCCGGTCAACCACCCCTTCAAGGCTGGGCACCCAAAGAGTGGGAAACCACCATTGATCGTCTCTTCATCGAGGGCGCACGCGAACTGGATGAAACAAAACGCAAAGCCATCTATGGAGACTTCCAGCGCATCGTGCAAGAGCAACTCCCTGTGATTCATCTCGTCAACGATCGCGCGTTAATGGCCGTCCGCGATCGCGTAGAAGGACTGCAATACACAGGCTTACCTAGTTGGGGGCTGTGGAACATTCAAGAACTTAGAATAAGAAAGGATGAAGGCTAAAGGCTCAAAGCTAAAGGCTCGGACTTATCCTTAGGACTTACGCATTTGCCCCCAAACCCCCAATGCTGGGGGCTTTAATTGGCTCGGTTCCCCCAGCATTGGGGGCTAGGGGGCGAAAGATGATCGCTTTTGCGTAAGTCCTAATCCTTCATCCTTTATCCCTTATCCTTTAATGCTTTCCCCGTGACTCAACCTGAACAGCTTAAGCACCTCCTTCAAGCGGTTGCTGCTGGTGAAATTGCTCCAGAGCTTGCGTTTGACAAACTCAAAAACTTGAACTTTGAAACAGTTGAAGACTTTGCTCGTATTGACCATCACCGCGCGCTCCGCACTGGTTTTCCTGAGTTCATTTGGGGTTTAGGTAAAACGCCCGATCAAATTGCTCAAATTATGGGAGTCATGCGCGATCGTTCTGCGGTTGTCATGGCAACCCGCATCGAACCAGATGTCTATGCCCAACTGAAAGCCAAAGTGCCAGATGTGGAGTATTACGCAACGGCACGCATTTGTGCGTTGAAAAGGAGTCAGAAATCAGAAATCAGAAGTCAGAAGTCAAGTATTGAGACTCACTCAAAACGTCCTGAAGCAACAGCCCAACTCAAAACTCAAAACTCAAAACTCTCTAGCTTGTCGGCGCAAAGCGCTACTCAAAACTCCACACCCCACACCCCACACCCCACACCCTCCCACCCCGGTACCATCAGCATTCTCTCTGCAGGCACGGCTGATCTCCCCGTTGCTGAAGAAGCGGCTGTCACGGCTGATTTGTGTGGTTTCAAAGTTAATCGGCTGTGGGATGTAGGCGTATCCGGCATTCATCGGCTGCTCGAAAACCGCTGGGCGATCGCTGAAGCTGATGTCCTCGTTGTGGTAGCGGGAATGGAAGGCGCACTACCTAGCGTCGTCGCTGGATTAGCAGAGTGCCCTGTCATTGCAGTGCCAACCAGTATTGGGTACGGAGCCAGTTTCAACGGGTTAGCCCCCTTGCTCACCATGCTTAACTCGTGCGCGGCTGGCATTGGAGTGGTCAACATTGACAATGGCTTTGGCGCAGCAATCCTGGCAGGACAAATTTTGCGCAGTGCGAACAGGCTGCAAGAACGGATTAAGGCTGAAGGATAAAGGCTAAAAAGTTTTCTCTTATCCTTTTGCTTTGGTCACGCTTCTTTCCAACTGACCTGAACGAAGTGCGCTGGGCGTCCGATCGCGTCTTTGGTGGGCGTAATACGCTCGATCGCCAGATTAAACGGAACCGCAGTCGTAATATATTGCTGAGCAAACCGACCCAAATCAGGCGTCAGGTGCGCGGCAGTAGCGGCAGCCACCCCCAATCCAACGAATTGCTCGATCGGCCCACGGGGCAAAAGCGTTGCCATACCTACCGCAAAGCCTGCTGTCAGCAGCATCCCCACCGATAAGTTTGTACCACAACGTGGGTGAACAGCTAAATGCCACTCGCCAGCCGTTAATCGCCGCAATGCTACCTGAACCGCTCGTTGCAACTCGATTGTGTTGACCTGTCCATAAAGGTGAAAACCGCGATCGGTTGACAGTCCACCGAGCAACTCATTATCTGGCACAGTTTCTATCGCTGTCGAATGGCGGGGTTTTGCCCAGCTACTTAACACCCATACAGTGGCATGCTCTAAAGCGTGAACCTGCCGCAGCATGAGCAGTTCTTTGAGACCCGGCACGAAATTGAATGCACGCAACAAGTCAGCATCCTGAGTCCAGCGCGGATCTGGCTGCTGATTGGGTGCAAAAAACAGATCAACAAGCTCGGTTCCTCCCAGAAACCAAGACGGTGGGTCAGTGGTGGCCTGTGTCATAACCGCACAACTTCACGTGAGAAGCAGTCGCTAAAAATGTCTTTTCACTCTAGCGCTAACACCATTACAGTGAACGTGAGTTGTTGCAAATCGTTGTTAGCAAGCATCAAGCAGGCTTATTGGCTGCTACCGTCGTCCCAACAGCTCTTGATACTTCAACCCCATTTTCTTCCAAAATGACGATTGGATCAGATCCTGCATTCATCTCAATGCGCTTCACCAGTACCTGCCCATTTGAAAGCCGCTGACCCACGCGAACGTAACGGCTGGTTTCTTCATTCGGTGCTTTCACGATCGCTTGTGCTACCCCGCCTACCATGACAACACCGCTCACTTCAACTGCACTCGCTAGCGTAGTAGAGGGCAGCGGCGGCAAGGTTTTGATCACTGGAACACCTGAATTTGAGCTACCAGGTGGCAGGGGTGTTCTAGGATTGAAGGCTGTTGAGTTTGGCCTCCGAGTCACAGCTCTTGGCGCAGCAGGTAGCTGGCGAACCGTGGGTACACTCTGGCTGTTTGCCGCTGTACGAGGCTGCTGTAGCTTTAAAGGTAGACCTGCAAAGGGATCTTTCCCTTTCCGACTATCAATGCTTGCCTGCACTTGCTTGGCGCGCTCGTCACCATTCGTGGATTGAATCAAACCGGGAATGCTATCGGCAGCGGGTGGCTTTTGAGCGACCAGCGGAGCAGCCTTTGCCCCAAAAGGTTGGGTGGTTGCGGGTTTCTTAGCAGCAACAGACGCAGCAGGGGATGGAGAAGTCGCAACATCGCCACCTGAATCAGACGAACAACTGGCGACAGTCAACGCGATCGCTCCAGCAAGTCCTACGAACACAAGTTTACGCATGAATCTCTCCCCAAACGCTGTTCTTACACGATAGCTCTAAAAAGCAGAAGTGGTCTCATTAATTTCGCGGAGTGTAACAGCAATGCTGTGATGAAATATCTGTGTTAAGTGGTCAGGTCGCAAAGTTTAGGCGCGCGCTTCCCGTCAAAAGCATTCTGATCAAATGCGCTCACTTCACGCTTTGAACCACCATTTCAACGCTTTGTAAAAGAATGTTTTAGGCTCCACTTCATCTCTAACAATTTGCTAGGTCATTACGTCTGAACCAAAGCGTTACAACCGTCGAAGACCCTGCGCCAAACCACAACAAACAGTTGTTAGAAAATTGAGGTCTAACGTTTCTAAACGATCGCTGGGTTTGTGATAGTGAGGATTGCGAAGAAAAGACGTATCTGTCACCATCAGCGCGCGATAGCCTTGATCCCAAAAGACAGCATGGTCACTCCGACGAGTCTCTGGTACGATGAGGCCCCGATTACCAGCAGGCAACCATTCACAGGGCGCACCGCACGATCGCAGGTAATGACTCAGCCGCACTAAATCAGGAATGGTTTTCAAGTTACCAATCAGCGCAATAAAATTTCCCTGTTTTGGATAAAAGCGCTGCAATCCGGTTGGGTAACGCTGAGAACCAGGCGTTTGATCGCAATAGCCCAACATTTCTAGCGACAGCATGAGTCGCAGGGGTTCTTGCTGCAAGTCCTGCCTCAAAGAATTGGCATAGTGAGTGCTACCCGCGCGATCGTAGCTGGTCTCTTCTAAATCAAACGCTACTAAGCGAACAGGGTGTCGGGCTGGTGTGGAAGCAAAGCATCGCGCCAGTTCTAGCAGCACAGCCACACCAGTGGCATTGTCATCGGCTCCGGCTGAACCAGGCACTGCATCGTAGTGAGCGCCAATGAGAATGGGTGGTTTGGACGATCGCCCTGGCAAATTCAAGATCAAATTCTGAAACTCAGTGCCTTGTACATGAAACGCATGGGTTTCTACCGTGCCCCACTGCGCCAACTGTGCCCGAATATATTCACGGACAAAAAAATGTCCTGCGGTTGCCAGGTAGGGATCGCGATCTCGCGCAACCTGTCTGAGATGCTCGTATAACCGTTCCTTCAGTATTTCAAGCACTGTCGAGTCCTGTACTCTACACCCTACTCCCTCAAGACCAACCGTCAAATGCAGACACATCGGGTCGATTGTAGTCAGATTTATGAGTTGGTTGCATTACTACACCCATCATTTCGGCACAAAAGCCAAGCGCAATCATGAGGCAAAAGCTGTGAGTATGCAGCGACCAGATCACAGAGGGAGCAAGAAATGAGAGAGCTTGAGATCGATTGACCCCAATCAATCCTTTGATGAAGTGTTTTTAGAGACGTAGTAGATAACTCCAGCATAATCATCGGTTAAGAAGAACCCATCTGCGCCGACACTCAATAAATCGACGGGTCTACCGTAGATCACGCCATTTTGCAGGAAGCCCGTAATAAACGCTTCAGGGGCTTTGCCCGACTGGATACGATCGACTCGATACCCTCGCTGCAAGCTCTTTTTAGAACCACCGTGAAGCGCAACGAGAAACGCGTTTTGCACAGGTTCGATCGAGCCAAGCCCAAAATATTCCAGACCCAATGGGGCGCTATGAGCAGCAAATGTTGCAGCAGCCAATGGCACGGTACCGCAGTTGACCTTCTTAGCCGACTGCTTGAACTGGTCATCGGCATAAATCCGCGATCGATATTGGAAGCAGTAGGGCCAGCCGTAGTTTTGTTGAGCCTTAATGGGGTAAAACGTTTCCTCTGGCTTATTGTCGCCAAGGTGATCAGCCCCCATATTGGTGGCAAATAGTTGCCCGTTCACCCACTTAAGGCCCACTGCGTTGCGTAACCCCCTAGCAAATTGGCGTTGATTTTGGCCGTCTGCATCCATTTCTAGAATTGACGCTCGCACCGATTCTTTCTCCTCGCAAGCGTTACAACTGCTACCTACAGCAACATAAACTTTTTGGTTAGCCCCGATCGTCACGGTACGAGTCAAATGCCAGCCGCCATATTTGTAGCTCAGACCATAGTCTGGGAAGCGAGCTAGCATTTGTGGTCGCTCGGACGGTGCATGATCACCATTACGGTAAAGGTAGCGAACAAGGCGATCGGTCAGGGCGAGGTACAACCACTGCTTTCCGTCTGGGGCAACATAAAACGTCACACTGTTGGGATTGCGTAACCCCGTCAAATACGTTGTCGTTTGGCGAAATGTGCCGCTTTTAGGGTTGAACCCATCAAGAATATAAACTTTACCGTTGCGGTTATCCGTTAAATCAAACATGTCGGTCACAAAGATCCGATCGTCCGGACTTTTTGCCATAAACCGGACTCGCTTTAAGCCCTGCACCGCCACGTGTATTTGCAAGTCGGCGGGTAGGTTCAGGTTAAAGGTTTTGCCCGTTGCCAGGGTAATGTGATGGGGCGTTAGCTTTAACGGCTTGGCCGTTTGAGCAAGCTGAACTGATGGCTGAAGTGTAGGTTGGGGGTCGATCGCCGCTTCCACGTTTGCGATCGTCACCTTCTTATCAGGGTGGATGGGTAGAGCCGAGCTACAGCCACTGAGTAGAAGTAGCGACGCAGTACAGACGATGAACCAATGGTTATGAGTGCAATCCATACTGCCTTTGTCCGAGTTCAGCTCATTTCACCACATTCACGGCTTATTCTTGAGCACCCCTGCGTGTCGCGCGCTACAACCAGCACGGGTTGCCCGCATCTTACGCCAGTTTAGTCAGTTCAGGCTTGCGCCAACCCAAAGCACTCGCTTCTTACGCCAACCCAACCAGTTTGGCGCTCAGTTCCCATAGGCGATCTGCTTTTTCGTCGTCCCGTGCTTGGGGCGATACTTTTTGCACAAACGACTTGCCGTCTTTCTTCTGGCGATTGCCCCAACTCCAGTAAGCACCCGACTGGCTGTATTCGGGATCGGCAACCACCATCGCGACCCGTTCGCCTGACAACTCTTGAGACACATAACCACCTGTAATGTTCTTCTGGAACCACGGGAAGAGTTTTTGAAACAGCGGGTAGTGGTTACGGAAAAGAGGCGTATCTGCCACGCAGCCAGGGTAGAGGGAACTAAAGGTAATGCCTGTGGACTCGTGGTAGCGCCGATGCAGTTCGCGCATAGTCAGTACGTTACACACTTTGCTGTCTTTGTACGCCTTGACAGGTTCAAATTTTTTGCCGTCAATCATCGTGATGGGCGCTTTAAACCCATCTGCAAAGCCCTGTAAATTACCCAAATCGGGACGTGGTGGAATCTTGCCACCCAATTCGTCCGGGTTGTGCGTCACCGTACCCAAAATGATGAGGCGTGGGTTGCCAGAGGCGGCGTGCTTGAGATCATCAAGCAGCAGGTTGCAGAGGAGAAAATGCCCCAGGTGATTCGTCGCAACGGTCAACTCATATCCTTCGGGACTGCGTAATGGCTCTTTAATTAATGGCATGTAGATGGCCGCATTACAGACCAAAGCATCCAGCGATCGCCCCGTTTCCCTAAACGCAGTGACAAACTGCCGCACACTATTCAATGAAGCAACATCAATATGCAGGATCGAGTAGCTGTCTTGCGGTATTGCCACCTGCTGGGCCACCTGCTCAGCCTTTGCTACATCACGGCACGCCATCACAATATGCCAATCAGGGCGTGCGGCAAGGGCCTTCGCAGCGTATAGCCCTACTCCCGATGATGCGCCTGTGATTACGACTGTCCGATTTCGATTTTCTGCGATGCGATCGTATGTCATGTTCTTCAGACTCCGTTGTCCCACTGAATCTGATCTCAGAATCTCACATTGTTGTCGATCGAGACAATTTAGGTGGAGGGGGTTAGGAAAGGAGTAGAGAGTGGGGAATGGGGAATGGGGAGTGAAAGGCTAAAGGCTAAAAGCGCATTAACTCCTCACTCCTCTCTTGCAACTTAAAACTCAAAACTCTTCAAGCCTCTCCCCCCACTTCCCCAGATACAATAGTGAACAGACCTACGGACAGACGCGAACCCATGACGGCTCCTTCGGAATTAGAGACATCACCCCAGCCAGATTTCGTCCTTGACACAAGTTCTGCGGACGATCGTGGCCTGAGCGCACCCACAGATACCGATGTCATCGCAGACGAGGACTTACTTGACGATGTGGAAATGTCCCTGTTTGACCATCTGGAAGAACTGCGGCAACGGATTTTTTATGCCTTGATTGCTGTAGCGGTAAGCATTGTGGGCTGCTTTTTCTTTGTCAAGCAGATTGTGCAACTGCTGGAAGTGCCCGCTGGAGCAGTCAAGTTTCTTCAGCTTGCACCAGGAGAATATTTCTTTGTTTCGATGAAGGTCGCCGCATATAGCGGCATTTTGCTGGCTAGCCCGGTCATCTTGTATCAAATCATTGCCTTTGTCCTGCCGGGTCTAACTCGACGCGAACGCAAACTGCTAGCGCCGATCGTTTTTGGCTCTAGTTTTCTGTTTGTGGGTGGTCTCTTCTTTGCTTACATCGCGCTCATTCCCGCCGCACTCAACTTCTTCATCTCCTACGGGGCAGATGTCGTGGAGCAACTGTGGTCGATCGATCGTTACTTTGAGTTTGTTCTACTACTCATGTTCAGCACTGGACTTGCCTTTCAGATTCCCATCATCCAAATGCTCCTCGGTCTGCTGGGCATCGTTTCATCCCGACAGATGCTCTCCGGTTGGCGCTATGTTCTTTTGGGAGCCGCCATCCTGGGTGCCGTTCTCACGCCCTCTACCGATCCGCTCACTCAAAGCCTCCTCGGTGGAGCCGTCATTGGACTGTATTTTGGCGGTATTGGGTTAGTGAAATTATTAGGTAAGTAAGTCTGTACGCTATCAATTAGATGATTCTAAAGGAGTTGGATTTGAGTCATTGAATTATGTCTATTCGTCTTGCTTTCTTGTAAGAAGCTTTTAGTTCATCTTAAAAAAAGCTTCTAGAACACACGAGATATAGCTAATACTTTTTAGGAAAGTGGTACACATGAAGCAAACTCATTAGGTGAGTAGCAGCCAAGAGAAAGGTTAAATACTCCGTTATTCTGAATGAGAATAAAATCACTTGATAGCCGAGCGATCGATTCAGCAATCGCAACGAGTAGAGCAAGTTCTCCTTCTGTACGACCACCTCCACTACTCACAGCGTATCCGTAACCTAAACTTTTTCAACGCTGTGATAGGTACAAGCGATCGTCCGTATTGAGGTTTCGACCGAAATTTTCTAAGTGTTCTTGCTCGTCTGTATAGGTTTCAGCGTTATTATCGCAACACAAAATTAGAGTATTCTCGCGCGTCAATTGAAAATAGTAATAATTGCTTGGTAATACTGCTTGCTCATTTTCGACTTCTTGCTTGGTTCTCAATACACGTAATTTTGGATTCTGACCAAGAAGCATAGCGGCATTATTGCTTAGAGGCATTGCAAGTAGTTGAGACTTGAGGTTAGCCCAAGTAAAAAATTGATCAAGAGTAGGTATGACATCAATATCAATGCTCATAAAGCGATTCAATTGCAATGCTGGGCAAGCTCCGCGATCGCTGCCCAAATTCCCTAGTGATAAAGGGCAAAGAAGGCGAATGCAAACGCAATGATGAGGGGGATGACGATCGGAACCACCACAACCAACCCCCATTTATCTAAACGAATCGGTTGACCATCGGCTTTCATCATGGCAACAACAGCAGCACCACCCATCACAACCCAAAGCAGCCCAAAAGCCAGAAAAATCGCGTAGGTTGAGTCTTCCATATTGATCTATCAATCCTCTCAGGTGCTAACGCATCTCGCTAGCTACCTTTGTTTTAGCGCACAGCAAATGATATGAGAATTGATAGTTCTAAAGGGTGCTTAGAGGGGTGACTGCTTGCTTGAAGCTGGCAACGGTTGCTTACCTAAGATGTCTTTTTCGTAACGAATGGGCGCAAGCACGACTTGAATCCCTTTTTGTTGGCACTGCGTCGCTAGATCGGCCAGCCGAGTCTTCATCGCGTCAGGAGACTTCTGATCAGATGCCGACTCTTGAGGAAGGGATAGTAAAAACTCTCGAAAGCCCAGAAAAGCGAGTCCGTAAATCATTTGCTGGCTCCACTTGCCGCTAAAATAGCCACCATGTACATTAACGCCACCAAACCCAAGACTCTGCTTGAAATATGAAAAATTTAGCAAGGCGTAATCCAGCAAATTTAGTGCGGCTTTTCTCAGGGCAAAGCTAACAACTCCACGTGGCTGATCGGCTGCTTCCGACTCCTTCAAATCGTCCTGAAAATCAACATAGTCGGTGCAATCAAAATAGGTGAAGACGTCAGCAATCACATCGCCTTGAGCACCCGGTATAGCCTCCGTTTGCACCTTACCATCTCTCAGTTCTTCGAGACTTTGATGTTCTCGATCAGACGCTCGCACTTCTAAACATTTGAACGGTGGCTCTGGCTTCCCGTTGTTAAGATTAATAATGCCATAGGCATCTTCTCCTAACGCTTGATTGGTATGATCATGTTCATCTTGAAAATGTTTTGCGGTGACGTTTCCTAAGCGATAGCCGCTAGAACGTTTTCTGGCTGGAAAGCTAAAGTAATTAGCCGCCGTTGATGCAAGCCTTAAAGCCAAATCACCTTCATTGCTAAAAACATAGGCTTCTTCGCAACGCCGCAAGGACGATCGCAAAAAGTTTGCCCGTCTCGGCATAATCGACTCGGCTGGAATATCAGGGGCAACCAGCACTAAGCGACCCAGTGAAAAGACACGACCGATTTCACTAGGAGGATTCTGCGCGATCGAGCTTGTGTCAAACACATCAGAAAGAATCCGAATTGTATTAGTGACAATAAAACAGCCCATGCTGTGACCAATAAAGGAAAGTTTAATGCGTCGATCTTTACTGAGCGGCTCTGTTAAATCCAATTTTTCAGAAACGGCTTGATCGAGCTGTCGAATGAGTTCAACTAAATCTAAAACGCCATAGTTTGTTGCGCGGTAATTGTCTCTAAAGTAAGTCAAAAGCCTTAACAGTATGAGCGCAAGCACGATCGCAAACGTGAGCAGTGAAACAATTAAGACTGGTGTTAACAGTGCATTCAATCCAATTGTTTTAAAGAGCAAGATGGTTGTGATAACACTCAAAATAAAGCTGCCGCCAATCAGGCCACTGAGTAAAACTGGCAGAGCATTAATCGCATCTCCTAGTTTTGTTTTTAACGAGCTATTAATGGAAGGATCGCCCGTTGGCTTTTCAGAAGGCCAAAGATAGCCTAGAAAAATAGAGGACTGTGGGCTGCAAATTGTCGCAGCATGGTTGTGGATTTTTTGGTATCGCTTTTGGGCATCCGATCGCTGAGTACCATAGCCATGAATTGAAATGATCACTTGTGGCTCACTACTCGCAATTAAATAATCAGCAATGGCTCTAATTTTGGCTACGACCAACGCACTATCTGTTGCTACGGGATTATCTTCAATATTAATCGCAGCGGTACTATTAATGTAATAACCAGGTATTTTGGCAAATGCATGTGGTTCATCAATGAGACTAATATCAAACTGAGTGATATCTGGTGTCGAATGATCGGGTGTAGTCATAGCCTGATCGTACCTTTAAAATTAATTATTCGCAGCGAAAGCGTATTCAGGTTAGCAAACAAATTCCTTTTATCAGCGCTTTGCTAACAATTTTTAGCGTTTGCACACAAATCATCTTGCAACGCGATCGCGCAGCTAGAATCAATCTGGCAAAGATTGCTCTTGCGTCTTCTGGCTCTGTTCTAGTGATCAAGCTCCAGCTTTTTGCCCTAGATCGCTTCTGAATGCCAAGCTCTTGCTTAGTATTTGATTCAAGCAAGCTCCAGCTTCTTTCTAAAAGCGGAAAGCAGAAACGAGCAAAGCAGGAACCTGGTAACGAGCCGAAAATGATTTAGAAAAAAGTAACGCTAAGTCCAATTCTCTTCAAACGGCAGCATCAAGAACTGACCAAAAGGTTGTTTGACCATTACCATCGGCACTACATTTCAGAGGCAGCGATCGTTCGCTTATAAATACTCTTTTAGAAGCTGCTTAAAAGAAAAACTCAGCAGTTCTCAGAGGATGTCTTAAAAGGTATGAATGCCTACCCGAACCGCCCCCCTGCCCCCCAAATTTGAGGGGTTCTGAGGTGGAAGTCCCCCAGAATTGGGGGATTGAGGGGGCGAAGGCAGCGTCTCTGACACTTCTCAGACATCCTCTCACGTCTAAATGGAGGTAAGAACGACTGGATTTAGGTTTCAGAAGGTATAGCAAAAAGTCAACGCATGCAGCCGTTTTTGTACTATGGCATTGGATGAAACAGCAAATCCGGGAAATAGAAATTAAAAACGGCCCAGGTAGAAATTGCCACAGAGGTTGCAATAACTGCAAGAATAGGCGCAAGCGAAAGGTACCGAACGAAAAAATTAGGCTGGCTGTTTTGTCTTGCCATAATCAAGTGGTGAATTAACAGTTGAACAGCTTTAGTTTAACGACGATGACTGTTGCTGCTTTCAATCAGAGGAAGGATTCCAGCTTAAAAAGTGTGTGATGATTAACACAATTAATTGTCTATTTAAGAGACTCTGTAAAACGATGAAATTACGATCGCACCGCATCAGATGAAACACCGATCGCGGTAGGGCTTTGCTTCTTTGAAGAAGAGCCTTTCGTTGAATGGGTTGATGCAATCGAGCTTGAATGCACCGTTTGTGCCTCAATAAATTGCATGTATTGCCGCACCATTAAGCGCTGGACGGCAAACACAGCGGGATTAATTTCTACCCTGCGCCATTCAGGATCTTTGAGGTAGTTGAGTTGTTCGCTTTCAACCATTTCGACATCCTGCGCCAGAAACTGTAGTATCAGCAATCGTCGCAATAGCACTCTTAGCGCTGGCTCCAGCGGTTTCAACACCCAATGTGGCAAACGCAGCTTAAAGAAAAAGAACACAAAAGAGCGGCTTTCGGTCGCACTCACGGGCAGGCGCATCATGTAGTTAGAGGACATCGTTTGCAGTTTGCAAGAAAAGTGGGGGTATTGGTATTCCACAACTACTGGCTGCGTTGCCACCTGGTTGGCGTGTGCACTCAAGCCCAAGAATTTTGCCAAACGGCCTTTATAAGAAACTTGAAACTCAGCTTTGACAGTTGATTCTGTCTCTTGCAAGCGAGTAAGTACCGGATCAAACCAGCCTTGCTGGTGTTCGTGCAAAAAGCCGTGAAATAAATCTACCGAGTTCTCATTGCAGAAAGAAAAATGTGCTTGAAAGTAAGCGGTGCTCGGAACCATGAGCCAATCAGGATCGTCAAATTCAGGAATCTCTGGCAGTGCTTTCGTTTTAGCCAGCGTGCGATCGCCTGGAAAAAGCCAGATGAGATTATATTTTGCCTGCACAGGATAATACTTCACCTGAGCGCAGGGCAGCTTTTGACCCTCCGGTAGGTAGGGGATGTTCACACACTGCCCATCACCGTTGAATTCCCAGCCGTGATAACGACAAGCCAGCAAATCGCCCTGTACTTTACCCTTGTGCAACGCGACCCCTTTATGCGGACAGGCATCCTCGAGCGCGTGCAGTTGCCCAGAAGCGTCACGGTAGACCGCGATCGCTTGGTGCCAAATGGTAACAGGCATCACCTCACCAGACTTAAGTTGATCAGCCCAACCCACTGCATACCAGCAATTGCCATTGATGCCAACTTCATGCACTCCGACTTTAAGCACCTGGCTGTTTAAGTCTGTCGCTAATTCCATGCGTTTTCCTTTTTCGACGTATTGCACCGTTCTACTGCTCTCACCATACGCTGAGCTTAGCCCAGGTCAATGGCTCATCAAAAGAGACTTCAGTCATCGATCTAGGCAAGTGAATCACAGGCACGTGAGCGCTAGCCATTTAGCTAACAAACTGGGCACACACCAGCCACAAGCATCAGTTGCCATCGACATCCAGAGTCATCGATCGCGCGCTTTACTGGTTATGCTAGCTAAACAAACTCACTTTCTGGTAAAAAGCCATAGCACAAGGCAACCGGGGAATCTTCCGCCCCATTCATGGCACATTCCTTACGCCCACAGTGAACGCAATTAGATTGCGTCGGCAAAATCAGCTCAACCGCCGGATAAATACTGATTCCCTGGTTAATAAAGCCTTGCGCTTCTAGATCTGAAATAGTACTGCAAATTAAAATCGCCTGTTGAACGCCTAGTGCTTCACGCTGGTAGTTAATTTGCCGCAACGTCTCACCAAAGCTCTGAGTATCAGGCTTAATCAATACCAATACCCTCTGCGCCGTACTGATAAAACAGTTGGGATTATTTTGCTCAAAAAAGTCTTTGTACTGAAGGGTAAAGGTGCCATCAGGAAAGCGCAAGGTACGAATCTGGCGTAAAAAGGGCATGGTGAAGTTGCCCCCGGCGTCGATCGCATACCACCAGGACTTATGCCAGGCATTGCACGGTAAGTGCAAAATTTCATCAATCTGCTCTGAGCGAAAGCCAGACTCACCCAGCAGAGAAACGGTAAGTGCTAGTGGCAGATTGTTTCCCAGGGTTTGCATATCCGACTCATGCTGGGTCAATCTTGCCATTTCTCGGCTATCAATGGTTCGGTTATGACTCGATGCCGAAAGCCCGATCGGTTCTCCAGGCTCTACCAGTCGGCATTGCATCGATTCAAAATGCACAACGCCGTCAGCCGTTAGCTGATTGCCCGTTGGCACGCCGACTTGCGTTGAAATTGTACGAATATGCTGCCCTTTCGCCAACGTGGGAATGCAATTTTCGAGGAGTGACTGCAAAACGGTACGCTCGGCGATCGCAAGGGCAATCTGAATCTGATCATGCAGATTCGAGGTACGGGCTGAATCGCTAATTGGATAGAACAGAGGATTCGTTGGCATTGTAACTGCTACCCATTACTACTGCCTGATAGCGATCATTGTGAGACAGTTTTAGCAAAATAACTCTTTCACTTGGGCTTCTCTTAAGAAATCGATAGCTTCTACAGCCGAATAAGTAGCAGTGACTACGAAGCGTTACAGAAGGCAGAATGATAAGGGATGAAGGCTAAAGGCTAAAAAGCTGACTGCTGTATTTTGCAAAATAATGATGTTGCCTGGATGCGCGATGTCATAATGGAACCACGACTACTTACACTTAAATTCGCAACCCGCTATACGTTATGTCACAAGGACAGGGATTTGGCTTCGGTCTCGGCAAAATGAAAGAGCTGACGGAAGCCTTCAAAAAAGCACAACAGGTTCAAGAAGGAGCCAGACGGCTTCAAGAAGAACTGGAACAGATGGAAATTGAAGGTGAATCTGGTGGTGGGTTGGTCAAGGTTGTGCTGAGTGGCAACCAAGAACCCCTTAGCGTCACCATTTCGCCTGATGTTCTCGGTGAAGGTGCAGAAGTGCTTTCCGATTTGGTGACGGCAGCCATGAAGGATGCCTACAACAAATCCACCACCACGATGCGAGAGCGGATGGAAGAGCTAACGGGTGGACTCAATCTACCGGGAATGTAACGTTCCCTGGCTTTGCTAAGCCTGACACGGGAGGCGATGTCAAATGATGACACGAAGCTTTGCGTTGAGTAATCTCATCCCTTCCGTCTCCCGCGTCAGGTCGCACTTTGAGGCTGTATTGACTATTATGAGTGAACGATACTGGCACAGACAATGCCCTACAAGCTGCTATTTGTTTGTCTTGGTAATATTTGTCGATCGCCCTCAGCGGAGAACATCATGAATCACTTGATTGCTCAAGCAGATTTGAGCGATCGCATTGTTTGTGATTCCGCAGGCACGGCAGGCTATCACATTGGGAGTTCGCCCGATCGACGGATGACGATCGCGGCTCAAAAGCAAGGGATTACTCTGTGTGGCAATGCGCGACAGTTCGTTAGAGCTGATTTTGAGACCTTCGATCGCATTTTGGCAATGGATCGAGAGAATCTTGCAGACATCTGTGCCCTTGATCTAGGCGGCAAGTATCGCCACAAGGTGCAGCTTATGTGCGATTACTGCACTCGCCACGCCCTGCGAGAGGTGCCCGATCCCTACTATGGCGGCACCGAAGGGTTTAACCAGGTCATCGACTTGCTGTTTGATGCCTGCGAGGGTTTGTTAGCTGATGTCACTCAAGCACTGGCAGCGAGCAAATAGTGTTTGGCGTTTTCGGTAATCCATGACTCATGTTGTCATCATCGGTTGCGGCGTTGTGGGGGCCGCAACCGCCTATGAGTTAAGTCAGGTTGAGGGGCTATCGATCACGGTCATCGAGCGCTACCAGCCCGCCCAGGTTGCCACAGGAGCCGCGCTGGGGGTTCTAATGGGAGCCGTTAGCCAGAAAGTTAAGGGCAACAATTTGCGGATGCGCCTCACGGGGATCGATCGCTACAATACCTGGGTGCCTGAACTGGAAGCGTTGACGGGACAGCCCATCTGGTTCAATCGACAGGGCATTTTGCGGCTTTGCTTTGAAGACGAGCCGTTGGAGCGTTGGCACTATCTGGTAGACATCCGGCGATCGCAGGGGTGGCAGCTAGAGATGCTTGATCGCGCCCAGATCGCAGCTACCTACCCGCAACTGAATTTAGAGCGGATCACGGCAGCAATTTATTCGCCACACGATCGGCAGGTTGATCCAACAGCGCTCACTCAGGCATTGGTGGCAGCAGCAGCCCAAAAAGGCGTGATGTTTCAATTTGATACGGCTGTAGTTGGCGTAGAGCCGTGTGATCGGGTAGATGAGTCCACGTTGCGAGCATGTCAGCAGGTGCAAACAACTGCAGGAACGTTGGCGATCGATTGGCTGGTAATTGCCGCAGGCTTAGGATCAACACCGCTCACAGCCTCGCTTCAGCAAACTGTGGATATTCGCCCGGTGTTAGGTCAAGCCATGCATGTACGCTTACCAAAAGCCCTGAAATCAGAGTTGCAGCCTGTCATTACAGGTGAAGATGTTCATATCGTGCCGATCAGTGGCGGAGACTACTGGGTTGGTGCAACAGTAGAGTTCCCGCTCGACTCATCCACCCCGCTACCCAATGCCGCTGCCTTAGATACCGTGATGCAGCAGGCGATCGCGTTTTGTCCCAGGCTTGCCGATGCGACGATCGTCCGTGCCTGGTCAGGCTTACGTCCCCGTCCTGAAGGCCGCCCTGCTCCGATCGTAGAACACCTCCCCGGCTACAGTAATGTACTGCTGGCAACGGGACATTACCGCAACGGCGTACTGCTAGCACCTGCAACCGCAGAAAAGATTCGTCAACTGGTTATCTCACTCTAGAGGCAATCCGGTGCACCACTTTTACTATTGGGCGATCGAGAAGCCTTTGCGTGTGCTTCTGCTTTCTGCCATTTGCACAGTAAAACTGACGCGATCGCTCTCACCACCACTTTTCACCTCCAAAATCCAGCTTCCCGGCTTCGGCACCCAAAAAACGGAGTCAGCAGTTTGGGGAGGCAGCAATTGCCCATTGAGCCGCCATTCAACTGTCTGAGCTGATGGGCGTGTCAGTTTGAACTGAAGCCGCTGAGCCGAGTCAGTTCCTCCAGCATCCAATAAAAAGACATCACCATTGCGGGGCGAAAGAATTCTCAAGCCATTCGTTGCGGCTGGCAGCGCTGGCTGCATTGCCAGCCATTCGTTGTATTCAGGCGGCAGTTTGAGGCGATCGGTTTGCTTTCCCTTACTATCCGTCACCGTTTGGTAGAAGGGATCGGGCTGGCGATCGTACTCACCCAAATCCTGTGGCTCGAAATATTCCTGCACAACCACTGGGCAAGCAGGCGTAGGACGGGCACCCGATAAGGCGCAGATGGAACGCTTGATCATTCCCAGCGGGGGTGGAAAAGCACCCGGCTCCTGATGTTCATGCAAATGCAGCATAATGCGATTCCACAGTGGAGCCGCACCTGTCACGCCGGAAACCTGTCGCATCGGGTCGCCATCAAAATTGCCGACCCATACCGCAACGGTGTAATCCCTTGTAAAGCCAACCGTCCAGGTATCTCGAAAATCTGATGAAGTGCCCGTTTTAGCGGCTGTGGGAAACGGCAAACTGAGCAGCGAATCGACTCCAAACGCTTTCGCGCGAGCATGGGAGTCACTGAGCATATCGGTGATGAGAGACCAGGAGGGAGAAGAGGAAGCAAGAGGAGCAGGGGAAGCAGGAGGAGCAGGGGAAGCAGGAGGAGCAGAGGGGGCAGGGGAAGCAAGGAAAATTCTGACTCCTGCCTCCTGCCTCCTGGCTTCTGTCTCTCCCCTTAAGCCGATCGCCTCTCCCCCATTTGCCAAAACCAAATACGCCCGCGCTAACTCCCACAGGCTGACTTCACCACCACCCAGCGCTAGACCCAACCCGTAATAGTCAGGGGTTTGGGTCAGGTGGGTAAAGCCAAGCTGATGAAGGCGATCGAGGAACGCCTTCACGCTCACTTTCTCCAACACTCGCACGGCTGGGACGTTGAGAGAATTTGCCAGTGCTACTCGCACGCGTACAGGGCCTTGAAAGGTTTCGCTATAGTCGGAGGGGGTATACAGCTTGGCACCAGGAATGGCGTAACGAGTGGGGATGTCAGCCAGAACTGTATTTGGGCGAATCGATCGCTGCTCTAACGCCAGTTCGTACAGGAAGGGCTTCAGCGTGGAGCCGGGTTGACGTAACGCCTGTACACCGTCATTGCGTCCCCCTTGAGCATCCGCAAAATAGTTGGGCGAACCGACGTATGCCAGCACATCACCAGAGTGGTTGTCGAGCACCAGAGCCGCTGCATGATGTACGTTATGCGGTGCCAGCGCTTGAACGACATGCTGTACCTGAGCTTCGACAAATTGTTGTAAAGGACGATCGAGCGTTGTACGCACTTGCACTGGATGGGTCGATCGCTGCTCAGCCAGCCAGAACAAGAAGTGTGGCGCTGCAATAAGACCTTGTTGCCGTGGTTGGAGCGCGAGTTCTTCTTGAAGGGCGCGATCGGCTTCCGCACGGGTCAGGTAGCGATCGTGCACCATTCGACTAAGCACATAGGTTTGCCGTCTTTTGAGGGCTTGCCAGCGATCGTAAGGATTGAGGCGATTGGGATCGTTGGGCAACCCTGCAAGCAAACTGGCCTGCGCCACATTCAAATCACTGGCAGGAATGCCGAAGTAAATGCGGGCGGCGGCTTCAATGCCATAGATGTTGCCGCCCATTGGTAGACGATTCACATACGCTTGCAGGATTTCGGCTTTGCTCATGCCAGCCGTCAGCCGCCAGGATGTCCAGATCTCCTTGGCCTTTCCTGATAGGGTGCGGGGTGATGGCTCCAACATCCGGGCAAGCTGCATGGTGATGGTAGAAGCTCCGCTAACCACCTGACGGGCTTGCATCGCTTCCAAAACAGCACGGACGATCGCCCGCCCATCCAGTGCCCCATGCCGATAGAATCGCCCATCCTCTGCGGCGACGATCGCCTGCTGGAAGGGCTGCGAGACCTGCGTGAGAGGCACAGTGACCGTGTGTTCCTGGTTGCGGGTAAGAACTGTGCCCAGCGGTAGCCCGTTGCGATCGGTAAACGCAATCGCCTGCTGGTCTTGCTCCAGGGCAGTTGCACGAATGGGAGCGACATAAGGTAGCGAGCGCACAACCAAACACAGCACAACAACAGTCAGTATCAAACTCCAGGGTGATCGTCTGATGTACCAGCGTCGAAGCGATCGCAATTGAATGGGTAAATGGACAGTCGATCGCTGCACCATTCTCAATCGTTTTTCTAATAATGGGCCTGGCTTGAGGGCAAACCATTTGTGCTGACGCATATCCAGTCCTTTAGCCAGCGTGCCACAGGTTCATCATGCAGGCTTTCCCAGGCTGCTGGCGGAATTGTAACGAACATTCAAGCTGACTACACCGGAATGAGGCACCGATCCGGCAAATGGCAAAGCAAAGCGTTACAGCCCTAAATTCTCTGGGAAATCTTAAATAAGCGAAGCTTAGCTGTAGCTGCGCATGCATCAACCTGTATCTACTGTCACTGTCATGTTTCATCAACGCAACGCCCTTTCTACCGAAGCTAACGCCCTTGACCCTGTTGACCGTCAACGCACGATCGCAACTGATTCAAAACTCAAAACACGCTCATTCACCCAGGGGTTTACAATGCTTGAACTGATCGTGACTGTCCTCATCATCAGCATTCTCTTTGCTATGATGGCTCCCGGATGGGCTGTTCTCATGAACACGCAACGCCTTAACGCTGGGCAAGAGCGTGTGCTGCAAGCCATGCGCGATGCTCAAAGTCATGCCAAACATAACCAGATTGTTTGGCAAGCCAGCTTCCAAGAGAGGAACGGTGTGGTGCAATGGGCCGTGCATGCAGTCAACGCCACCCCGATCGCCTCAGCGTGGAGCAGCCTGGACTCTGCGATTCAACTGGATGCCGAAACAACGCTACAGCAATCAGGTGGCGTTCGTAGAGTGCAGTTTGACCACGAAGGACACGTCAACGGGCAGCTAGGACGGCTGACCCTTTCTAACAAGAATGGCGGGAAAGCCAAGCGCTGTGTGGTTGTATCAACCCTGCTAGGAGCCATCCGCACAGGCAGTGAACACTCAACCATGCAGGATGGGAAGTATTGCTATTAGGGCTGGTTCAAACCTCCGAGGTTTGAACCAGGAATCAAGCATCAGCACCAAAGGTCGCTGCTTAAACCTCCAGGTTTTGATCAAATGCGTAAGTCCTGGCTACTAATCATTCACGCCTTGTAGCGCTTTTTGGGTTTTCACGCGATCGAGCTTCAAAATCAACGTACCCAAGGGCGGCAAACACAGGTCGATAGAGTAGGGCTGATTGTGATACGCCCAATCATCCGTCCACTTGCCGCCCAAGTTGCCCATATTGCTGCCGCCATACTCGCGCGAATCGCTATTTAACAACTCGGTGTAGAAGCCGCGTTCTGGTACACCGACCCGGTAGTGAGAGTGAGGCTGGGGGGTGAAGTTACACACCACGATGACAAACTCATCTGATTCCTTGGCTCGGCGGATAAAGGAAACAACGCTGTGGCGATTATCGCTACAGTCGATCCACTCAAACCCCTCTTGCCCAAAGTCCTGAGTGTATAGCGCAGGTTCACTGCGATAAAGCTCGTTTAGCACCGACATAAATTGCTTCAGCTGTTGGTGCGTTTCATACTGAAGCAAGTGCCACTCCAAATCGGCCCACACATTCCATTCGCTCCACTGCCCAAACTCCATGCTCATGAAGAGTGTCTTTTTACCTGGATGCGTGTACATGAAGGAGTACAGGCAGCGCAAGTTCGCAAACTTCTGCCACTCATCACCGGGCATTTTCCCAGGCATATTGCTCTTGCCATGCACAATCTCATCGTGGGAAAGCGCCAGCATGAAGTTTTCGCTGTGGTTATACCACATGCTGAAGGTGACGTTGTTTTGGTGAAACTGACGGAACCAGGGGTCCATGTGGAAGTAGTCCAGCATGTCGTGCATCCAGCCCATATTCCACTTCAGGTTGAAGCCCAAACCACCCACGTAGGTGGGCCAGGAAACCATCGGCCAGGACGTTGATTCTTCGGCGATCGACAGCACGCCAGGGAAGTAGCTAAAGATGACGTGGTTCATCTGACGGAGAAAGTCTGCCGCCTCGATGTTCTCACGCCCACCGTACTGGTTGGCAACCCATTCGCCCGGTTCGCGGCAATAGTCGAGGTAGAGCATCGATGCCACTGCATCTACCCGAATGCCGTCAATGTGATACTTATCAAACCAGAACAGCGCATTGGCAACCAGATAATTGCGTACTTCGTTACGAGCGTAGTTAAAGACCAGGGTGCCCCACTCTTTATGCTCACCCTTGCGGGGATCAGCGTGTTCGTAAAGATGGGTACCATCAAAGAAGGCCAGTCCATGCCCATCTTTGGGAAAGTGACCCGGAACCCAATCTACAATGACCCCGATACCATTGGCATGGCACTGATCCACAAAGTACATAAAGTCTTGCGGACTGCCAAAGCGAGAGGTACAGGCGAAGTGTCCTACCACCTGGTAGCCCCATGAACCGTCGAAGGGGTGTTCTGCAACGGGCAGTAGTTCGATATGTGTGAAGCCTAACTCCTTTACGTAAGGAATGAGTTTAGCAGCGAGTTCCCGGTAGGTCAGGAATCTTGCTCCAGGCTTGAGTTCAGAGACAACCACAACGGGTTCTGACTCACCGTTCGACCGCAAAGCAGGTTCACTAGAAGCCGCATGTAACCAGGAACCCAGGTGACATTCATAGACAGAAATCGGTTGGGTGAGCGGTTCGTTATGGCGGCGGTGCTCCATCCATGCATCATCGTTCCAGGCATAGGTATCCAGGTCGGTGACGATCGAGGCTGTTTTCGGTCGTGGCTCTTGTTGAAAGCCGTAGGGATCAGATTTTTCGTAAATGTGGCCGTCTTGGTTTTTGATTTCGTACTTATAAGAATCGCCAGCACTCACTTCTGGGATAAAGAGATCCCAGATGCCATCCCCAATCTTGCGCATCTGATGCTTACGACCATCCCAATGGTTGAAGTCTCCTAACACAGACGCATTTCGTGCATTCGGTGCCCAGACCGCAAAGTAAACGCCTTGCACTCCATTCATCGTCGTCACATGGGCACCCATCTTCTCGTAGATTCGGTGATGGTTGCCTTCTGCAAACAAGTGGATATCAAAGTCGGTCAGGTAGGGCGATCGAAACGCGTAGGGATCGTAAATAAACCGCTCGTGTTCACCTTCCTTCAAGCGAAATTGGTAGTTCGTAAGTTCGGCAACGTCAAGGATGCATTCAAAAAAGTGGGGATGGTGGGTTGCCTGCATGGGATATTCTTCCCGCAGTTCTGGAAGCACAACCCAGACAGCATCGGCATTTGGCTGATAGGCTCGCACCATCCAGGCAGGTTGACCATTTTTCTCGAAGGGATGAGGACCCAGCACCTCAAACGGATCATGATGCTGGTTCCAAACAATCCGCTCTACCTGATCGGGCGTAATGGTCATGGTCATGAAGCTACCTGCCTAAACAAAATTATCAAGCCGCCAAAATTAATTTATACCGCAGAGAAATATAAACAATGCGTTACTAACTTTCATAAACCGTAGCAAATCATGACCAAAGTCTCAAATTTATTTGCCTCGGTGCGTGATTTTTCGTAGAGTCTACTGCTATCTACCGTAGAGCCTAGCGTCATCAGTGACTACACGCCTCTTGTAAAAGAGGTGGAAGACCTTACAAATCCAGGCTTCAACACAAAACACGCCCTAACTCTATCATTTACAAGTCAGGGCGGTTCAGTCTCTTGATCAGCACTTAGAACTGGTTCAAGCGTTGTATGTGCAAAGCAGCAGTGAGCGTACGCTTACGCCACGGAGGACACGCGCTTAGGCGCTACCTGTAAATGTAACTTCTGGGAACTTTGCCTGAGCTTCTGCCATCGGTCGCCGCTTGCCTTCTTCTTGCCAGTAATTGATGACCTCAGTTGCCTGGTTCAGCAACTCGACACGATCGATTTCAGAGATCCAATGCTTTGCTTCCATCTCGGTCTTCAACTGTTCCCACGCATCATTACGGGGCCAGAAAAAGTATGAGGTTAGAGGGCTTGTGCCTTTCCCCACAACCTGATCAACTGCCAGGGCGACATTCTCATCTAACCAGAGAACTTTTAGAATAAACTTCGACAACCCAACCTCCATCGTGTCCCAACCTGTTTGCTTACATTGCAGCGTGATGTTGTTCCGCAGCTTCCAATTCTATCGCACTGTTGAGGGAAGTACCAGCGTCACTGTGAAGCTGCCACGAGAGAGCAAGGTGGTGGAATTGGGTGTAGGGTGTAGGGTGTAGGGTGGTTTTAAGTACAGCATGAGGGCAGTAGGCGCAGACCAGATGGACGCTTCACGGATTGATGAGCGCGTGCGGACGATCGTCATTTTTGACATTGACGGGGTGATCCGGGATGTGGGTGGGTCGTATCGACGGGCGCTCGCTGATACTGTCGAGCATTTTACCGAGGGTGCATATCGTCCGTCTCAGTGGGATATTGATGCCCTCAAGGCAGAAGGCATCTGGAACAATGACTGGGAAGCCTCGCAGGAATTGGTGTATCGCTATTTTGAAGCCCAGGGGCGTTCGCGTAGCGTCTCTGAAAGAGAATCGCGGGATGTTGCTGCTCAAAATGCCATCACGCTTCACTACGAAGCACTGGTCGCCTTTTTTCAGTCTCGTTATCGTGGTTCCGATCCAACCAACTGGACAGGTTACATTTGCCAGGAACCCCTACTGCTGCAAGCAACCTATCTTGATCAACTGACGGAAGCAGGCATACAGTGGGGCTTTTTTAGCGGTGCGACGACTGGATCAGCTCGCTACATTCTGGAAAAACGCCTGGGGCTACGATCGCCCGTTCTGGTCGCAATGGAAGATGCACCGGGAAAGCCTGACCCCACCGGACTGTTGCAAACCATCCGCTTATTAAATGGCGCTGATACGGCTCCCGTCTTGTATGTGGGCGATACAGTGGCAGATATGCACACGATCGCCAATGCTCGTCAGGTTCAACCCGATCGTTGTTGGATTGCGGTCGGAGTGTTGCCGCCTCATGTTCAGGAAACCCCAGAACATCGCCAGCCCTATGCTCACACGCTAGAGCAAGCAGGTGCAGAGATCGTGTTGGGTAATGTGCAGGAGTTGAGCGTAGAGGCGATCGGGAAATTGGTGAGGGGAGAGGGGGAGGGGAAAGTTTTGAGTTTTGAGTTTTGAGTTTTGAGTTTGAAGTCAGAAGAGGTTTGGGGTTAGTTGATTCTGACACCTCTCACCTCTCACTTCCCCTACGCCTTCAGTTTCAAGAACTTTTCCATCGCCGCGACCATTTCTGGAGGCCAGCGGCGGTTGTTTTTGAGCCAGTTCACATCTTTGTAGCGCGAGTCAAGACCTACGGCAGAGACCCACTGGCTTTCGGCTTCGCCCTGTTTGCCTTGTGCCCACAGGGCGGCTGTGAGCGCAGCACGCATATCGGCAAATTGGGGATACTTGCGGACTAGATTTCGCATCTTACGGACGGCTTCGTCTTGTTTACCAAGTTGGTACAGGGCAAGGGCATAGTTGGCGTTGGCAAAGGCGTAATCGCTAACAAGTTGAGTGGCTTGCTTATAGTCGGCGGCGGCATCTTCCCACTGTCCCAGTCCAGCTTTGGCATTGCCGCGATTGTTGAAGGCAGCAGGGTCTTTGGGGTCTAGTTCCAGGACATGGTTATAGTCGGCGATCGCCTCATCCCACTTACCCAAGCCTTCAAGGGCGGTTCCACGGTTGAGGTAGGGGTCTGGGGCATCTGGTGCCAGCTCGATCGCTTTGGCGTAATCTGCCAGCGCACTTTGCAGCTTATTCTGGCTGACTTTGGCGTTACCACGATTGCTCCAGGCAGCAGCCGTCTGCGGCAGTTTTTCGATGATTTGTGTCCAGTATTCTTCTGCGGTGCGGAAATCGCCTTCGTTTGTGGCTTTGAACGCCTTGTCGGCGATCGCATCAAGCTGTTTGTACAAGTCCAGAACGGTTGACTGGGGTGTTGTTGAGACTTCTGGTTGCGGCGCTTCTGGCTGGGGTGCTGCTTCTGGTTGAGTAGCGGCGGGTGTCGTAGCAGCCGAGGTCGTTTGCTCAGCAGCCAGTGCTAGCTCAGGCGAACCAAGCAGGAGGCTAGAGAGCAAGATACTGAAGAGAACAAGAAGGAACCGAATCATAAAGCTACTCAATGAACAGCAACGTAAGCCGTGTGATAGTCAGGATGCGATCGAAGTTAACGGGTAGAAAACGGGGAGAACAGCTTAAGGATGCTTTCTCAAAACGAGAACCATTTCATCCTTATTTTTAAGAAATAGTTCAACGTCAAAGGGAAATTGTAGGGTTCTCTGTAAGGTTACCAGTAGTTCTAGCATCTCGGTCTGAGTCCAAACATGGTAGTGAATGCTGTAGTCTTGCTCCATAAAGCGGGCTGCTTCGGTTTCAATCCTGGGATCGTCGATTCCATCGTTCTCATGGGTATACCCCAAGGTGGGAAATTTTGCCCACTCTAGAAAATGCTGTTTTTGAGACCACTCCGCGCCTTCACGATAGTCCTTTAACAGATGATTAATATCTGTCAGGGGACGATGAACATCAAAGGTATAGCGTTTGTCTGGAATGCCTAAGTAAAGAATGCCCTCTGGCTTGAGCACTCTTAACATGCTGTGGATGGCTTTAATGGGGTTCTGACAGTGCTCCAGAAAGTGGTTCGCAATGACAAAGTCTTGCGATGCTGAAGGAATGCTGGTCAGTGTTTCGCCATCGTCCATGATATCGATTTTGACCAAGGGCAGGTCTTTCTGTTCGGGATAGTGGGCTTTGAGGTCGGTCACGGTCATGCGATCGACATAGCGAACGGTGGCTTTGCCTGAAACGTTTAGCGGGTTGTGTAAGGCTCCAATCTCGATGCCGTTGCCTTTGAGGTAGTAGTGAGTGGCAATGCCTCTGCGATCGAACACGTCGTTTCGCATCGTCCAGAAGGCTGTGGAGGCAAGGCGAAGCACAGGCTTGATGATACTTTTCAGGCTGATTATCCAGCGATTTGATGGCGTTAAACGGTGGTTCATTGCAGCAACCGTTTCTTTCTCAACATGTACACTCTGGTCTCACTCGCAAACTAGAGGGCTAAATTTAGAGGACTAAAGCACGGAAAGCTGAGTATTGGGTGGAGAATAGCCCAGATGTTTCCAAGCGGCAGACGTGGCAATGCGACCGCGAGCCGTACGGTTGAGGTAGCCAATTTGCATGAGATAGGGTTCATAGACCTCTTCGATCGTCTGAGCGTCTTCGCCTGTTACGGCTGCCATTGTTTCTAGCCCAACGGGGCCGCCGCTAAACTGCTCGATCATCACCGTAAGCAAACGGCGATCAGTCCAGTCTAAGCCACAGGGGTCAACGTTGAAGCGTTCCAGAGCTTCCGCTGCGATCATCTGGTTGATCGTGCCCAGCGCTTTGACCTGCACATAATCGCGCACTCGCTTCAGCAGGCGATTAGCCACACGAGGGGTACCCCGCGCACGTCGAGCAATTTCGGCAGCGCCTTCGGGTGTGACAGGAGTGGTAAGTAGTTTTGCCGTGCGCAACACAATTTGCGTGAGTTCGTCGAGTTCGTAAAAGCGCAGGCGTTGAATCAGCCCAAAGCGATCGCGCAGAGGAGAGGTGAGAGCACCCACCCGTGTGGTAGCACCCACCAGCGTAAAGGGCTGGAGTTTGAGCGATCGAGTGCGGGCACTGGAACCCTGGCCGATCGTCAAATCGATCCGAAAGTCCTCCATTGCCGGATACAGCAGTTCCTCACTCACCTTATTGAGACGATGGATTTCATCAATAAAGAGGACATCCCCTGGTTGCAGATTGACCAGTAGCCCCACAATATCTTTGGGTCGCTCCAACGCTGGCGCACTGGTGATTTTGCACTTAACACCCATTTCCGTTGCCAGAATCAGTGACATGGTGGTTTTGCCTAACCCTGGTGGCCCGTAGAGCAAGAGGTGATCCAGCGTCTCACTCCGAGCTTTGGCAGCACGGATGGCAATGTCGAGGATTTCTTTCAAATCCTTTTGCCCCACGTACTCAGCCAGTCGTTGAGGGCGTAACCGTTCTTCCTGCTTACCGCGCTCTTCTGGTTCGGCTTCGGGCTGCAATAGGTCTTCTGAGGAGGGCTTTTGGGAGGTAGGCGCGATCGTCTTCTCTAGCGGCAGCGCACCGTTACGATCTATACCGTTTGGATCTTTCCCATCCGACTCTGAAGGCTGTTTCTTGGAGGAGATTATTGCCATACTTAGGGGAAGCGGTCATTTAGTAGCGGTCAGCGATCAGCTATAAAGGAGCTTTCAGCTAGCGAAATCAATCTTGTGGCTAGTGGTTGAGCCTGTAAGAAGTCAGTAGGAGCTTAGAGATCTTAGCCCAAACGCTGACGGCTGACGGCTGACCGCTTTGTTCATCATATCGACAGAACTTGAGAAGATGGCAGTTGAGTCTGGTTTCACCATTCCTGATCCGGTAAGCTTTACAGAGGCGATCGCGCTGTCGCAGACGCTTTTAGACACGCTTGAGCAAGGCAACGTTTCGGCAGCAACCTTGGAGACAACGGTGCAGGCGTTGGTTAGCAGTGAGAACGGCGCGCGCGGCTTCTTTGTGACGTACTTGAGTGACGATCGTCCACTGGCAGATCAGCCAGACCCAGCCATCCTGACAGCACTGCAAACAGCACCCACGATTGTCGCACCGCTGCTGGTGAAAAATTTGGCGATGTCTACGGCAATGGCAATCACTCATCGTCGCAATCAGGACGAACCGATGGCAAAAGGGTCAGACCGAGTGCGATCGCGGACGTTGCAGTTAATTCAACAACTTCAGTTGCCTCAAGTATGGGTAGAAGCGCAGCAGTTAACCCATGCCATTGAAATGGGGGCAGGCGAGTATCGACCCTTCTTAAAGCGCTGGGGCTATGACCTGGAGCAGCAACAAGCTATTCAGCGTGCCCTGAGCGAAAGCGGCATGAGTGAGCTAACCGTTCGTTCAGAACGCTAACGGTAAAACCCATAATTCTGGTTGACTGATAAAGCTTTCGTAGCCTATCAACCGCTGTCAGGAAGAACGTTTCGCTTATGCCAAATGTTCAGCCACTTTAACCGTCCATGCATGGAACCCTGCGCTCATTTTCGTCGTCAACGATCGCCAGCGTGCAGTGAACACAGCTTACTTTTGCGCTTCTACTTTTTACCTGGATGGACGCGATCGCCCTTAAATCAGCGTGCAGACTAGTTGACATTGGCACCAATTCCAGGGAATTTAGATTAGCAATGACAATCAGACATTCGTTCGGTTTTACTTAAGCATGGCAATCTCAGTTCAGAAAAACCTGTCTCGCTCTGAGGCACAGCGGTATTGGGAGTTGCTTCGTGTTTTGGTAGAACGTAACCTAAGCGCTCGTTACCGTGGCTCTGTTTTAGGGGTGTTCTGGTCGCTACTTAACCCCCTGACCATGACGTTGCTTTACACCGCTATTTTTGGCGGAGTTTTTGCAACTCAATACGGCGGTTCGCTGTTTCGTTATGCCATGTCTGCATTTACAGGGCTGACGATTATTAACTTCTTTTCAGCCGCAACGTCGCAATCCCTCACAAGCGTTGTCGGCAATGGGCCACTGTTGAACAAGATTCGGTTGCCGATCAGTGTTTTCCCAGTCTCCGTGAATGCTGCAAACGTTTTTCAGTTTCTGGTTGGGCCTATGCCATTGTTGGTCATTGTCACGATCGTCAATGTGAGACATCACGTGCTGTCTAACCTGACGGCTCCGATGTCTTTGTTGGAACTGGTCGCAACGATCGCCAAGAATAGCTTGATTAACCTGATTATTTTTCCCCTTCCGCTGTTGGCTCTCACACTGGTCTGTTTAGGCGTTGGGTTTTTGGTGAGCGCACTATTTGTGTTCTTCCGAGACTTGCCTTACTTCTATGAGTTGGTTGTCTTTGTGCTGTGGGTTAGTAGTCCCGTGTTTTATCCCGCTTCCATTGTGCCTGCTCAAATCAGACCTTTTTTAAACCTGAATCCGCTTGTTCCCATTATTGAAAGCACTCGTCAGATTGTGCTTTCAGGCGTACCCCCAGAACCGATTATGCTGGCGCAAGCTCTGCTGGGCGGTTTAGTGATTTTTGGGCTGGGTTGGAGTTGCTTCAGGTGGTGGCGACCGCAGTTTATGGACTTACTCTAGATGGAAGTAATTCGCCTCGATCAAGTGTCGCTCTTACGACGAACTCAGGAAGAGTTTTCGTATGACTTAAAAAAAACATTGCTATCGTTTGTCGAGGGCAAATATCGCAAGCCTGCCCGTAAACTGGTGCTGGATAGTATTAATTTGTCGATCGCGCCTGGTGAAAAAGTTGGCATCATTGGCGCTAATGGCTCTGGTAAGTCAACCTTGCTCAAGCTGATTTCGGGCATTTTACAGCCGACTCACGGCTCTTTGCGCGTCAGAGGGCAGATTGCTCCACTCATTGAGCTAGGTGCAGGCTTTGATAGCGAAATGAGCGTGATGGCAAATATCGTTCTCTACGGCGTGCTGCTAGGGTTCCGGCGCGATGAAATGCTAGCGAGGGCACCCTACATTCTGGAGTTTGCGGAGTTAGAAGACTATGAGTCGGCTCCTGTGAAGGCGCTATCGTCCGGTATGACTGCCCGATTGGGGTTTGCGATTGCAACCGATGTGCAGCCTGACATTTTGATTTTGGACGAAGTGCTGTCAGTGGGGGACGAAAGTTTTAAGCAAAAGTGCAAGCAGCGGATGGAGCAGCTATGGGACGGTAACGCGACCGTACTGCTGGTTTCCCACAGCATGGAAGATATCTATCGCTCTTGTGATCGTGTGATCTGGCTCGATCGAGGTCGTATTCGCGCGATGGGGCGTGCCGATGAAACTGCTGCCGCCTACTTGAGTGCGGTCGATCGCAAGCTAGACATGGGGTTACGTCACGCGTAAATCACTGCGAGAGCATTGAATTTAAGCCGTGCTTCAGGAGCGAGGATCAATGAAGGCGCTGCAATCATGTGGCGAGGCTCGGTGTAGCAGGTGCCATCGGGGTTAGGACAATTTTGCTCCTCATGACCCACGTCTTATAGCCGCTTTTGCCCCCCTAACCCCCCAATTCTGGGGGGAATCAGAGTCAAAGTCCCCCAGAATTGGGGGATTTAGGGGGCTGAGAAAATCTGCAAGCGTGGCGTATTCATCTGAAAACTGCTGTAAGCGAACTTCGCACTTCGCACAAAGCTGTACTCTATTGAATTCAACGCTGTACCATAAACTTAAGTGATGGTTATAACAACAAAGAGTGTTTGCTTTAATGAGTCGGCAGCGCTTAGGCTAGAGGAAATGATCGCAGCCGACCAACATAAAAAGCTTTAAGGATTTTCCCTATGAATACCAGCGTAACGACTAGCCAAGAGATTGACTGGAGTCCGATTCTGAGCAAGATTCAGCGTTTAGACGAGCATAGTCTGCCTGCCTATCCTGGTGATCTAAAGACGGCTCTACTGCAACACGCACAACTGAGCCAGCATCCCAAAGCCGAAATGGCTTATCAGCTTGCTAGTGATATTGCCCGCCTGACCACCCACTGCGATCCAGAAATTGTCTATTGGTTCTCGCGGTTGCTGTCGCTTGTAGAAGTCTAAGCCACACGATCGCTTGCTTTCACTACGGTTGTTCCAGGCTCTCAATCCACTGCCACCAGCGATTTAGTGGAAAGTAGACGACGGGTGCCCACAGGCTGCTGAGAATGGCAGAGCTTAGGGCAATGAGCTGATGATACGTCCAGATTTCCACTAACGAGCGATCGGCCTGAAAGCTGTATTGAATCGCCATCACCGTTTCAGCAATCACAGCCGTGCCAAAGGCAATCAGTGCAACTGAAATAAAGTCTTCCTGAATGTAACGACCTTTACGCAAACGTGCCGTTAGAACGCCAACCACCATGAGGCTAAAGATGTGGGTAGGCGCAGGCGATGTCATACCGTCTTGAATTAAGCCCAACACCAGCCCAGCCAAAGCGCCCTGAAACATGGTGCGGTTAACGCTCCAAGCCACTACCCAAATGAGAAGCCAGTTAGGCCCAATGCCAGCCAGCTCCATGCCCGGTAACCGAGTGGGCAAAATCAGCAGGCACAAGAGTAATGAACCAACAGTGACAGTGCCATTGACTAACAGCCGTTGCAGTGGATGCTCCTGCCAGGTGCTCGCTAACGACTCACTTTTCATGGCAGCTTTTGAGCAGGCGCTGGGTTAGGTAAGACGGTTGGCTGAGCGGTCTGGTCGTGGGCATAAACCACGGCCCATTCCAAAAAGCTGACAGGAGCTGAAAGCTCGATCGTCGCTTCGGGGGCTGGGCTTTTGTTGAGATTAACGGACTCTACACGCCCGACAGGCATCCCGGACGGGAAGAGCTGACTTAAGGTAGACGTAGACACCACATCGCCCCGGCGGACATCCGGTACCTTATCAAAAAACTCCATAACGGCGTGGCTCGTTGATTGCCCGCGCATGTAGCCCATAAAACGGCTGCGACTAATTGTAACGCCAATGCGACTAGAGGGGTCGCTCAGCAACAGGACGCGACTCGTATTGGGGGTAACGCTTGTGATGCGACCAACGACGCCCCCAGGAGCCATCACCACATCGCCAACCTTAATCTTGTCATTACTGCCTCGCCCTAAAATTAGCTGCTGCCACCAATGGTCGGCACTCCGCCCAACCACAGGTGCCGTAATACCAGGCTGTTTCGCATCCGATACATAGCCCAGCAGTTCACGTAAGCGCTGGTTCTGGCTCTCTAATTCAGTGAGCCTCTGCTGCAATTCTTGAAACTGAGCATTCTCAAGCAGCGTTTGCTTCGCCAAGTTTGGTTGAAACGTGCGGGAGAGTAATTGATAAACTTCAAACAGCGGTGTCGCTTGAGTTTGCCGAATCAGCAAAGCAGAGCCAACAGCCATGCTCGCTAGAATAATTCTAAGCCGGTGCCGATCCCACCAGCGGCGCAAGGTATACATGCAGGCAATTTAGGCGCTAAGCGAGCGTTAACTGAATCCAGTGATCAACAGAAGGAAACACGGACGACCCAGGAAGATTGACAAGAATGGCGAACAAAAAAGCTTGACAGACTTTAATAGCTTAATCCAATGACTCAAGGGACTGTCTAAAAGTTGCGCGATCGCCCACTGAAGACACGCTCCAGTTGCTTGAAGTTTTCTAAGACACGCCCTGTACCGAGCACAACACAGCTCAATGGATCTGCGGCTACGTGAACAACAATTCCTGTCTCGTGGCTAATAAGCGTATCGATGCCTTTTAAGAGCGCGCCGCCGCCTGCCAACATAATACCCCGATCGATAATATCTGCGGCTAATTCTGGTGGAGTCCGTTCTAACGTGCGCTTCACTGCATCGACAATCACAGCTAGCGGTTCCGACATGCTTTCACGGATTTCGGGAGCCTTGACTGCAACGGTGCGAGGAAGGCCAGAGAGCAGGTGCAGACCGCGAACCTCCATTGTGGTGTCGTCATCCACCGGGTAGGCAGACCCGATCGTAATCTTGATTTCTTCAGACGTGCGTTCCCCGATGACCAGGTTATGCACCTTCTTCATGTACTGAGCGATCGATTCGCTCAGTTCATCACCCGCTACGCGTACAGATTCACTGAGTACCGTCCCCTGCAAGCTCAAAACTGCCACTTCAGTCGTACCGCCGCCAATGTCAATAATCATATTGCCAGTTGGCTCGGCTACAGGCAACCCAGCACCGATCGCAGCGGCCACTGGTTCATCAATTAGATAAACATCTCTAGCGCCTGCTTGAGAGGCCGCATCCATAACCGCTCGGCGCTCAACGCCCGTGACACCACTGGGGATCCCAATCACGATACGAGGCGATACGAGGGTTTTACCTTCGTGAACCCGCGTAATAAAGTGCTTTAGCATCAGTTCGGCAGTGTCGAAGTCAGCGATCACACCATCGCGAAGAGGGCGCAGTGCAATCACGTTGCCAGGAGTTCGGCCCAGCATCCGTTTGGCATCTTCTCCGACCGCCAGTGGCAGTTTTGAATCCTGATCCATCGCAACAACGGATGGCTCTTGCAGGACAATGCCTTTGCCCGACACATAAACCAATGTATTTGCTGTTCCAAGGTCAATGCCCATATCCCGCGAAAGGGAAAAGCGACTAAAAAGTCCCACTAGCCTCTATGCCTCTCAAATAACTTCGGTATGACTGATGCTGCCGTATACAACTATAGATGCAATCAAGGTTGGATCTTATTATGTTTTTAGTCTTGCGTCCAGTTAGCTAGCATCTTAATGATGCGAATCAGGTCAAAGAGAGATGGCGTTCAGCCTACTGTACCCACTAGCAAAACGTTACGAGCCAAGCCATGCCAAAACTGATTCAATGACGCTTAAAGCTATGCAAAAAACATACAGTTTCCTGAAACAACTATTCGTTGTTAAAATACATTTGTACTAAACGATATGACATCCCAGCTTTAGAATGGGAAGCCGTTAGTCCAAACTATTGTTTACACTAAACCTTACAGAAACCTATAGAAACGCTATGAGTTTGAATGCTGTTACCCTGGTCGGTCGTGTTGGTGGAGATCCGGATGTCAAATATTTTGAATCGGGTAGTGTGAAATGTAGTCTCACGCTGGCGGTTAATCGTAAAACGCGCAACAACGACCAGCCGGATTGGTTTAATTTGGAGCTGTGGGGCAAGACGGCTGAGGTCGCTGCAAACTATGTCCGCAAAGGTAGTCTCATCGGCGTTTCGGGCGCGTTGAAGTTTGACATCTGGAAAGACCGTAATACAGGGGACGATCGCTCCAGACCCGTCATTCGCGTCGAACGGCTAGATCTGTTGGGATCGAAGCGCGATAACGAGGCTGGCTCGAGCACGGGTGGTTATGACGACGAATTTTAAGGAATTTTGAGTTTTGAGTTGCATAAGCCTTTGAGAGCACTCAAAACTCAAAACGAGGCATTCAAACGTTCTCCTAGTAGCTGATCTGTAACGTTACAGATGCCTCTACCTCCTGTTCACTCCCAAGAACGGGGGTTGGTGGAGCTGCCGCAGTTCTGGCTTCTAGGGCATCAGCCTTGAAGAGTGGCCGTGGTGGAGGTGTAGAGGCACCGTTCACCTGAATGCTAACAATCTGTCCTTTGCTCAGGTTGAGGGCGCTAAACACAGCATCTGCTTGTAATTGGGCATCTTGAGTCGCTTCACGTAGAGCGGCTTTTTGGGTGGCCGCGATCGCCTCATCCGTAGCAATAAAGCTTACCCCATCGATCCGGGATGCCCCTGCTTTTACCGCTTCATCCAGTAGCGTTCCCGCTTTGGAAGTGACAATGCGAAAGCTCACAATGTTGCTGGCAGAGTAGCCCGTCAGCGCTTGCTTGCCGTTGTCGTACTGATACGTGGGATTGAGGTTAATGCCTGTCGTTTCGAGCTTGTCTACCTGACGGGACTTGAGCAAGTTGACGACCGCATTCGATCGTCGCGCCACTTCTTGCTGCACCCCATTTGCTGTTTTACCCTGCGCTTCTACGCCCAGACGCACCTGAGTAATGGTTGTGGCGACCATTTCGGTACCACGCCCTGTCACGGTTAACGTTCGCAGCATCTTTTCTGGTGTCAATTTTTCTTGTGCCAATACAGGGTTTGCAAACGCAAGACTCAAAAAGCCAGCACTAACAACCAGCTTTTGAACGCGTTTCCAGGAAATCGCTTTTACAGTTGAAAGGGTTGAAGGCATCACGCTAGGTTCTCCTCACAAAGACCAATGAAGTGAAATGGTTTGAATGTATCCACTCTGCCACTGAATTGTAAGAAAGTATGTTTGGTTACCGTTTTGGCAACTTGTTGGAGGCACGAGAGAGTTGGGAGTCGGGATTTGGAGGGAGCTAGGGAAGCAGGGGAAGCAAGGGGGGCAGGGAAAGCAAGGGAGCAAGCTTCTAAACTCAAAACTTCTTGTCCTTCACCTTTTATCCTTCTTCCAACTCAAAACTCAAAACTTCTATGCTAGACGCTGATAGCTCTTCAACTCAAAACGTCCTTCCTCCCTACTCCCCCTGCTTCCCCTGCCCCTCACCCTTCACCTCCTTCGTGTAGGAGATCGACGTGTGGAGTTGAGTAAAGCCAACGGACTCGTACAGCCGCAATGCTCCCGATGGGTTTTTGGAATCTACGCCCAGAAGGGCAGTTTCAACGCCGATCGCCTTTAGCTGCTCTAACCCTGAGAGCAGCATGGCACGACCTAGCCCCAAGCGACGGAACCCTCGACGAGTGCCCAATACGTTGATCCAACCTTCGTTGCGCCCGTTGCGCTGATTGTCTTTGAGGTAGATTTGACCTGTGAAAAAGGCGGCAAAGGTGCCATCGGCGGCAATGGCAATTCGATCGAGCGCGGGATTGTAGTCTGGCTCAGTCCGGTAATGCTTGAACTGTGCGATCGTCAGAGGGTGATGATTCCAGTGGTCGATGAATGACTGATTGAACATTTCAACCCAGGCTTCGGCATCGCGATCGCAGTCTACGTGGCGCACGCTAAACCCTTCTGGAAACTGAGCCGTTGGGATGGGTTCTGCTAATGAGCGGGTCATGCGGTAGAAATAGCGTTCACGTACAAAGCCATGCTGTTCGAGTAGCGAGACTCGGTAGTGATGACCAACACGAGCACCTGTTTGAAGATTGACACAAACACCACGCTCATGAGCCACTTCACGCATTCGTTGCTCACTCCAGGCGAGAATTTGGTTTTCTAGGGCGCTTCCTCGTACAGTTGGGTGAACGTTAAACCACAAAAAGCCACTGTGATTTTCGCTGGGTGGCAACACCCAAACCGCCCCAAAACCGAGCAAGCGGGTTTCATCCTCCCACAAATAAATATCACGGTTTAGATCCCAATCAGGATCAGCAAATTCTTGACGTAGTTCTTCAACTGAGGTGCCTGCATCCAGGCGATCGATCGCTTCGCAAGCATTGAGTAGGTCAGCGATCATGGGCAAATCCGCTTCACCAGCGTAGGAACGCATGATGAGGCTGGTTGAGAGTAAGGTAGACACGGTAGAGGCTCCGTTAATTTCTAACCGCCAATTTCAATCGCAAGAGGCTGCAAGCGATCGCGTCTAGGGACTATAAAGAAGAGGTGTCGATCGCGTGGCAACTCTATGCGCCTGCATGACTACACGTTGAATCAGGTCAATTTCGTAGCAAGAGTAGAAGAATGCCTGTAATTTTGGCGGAAAACTTGAGCAAGCTCTATCCCGTTGCAGTGAAAGAGCCGGGGCTGAAAGGGACGGTGCAGCATTTTTTCCGCCGCACGTATCGTCAGATCAAAGCTGTTCAAGCCATTTCGTTTGCGATCGAGCCAGGAGAAGTAGTGGGCTTTCTGGGTGCGAACGGAGCGGGAAAGACCACCACGTTGAAAATGCTGACTGGACTCATTCACCCATCAGCAGGACGGGTCACTGTGGCAGGGCATGTCCCTTTTCAGCGCAAATTTGCGTTTTTGCAAAAAATTACGTTGGTGATGGGGCAGAAGCAGCAGTTGATTTGGGACTTACCTGCGCTGGATTCCCTGCGAATTAATGCAGCCGTGTATGGGATCAGCGATCGCGACTTCAAAATGCGAGTAGGTGAACTCACCGAAATGCTGTCTCTCGAAGGCAAGTTGACTCAAGCCGTGCGTAAATTGTCCCTGGGTGAAAGGATGAAAGCCGAGCTACTAGCAGCCCTGATTCATCAGCCGCACGTTCTGTTTCTAGACGAACCAACGCTGGGCTTGGATGTGAATGCTCAGGTTAGCGTCCGTGAGTTTTTGCGCGAGTATAATCAGCGCTATCAGGCGACGGTTTTATTGACCAGTCACTACATGGCAGATATCACAGCGCTCTGTCAGCGGGTGCTGGTTATCCACCAGGGGCAATTAATCTACGATGGTAGCCTGGATGGTCTGGTCGATCGCTTTGCCCCCTGCCGCGAAGTGAACGTGGAACTGGCACATCTCTACCCCCGCGAACAGTTGTCTTTATATGGCGATTTGGAGTCGGTCGAGGGGGCGATCGCCAAATTTTTAGTGCCTCAAGAGCGTCTCACACGCACGGTTGCCAAGCTGCTATCGGAGCTGGAAATTGTCGATCTGGCAGTCACAGAACCCCCGATCGAAGAAGTGATTGGACGAGTCTTGCGATCGGGAGTGGCTGCATGAAGGTAGAAGGGAAGGGAGCGGTGAGAGGTGAGAGGTAGGAGGAGTCACAATTAACTAAACTCAAAACTCTTTTAACTCCTGACTGCAAACTCAAAACTTAAAACTCAAAACTCAAAACTTCCCTTTCCCCACTCCCATGAATCGCATCATCAACATCGCCCGTACCATGTCTTCTGTCTACTACGCCTACATGGTGGAGTACCGTGCTGAGCTGTTGCTGTGGGTGCTGTCGGGATCGCTCCCAATCATTCTGATGGGCATCTGGATGCAAGCAGCCACGACGGGAAACTTTGGCTTAACACCCGTTGATTTTGCCCGCTACTTTCTGGCCGCCTTCATCGTGCGGCAGTTCACGGTCGTGTGGGTCATCTGGGAATTTGAACGCGAGATTGTCGAGGGCAAGCTATCGTTTCGTCTGCTGCAACCGCTTGATCCCGCATGGCACTACTTTTTCTCCCACTTTGCGGAGCGCTTCGCCCGGTTGCCGTTTGCGTTTGGGCTGATTGCGCTCTTCTTCTGGCTCTACCCGCAGTCGTTTTGGCTCCCCAGTTTGGGCAGTTTGCTCCTGTTCTTCCTGGCGGCTGTCTGTGCGTTTACGCTACGGTTTTTGATGCAGTACACGCTGTCGATGTTTGCTTTTTGGACGGAGCGTGCTAGTGCGTTGGAGCAGTTCTGGTTTCTGTTTTACTTGTTTTTATCGGGCATGGTAGCGCCGCTGGAAGTTTACCCGCCGCAAATGCGCGCGATCGTCCTCTGGACACCGTTCCCTTATCTGATTCACTTTCCTGCCAGTCTCCTAGTCGGTCTGCCTGTCAACCTCGGTCAAGGATTGCTGGTTATGCTCGGCTGGACGGCTGTATTTTTCGCCATTTACCGCTGGCTGTGGCACAAGGGCTTAAAGCAATATTCGGGGATGGGAGCGTGAGAGATTCACATGGCGCAGGAAAAAAACGATGAAGTGGCAGTATCTTGAAGCGTACTCCTCTGTCAAAGTAGAGGGGAAACCTAGTAAGAATGGTCACCGGATTCTCACTCTGAACGGCCAGGAATACAAACTTGCAGAAGGACTAAATTTTTTGGGACAGCGTGGCTGGGAATTAGTAGCAGTGCATTCCATTGACGAAGCACATGGTGGAGAGTTCAGCCGTATTCGCACGTTGACCTATCTTTATATTTTCAAACGATCGCTTGCCGAGTAGGTTTGCGTTATCAGCCATTAGCTTTCTTCTGACTCCTGACTTCTGGCTGCTAGCGCCGATAGTTATTTGTTCCCAGCTGCGCCCATTTCCTTTGCTTTTGCAGCTTCGATGTTGGTGTGGTCTTCTAAGTAATCGAGCAGCTTGAGGAAATCGGTGCGAGGGAGCGATCGACCGCCAATTTCTCGAAAGGCTAACTGGGGTTTATCGTTCTCAACAATGTGATAACCCCAGTACAAAAGCTGCTTGCTGAAGCGAATGGCGACGGTTTCAGGGTCAATGTAATGACATCTGGGATCATCTGCCATTAAGGTTTCAAACTCAGTCTTGAGGATGCGGTTTAACACATCGTTTCGTTTGGCTTCGTCGCTGTGATAGTTGTTGACGATGACAAACAGTTCGGCATTAGTATTGATGCGCCGAATAGCCGTAAAGGTGCGACGGATTACATCAGCGTTCTTGTTGATGCCAAGAGGATTTAGCGTCGTTGGAATCAGGCAATAGCTAAACTTTTCGATAAAGGCTTCGGGGTTGGCATCGTACTCTGGGCTGCAATCACAAATGACGACTCGCGTTTCGGGATAGTCCTCTTCGCGCCATTCGGTGTGGTTGAGGACGGTAATGGTTGCGCCTAGTCCCCCTCTGCGTCCCGGAATGTACACGCCATCACCGAGGAGTTTTCGCAAGTTGCTCTGGCGATCGAGATCAATCAGCACCACATCATACCCATTCAGCGCAAAGGCTCCTGCAAGGTGGGCGCTGATCGTTGTTTTACCCACTCCTCCCTTACAGGTAAAGACCCCGATGTAAGTGATGTGTGCTTTGGGCGGTTGCGGTGGAATATCCCCATCTTCCCAAGTTAGTTCGGTGCCTTTGAAGCTACCGATCGCCACATCAACAACCTCTTCCGCCCGCATGTAGGTAAACACAGAGGGCGTAAAGCCTGAGGCTGAGATCAGAAAGCCGCGCGTGAACTTGGCCCCTGTTGGACTCTCTAGAAAGTCGATAAATTTTTCTAGCTGTCCCGCGTGGACTTTTGCCCGTTGCTGCTTCACCTGCACGGCGACACACTCACTGTCTCTGGTCAGCTCAAGGTCGTAGCCGATCACATCGGCGGGGGCAACGGTTGCCGTCCAGCCGTCCTGCTCAAAGTGCTGTAGGACAACCGTCTTGAAATCGGAGTCGTTCTCAAACTGTGGCATGGGTAGCACCGATCGCACGTCAGGTAGAGATAGTCGCTACTAGAGATTATCCCAAACCTGCCAAGCAGCAAAGCACGATCGTCAACGTCGAATTCATCAACGCTTGATGGCAAACGCTTGTGGGTGCGATCGATCAATCATCGCCTTACTCCTGACATTAACTTCAGCAAACCCGCCAGCAAAGGGAGATGGCGCTCTTGTAGAGCTATGATTCTGGCTCAAACCGCAGAGAGTCTGTTGAAGAGAATAAAGCGATCGTGCGCCTCTTAGCGATCGAGATCAGACCGCCACCGATTCACCAGCCGTCTCGAAGAATTTTGCCAGGTTTTGAGGCTGCATAAACTCAGTATATTTTGCAGCCATCGCAGGGGTTAGAAACTCTAGCATCAGCTTATTCTCAACCCAAACTTCAATGACATCAAAGAAGCCATCACGGTTGCAACGAACGGCTCGCCAGCCTTCCCGTGCAGCAACGCGTTCAATGTCTTCTTGACTAAGCGGTACGGAAATCGCCACGTGGGTAGCACTAAATGGCGAGGCAAAGGCATTGCTGGAAAAGGTGACCTGCTCGGCACCAAACCCTGGCATCAGTTCCGTTTCGGCAGGGTAAACCTCGATCATCGTGCCATAGCGATCCAACGAGAGCGCCATAAAGCTACCAGGATGAGGTAGGAAGGAGGCAAATTCGCCGTTGAGAAGATTTGCCAGAGCTTGGGCCACACGAGCAGGGTTTTCAGCCGCGATCGAAAAGTGGTGCAACATAAAACGTCTCCTTACAGGATGAATTGGTAAAGTAGGCTACTTTTTATGACTCGAAGCGTGATGAACGCTTTACGCAAAAAGCTACCCAAAATTCATTGAGTTCATCCGATCGAATGACTTTATATCACCTCATTGGATGACCCAACTAGTACCAGTTCTCAGTTTTAAGTTTTGAGTTTTGAGTGACCGAACTTGCGTAGCATCGCTGGTTGAAGTAGCTAAATATGATGAGACACTCTGCCAGCAGGGTAAAATAAGTAGAACACTCGTCCTGATTAAACGTGTCGTTTTGAGAAAGTCGATCGCCCAGGCTGTCCTCAAAGAACCATATCAACGCCAACGTGCTGTTCTACCGCAGACGCTACGTCCGATCGCTGCTGTGCCCTCTCACCCGCCGCGAAACGCACGATCGCGCGGAGAACTGCTGCTGCTGGTTCATGCAGGGTGGGTGGGGATGGCGCTCCTTATCGTGACCTGCATTCCCGCATGGAGAGCTGATTTTGATTGGCAACGGCAGCCAAGTGCTGAAAAAAGTGCTGTTGTGCCCAAGCCACCACTTGCCAGCAAGGGACGCAGTACTTTGTCTAATCGGCAAGTGCTATTTGCAGGCGGCTCAAATTCACTGGTAGCCCGCACTGTAGGTCATGCTGAAGGCACACGCACACCAGACGGTCGCAAAACCCGCGCGTACTACGGGCACAAAGACCCTGGCAACGGAGTTTGGAACCTGGGTAGCTTCTCGTTTCAGCACTGTGGGGAAGCACGCTACCGCTGCTCGACTCCTGAAGAAGCGGACGATCGCCAACTGCAACGCTTACAGGTACAACATGCAGCTTTGGAACGACAGGCAACGGCTGCAAAGCTGCGAATGACGCTAATGGAAGCACTCAACGGCGTGGATCTGGCGAACCAAGCGCCCCTGGCAGCCTTGAGTGATCAGGGATACCTCGATCGCCTACTGCAAGCCAAGCAAAAGGGCTTCAGCGGACAGAATGCCATCCTCGAAGCGCGGGTCTGGAGCTATTGGAATCCCCAGAAGAACCGCTGGGATGCTCCCGGACTGGGCAACATTGAACCCAGCATTCGCCACGATCAAGAACGACGGCTGCTAGCGATCGCCCGTGCTTTGACCATCGCACAACAGCAGCTTGCACGACTACCCGCCAATCAACGCAGCCAGAACTTGCTCACGCTGCAACCAGAGACCATTAACCCTTATGCCCTCAGCCGTGAGCGATCGAACTATCTCTGGTGGGAAGCAGGCTACTGGGATGCCAAACTCCAGCACCAGCGGCAAGTGCCAATGGGCTACGAATCGGCTTATGACCAGGGATTTGCCAACGGCTCAAGTTTCTAACGTCTTTGCTTTAAGTTTCCAGCCTGGTTTAAGCACTTGACGGGCACGGGCAATGACGAGGCAATCATCTGGAACGTTCTCTGTCACCGTTGAGCCAGCCGCAATATTGACATCTTCGCCAACCGTAATCGGTGCAACTAAAACACTGTTAGCACCTGTTTTGGTGCGATCGCCAATCTGCGTTCGGTGCTTTTTCACGCCGTCATAGTTAGCGGTAATCGTGCCAGCACCCACATTCACCTGATGCCCCAGCGTTGCATCACCGAGGTAGGAAAGGTGCGCCACATTGGTACGATCGCCCAGTCTGGTATTTTTCAGTTCAACAAAGTTACCAATACGACAACCCGAACCCGTTTCAACCTGCCCTCGAAAGTGAGTGTAAGGGCCAATGCGGGTGTTGGCGGCCACAGTACTGCCAACCACTACCGAGTACAGTACCGTTACATTGGCACCAATGTGGCTATTTTCAACCAGGCTACCGGGGCCAATGCGGCTACCAGCTCTAATTGTCGTCGTTCCCCGCAAATGGGTTTGAGGTTCAATCACGACATCTGGTTCTAACGTCACCGTATCATCGATCGTGATGCTATCTGGGTCAATCAACGTGACCCCAGCGGCCATCCAGTCGTCTTTAATCCGGGCTTGAAGGATGTCATACGCGGTGGCAAGCTGCTTGCGATCGTTAATGCCGAGAATCTCCTGGTAATCCTCGACATCAACCGCCATCACCGGATCAAGGTAGTTGACTACATCGGTCAGATAGTACTCTTGCTGGTCATTATTGGTAGTCAGCTTTGGCAACACGGCAGCCAGGTCAACCCAGCGGAAGCAGTAGATGCCAGCATTAATGCGACGGTTTTGCTTTTGTGCTGGTGTGCAGTCACGGTCTTCAACAATTTGCTGCAACAGGTTTTGACTGTTGCAAAACACTCGTCCGTAACCTTTAGGATTAGGCAACTGAGCCGTCAGAATCGTGGCTGCATTGTGATGCTCTCGATGGGTTTGTAGCAAATGCTTAAGCGTTTGGGGGCGCAGCAATGGCACATCCCCATTCAAGATCAGCAAATCGCCCTGAAACCCTTCCAAATGAGGCAATAGCTGCTGGACAGCATGCCCAGTGCCCAGTTGCTCTGGCTGCTCTACAAATTCCAACCGAGTTGCTGTGCCATTGTTCTTTTCGTTCATCAGCGCTTGTGCAACCAGTTCGCCTTGATAGCCCACAATGACTAATCGTCGAACCGTTTCAACCGCTGATAGACTACCAAGCACCCATTCAATCAGAGCTTTCCCTCCAAGTTGGTGCAAGACCTTGGGCAAGTCAGATTTCATCCGCGTGCCTCGTCCAGCAGCTAAAATTGCCACCGCTACCATGATCGTTTTTGCCACTTAGTTTGCAGTGGAGAGAAGCACGTCGATCGCGCCACTGCTCCACCTCGTCACGCTTTACAGGATACCATTCGTCTTACCGACATGACCTGGTAAAGGCACTTTTCAGCCGCTAATTTCTCCCTGAACAGCACGGCTTCCGTGGCTCAAGGCTGGTCAGATTCTGGTCAGGCTGATTGTGGGATGCGTGATAACTCAAGCGGCACGTCTTGCTCTGACTGCACTGGAGCCGATTGAACAAATTCTCTAAACCGCTCGACTAACTCAGGGTTGCGCCAGCCTTTAGCGGTTTCTTCGTCCAAAATCGTCAGTGCCTCGATCGGGGTAAAGGCTTTCTTATACGGACGTTCACTGGTCAACGCATCGTAAATATCGATGATTTGAAAAATTTGCGCCAGTAGAGGAATTTGCTCCCCCGCCAAACCGTCTGGATACCCCGTCCCATCCCACCGTTCGTGGTGATGACGAATGATAGGCAATACGCCGCGCATCGTTCGCAACGGTTGGCAGATTTTTACTCCAATGAGTACGTGCTGCTGCATGACCTCCCATTCTTCAGGGGTAAATTTTCCTGGTTTCAGCAAAATCGCATCAGGAATGCCTACTTTGCCAATGTCATGGAGATACCCACCCCACATTAGATCACGGATCTCGATACGAGACAGCCCCAAAAATTCTCCAAAGGCTTTGCCGTGAGCCACAAGGCGTTCACAATGGTCACCTGTATTAGGATCACGACTTTCAACGGTCTGCGCGATCGAAAAAAGCACTCTTTCGGCGTGATCCAGATCTTCGTTCAAACGTTTTTGACGAATTAGCGATTTAACACGAGCAGACAGTTCAAGCTGATCAAATGGTTTTGTTAAAAAATCATCACCACCAGCTTCAATGCCTTTTAAGCGCGCACGACGATCGTCCAACGCGGTTACAAAAACCACAGGAGTCAGGCGCGTTTGCTCATCTTGCTTGAGGCGACGACACACTTCAAAGCCGTCCATCCCAGGCATCATGACATCCAAAAGAATTAAATCAGGATTGGTTGCAACAATAGAGTCTAACGCTGCGGGGCCACTATCTGCCTCCAGTACGTCGTAGCCTTCAACTGACAGCAACGCCACTGCCGTGAGCCGACTGGAAGGATTATCATCCACAACAAGCACTCTGGGTCGCTCTGTATAAAGGCGGTTCACTAAAGCAGACCTCACGATAGGGATAAAACACACTCGTCTAATGGAGCACCGCTCACTGCGTGCTACTAGCAAGTGTGGTGTTTTTATCAGGGTGTTGAACTCTAGTATGAGCAATTGCCAGGAGCGCGAAATCGGGCTTTTCACGGAGATCAGTGCTCTGCAAACTGGGTAAGTTCACGAGGATCAACGTAAATCCTGTCAAAGAAGCGCTTGATGTGTTGCGGCTGTTACTCACGGTGCAACAATCAAACCTCGGACGCAGTACGCACTTGAGCGATCAGGCAACCAAGCCGCCTGAAGCTGGCTAAACGTCGATCGTCATAGAGGGCTGTTGATGCTGAACACGTCCGGCAGGGGAATCACGCTCTAGCGTTGGCAATCGGATGACGGCGTGATGTGCAGGGATGGGAAGTGGAAGCGCTCTGGGACTAGCCTCGTGTGCAGGGTAGTTTTTTGCCGTTAAATCTTTCTTTTCTAAAATTTCGACGCGGCAACGCCGACAAAGCCAGTAGGGTTTACCAGAGCGAAGATGGCGCAGTAAAATGTCAGAGCATAAAGGGCAAGTTGCCATTTCATCACCCGTTTAATCTTTAGAGTTTTAAATCGTTACGTTTGAAACGCTGCTTTAATATGACAGCCACACCTTCGCACCACAACAGCCTGCGGATATAGCTTTGTCCGCAGCCGTGCTTTCGCTATTGAGATCATCAGGTTGCCAGCGATCCCTCTGAATCATTCGGAGATTTCTATGCCTCTATTCTGGCTGCACAAACTTTAAAGTGCCTGTATATGCAACTACAACTTTAACTAACTTTATAAGTTGTCTAAAGCGATGCTTTCGGTGTAAATCGTCAAGCAAAAAGCGAACCTTCCTAGTGTAGAAAGGCAGAAGTAGGAAGGCAAAAGCTTCGTTATTTCTGCCTTTGAGCTTTTGTGAAAGTGACAGGTTGTTTCCGACAAGGTGTACTAGCCTTATGAGAGCCAGAATTGAGCAAGAAATTGTGTTTCTTCACCACGAAGACGTACCGGCCTACAAAAAAGGCGGTTCGGTGGTACGGAACAGTTATTTTTGGGCGTTGCGATCGATTGCCGCTCAAGCCCATCGCCAGCGCGATTGGGAGTATGAAGCCGATGTCTGGCTGGCACTCCAGCGGATGTTGCTTTCTTTCACTGAATCGGGCTACCTGGGCTTGCGAGAAACCCAGCTAGAGTTTCCAGCTCAGGCTGAAATTCCAGCCATTTTGAGGCCAATCTCTACCTGGGAATAAAGTGGCCTTGATCTCGATCGAGGCATACGACAGCGCTTTGGCCTTTTGAAGCAAGAAAGCGACCTGCAACGCAAGGAAGCAGACGCGATGAGGATCAACGTACTCGCGCCTAAGCAAACCTATGAGTCGATAGAGGATAGGCAAACGAATCAAAACAATTAAGTGCTCAAGGCGGTAGTAGATGGTTGCACAACTGGCTTTAAGCATGTAGGGAAGGATCTTCAAAAGTTCCCCAAACTTATTTTGTAAATTTTATGTAAAGTTGACGGTTCTATGTGTAAAACTTATGTAAAGAGCAGTGTGCTCCAGCACTAACTTGGCGTGTAAAAGGATGCACCCTTGCTTTCAAGGACGGTTTAGAGTGCTTCTTGCACGCACAGTGAGAGAGTTGGGCATTGAGCATCGATCAGGGTGGTTAGATTGTGACGTAGAAGGCGAATAGCCCTGTTGTTGACACAAATAAAATTGTCATTGACAGGTTTGGCATTCAAACCGCTTTCTTTGTAATCTCTAAAGTCGAAAAATTGACGGTTTAAGGGCTCTACCAGGCGAAAGAAATCCGTATGTTTTGAGAGAGCATCAGGCGCACATGTCCAGACAGCGAGTAGAGTTGAACCCCGAAAACGCGGCGATCGTGAATGAGCTGGTCACGTTGGGATTCTTTAAAACCCCCACGATCGCCGCTAATTATCTTCTATCAGTGATTGGTAAACGAGCATTGCACCGCTTGCGAAGAAAACTAAAACAGCGCTTGATGGAAAGCGATGACCAGCAGCGCTTTGTCGAATAATGGGCTGATTGCAGATTGAGAGCCTGCAACCAGCCCATTCTTTTCAGCACTCATAGATGAGCGATTAACAGCAGCTTTCCGATGGGTCACAGCAGGAATTGGAAGCGGCTGTGATGGTGGCGTGATAGTCCGTTCCTTTCGTTTCGTGAGGGTGACGGACGCGATCGCGCGCGCAATCAAACTGCTGGGCCGTTTCTAAAGGAATGTCTGTCTGCGGTGTGATGGGAATGATGTCCTGCTGGTAAGGACTGGTGGCGTCAGTATAGATCTTGAACGTTTTGTCGCAAACGCTCATCCGCTGACCCCGGTAGAGTATATGTCCATCGTCGTCCTGCACTGCTTTCCAGGGGCCTTTGTAGATCACGGCCTGATTGCGTTCCCAGCAGTCCCCCTCTTTACCTTTGAAGGCGCGTACCGTCATGGAGCGAAATTCAATGCCATTAATGACTTGCCAAGGTTCTGCCTGACGCACCAAAATTTCGACACCGTAGAAGCCAGCCTGCTCAAACATCTCTAGAAAGGTATCTTCACGGAAAGCACCTGCAATACAACCACTCCACAAGTCGGGATCATTCAGAATGGCAAGGGTTGGGTCTTCGTCACACACGATATCAGAAATCACGGCGCGTCCACCGCGTTTCAGCACGCGATAGATCTCTTGAAACAACTGCTGTTTGTCTTGAGGACGCACCAGATTAAGCACACAGTTAGAAATGACGACATCAATACTGTTGTCAGCAATTAAGGGGTGTTCCTGCCGCAAACGGGCGCATTCGGCTTCAAAGGCACTCAGACGATCGAGATTGGTGATGGGATACCTTGCTAGCCAGGTTTGGGCGCGATCGCGATCCAACGCCAGATCTTGAATTTTCCCGTTCACAAACGAGACGTTACGATAGCCCAGCTTGTCTGCCATCTCATCAAGATATTTCCGCGACAGCGAGAGCATTTCATCATTGAAGTCTACGCCGATCACTCGTCCCGTAGCACCCACTTTCTGCGCCAGAATGTAGCAGTTCTTCCCCGCTCCAGACCCCAAATCAACGACGGTTTCGCCCACAGCAACGTATTTGGTGGGATCGCCGCAGCCGTAGTCTTTTTCGATGATTTCTGATGGCAGCTTTTCCAAGTATTGGGCATCGTATCCATCTGTAGGGCAACAAAGCGCTGCTTCAGGTTGGCGTGCTCCAGCTTCATAGCGCTGTAAGACAGCCTGTTCAGCATCATAGGCAACAGTGACGGACGGTTCGAAGCAGGCCGTCTGTTTGGGTGAGGCAAGGTCAACCATCGGTTTTTCTCTGAACTTTTTCTCGTTAATCTAGCCTTGTCAGGCGATCGAACGTCGTCTAACAGAGCCACTTCACCTTCAGTCTAGTAGCTGTGATTACGAGGTAAAGAAGTACTTTCTGAAGAAAGGTTGAAGCCACTTACGCAAGCCAGCCTAGTGTTTGCGTCAACCACCCGATCGCGGCACCTGCCAGCACCAGCCATGCAGAATTGACCTTGAACCGAAACACAATGATCGCGCTGATCAATGCCACTAGGACGGTCAACCAATCCACAAGCGTTTCGTGCGCCAGCGTGTAGGTAACGACTGCCATTAAGCCCAGTGAAGCCGCATTCACGCCATCTAAAAAGCCGCTTGCCCAGGGAGACGACCGCAGTTTGGACACCCAGGGATTCACCAGCGCGACGAAAACAAAGGCAGGCAAGAAAATGCCGATCGTGCCTGCGATTGCGCCTGCATTCCCTGCCAGCAAGTAGCCAATGAACGTTGCCGTGGTGAAGACAGGGCCGGGAGTAATTTGCCCGATTGCGACGGCATCCAAAAGCTGTTGGGAGGTGAGCCAATGAGTACGCTCTACCAAATCACGTTGGAGGAAAGCAAGCAGCACATACCCACTGCCATAGAGCACTGAGCCAATCTTGAGAAAGACCAAAAACACCTGAAGCCAGGTCGCTTTGCCCACAGCGATCGTGGTCGTCCCTACTTGTGCCAACACACCCGTCAGAGGGAGTAAGACAGCGGCCCCGGTGCCACCACGCCGCAGATTTTCGTACAGCATCACGCCCAATCCTGCCAGCAGCAGCAGTACAATCTCGTTAACGTTGAGCCAGAAGGCGGCAAGCACTGTGAGTCCCGCGATCGCCGTTGGCATATCCTTAATCGCTGCTTTGCCGAGCTTCCACAATGCCTGAAGTACGATCGCAATGATGACGGGCTTCACGCCATACAGCAGCCAACCCACAGCGGGAATGGTTTGAAAGCGGACATAAACGGCTGCCAGTGCCCACACAACCAGCATGGCAGGCAGAATAAAGCAGGTTCCCGCAATGACCAAGCCCTTCCAACCTGCACGCTCATAGCCAATGTGAATTGCCAATTCCGTCGAGTTGGGGCCAGGGATAAGATTAGTCACGCCGAGCAGATCCAGCAGCGCTTCTCGGCTCATCCACTGCCGCCGCTTGACGACTTCATTATCCATCATGGCAATATGAGCAGCGGGGCCACCAAACGCGATCGTTCCCAGCTTAAGAAAGACCCATGCTAACTCTTTTACTCGCTGCTGCTTGCGTGCGGCAGCGAGTTGCTTATAAGGAGTGTCGTGTGTTTCAACCGATACTTTTCCCTGAGTCTCAGACATGATAGTTGTGCATTCTTATCTCAAAAGATGCTACTGCACGATCACGGTTTTCTATACTTAAGAGACCAAAAACTGGTCATGGTTTTTAATAAGTATAGGACTTACGCAGCCGCCCCCTTTTCTTGTGTGCCCAAAGGGCTTTAAGCCCCCAAGTTTGGGAGAACTCAAAGTTTCCCAAACTTGGTGCTGGGGGCTGGTTTTAGAGAGTCTGCGTAAATCCTGGTCAATACGATTACAGCAAGATTTAACGGGAACTAATTGGTGGCACGGGTTTGCGTGACGGCAATGCAGTGGATGCGCTCACGCCCATTTTGTGCTGGCTGGATGATCGCGATCGACAACCCGACGAACCCTACGGCAACGGCACAATCAGCGCAAAGTCTTGCTGCGTGCCAACAGATTGTAGCAGTGCTTGCCAAGCATTCAGTACTGTCGAATTCAAAGACGCGATCGTCAACCTCGATGCCCAACGCTGTACTCAACTCACCTTGCAATTGGCAGAACCAGTACAGCCCGTCAACCTGGCACAACTGGAAAGCGATGACGATCGCCTCTTGCCTCGGTACTACAACCTAAACCTGGCACAAGTTAACTTCAGCCAGCGCTTCTACGACATCCTCCAACGAGCGCTGGCAAACCATTTGCGTGTTCTTGGCAACATGGGTCTCTATGCCAAAACGCTCGCAAACCTGAAAAGCGTCGCCCATAAGCTTGATTCCGACTTTGACCTGTCTAACCAGATTAAACCACTGATGACCGATCTGTTTCGGCGACAACTGGTGGGTGGAGCTCCACTTCAGGCACTCCTGCGTACTGCGTTGGATCTCAAAACCCTGTCGCTCTAGTCTCCACGCCAACTGTAACTGCTGTTTGATCGCGTCACCTCCAAATGCCCTAAAGCGCGATCGACCCTACATGATTTCCGGCTTCCGCAAGGCGGTTGAAGCCATCATGCTGCCGCGCCTTTTACCCCGCACGGTTTTGCAACACTCGTCGGGAACTCAAGCCAGCGCATTTTCGAGTAAATGGTAAAAGGATTTGCCTAAGCAACCCGATGGTTTAGATAAGTCATGATGCTAAGGATTAAACCAAACATTTCCTTGGCCTAACACTTGTCGCTCGACTTGAGCTTCAGGCAAATTAGGATTGATCTGCAAGGCTCGATCGTAGTCAAGTATTGCTTCAGCATTACGATGAAGTCTGGCAAGCGTTAACCCTTTTTTCCACCAGACTTGCTCAGCAGGAAAGGTGCCCCATTCCATACCTGGTTGTAATGCGGCCTCAAAGCAATCAAGTGCTTCTTGATGGCGGCGCAAATACGTGAGCACGAGCCCTTTACGATACCAAACTTCAACCTGTTTAGGATTCAGTTGGGTAGCTTTTTCATAGCTCGCAAAGGCAGCTTCGTATTGTTGTCTATCAACAAGCAGGTTAGCTTGATTCAGTAGCTCATAGTAGGCAGGTTGCTGGCTGGACGTAGCCTGTGGCTGCTTCAACAAATTCCAAGCAGCCAGGGAAAAATTGATAATCGTTGCGAGGACAGCAACAACTAAGACTGATCGCACTTTGGGGAGATGGATGGAAAAAGCAGGAATGATCTGCCAAAGCCTGCCTGTGGCAGAGAGATCCACCTGGCGCAATGCGTACAATGCCGATCGCGCGTCTAGATAGCGATCCACTCCTTGGGGTGCTGTCATCTCCATCAACCATCGCTCAAGCACCCGTCCCTGCTGAGGCAGCTTCTTAAAATTGATGCCGTAGTTCTCGTTGATGAGTTGTCCGACATCACGCGATCGGGTGCCTGTCAGTAAACACAGCAATGTCACTCCCAGACTGTATAAATCCGAAGCCTGTGTCAACTCACGGTTCAATAGTTGCTCTGGCGGCATAAAACCCATCGTGCCTTTGACCACGCTGCTAGTAGCAATCTCTCCACCACCCGGCCGGGCAAAACCAAAATCAACTAAATAGGACTTACGCAGTCGCCCCCTAAATCCCCCAATTCTGGGGGACTTTGAGTGCTTGCTCCCCCAAATTTGGGGGCTGGGGGGCTAGTTTTAGAGAATTTGCGTAAGTCCTGCTAAATAAACCTTGATACTGTTCTGGCGATCAACCAAAATATTTTCTGGCTTACCCCTCTTTAATCACTTTGAAGAGAAGAATTTAGAATAGGAGGTAGAGAGTTTAGAGTGCAAACAAGACATAATGCCAGCTTCGAGAGAGGCTCGACCGACGATTCGGTTTGTCGATGAATACTGCCAGCTGTATGAGGGGATAGTTCCAGAAGTGCGAAGCTTTGAAGCCTTCAAGCTTCTGCACTTGGGCATGATCAGCGAGATCAAACGTAAGTCCCTGCCCGCGATTACTAAAGCGGTTGGCTTAGACAATCAACAAAACTTACATCACTTTTTAACGGAATCTCCTTGGAGCGCTCAACAACTGCGCCAGAAATGACTGGAACTGATTCTCAAGGTGGTGAATGGCAGAGCATTGATTTTGTTAATCGATGAGACTGGCGACTGCAAGAAGGGAAACAGTACCGATTACGTCAAACGACAATACATCGGCAACGTCGGCAAGAAGGAGAACGGGATTGTTGCCGTTACTGCTTACGGCTTAGTTGAGGGGATGATTGTGCCTTTAACCTTCGAGGTGTATACCTGGTTGCCTGACAGAAGTAGGTGAAACCCAATAAACACGAGGAAATTGGTGAAGAGGGTAGAGAGTCATAAGAGGCTGGAGTTACCACACAACCACCCAAAATCATGACAACCTCTACCCATTTGTATGGTCAACTATTCGACCAGTTGAGTCAACACAGTCGCGTGTGCGATCTGCGCCACTTGAAAGCGCTGGCG
>JAHHIE010000016.1 GCA_019358945.1 Stenomitos rutilans HA7619-LM2 | reverse complement strand
CATTTGGCATCGTCCATCAGATGCGTTAAGTTCAGGTTCAGCATGGTAGTAAATGGAGTGCTTCCGATTGGAAGCATCTTAGTCTATGCTTCCTCGTTTTACCTCCCCGCAACACCTATTGAGCCAGGCAGAAAATCCGAACACTCCGCAAAACCAGAAACCAGGACATTGCTAAAGTCTTGACCGAAACTCAACGCAAGAAGCTGGTACAGGCGCTAAAATCTGGCACAAAGTTGGGCGCGGCCCTGCAAACGTTGAATTTGAGTGCTGATCAAAAGCAAAAAATCGCGGCGATCGTACAAAAGTCAAATCAGCAGATCAAAGCGACGCTAACGGCTAAGCAGCAGCAGCAGCTAGAAACCATGCGTAAGCAGCATCAAACCACTGCACAAACGCCGATCGAGTAAAACGGCACAGCGCGCTAATGATGCGCTGGTCTGAGTGAACCTGGCTTGAGCCAGAAGTACGGTCTTTAGCATCTCCAACTTCCTTGAGAGAAGATTGGGGACTGGGCTTTGTTAACATACCTTCATGTGTCAACCGAAGCTTCTGAAGGCTATAAAACGCTATGCTGTTACGCCCCGACCAGCGCACCAAACTTGATGAAACGAATGATAGCTCCTTTTATGATCAACCGCGCTTCGTCACCCATGTCGATGAAGGCTTCATTCAGCAGCTTACGGATCTTTACCAGGAACGGTTACAGCCAAACACGCGCATTCTGGATCTGATGAGCAGTTGGGTGTCACACCTGCCAGAGGCGATCGCGTTTGCTCACGTTGAAGGGCATGGCTTGAATGGCGAGGAGTTGGCGCGTAACCCACGGTTAGACCACTACTTTGTGCAGAATTTGAACCAGGAACCAAAGCTGCCGTTGGAAGATCAGTCGTTCGACGCGGTGCTGAATACGGTTTCTGTGCAGTATATTCAGTACCCCGAAGCAATTTTCAGCGAAATTCATCGCGTACTGAAGCCTGGTGGTGTAACCATTATCAGTTTCTCAAACCGGATGTTCTATCAGAAAGCGATTCAGGCATGGCGAGATGGCTCTGAGGGCGATCGGGTTGAGCTGGTAGAAGGGTATTTTGCTTCAGTTCCAGGCTTTACTCCACCAGAAGTGATTGCGCGGCAGTCACAAGTCCTTGGCTTCATGCAGCTTCTAGGGATGGGTGGGGGCGATCCGTTTTATGCGGTGATTGCTTATCGGGAAGCATAGAACCAGTGGGACTGGCGGTTAGCGGTCAGCGGTCAGTAGAAGAACTGAATGTGCTGCTAATCGACGGGGACGGTTGAATGGATTATGATGCGTCGATCTCTGCCAAAAGTTTGGTTGCTTCAGCACATAAGAAATTATGGCACTGCCCATTGCTGGCAAGTAAACCGCCCCATTGGCTCACGTCTTCCTGGTTGTAACGCAAGGGTGTACCGTCAAAGTGGGTCAAACGGCCACCAGCTTCCGTTAGCACCAACTCTGGTGCCGCCAAATCCCAATCTTTGGGTGCAGAACTGCCGGAAAGCGAGACATAGACATCCGCCTGTTGTTGCAGAATCGTAGCGATCTTGCCACCAACGCTACCGACTGATCGCTGCTTCTGCACAGGAAATTGCTGCATGAGTTGGTTAAGCCGCTGATTGCGATGACTGCGGCTGGCGACGATCGTCAATTCTTCCACATGGCTTCGTTGGGAAACACGAATGGGAACGGGTGTTTCATGCCATCGCTCGACAAAGGTACCATTGCCCAAAGTGGCAAAGTAAAGCGTTGAGGTTGCCGGACAAACAACAACGGCTAAAACGGGGCGATCGTTTTCCAGCAGTGCGATATGCACCGCATATTCTCCGGTGCCCTGGATAAAATCTTTTGTGCCGTCAAGTGGGTCAATTACCCAAACCAACGGCTTTCCTAAGCGTTCGTGGCTGGGCTGAGCTTTGTAGGTTTCTTCGGTCAGATAGGCAAACTCGTTGCGCCCCAAGCTGGCATGCAGATTATTGAGAATATAGTCATCAACAGCCGTATCCGCAGCCGTAATCGGTTCACCCGTCGCATCTTGAATTGCTAAATCTGCCAGTTGGACGTTGAGCAGGATGTCCGCAGCACCCCACCCAATGCTGCGTGCGATCGTCAGCAGTTCTTGTAACTCTGTAGCGTGTAGGTGGTTCAAATTTGAATTCTCTAAGAGGGTAAAAGGCAGAAGGCAAAGGGCAGAAGGGAAAAGAAGTTGTAAAGCCTTCGACATGGCTTCGCTAGGGTTGTTAGTTGTGAGAAGCAAGCGGGACAGTTGAGCGTTGAAAGCTAATGGCTGAGCGCTAATCGCTCAAAACTCAAAACTTTCTTCCATCCAGCGACGTGTGCCGAAGTATTGGCACGATTGGGCCGCGACGCGGGCCGCGATCGCTAAAGCGTCTTTAAAATCTTCCTGCAAAATGGCGTGACAGAATGCACCGTGAAAAAAATCACCTGCCCCTAAGGTATCGATCGCCTGCACAACGGGTACATCAAGCTGTTCTGACTGCGTTGCTGTCCAGTACAAAATTGGTCGTTGTCCCCGCGTAATGGCGATATGGGGCACATCTAATGCTAATAGATACGCTATGACATCTCCAGCCGTTTGGCAGTTGGGCGGGTAAAAATTAGCAGAGCAGATAACGTAATCGGCAAGCGGTAGCACTGTTTCAAAGCCGGGTTTCCAACTGCCACCGTCAACCACAACGGGAATGGCTTGTGCTTGTGCCTGCGCTGCGATCGCCTGCCCAATCTCCATCTGATGCCCATCAATTAGAACGACTGCGATATTCTGTAGGCTATCAGTAGGAATGCTGTTGGCGATCGCTTGCGTTTTCACAGCGTTGATAGAGACAACGGCTCGCTCTCCCGTCTTCTCCGTCACCATAATGGAAGAAACGGGTGGTGAATCGGAGCGAGTCGGAGCGAGATCTGCCAGTGCCACCCTGCACTGTTGCAGATCGGTCAAAATTAACTGCGTCATGGGGTGGGCACCAACGACTCCAACCACGATCGCCTCATTGCCCAGATAGCTAAACGCAACGGCGGCATTCGTTGCTGGCCCACCGGCTGCTACGGTGTAGTCAGAAGCAACAATCTTTTGGTTATCAGTAGGCGGACGATCGACCCGGTAAACCAGATCCAGCGTCACTAACCCGACAAAAAGTCCACGATGAGGCATTGGGGGCAGTTGTTAGTTGTTGGTTGTTAGTAAGGCTAAAAGCTGACCTCAAAACTCAGAACGCAAGACTCTCCTCACTCCTCTCTTCTCATGCCAGGAACGCTCTATCTCGTCGGCACCCCGATCGGCAATCTCGAAGACATGACCTTCCGGGCTGTGCGAACATTGCAGACGGTGGATTTAATTGCGGCAGAAGATACGCGTCATACAGGTAAGCTCCTCCACCATTTTCAGATTGTTACACCGCAAATTAGCTATCACGATCACAATCGTCACATTCGTACACCAGAACTTTTAGAACGGTTGCAGCAGGGAAAAAGTATCGCCCTCGTCACGGATGCTGGCATGCCGGGTATTTCTGATCCAGGGTATGAACTGGTGAAAGCATGCGCTGAAGCAAACATTCTTGTGGTGCCGATTCCGGGTGCCAGTGCTGCGATCGCCGCTCTTGTGTCTTCCGGTTTACCCTGCGATCGCTTTCTGTTTGAGGGGTTTTTGCCTGCCAAAGCTTCCGCGCGTCGTGCTTCTTTAGAAGTTTTGCAAACAGAGTCACGTACACTAGTTTTTTATGAAGCACCTCATCGCTTGAGGCAAACGCTACAAGACTTCCTAATTCTGGGTGCAGACCGTCAAATTGCACTGGCGCGCGAGTTAACCAAACGGTATGAGGAGATCTGGCGAGGCACGGTTACAGCCGCGATCAACTACTACAGCACCCACGAACCTCAGGGGGAATTTACGATCGTCGTTGCTGGGGCTGAAGGCACGCCGCCTGTTTTATCGGAAGCCGCACTGAAAACAGAGCTGCAATCCCTATTGAAGCAGGGGCTTTCGCGCTCAGAGGCCAGCCGTCAACTCGCACAACAGACTGCCCTGCCCCGCCGCCAAATCTACCAACTTGCCCTGTCGCTTCCTGAAGAAGACTGAAGGAACATCCGGAATGGAGCCGTTCTACGATGATCTTTAACTTATGTAGGGAATAATTGAACACACGTAGGACAACGCTAAAACCCATGAGTCAACTGTTTGGCATTCTGCTGCTGGTGGCAGGTATGTATTTCCTTGGTCAAAATATTATCTTTTCGACGGCCTATTCTCCCTACTTTTGGCGCAACCTGCCAGCATTCGGTTCCATTCTAGCCATTATGGGCGGCGTAACCTTGCTCCTGTTTTTCCGCCGTCAAACAGGCAGCTTTGGCTGGATTTTGCTCATCTTGGGGATTGTCCTCGTTTTTCTCAGCGGCGGCGTGATGCTAAGACCCACAAGCCTTTGGAACTTTATGATTGCCTTTGCGGCTTTGGTTTCTGGTTTCAAGCTACTCACCGAAGGCAGACTGCGTTTTTAGCATCCAAGGAGCTTGCCAAGAAAGAACATACCAATAGGTAGGGGCAGGTTTTAACCAAAAGCTTGAGCTACAGCCGTGCACGTGATGCCCAAACTCGCTCTTATGGTGTTTTGTTTTCTAGAAATCTTCCAAGTTATCCAAAAACGCTGAAGCGACTCATACACCAACACTCGTATATTCAACAAAGTAGGGTGCTTTACGGTTGTACCTAATACACCCGGTAACATCACTAGCAACTAAAAACTAAAAATGGTTCCTAAGCGCTCTGAAACACCTCATTTGAGAACATTTCATTCAATGCGCCCAGGTAAGGTAGAAAAACAGCTACGTCATTGGGTGAGAGCCGATCGTGCATTTCCCAGCCGATCGCTTGTAGCATCTCCTGTACCAAGCGCCAGCTTACGTTTAAGCGAGGATACAGCATGGCACATAGGGGAAACAGTTCTCGCTGTACAGACTGAATGCTGTCTTCTAGAATGCACAGACATAGATAAACCTGAAACATTTCCACATCGCGGATGCTTGACGTTCTCACCTGGGATGTGCTGAGTGACCCACTGTAAGTTTCGTAGCTGGGGTGCTGCCGACAGATCTGCTTACAAACCTCTTGGGCGATGCGAGTGCTAATAGGCAATAAATTCTGTACGGCTCGGAGGGCTAGGGAGTGCGGTGGATGGTTGGCAGCCGCTTCATAAGCCGCTCGGAGGGGCATGTAAAGATGGTCATCCATGACCTTGAAATACGGTTCAAGCAGGAGTCGTTCTGCGGAAGAAAGGCTTTCAAGCAGCGCTTGCCCCGTGTAGTGAAACTGCATACTCACAAAACCGATCGCGCGTGGATCATCAGCCGTATATTTCTGCCGCACACGCCCAAATTCTCCACCCACTAGCACTGAGAGTCGCCGAGGCGTCACGCGATCGCCATAGGCATCGAGTGCTTTCTCAAAGAGCGCATGAGAATCAGCCGCAATTTGCCAGGGATTAATGATGTTGAGGTCGATACCGTGCCGACGGACTTCTTCTGATAAAAGAGTTTCAGTTGACGACCACGCCTGAGCGCTAGCTAATTTCAACGTTTGTTTCAGATGTTTTGCCGTGCGGACACGGCCTTCCTGCGATGCAATCTCTGCTAAATCAGCGCTTTTACGTAACCGTTCTGCTTCATCCCGTGTTGTCACTGAGATGATGTAGTTCTTTGCCCACAAGGCTGCCAGAGAGGACACTTTTGCTGGAGGAACTTTTGCCATCCTTGATGCCAAAGAAATTGCTGTGCTAGGACGCTGAAAACTAGTCGCAGTCGGTTCAACTGAGAAAGCCATTTTGTTATCCAAATGTGTCAAATGAAACCAGCTAATGGCGAAAAAGGCACATTAGCAAAAGACTCTCTCCAGGGGCGTGGTTAAGTCTTCTTTTAAGCAGACATTACCTGCGAAAGCGAACAACTTACTGCGCGCGAGCCATTCACCGACATGTTAGAGGTTCTTCCCTAAGAAAAAGCTCTGAACGTCACCTGTTCACTCTTTGCTCAGACTACTTTTGCTTGCACAGCTTTTAGGCTTGAGTCTCCTCTTAGGATGAGGATAGCCAACGTAGCGTTGTGTGACCCTTCCAGGAAGGAGTTGACTCTTTCAGGGGCATGGCTAAGTCTTACTCCGACTTGAGGTTAAGTATGCTGTACTAACACATCAAAAAACAACGGCTTCTTTACAAGAATTAACTTTTAATTCAAGTTTCTTGATACATTACCCGGTTGCTTTTTGTCGCTAATTGTGACTTGAGGTCGAGGTAAGGGGGGCAAACGACTTATACTGAGCGGTTCCATCTGCCATCAGCCAGTATTTTTGCTTAGAAAATGACTTCAATCACTGGTTGCCTGTCGCCTCTGTGGTGTCTTAAAAGGTCTCGTTCCGATTGAGGTGTTGAGCACCTTGACCGACAAGAAGTGTCTAAGCACTGAGAACTAGCTGCGAATTTTCGGATAAACCTCTGTAGCCGTGTTGCCATCATGCTCTATGACAGCTAGCCAAATGACTCGATTGTGTACCTGGGTGCTGGGCCTCTTTTTACTTTGCGCTGTGTCAACCAGTGCGGCTTCGCCTGATTCTGGAGGGAAGCTAAAGACATCAGTCTTTAATCTTCAACGCCGACAGCACGAACCCTTGACATCAGTGCTACCCAAATTGGCACAAGCGGATGTCATCTATTTAGGCGAAACCCACGATCGCCCTGACGACCATCAGGCACAGCTTGAAATGATTCAGGCATTGCATCGCTTGCGTCCAACGCTAACGATCGGCATGGAAATGTTTCAACGTCCCTATCAGTCGGTGCTCGATCGCTATTTAGCGGGTGTGTTGACCGAAGCTGAGCTACAAGACCAGACTCAGTACGCCAAACGCTGGGGGTATAACTGGGAATTCTACGCGCCAATCCTCCAGTTTGCTAAAGCAAATAAACTGCCTGTCATTGCCCTTAACACGCCAACTGAAGTCACCCGAAAAACCGCTCGCACTGGATTGGAAAGCCTGACGCTGGCAGATCGACGCTTTATTCCGCCGCTATCTGCGATCGTCCTTGGGCCAGATGCATACCGCGATCGTCTCCAAAAAACCTACGCTGAAAGCCATCACGGGCAAGGTACCAGTATCAACGTTGAGCGGTTCTTTCAAGCCCAGGTCTTATGGGATGAAACGATGGCTGAACGTATCGCTCAAACGCTACAGCAACGGCCCAAAATGCTGGTTGTCGTTCTGGTCGGGCAAGGACATATTTTGTATGGAGACGGTATTCCAGCACGGGTTGCCCGACGCGTGCAAGGGGCACGATTGCGCCGATCGTTTACCCAAACCTCCCTTTTGCTCAACGTTAAGGAGCCAGATAGTCTGGGCGATCGTCCCGTCGCTGACTATGTCTGGTACACAGACTGACTGAGAAACCTGAGAATGAATGCTCGACATTGTAAGCACGCCTTTCCCCTATGTTGCGTCATCTCCAGTGCTCGTAACATAGAGCGCAGGAAGCGACAATACCTTGCGGGTTTTAGCCTCTCAGTAGTATGATGGGAGACTGTGTTAATAAAAGCGACCTATGCCAAAGCTAAAGACTCGCAAAGCTGCTGCAAAACGCCTAAGAGCGAGTGGAAGTGGAAAAATTTTGCGCCGCAAAGCGTTTAGGAGCCACCTACTTGAGCATAAGAGCGCTTCACGTAAGCGACGGCTTGCCGGTATGGCAGTGGTGAATGAACGGGATGAAGCAAACGTCCATTTGATGCTCCCATATCTATAGAGTTAGGAGTTCTAAGTTTTAAGTGTTGAGTTGGATGCATCACTCAAAACTCAAAACTCAAAACTAACCAGACAGTGTGTTTAGAACCTCAAGGAACTTGTAACGATGACACGGGTAAAGCGCGGTAATGTCGCTCGTAAGCGCCGCAAAAAAATTCTGAAGCTGGCAAAAGGGTTTCGGGGGTCTCACTCTAGCCTTTTTCGCACAGCAAACCAGCAGGTAATGAAGGCATTGCGGAATGCCTATCGCGATCGTCGCAAGCGGAAGCGTGACTTTCGTCGCCTTTGGATTACACGCATTAATGCAGCTGCCCGTCAGCACGGGTTGAGCTACAGCCAGTTTATGGGTAGCTTGAAAAAGGCCAACGTTCAAATTAACCGCAAAATGCTGTCACAAATGGCAATTCTGGATCCGGCTGGCTTCAGCAAGGTGATGGAAGTGGTCAGCACAGCTGTTAAAAAGTCAGCTTAACCGTGAGTTTTGCCGCTTGGCATGGTAGTTAAAGCCGCGACGTTGCTTAGCACTGTTTTGGGGTTTAGTTTCATGGGGGCACTGGTTTCGGTGCTCCCATCTCTTGCAGCGGCAGATTTACAAACGATCCAGCAGCGCGGACGTTTAATTGTGGCAGTGAAAAATGACGTGCGTCCGTTGGGTTTTCGTGGTGCAGACGGTCAGCTTCAGGGGTTAGAGATTGAGATTGCTCAACGGTTAGCGCAGGAACTGTTGGGACGCAAAGATGCGGTTGAATGGCAATCGGTCGTCAATCAGGATCGTCTCACGGCTGTGATTGACGGCAAAGCAGACATTGCGATCGCCCACGTCACTGGAACCCCTTTGCGTGCGCGACTTGTCAGCTTAAGTGTGCCTTACTATTTAGACGGAACTGCTTTGATTACACGCGATACGTCGGTGCAGCGGTTAGCCGATATCGGCAAAGGCTCTATTGCAGTGCTAGATGGGTCTAGCGCGATCGCGACCCTTCGCTATCGGTTGCCGGACGCTAATTTGATCAGCGTGGCTTCCTATGAAGCGGCACATGCCTTACTTGAGAAGGGAGATGCGATCGCCTTTGCTGGGGATGCCACCGTACTAGCAGGCTGGGTGCACGAGTTTCCCTCCTACCGCTTGCTGACTCCAACCCTTTCAGCAGAGCCTTTATGCATTGTGATGCCAAAGGGCTTGCAGTACACCGACCTTCACACTCGCATTAATCAAATTATTGCCCGTTGGATTGCCGAAGGCTGGCTGCAAGAACGCGCGACTTATTGGGGATTGCCTTAGCAGAAATTGATTGCGCCCTTGCTGGACGTGACCAGAAGATTCTGGATGCAGCAACCGTTCATACCTCCTGCCATTTTGCGGTAAAGTTGACGTAGAGCCGATTTTGACAGTTACGCGGGCGAACTGACATTCGATATGAACACATCATTTCCGATCGTTTATGTTTCTTTGTTGCTGGTGCTGCTGTCGATCGCGGGATGGGCAGTCGTCAGGCAAATTTGGAAAACGCGTAAGGTTGAAGTTGTGCTTGATAAGCTTCAATCAAAATTGTCTAAGGAAGCGGGAACGGCTCAAGAATACTACGAGCTTGGCAGCATCTATCTAGATAAGAAAATTTATGCCCAAGCGGTCACGCTGTTTCAGAAAGCGCTGAAGGCAGAAGACCTTCAAGAAGCCGAAAGCGCAGCAGTCTACAATGCGCTCGGCTTTGCCTACTTCTCTCAAGAGCAGTATGATTTGGCGATTCGGCAGTACAAAGAGGCTCTTAAAGTCGAACCAGGATACGTTACGGCCTTAAACAATATTGGGCACGCCTACGAACGTAAACAGCTAACAGCCCAAGCGTTGGAAGTATACGAGCAAGTGCTAGCTATTGAGCCCAAAAATGCCACAGCTAGCCGTCGTGCTGAATCATTGCGTAAGCGCTTTGTTCCCTCTACCTGACCATTGACCGAGAAGATGACCAGGCGGGTGGCAATGATTCTGGTGGCATTGGCATCAATCTGATGCGTTTGAGACTGGGCTTTGCAGGCATGGTTAGCTCCAATTTTTGCTCCTGGATCATCGTTTCGACGACCAGCAATGCCTTCTCAACGGATTCATCCGAAGTATCGACTTGAGTCCATACCAGCGTTTCCAACATCTTGCGATAGAGTGCCAGTTGTACCAACTTCAACTGACTGCTAGACGTGACATTGGTTTCTTCGAGTAATTCCTGAAGCAAAGCGCGGTAGGCTTGCAGTCCCTTATCTTGCTTAAACCCAGGCAGTGCTTCTGCCAGAGTGTAAATTTCATCCGTTTTCAAATGCTTGACCTCACGCCCCCGCAACAGTTCAGAGATATTGAGATTGCGCTTGAGTAGCTGTCGATGGAACTGCATGGCTAATTTCTCCCTGGCATACACTTCGGGGCTACGTTGCCAGGTGTGATAAAACCATAGTGCGCTGACCAAAAGAATGGCAGCATTCCACAACCATTGAACCCAAAGCGGCAAGTGATTAAGCAACGGACGACCCGCAAACACAAAGAAGTAGTTGAAAATGCTCACGGTGCAAACAGTGAACAAGCGATGCTGTACGACTTCAGGGCTAAGTGCGGCGTGCTTTTGCTTGAGATAGGTCTTGTATGCTTTTTCTAAGCAGCGTCCCATCACATAACCACCGATGCTGAACAGCGCCAGGACGACAGGTACAGCAATGAGCTTTGGGATGGGGATGGCCTGGTCAAAGAGGTAAAAGCCAGAGTGCAGTAAATCGCTCAGTTGCTCATTGCTGCGACGTGCCCAGGCACCAGAGAAGTAAAAGTCCCAGTTGCCTGCAAACAGTTCATAGTCTAGAAAAAAGCCCACTACAAGTCCGGCATAGCTGTAGTAAAGAAATTTTTGCTCTGGTTGCGTGATCCGTTCCCAATAGCCTCGTTCAGCATCAATATCCATGCAGCTACTTTTGCACGCCACACATGCGGTTTTTTCTTTGCCTGCTTCTGTGGTGCGACACATGGATTGAGTGATTTTGCGATCGCTCGTATGCGCTTTACTCGTCAACAACCCTCCTGGCTCTGCATAAATCTGCTGCACCGGAGCCATCGGGCAGAAATAGTGGCACCAGGTTTTGCCGCCATACAGGTAGCCCACTGTCATTGCAGCGGCGATCGTGCCAAGGAGCCAAAGCCCCAGCGCCACTCGATTGGCATCCATAAAAAGTAACCGACTGCACAGCCCCAGGTAGAACAAGCCAAACTGTAAATAGGAGTGATTGCGCCCCAACCAGGAATCGGGCTTGATTTTGGCAACCTCTAGACGAGTCTTGTTAGTTTTTGGATCGACCCGCTTGACCTGACGTTGCCACCCCAACGCGCGCGGTAGCTGAGACAAAAAGGAAAGCGGACAAACGCGCCGCCAAGCTTCGTGCCCACCTACCAGCAGGATCACGATCGACGCTGGTATCACGAGTCCCCAAAAGATGGGTGCACCGAGTGCATAAGGTTCAGCAGCTACACAATGCCCTTGCAACATCACGCAGAGACTTGCATCAATGTGAAAGGGACTCGGCGTATTCTTTGAGTCGGTCAACCACGGCGAAAGCGGGTCGTAAAAGAGAGATGCAATGAGCAGCAGCCAGCAAATTGCCAACAGCAATCGGACACGGTGCATGGTCTGCTCCGCGAGCGGATTAAATAGATTCATTTACCTCATCCAAAATCACAGCAAAGGTGGTAGAGACCCTGAAAACAGTGCTTTTAGGAATAGGAATCTAGAAACTTGATGAATGCGCGATCGTCTTGCGCATGGGTTGGGTTACAACCGAATGCAACGGTGTCGTTGCGGCTAGAAAAGCGTGTCAAAGACCCAGATTTGCTTAAGTAGCAATACATTCTGAGATCACCCAATTTCGGTATTTTCGATATAAAAATGAAAAGAACTAGAAACCCTCAGCGTTATATGGCTCTGGTTGGCTCATACGAAAATTGGTTTCGGTTTTGCTGGCAAGCAGGTTGTACCCGAATTTTGTCTTTGGCGCGTACAGGGATGTTTTAGACTGAGAGGATGATTGAGTCTGAAAAGGAACTGGGCAATGCGACTGTCTCAAATGCTGTTTGTCACGCTTCGAGAAGATCCAGCAGAGGCGGAGATTCCCAGCCATAAGTTACTGCTGCGAGCGGGTTATATTCGGCGCATTGCAGGTGGTGTGTATGCCTATTTGCCGTTGATGTGGCGGGTCTTACAAAAGGTATCGCAAATTGTCCGCGAAGAGATGAATGCAGCGGGTGCACAAGAATGCCTGTTGCCACAGCTTCAGCCTGCCGAACTATGGCGCGAATCGGGACGGTGGGACACTTATACAAAGGCGGAAGGCATTATGTTTTCGCTGGTTGATCGCCAGCAGCGCGAGATGGGTTTGGGGCCAACCCATGAAGAAGTGGTTACCACGATCGCCCGTGACATGATCCGCTCCTACCGCCAACTGCCGCTCAATTTGTACCAGATTCAAACCAAGTTTCGGGATGAAATTCGCCCCCGCTTTGGCCTCATGCGCGGACGCGAATTTATCATGAAGGATGCCTATTCCTTTGATGCCGATGAAACAGGGCTGAAGCAGCAATACGACAAGATGCACACCGCCTACTGCAATATCTTGCGGCGCTGTGGCTTAGCGTTTCGAGCGGTAGATGCCGATTCAGGCGCGATCGGAGGCTCTGGTTCGCAAGAATTCATGGTGCTGGCAGAGGCCGGAGAAGATGAGGTGCTTTACACCGAAGACGGTAAGTATTCTGCAAACGTAGAGAAAGCTGTTTCTTCTCCCCCTGACGCAGAAGCTTCTCCCTTCAAAGCTTACGAGAAGGTCGAAACTCCTGGTACGGAGACGATCACCAAAATTGCGCAGTTACTGAAATGTTCGCCTACCGCGATCGTCAAAAATGTCCTTTATCAAGCCGTTTTTGACAGCGGCAGAGTTGCTCTTGTGCTGGTGAGCATTCGCGGCGATCAGGATGTTAATGAGGTGAAGCTGCAAAACGAATTGACGAAACTGGCAGACCAGTATGGTGGTAAGACGGTTCTTTCTTTAACCGTGCCGGATGCCGAGGCTCAAGAAAAATGGGCCGCCAAACCGCTTCCTCTGGGTTACATTGCCCCCAATTTGGAAGACAGCTACATCAAACCGCCAAAACCTATGCCAGCAGGCGCGATCGCCGTGAATCCTGTTGCACCCAAATTCTTACGTTTGGTGGACAAAACAGCCGTTGACCTGATGCACTTTGTGACAGGCTCTAACGAATTGGGTTATCACGTCGTTGGTGCTAATTGGGGCAAAGAATTTGAGTTGCCCAAACTCGCGGTGGATGTGCGAAAGGCGATCGCGGGCGATCGTGCCTTCCACGACCCCACCCAAACCCTCAAAACCGCCAGAGGTATTGAAATTGGGCACATTTTCCAACTGGGCACAAAGTATTCTCAAGCGCTGGGAGCCACCTACACCAACGAACAGGGCGAAGAAAAGCCTCTGGTCATGGGTTGTTATGGCGTTGGAGTATCGCGTCTGGCGCAAGCAGCTGTCGAGCAATCCTACGACAAAAACGGCATTGTATGGACAACGGCGATCGCGCCCTATCACGCGATCGTGGTCATCCCCGATATTGCCAAAGCTGAGCAAGTGGGCGCTGCCGAGACGCTTTATGCGGCACTGAACGCTGCCGGGGTTGAAACCTTACTGGACGATCGCAACGAACGGGCTGGCGTGAAGTTCAAAGACGCTGAGTTAATTGGCATTCCCTATCGCATTGTGACGGGGCGATCACTGCAACAGGGCAAGGTCGAAGTGGTGAAACGAGCGACCAAAGACTCTCAGGAGATCCCGATGGCAGAGGTTGTCGCAACTTTAAAGCAGTGGCTTACAGAGAAGGACTAACCCTTGGAATTTCTAACCATCTTTCTCTCTAGCCTGATCACGCTGGTTTCGCCAGCAGGCTTTGTGGTCGATCGTGTCGCTCAAGATGCGATTCGGAAACAGTTCAAAGCGGTGGAACAACTGGAAGTTCGCGTTGACAATGCACCGAGTTATCAGCTTGTGCAGGGCAAGGTCGATCGTGTGCGCATTGCGGGACGTGGGCTGTTTCCTGCTGACGACATTCGCTTAGAAGCGTTGGAACTAGAAACCGATCCCATTCAGTTGGATGCTCGCCGCCTACGACGCGGTAAACCACGACTGAAAGAACCGCTCCGATCCGGGGTGCGACTTGTCCTCACGCAGGCAGATCTAAACCGGGCATTGCGATCGCCCACTATTCTCAAGCGGCTCACCGCTTTTGGTGTCGGCGCTCTAGGACAAAACAGCACCAGACAGCAACCTCAACGCTACAGCTTGCTCAATCCTCGCATTACCTTGCTTGCCAGCCAACGACTGCAACTTCAAGCCGAACTGCAAGAAGGCACCGATCCTGCAACCTTAAAAATCGTGGCAGAGTCAGGTCTCGAAATGATATCCGGGCGACAGCTACGACTCATTAACCCCACTGTGCTTATTAATAATGAAGCGGTACCAGAACAGGTAATTCGTCCGATCGCCAATGGTATTAGCGATCAATTCGACCTACGGCAGCTAGAAAAGTCTGGCATCACGGCAAGAATCTTGCAATTAAACGTAACGGAACAGCAGATCAACGTTGCAGCATTCATTCAGCTAGCGCCAGACTCGTTACGTTAGGTGCAAAATGTGATTCATCGATAAAATTTACTCAATTCAGCGCCTTACTTTAGATAAACATTCCCTGTTTCCGAAAAGGCGCTGCGTAGACTGTAGTTACTGGAAAAAGCCCCTCAAATGGCCTGGTTACTTGTAAGGAGAATGGATTATGGAAGACCAACGATCGCGTCGTCAACTCCCGCTTGGAATCATGGCAGGGCTATCCGCTTTAGTGCTGGCAACGGGTAGTGCGGTTGCCTGGTGGGGGTGGCAATCGTCACATCAAACCTCGTCTCCCAGCGCAATCGAGCAGGGGCAGGGGTCGCCAGAGCAGCAAAAGGCTCCCCCGATCACGTCTGCTCCTCCTACGACGCAACCACCTGCTACTACCGCTCCAGCCTCTCAAACGAAGCCACTTCAGGTTTACTGGCTACAAACGTCGGGAAACGCGATCGCCCTTAGCCCAAGTCCTGCAACCGTTAAATCAAACGGCAGCCCGAATGCCGTTTTGTCAGGTGCGATTGAAGAACTATTAGCAGGCCCTAAAAACGCTACGGTCACAACCACCATTCCTCCTGAGACCAAACTTCGCAGCCTCATAGTCAAAGATGACGGTATTCATATCGATCTATCAAAAGACTTCACACAGGGCGGCGGCAGCACCTCCATGACAGGTAGATTAGGACAAGTGCTTTACACCGCTACTAGCCTCAATCCAAACGCAAAGGTGTGGGTATCTGTAGAAGGACAACCACTGGAAACGCTGGGCGGCGAAGGCTTGATGCTCGATCAGCCGCTCACGCGTGAAAGCTTTAAGCGGGATTTTCCGCTGTGAGCAGAAGCGGTCAGCCGTCAGCTTTCAGCTTTAATGAGGAGGCTGATGTTGGTAAGCTACAGATCTGCATTCAACGTCGCTACATACAGCGGCGTTGCTGTATGTAGCGACAGGCTGAGTGGTTTGTAGCTCATAGCTGACCGCTGACCGCTGAAAGCTAAAAGCTCCCCTCACTGCCACTCTTCCGGTTCACTCCAGCGGCGCAACTTGGGAAAGCGGTAGAACTCATCGCCATCGTCGTCCACTTCGGGCACTGCTCCAAAGAATTTCACTTGAGTATCGAGATAGTTTTTGGCAAGTGCCGCATTCACCCGTGCTGCCGCCGCAAGCTGAATAAGCGAAATGTTGCCGTTTTCAGCTTCCAGCAGATGATAGAAGGCTTGCTCTAAGCGAGACTGCTGCTGTTGCTTTTGCAAAATGTTGGTGATGGAACTGCCAGCTAACACACCAAAACCAATTAAAAAGATCCACTCAAAAATTGCCATGACTTGATTGTGAGGGGATTAAGTGCGTACTGCTATAACTTATCAGTGACTACAAATCCCTTTATCAAGGCTGGTTCGATGAAAGGGATTTGCGTACTGACGCTGCTGAAGTAGACTAATAGCCTAAACTTGAGGTGCCAGCTTCATGTATGAGTTTTCAGTAGGATCTTACCAATGGATGCGCGGCTCTCTAGCAATTGATGCGCTTTTGCTGCCTTAGACAAAGGCAAGACTCGATCGATCTGTAATTGCAACCATCCTGCCTGAATCCCTTCCAGAACTGCATTTGCCCTTTGGAGTAGAATTTCACGGGTGGGGGCTTTGTTGGCAAGATCTGCTCCAGCGACTCTTCGAGATCGCCCAATCAAATCTGTAGGCGCGATCAAATCAGGTCGTCCGCTTGACCAACCGTAGCTGACAACCGTTCCATCCGTAGCGGCAACTTGTAAACTGCCTGCAAACGTGGCTTTACCCACTCCATCCAGCACTAGATCGACTCCGCGACCTTCTGTGAATCGTCTTGTTTCTGCTACAAAATCTTGTTGAGTGTACAGAATGACGTGATCAGCGCCAACGGCATAAGCGGCTTGCGCTTTGGCTTCAGTAGAAACTGTACCGATCACCTGCGCTCCCAAATGCTTTGCCCATTGCACACATAGCAAGCCCAAGCCACCTGCTGCTGCATGAATCAACACGCTTGTACCAGGCTTTAATGCCACGTAATCGTGGAGCAAATACTGTGCTGTCACGCCTTGCAGTGGAAACGCTGCGCCCTGCTCAAAGCTGATATCGTTTGGTAAGGGAACCAAGCGATCGACAGGCACATTAATCGCCTCAGCATAGGAACCTAATACGCCGTAGTAAGCAACGCGATCGCCCGGTTTGACGGTTTCAACGCCTGACCCAATGGCTTCCACAAAGCCTGCGCCTTCTAAACCAGGAATGGTCGGTAGGGGAAAGTTATGCAGATAGGTTCCACTCCGCAAGTACACATCAATGTAGTTCAATCCTGCTGCAAACAATTTGACTCGTGCTTGACCTGCGGCAGGTTCAGGGAGTTCTGGTATATCCTGCCACTGCAATACTTCTGGTGCGCCGACTGCTTCAATTTGAATTGCTTTCATTTCAGTTTCTACTTTTGTCTGAGAACTGAATTGACGTTAGCTTGTTCCGTGTTAGAAGAGAAACAGGCTATATAGCAAAACATCTGTGCCTGAGTTTCTTAAATGTAGTCATTTTGATAACAATGCTGAATCATTTGACCGAACTGATCGCCTTCGTTCAGAGTGTACAGGCAGGGAGTTTCAGTGCTGCTGCCCGTATCCTCGACACTACGCCATCCGCCATTAGCAAACGAGTGGCAAAACTAGAAGATCAGCTAGGAGTGCGACTGCTGCAACGAACCACACGATCGCTGAGCCTAACAGCCGAAGGTACAGCTTACTACGAACGCATCGCACAGCTTTTAGCCGAACTTGAAGAGGCAAACGATCGTGTCATGTCGCGCGATCAACCACGAGGCAAACTAACCGTGTCGGCACCACACGATTTTGGTCATCTCATGCTGGCTCAGTGGATTCCAGACTTTCTTCAGCAGTATCCTGAATTGCAGGTTGATCTACGGCTAACCGATCGCTTTGTAGACCTGGTAGAAGAAAGCATTGATGTTGCCATTCGGATGGGCACGCTAGACGACTCAAGTTTGATCCGTAAACACTTGGGCGAAATTCCCTATGTTGTTTGCGCTTCACCGACCTATCTAGAGGCTCATGGTGTGCCAACCACACCAGAAGAACTGCTCAACCACAACTGTTTGCGCTTTATTAGTAGTGGTCATCCACTACCTTGGCGATTTCTGACCAATGCAACAGAACAGGAAATACCCGTTTCAGGCAATTTCGACTCAGACAATGGCTATGTTTTACGTTCAGCGGCACTCGCTGGACTTGGCATTATCTATGTTTTGCGGTTTCAAGTTGAATCGGATCTTCGCAGTAAACGCTTAAGCGTATTGCTTGAAGGTGAGCAGCTACCCAGCCGAATGGTACAAGCCGTGTTTACCCATCGACGGAATCTTTCACCTCGCGTACAAGCTTTTCTTGAATTTCTGACTACTCGATCGCTCCAGATGTTGAGGTAGCTGTTGTCTATCCCTATCCTGCCACTTAAGCAACGTCTGGTTCTGCAAGCTGATCTAACCCTTGGATAACCTTCGCAGACTCAACCTTGTCTCCGGCTCTCAATTGCTCTAGCACGTCTTTCCCTTCAATGACGTAGCCAAACACTGAGTAGCGACCGTCCAGCAAGTTGCGTCCGGCTGGCGTTAGCTCTGGCTCAAAGAGAAAGAAAAAGAACTGAGAAGAACCACCGTTTGGATCTTCACCAGGACGTGCCATTGCCAGCGCGCCATAGGACGAAAAGGGCAATACAGGCTGATCTTTATAGCGTCCTGCATCTTCTAGCGTGATTTCGTAAGTCGGTTCAGTATCTCCTTGCACCAGCACCTCTAGTGGGATGGCGCGATACTTTTTCGTTTTGGGATCGATGAAGCCGACATCTTCTCCAGGTGGATCACCGATTTGTAGCACGTAAGATTCTTCAGAGCGGGTAAAGGGTAAGTTGTTGTAGAAACCGCGCTTCACTAAATCCACAAAATTTCCGGCTGTCACTGGAGCGCTGTAGCCATCCACGATCGCCGTGATCTTGCCTTTGTTGGTTGTGAATTCGATCGTCGCGCGACCTTTAAGCTGAGGCAGATTGCTGTAAGCGGCTGGCACCTCAAAGGGAAAGCCCTCCACCATGCTCTCTTCCAACTGCCCAACCAAGTCGAGCAAGACCAGTCGCTGTTCAGACGTTTGTACCTTATCTTTGGCTTCGACTGCCGTTTGTAACGGTGTCAGACCTTCTTTGATTTGAGCAATCAAGGCTTCGGCTTCGGCTTTGTTTGCTTCGGGAACGCTGGCAAGCAGAGCCGCTTCTTGATCACGCAACACCCAATTGGCTTTTTTAACATCGCCTGCGATCGCGCCCCACCGACGATTGGCCCGCAGTTGCGTTGCAATATCTTCTAAGCTGCGTTGCAGCTCTCGAACAGGCGTATTGTCGATCGGCAACGAGTAGCGCAATAACGCCTTTCCATCGGTAATGGCATTACCAGCAGGCATGATAGTCGTAGGGCTAGCCGCCGCCGTAGCACTCAACCCTACAGAAAAAACCAGCAGCAGCAGCAGGATTGCGCCTGTTTTTAGCCAATCTTTGAAGCGGTCAAAGCCTTGTAGTTGCATGTCTCAGTAAGAATTGCTCAAATTTAGCGAACAGTTAGAGGCGTTTTGCCAACCCAACGGCAAGTCGGCAGACGATCGAGTAACTACGCCACAAGGCAAGTTGCCCTCATTCATCTTGCCACATCGAGGGCACTACCAAAACAGCGGGTAAGAGGAGAACAAGAAACCGTAGAGGCGCAGAGATCTCGCTTAAAACTTTCATCCTTTATCTCTCATCCCTCATCCCTTCCCCCTTCTTCCGCCGCCTTTTCATCGTGGTATCCCCAGAGCGGTACAATGAGATGCCGAACCTTTTCTCCCGACACACACTCATGATCTCTAGTAATGACTTTCGACCGGGCGTTAGCATCGAGCTAGACGGAGCCGTTTGGCGAGTCGTTGAGTTTTTGCACGTCAAGCCCGGTAAAGGGTCTGCGTTTGTGCGAACGAAGCTAAAAAACGTCCAAACCGGAAACGTCATGGAGCGTACATTCCGGGCGGGTGAAACCGTGCCCCAGGCAACCCTGGAAAAAAACACCATGCAGCACACGTACAAGGATGGAGATGACTTCGTCTTTATGGAAATGGAGACGTATGAAGAAGCCCGTCTGAACGCGAAACAGATTGGCGATCGCGTGAAGTACCTCAAAGAAGGGATGGAAGTGAATGTGGTGCGCTGGGGCGAGCAGGTGATGGAGGTGGAATTGCCCAACTCTGTCGTACTTGAGGTGACTCAGACAGATCCAGGTGTGAAAGGGGATACCGCAACGGGTGGCACCAAACCGGCGATCGTCGAAACGGGCGCTCAAGTCATGGTGCCGCTTTTCATCACGATCGGAGAGCGCATCAAAGTGGATACTCGTAATGATTCTTATTTGGGTAGAGAGCAGTAAAGCAGAAGGCTAAAGGATAAAGAGAAATCACGTTCTAGCCTTTAGCTCTGAATCCTCTAGCCGCTCTTCTTACCCTTAACCCTACATTTGAGGTCTACATTAACTGTGTCATTGGATATAAATGCACTCCGTGAACTTCTGGCGGCAATCAACCAGACCGACATCGCGGAGCTAACCTTAAAAAGCGATGATTTTGAACTAACGCTGCGTCGAGGCATTCGTGTTGAAGATCGGCTCTATGCTGACGATCGTGCATATCTCCAAACGCCTGAAAACGCTGTCTTACCGCAAGCATTAGGCGATACTCGTGGAGAGTCTGCTGCTAGGCACAGCGCTGAAATGCCCCCTTCAACGCAGGCTCAGCCAACTGCAAGCGACATCAAACGAGAGAGCAAAGCCGACCGTCGGTTGATCGAGATTAATTCACCGATGGTTGGCACCTTCTACCGTGCTGCGGCTCCCGACGAACCGCCGTTCGTTGAAGTAGGCGATCGCATTCGTAAAGGGCAAACGGTTTGCATTATCGAAGCGATGAAGCTCATGAATGAGTTGGAAGCGGATGTAGGAGGCGAAGTCGTCGAAATTTTAGTACAGAACGGCGAACCGATCGAGTATGGTCAACTACTCTTGCGCCTTAATCCAGATTAACCGTTCAGAGCAAGTCTATGCTTTCTGGTTCGTACCCCTCTTCCTAAAGAAAGACAAACTGCTTAAAATAATTGCAGTTGCTTAATCTAACTGCCAGATTTGCCGAGTTAATGATGAAATTCTAGATAATTTTGAATTGTCATCAAATACTCTATTGCTATACAGCAGTCAAGTGGCTAAAATCTGGGGATCATGACCCTCACATTAAAGTTGCATGAAATCTGCAAAGCCTTCGCAAGAAGTTGTTCAACAGGTTGCTGAATATTTCAGCGTTCTGGGCGAGCCTATGCGCCTGCGGATTCTCAACCTCCTCCGTGATGGTGAGAAATGCGTCCAAGATCTGGTCGAAGCCACTGACACCAGCCAAGCTAATGTCTCAAAGCATTTGAAAGTCATGATGCAGGCAGGTATTCTCAATCGACGTAGCAAGGGCACATTGGCATATTACAGCGTTGAAGACGACCTAATTTTTGAACTTTGTAATCTGGTGTGTGACCGCCTTGCCAACCGCATCGAGCAACAAGCCCTCCACTTTCGTGCCTTCACCTTTGCTGGCAAACGGTAATCTAGCAACCACTGAGCTTAGGGACTCGCCGGAAAATAATATCCCACGGTTCATCCACCCATCCACTCCTACACCCTTCAATTTGGGATTTTATTTCTTAGCAGATTCCTAAATTCGGCAACGCCAAAAAACACTGAGTTTAGCAACGCCGTCCAGAGCCTTGTTTGAGTGATGGCTTCATGCCCTTTGATAACCTCTGTAAACTGCTATCGCAACAGCATCCTGCTCGCTTTGCTGCATGGATTCTTGGTGAGCCACAAGCAGTGGTCAAGGTGCTGAAAACTGAACTGAGCATTGAACCCATTCGAGCCGATTCAGTCACCTTTCTGCAAACCCAAGATCGCCTTTTGCATCTGGAATTTCAGGTCAAGTTGGAGTCTGATCCGCCCCTACCGCTACGCATGTTGGACTACTGGGTGCGGCTGTATCGCCTCTACCGCTTGCCCATTACTCAGGCGATCGTGTTGCTGCTGCCACCCTCAGAGCGGGATGCGATCGAAACAACGTTTGCGGTGGAAGCAACGCGCTATGAATACAGCGTCATTAAGATGTGGCAGTTAGATCCTGCACTGCTCCTCAACGATGTTGCTCTTTTACCACTGGCACCCCTAGCGGCAGCTAAAGCGCCAGAACAACTACTTAATCAGGTTGCTCAGCAAGTCAGTAAGATAGAATCGACGCAGCAGCGGCAGCAGGTTTCGGCTTACACGCAACTCTTAGCAGGGCTACGCTTTAAGAAAGCACTGGTGAAACAGATATTTCGGGAAGGCATGATGCGGGAGTCGGTGATTTATCAGGAGATCCTTCAAGAAGGACGGCAAGAAGAAGGTGTCACCTTAATTCTGCGTCAATTAACGCGGCGGTCTGGCACGATTGATGAGGCAATGCAAGCGCAAATCGCAATCCTACCCTTAGCGCTTCTGGAAGACCTGGGTGAAGCTTTGCTTGTTTACGGCACGCACGGATTTGGTGGACTGGTTGCAAAGGCATCTACCTTAATTGAGTCAGCGTTTGCATGGATGAGCCAAAACAAGATCCTGTTCTAACTGTTCAAGCAATCGGTGAACAAGGCTTGCTCAAAATCGTGCAGTCGTTTTGTCAGGCCGACTTAATCGGCGATGATGCGGCTGTGCTAATAACGCAGCCAGGACGATCGCTGATTGTCACGACCGATATTTTGGTAGATGGCGTACATTTTAGTGACCAAACAACTTCATCAGAAGATGCTGGTTGGAGAGCCGCTGCTGCGAACCTATCTGATTTGGCAGCAATGGGCGCAACGCCCTTGGGCATCGCCGTCGGTCTGGGTCTCCCTGAGAATGTACCAGTGGTCTGGGTAGAAGGACTGTATCGGGGGCTGACAGCGTGCTTAAGCCAATACAAGTCAGCGATCGTGGGGGGAGATTTATGTCGGTCGCCCGTTATCACGATCGCGATTACCGCGTTTGGGGAAGCTGAGCCAAATCGAATCATTCGTCGTTCTGCGGCTCAACCAGGGGATGTGATCGTGGTAACAGGCTTTCATGGTGCATCGAGAGCAGGCTTGGAACTGTTGCTACATCCTGAAAGTGGGCGATCGCTCAATGAGGATGATCGCGCTATGCTCATTCAAGCTCACCAGCGCCCTAACCCTCGGTTGGATGTGGTGGAGTTGCTTTGGAGATTAAGGCAAGGTGTAGAACCGCAGAGACGCGGAGACGCAGAGAAGATAAAAGAAGTACAGGAAGGAATTCAAGCTATTGCTGCTCTGTACTCAACGCTCACCTTTACTCCTGCACCCCTCACCCCTCACCCCTCACCCCTCACCCACATCGCAGGCATGGACAGCAGTGATGGCTTAGCTGATGCCGTGATCCAAATCTGCCGTGCCAGTCGTGTAGGAGCCAGGATTGAGCGCAGCCAGATGCCCATTGCTCCAGCTTTAACAAAATGGATGGGCACCGAGCAAGCGCTGGAGTGGGCACTGTATGGCGGCGAAGATTTTGAACTGGTGCTTTGTTTACCGTTGGAATGGGCGCAGCTATTGGTAGAACAGTTGGGTGGTAGCGCGGCGATCGTGGGCACTATTACGACTGCTCAAGAAGTTTGGCTTGTAGACACAAATGGGAACGCGCCAGATGAGCGATTAACGCTTGAGCAGGGGTTTCAGCACTTTAGCAGTTAGGCTTGGATAGACCAGACCGATGGTTACTACAGGCGGATCGCGCTTTAAATCCATCGACTAACGCAAGTAAGCTAGCGTTACACCTGCTCCACCATCGGCACGGCTTGCCAGTTCATAGCGTTCCACCTGAGGATGGTGCTGTAAAAAGTCGTGAACTCCTTGCCGCAGCTTACCCGTTCCATGTCCGTGGATAATCCACAGAACACCGCTCTCATAAGCCTTTGCGATCGCTTGCTCGATCAAGGGTTCGGCATCGGCTACACGACTACCGCGAATGTCGATCGTGTTACGAGCAGTGCGGATGATGGGGCTATCGGGTGTGGGGTGTGGGGTGTGGGGTGCTAGATCGTTTTGCGTGTTTCCTGAATTCTGACTCCTGACTCCTGAATTCTGACTCCTGAATTCTGTTTCTTGCCCTCTGCCCTCTGCCTTCTGCTGCTTAACCGCCTTCTCCCCATCCAACGATTCCACATCATCGATCGGCACGGTCATTTTCATCAACCCAAACCGAACGGTGATTTCTTCATCGTCGTTGGGCGCAGTGAGGACTTCAGCCGTTTGTCCCAGACGTGGAATGCGGATGCGATCGCCCACCTGTGGACGAAACCCCGGTTTGGGTGGTTTGCGTTGCCGTGAGGGTAGACGATTCTCAGCAAGCTGATTCAGCGAGTCGGTTGCTTGCTGTGCCGCTTGGGCTGAGACAGGACCTTGCTGGAGTTGGCGAATCACCTGCGCAATTTCACTCTTTGCCTCGACGATCGCAGCTTGTACGGCCTGTTCCTGCGCCTGTTGCAAAGACTGTTCCCGCTCTTTAAGGGATGCGGCTTTACGAGACAGTTCCCGATGGAGACGTTCGGCACTTTCCAGCAGTTGGGCGGCCTCTTGAGACTTGGTTTCTTGACGGCGACGTTGCGCTTCTAGTCCTGCAATCACCTGGTTCACATCTTCCGACGCACCGCCCACGTAGGTCTGTGCCTGTTTCACAACGCTGGCATCTAACCCCAAACGACGCGCGATCGTCAGCGCATTTGATCGTCCTGGAATACCCCACAGCAAGCGATAAGTTGGCGATAGCGACACATCGTCAAACTCAACGGAGGCATTTTCAAACCGATCGTCCTCGTACTTTAGCGCCTTCAGTTCACCAAAGTGGGTCGTGGCAATGGTCAAGCCTGCATGATCTGCAAGATGCTTGAGCAACGCGATCGCCAACGCGCTGCCTTCAGATGGATCGGTGCCAGCGCCTACTTCGTCTAAGAGAACCAGGGCGTAGGGAGTGGGGAGTGGGGAGTGGGGCGTAAGGGAGTTTTGAGTTTTGAGTTTTGAGTTTTGAGTTGAAACCCAAACCTCATCCCCTTCTTCCTCTTCTTCCTCTTCTTCCTCCGCTTCCTTTGCCTCCGCTTCTCCTACTTCCCCTGCTCCCTCTGCTTCCCCTGCTTCTTTTGCTTCTTTTGCCTCTCCTACCTCCTCACCCCTCTCTCCTGCCTTCTCATTCCTCTCTCCTAATGCCTCCAAGATTCGACTAATCCGCCGAATATGCCCCGAAAAGGTAGAGAGGCTTTGTTCCAAGGATTGCTCATCGCCGATGTCTGCTAGCACCTGATCGAACCAGGGCAATTCGACAGGTTCACGAGCGGGCACAAATAACCCGACTTTTGCCATCAGGACAACAAGCCCAAGCGTTTTGAGTGTGACGGTTTTGCCGCCTGTGTTTGGCCCAGTAATGGCAACGACACGGATATGAGGCTGGATGACGAGATCGATCGGCACGACAGGTCGCCCCTGCTCATGCTGCTGTTGCCAGAGGAGGAGGGGATGACGAAGATGGCGGAGGACGATCGGTTCGAGTATGGGGTGTGAGTTGTGAGGTGTGGGGTGCTCGTTTACTCGCGCGATGAAGCGGGGCGGGTTGGCTTCTAGCCACAAACTGTAGCGGGCGCGGGCAGTAGCGAGGTCAAGGATAATGGCGATCGCCAACAGCCGTTCTAAATCAGGCTTTACGGCAGCAACTTGATCGGTGAGCGCTTGCCGAATGGCCTCTTCTTCAACTTGCTCCTGGCGCTGAAGTTGGCGGAGTTGGTTGTTGAGGTTAACGGTGGCTTGCGGCTCAACATACAGCGTTGCACCGCTCATGGAGGTATCGTGAACGATGCCGGGGATGGCGTCTTTTTGCGGAGCCTTGACTGGGATGACGAAGCGTCCTTCGCGCTGGGTGATCAAGCTTTCTTGAACGGCGTTTGCTTTGCGCTGTAGGAGGCTTTGCAGGATGCTATGGACTCGATCGCGCAGGTGTTTCTGCTGTTCCCGAATGCCAGCCAGTTTGGGCGTAGCTCGATCGGCAACCTGACCACGCTCGTCAATGCAACGGTGAATCTCTTGCTCCAGTTCAGGGTAGGTACGCAGATCTTCAATGAGCGCGTTCAGCACTATTAGATCTGGCTGACTGTCGATGACACGCCTGAGCTGACGCATTCCAGCTAGTGTAGTGGCGATCGCCAGCAGTTCTTCGCCAGACAGCAAGCCACGGCGCTCTGCCCGTTCTAGCGATTCACCAATATCTGTAATGCCGTCAAACTTTAGGCCAGTGCTGAGACGGCTTTCTAACGCATAAATTTCTTGTGTTTGGGCCAATAAGGTCAACGTTTCAGCTTGCGTATCAGGCATACGGAGCCGCTGAGCCGCGATCGCGCCTAGCTTCGTTGCCGCAAAGGTCGATAGGTGCTGGCAAAGCCGCGGCCATTCCAAAAGTTCAAGGGTTTCAGCTTGGATCAAATTGCATCGACAGTTTACTCTACTTCCATTTTAGAGAGTTCTCTAGCAGAGCAACACGCTTGCGGCTAAAAGAGCCAGCAGACGATCGAGTACTGCACGTGAGTTGCATCACCGATCGCTTGTTGATACATCACTAGAGTTGCCAAGACTTTGTCACCTGACTAATTCCAACACATCACACGCCAACCACCTTGAACGTCACACTGCTCACGCTGCCTGAACTTCATACTGGATTCATAAAGCTCAGCAAGAGGGGTGTCTGATGAGTCTAATCAATCAGGTGGTACAAAAAGCGCTTTGTCGTGGTTATTTGACGACTGAGGCAGAGCAGACTCTCTGCCAGCACATTAGCGACAATTGCAATTTGCATGATGTCACAGCACTGACAATGCTACAACGTGCGCTGGTATCGGGCCAAGTAAAACGGCTATCGCAAGCGCAACAGTAGCCCGACGTTCTGTAGACATGTGTTTAACCAGCACTTGAGCTAAAACCGATCTTTCATGCCTCTCAAGCGGGCAAAGGTTTGAATGTCATTGTCTGCTTGCACGGCTGCTTGAATCCCTGCATTGTCCCAGCGCAGAAATGGATTCGTGTGTTTTTCTACTCCCAAATTTGACGGTATGGTTGCCTCATGCTGGCTGCGAGCAACGTTCACCGCTGCAAAACGCTGCTGCAATGCCGCATTGGCGCTGTCTACGGTTAAGGCAAACTCAAGATTCTTCAACGTGTATTCGTGAGCGCACCAAACGCAAGTGTTGTCTGGCAAGGTGCGCAGCTTGTTAAGAGACTGCACCATCTGTGTAGGGGTGCCTTCAAACAAACGGCCACAACCCCCAGAAAAGAGCGTATCGCCGCAGAATAGATGACCAGCTTCGTTTGCAGTTACAGGTGCAAAATAGTAAGCAATGTGAGCGCGGGTGTGACCGGGAACAAATAGCACCTTAGCTTCGTGATCGCCAAACGAAACGCGATCGCCCTCCTGCAAGAACACCTGCTGTCCGGGAATCCGACCTCGATCTTCAGCCCCGCCATACACAACCGCATCAGGAAACTGCTGCAACAGACTGGTATTGCCCCCTACATGATCAGCATGATGATGTGTGTTCAAAATGGCGACCAGTTCGGCACCCAACGTTTTCAAGCAATGCAGAACAGGCACTGCATCAGCCGGATCAACCACTGCTGCAACGTTTTGCGCTGGGTCATGCAAGAGAAAAATGTAGTTATCTGATAGCGCTGGCAGCCGATGGACTTGCATGCTCAGGTGTCTAAGTAGTTGCTACTTGTTTACCTTAGCAAAGCTCTAGGGAATGAAGCGCAAGGGGAGCAGAGGAAGCAAGGGGAGCAGGGGAAGCAGGGGGGAAGAGGAAGCAGAGGGGGCAGGGGAAGCCGGGGGGCGATGAGGAGCAAAACTCAACTCAAAGCTCAAAACTTAGAACTCAAAACCCTACCCTCTCTGCCCTCTGCCTTCTGCCCAAAGCTTCACCGATTCTTCATCATGTGTGCCTCTATCCTTGCACAGTCGATATTCAACCCTTGCTAGAAGGTGAGGAGTGAGGGGAACAATCAATTATCAGGTAATCAAATAATGTAAGCAGGTGAGCATCATGCGGAGTCTTCAGAGTAACCCGAATTCAGCGCTTCATCAGATGGTCGATCGCATTCTTACGGTGGGTGAAATGTCCCGTCAAGAGCACCTCAAACTCACGTCCATTTTGTTGGCTGAGCAACGGTTAGCAGACAGCGATCGCACTAAGATCAATCGTATTTTTGACCACATTCAAACGGGTCGCTTAAAGCTCATTGACTGAGCAAACGCTTTCAAGGCTCTGTGGCGCTACTGTTTGAGGTAGTTACGGGCTTCTTGAGCAACCTGTTCCATATCGTCTTGCGCCAGAGTTTCCAGGGTTGAACGAGCGGTTGACCCGTTCAAATGTGCAAGTGCTTGTACGACTCGGTAGCGAGTTTGCCAGTCGGCGCTAGCAGCAAAAGGAATGAGCAATTGAATCGCGCGATCGTCACCCAACTCACCCAAGGATCCGATCGCCGCTGTTTGCAGCAATTCATTATCCGATTTCAGGGCTTCTTCAAGTAGCTCAAATGCTCGTCTATCACCTAATTCGCCTAAAGCGGCAACAATACTGAATTTAACCAACCATTCAGAACTGGTGTGGTAGAGCTGTTGCAAGTCATCAAAGAGCTCAGTTAATTGAAGCGCGCCTACTGAGTCAGCAGCAGCAGCTTGTACGTCTGGGTCATCGTCTCGCAGTCGATCGCGCAGAATCGCGGTCACGTGAGGCAAATCTTGCTGCCCCAAGGTTGCCAACTGGCTGACGGCTGCATACCGTACCCGTGGGTTGGTGTCTTGAATGGCAGTCTGAATCAGTCCAAAGCCGATCGTGGGTTCTAATTGTCTGATTTGGTTTACGGCCCGCAGGCGATCGCCAAAATCTGACGACTTCAATAACACGCCAACTGATTCAGGTGTGATGCTCATAGCTAATAATCTCGTCGTTCTTGAAGTGAGGGGTGAGGAGGCAGCGAGGGCAGGGGGGCTGTTGACAGTTGTTAAGCACGTTATTGCTATGCACTGATTACTTTCATTAATCAATGATGCCTGTTGAGAACTCAAAACTCTTAATCCCCCTCCCACCTTTCTCCTCAACCGTCCTGCTCGGCCGCCATTGCTCGAATGATGTCGCCACGCGTAAGGATGCCAACTACTTGCTCATCGGCATCTAGTACAGGCAAGCGATGAATTTTGTGTTCATGGAGGGTTTGAGCGGCTTCCCGTAGAGGTTTGTCTGGGGTGACCGTAATTGGCTTCTGACTCATCACGTCCTTAACGGTTTGCCCCAGCGCTTTGTGCAATTCGCGTTCATAGTGGCCGGGATTCTCCAGATAAATCACGCTATCTAGAAGCATGATATAGGGTGGTGGCGTGACTCCGGTTTCCCGCCACATCAGGTCAGTTTCAGAAATGACCCCCACTAGCTTGCCTGCGTCATCAACCACGGGCAAACCACTAATTTTTTTCTCGGCGATCGTCCGAATCACTTCTGTAAGAGGCGTCTCTGGCGTTACCGTCAGCGGGTCACGGGTCATAATATCTGCAACAGTCTTGGGCATACTGGTTTGGTACTCTTGTAGCGTCTCTGCATTCATTGTAGGGAACTGTGCAGAGCAACCGACTCCGATTCATAGGATGTTACAGAGGCTTTTTTCCAAGCTTCGTTTTTCTTTAACGAATTTGCTAGCGGAATTTCTGCGGCAATCCTACCCTCCTTGTACAAAGAAACGACGGTAGCCTAGTGATGGCTAGGTAGCTTCACCGTGAACGTGGTGCCACGACCAATTTGGCTCTCCACGGTGATTTCTCCAGCATGAAGTTCTGCGGCTCGTTTCGCGATCGCTAGCCCTAGCCCTGTTCCTGGCAATTTACCCACATTTTTGCCCCGTTGAAAGGGTTGAAACAGATGTTCTAAGTCTTCAGGTGGGATGCCAATGCCTGAATCGTGCACTTCAAAGTAAATTGCTTCATGAGTACGATAAAGCTTCAGCAGAATCAGTTTATCCATTGGTGAGTATTTGATCGCATTGCTAATCAAGTTATTGAGAAGCTGGCGCAGCAATTTCTGATCTACCTTTGCAAAGATACGCTGCGCGGGATACGAAAAAGTCACCGTATGTTGGCGACTGGGATGACATTGAAGGGGTCTAAGTAACGTTTGACAAAACTCTACAAGCTCAATTGTTTCAGCATCAATCAGAGTTTCATGGTGGTCTGCTTGCCCCATTGTCATCACGTCTTCAATCAACTGAGTCATAGAACTGGTTGAAGCTTGAATACACTGAAGTAATTGCTCTTTCTTTGCTTCACCAATGGGATAACGACTATCGCCTAGCATTGCAGTCGAAAGCTGGATGGCTGCCAGTGGATTACGAAGTTCGTGCGAGAGAATCGAGAGATACTCAAAGGATAAATGGTCTGTGCTGGCTCGATGCGTCTTTTGGGTCTTAGCCTCAGCCTGATGGCGAGCCAACGCTATTTCAACGGCTACGCGTAAATCATTCTGCTTAAACGGCTTGAGAATGTAACCAGAAGGGTGGGTAAGTTTTGCCCGTTCCAAGGTTTCATCATCTACATAGGCGGTGAGGTAGATGAACGGAATTTGAAAGCGATCGTGCATCTGCTCAGCCACCGAAATGCCATCCAGATCGCCTTTCAGCCGAATATCAAGTAAGACTAAATCAGGTTGAGCCTCTGCGATCTGCCGTAGCGCTGTGGTTGCTTTAGTAGCTAAACCGACTACTTCATAGCCCAACTGACACAGACAACCTTCAATCTCTCTAGCAATCAGGATTTCATCTTCGACAACCAAAATTCTAGTATTAGACACCTGCTCTGTTTGCTCCAGTGATAATTAAAACGACCGTTACTAGAAGGATGAGTGGGTATGACATCAGCGAAGATCTAAGCCTGAAAAATTTATCGTATGCAAAAAATTGAACTACTTTTTCTACTTTTACAAGAATAGATGAGAACGATCGAATTCTTATTTGAATGCTAGAAATCTTTTCATACCCCTGTTGAACCAAGCATGCTTTTAGCCTGCGGACTAAAGCGCTTAACGACGCTCCACGACCGGAAAAATCAAGCGAAATCGAGTGCCACGCTTGTGTTCATACTCAATACTGCCATCAAGCTGCCGGGCCAGATCGTAGACGATTTTCAATCCCAATGATTGCAACTTGTTAAGATTGAGCGCTTTTGGAATGCCAACACCGTTGTCCTGCACGATCAAAATATAGCGAGAAATGGCTTGAGATGAGTGGCTAGAGAAGTTTGTTGTTGGTGTTTCTGCTGAAATTTGAGTCATAGATTCAAGTTGAACGGCTTGTTTTAAGATGATGTGAATTTCGCCGGAGCGTCGATCAGGAAAGCCATGCTTAATGGCATTGGTAATCAATTCATTGAGGAGTAAGCCACAAGAAATAGCGGTTTCCAGGTTTAAAGCGATGGGTTGCAGGCGGAAGAGCAACTTGATTTGATCAGGGCTTGTGCTACAAGCGATCAAAATATTATTAGCCAGACGCTGAATGTAGTCGTGAAAGTTAATCTGTCCTAAGTCGCTAGATTGGTAAAGGATTTCATGGATCAGGGACATGGCTTGTAGCCGATTACGTGTGTTGGCTAGTGCCCCAGAAACGATGGGATTGTTTGCTGCTTCACTCTGCAACCACAGCATGGCAGAGATCATCTGAAGATTATTTTTCACTCGATGATTCACTTCTTTGAGCAGCACTTCTTTTTGCGCTAACTGATTTTCGATCTGGGTATAAAGGCTGGCTTTTTGGCTGGCAGTGCCGACTTGCAATCCTAATTGTTTGAGCAAATCAATTTCAGATTGTCGCCATTGGCGGGGTGCGCCGCAATCGTGCACTATCATTAAGCCCCAAATCTGGTCGCCTTGTAAGATGCCAACCACACAGCTTGCCTGTACCCGCATCTGCGCCAGCAATGTTGCATAGCAGGGTGTGAGATCAGAAGCTTGAGCATTGGCGCAGACCGTGATGTATCCCTGACGGTAGCGTTCTGCCCAACCTTGACCGAAACAGGGATCTTCAATGGTTTGTTGCAGGAGGGATAGCTCAAGCCGAGACAGGGCTTCTCGTTCAATCACGACATTGTAATCGGTATCGAAGCGGCAGATGAGGACGCGATCGCATCCCAGAAATTGTCGGATTGTCTCTAAGCAAGCTTCTAGAACCTGATCTAGCCGTACCGATTGGTTAATGGTTTGAGCAATCGTTGCCAACAATTGGTCGGCTTCTGCCTGCTGCTGTTGCCTCAGTTCTGCCTGTTTGCGAGCATGAATATCAAACGAGATGCCAACGACGCGGGTAGGGTTGCCAGCTTCGTCCGTTTGAACAGTGCCATTCACTTGCACCCAGTGCCATCCCTCCGGTGAAGTCTCTGAGCGGAGTCGATGCTCTAGCTGGAGGGTCCCTTGGTTTGCTAGCGCTTCATGATAGTTGCGATCGACGGCTTCTTGATCATCGGGATAAACTAGCTTTTCTTGGTGTTCCAGGCGAGGCATTTCACCAGACACTAATTGCCCTGTTTGGCTGCTGGTAAAAAAGAAGCGATCGGTCGCCAAATCGACTTCCCAGACAACTATAGGGACGACTTCTAAAGCGAGCTTCAGGCGTGCTTCGCTTTGCCTCAGGGCGATTTCTGCCTGCTTGCGATCGCTAATATCCCGCACATTGGCAAGAATGACAGGTTCATGATTCCAGGTAATGCGATTGAGGGTGATATCAACGTCAAAAACCTCGTTATTGTGGCTTTCTTTCGATTTCCATTCAAAACGAACGATTTCTCCAGCAAACGCCCTCGTCCAATAATCTTGGGCAAGATGGAAAGGATTATCTGGTGCCGAGTAGTCACCCAACAGTGAAAGGTTTAAGGCTTGTTCTCGCTCTAGGGCATATCGTTCAAGCACGCGATCGTTGACATCCAACAGTGTGCCATCCACTTTATGAACAAAGAGGCAACTGGTGACGTGGTTAAAGATTGTACGGAAATTCTGCTCTGAACATTGAAGGGCGGCTTCTGCGGCGTTGCGTTCGGCTTCGCCGCGTTTACGCTCGCTGATATCAGTCACGCGCACCAGGTTCATTTGCCGTTCTGCCACCTGGATGCGCTTGGAGGCAAAATTGCCCCAAAAGCGGCGATCGTTGAGCGTCCGATACTCAATCTCTTGACTCCAGTAGCCAGTTGCATCAAAGTTTTGGCGTAGCTCTTCTAATGCTGTATCCGAGAAGTCTGGTGCATGGAAAGTCGCTCCCCTAATCCCAATTAAGTTCTGCTTGTGAGCGGCTTCAAAGAGCTCTACCGCCCGTTGGTTACAGTCCAAAATCAATAAGGAGTCCGAATCAACCAAAAAAATTGCATCGGCTGACTCCTCAAAGGTCGCTGCAAACAAATCCCGACTCTGGTGAATTTCTTGCTCAATGCGCTTGCGATCGGTAATATCCATAGAAATGCCAATCAGTTTGATCGGCTGTCCTTGTTCATTGAAAACGTATGCCCCTCGACTGTAACGCCAGTGGATCGAGCCATCGTCCCAACGGATGCGGTGTTCAATCTCGTAAAGTTGCTGCTGTGCGGCCGATTGCTGGACGGCCTGAAGGAGGCGGTCTCGATCATCTGGATGCACCCAACCAAGGACTAGCTCGAACGTGGGGAAAGGGCTGATTTCAACCCCAGTTTGATCCAGAACACGACCAGACGGATCGGTACAGAAGCCCCACAAGCCGTAGTTTTCCGACGACCAGTATTGCCGATTGGTGATCAGGTTCCATTCCCAGTTGCCCATTTTGGCCGCAGCAAGTGCCAGTTGTAGCTGGTAGGTGCGCTCCTGCACCCGTTGTTCCAGTGTGGTGAACGACTCGCGTAGTTGCTTTGCCATCTGGTTAAAGGATGCGGCCAGATCGCCCAGTTCATCGTTGCGATCGCTGGGCAGGAGTTGTTCCCACTGCCCACTGGCAATCTGTTTCGATGCTTGGTTTAACCGCAAGATGGGTTGAATGACGAGCGATTGAGACAACCACCAAATCACCACCAGTGTCACTATGAGCACCAGACAAAACACTTCGGCAGCGATGGCACCTGCTTGCAGTTCATTTTGAATCAATGAACTGGCATTCAACTCAATGACGAGCACGCCGCTGATGCGCCCAAAACGATTGGTAATCGGGGCATAGCCGCAAAGTACAGATCTCCCCTCTGCATTCCTCAAAAGATCGGGTTCAACGATCGGCTGTGTTAAAACCGCAATATTTGCTTTCAGCCTTGGCGGCAGGCTCTGCAAAGGGGCACCAACTGGGGCAATAAAATGGGTTGTACTGGCGTAATCCAGAAGAAACACAAGCTGACCGTTGGATTGGTGGCGCACAACATAGATATGCGCGATCGAGGGCACGGCGGCTTGAATGTTTTGCAGCCGTTTCTGGTTAATTTTGTAGAATGGCAATTTCATGCTGTCGGCTGTTGTGGTCAAAGCCAAGTAGTCACCATCAATTTGTGGGGCAGACAACTGCAATAATTCCAACAGCCGATTGCGAATTTCCTGTCGCTGTGCAGTGCGAAACTGCCAGTACAGGCTTGAGGTCAACAATCCAGCCGCCAAGGTGACCAGCAGCGAATAGGCTAAGATGATGTTTCGACTGAGGCTCTGTTGACGCATTGCCGTTTTTTCTCAAGAGGGCAAACCCAGGCTGGAGCGGTAGGCCGCTTTTTGTGCTTCACGCCCCACTTCGTTAGTAATATGCTGCCAGCCTTGTTCAACTTGCTGCATGGCCTCTGTTTTCGTTAGTTTACCCACCAGGAAAGCGGCAACCGCAGCATCCAGCGTTTCAAGGAGGTACTGCTGGCTGTGAGGAATGCTCAAATTCAAGACCATATTGGGACTACTGAGGCTGATACCGATCGCGCCCAGATAGTTGTTGGCAGCTGCCAATGACATTTCCGCTTTTAACCAGGGGGCAACATCTTGAAATTGAGAGATGCGGTAAGGATTGAAGCCAGTTTCGCCAATCGTCACGTCAACATTGGATTGTGCGGGCTGGCTGATATAGGAAAGAAAGGCATAAGCCGCATCTTTAACACGGGAAGCTGCTTTGGCATGAACGACACCCGTCCAGCCAATATTGGCGGCATAGGGTGCATGGTTCACCCCATCAATAGCATAGGGACAGACAAACTTATTGCAAGCTGCTAATTTGCCAGTTTGACGATCGAGTATTTGCATAGTACCCGGAGTCATCACTGCACCGACTTTATCCGTCACTTGAGACACCGATCGATCACCTGCGAGAGGTCCAACATCCCCCCAATCCATCGTCAGGGCACATCTGCCAGTGATAAATAAGGTTCTTGCTTTGACCCCGCCCAGATTCGCATCCTGGGGAACGCCATATGCCATTGTTTGTTTGTAAATCTCCAATGCCCTGCCGAAGGCTGAATTGTTAACCAGGGGCTTCATCGTGGCTGGGTCAAAAAATGCGCCTTGCTCGGTGCCTTTTGCTTGCAAAAAGGGAGCCGCTATGGATATCAACATACTGGCAATGTTTTCATGCGGGCGCTTTGACAGACAGGAACCATAGTCTGCTTCGCCATCCCCATTTAAATCTTTGCCGTGAAATCGTTTGGCGATCGCCAGATAATCATCCCAGGTTTGCGGCGGAGCTAACCCCGCTTGCTTTAACAAATCACTGCGGTAATACACCATGTGAAAGTCGCCATCCAACGGAATGCTATACGTGTGTCCTTGATAGGTTGCACTCACATTCCGAAAGATTGGTGCAATATCGTTCCATTGCAGCGCTGCATCAGCCTTGACCCGTGCTGTTAGATCTTCCAGAAACCCTGCGTTCACGAAGTCGATCAGCCATTGGGGCAAGATCACTGCCGAATCGTATTTGGACGCGCTACCAGACCAGTTAGCTTGCAGAATTTGATAAAAATTCTTAACAGGAACACCCGTCAGCTTGACCGTCGCTCCAGTCAGGGCTGCAAACCCAGCAATATGGCGCTCAACTCCCGTGTGAATGGCTGCATCATGGGTAATGACGTTAACTGTTACCCCGTCAAAGCGCTGAGAGGATGTAGCCGTAGGGGCAACGGTCTGGGTTAACTGTGAGGATGAACCCATTGGCATCTTGGCTTGAAACAGGCTACATCCGGGAGCGGCAATGCTGACCCACAATGCCAGCACCACCAAAGTCAACGTTTGAAGAGCATGGATGCAAGAGCGTAAGCGTTGCCAGGAAGAGCGCTTCATGGAAGTAGCTTGGGTTAGTGAAAGGGTTCTGATGCAAGTACTGTTGCAAGTAATTTTTGAGAACAAAAGAACCTATCTTAGCTACTGCTTCAAGCTGTAACTCTGGAATGGACTGTTTTTAGAGCTTGAGCTTATTGCCCGTAGTAACCTTACAGTAGCGCTGCTGTGGAAAGAATCAGCCGCTTTGAAACATTATTGCCGCAAAGTTTAACACTTGCTTCCTCCTTCAAAGGCTCTCTAAAAGTGGCGAAACTGTTTGGGTGCAACACCCACGATGCGTTTGAAGTGAAGAGCGAGATGACTGGGATTGGCAAAGCCGCACTCGATCGCAATGCCTGCGATCGCCTGATCTGACTGCCTTAATAATTGTTTTGCCCGTTCTACGCGCTGATGAATGACGTACTGGTGTACCGATTTTCCGGTTGATTGCTTAAAGAGGCGTGCAAAGTAGTCGGTTGTCATGCCCACTTCACTCGCTAACGTCTCTAGACTCAAATCCTGGCTCAGGTGCGCTTGAATGTAGCGAAAAATGACCTGAAGCTTGGTCGATGGCAGTCCACTCTGCGGTGAAGCAATGGCAGCAGCTCCGGTAGAGGCGGCTTCAGCCCTTCCTCCTTGTTGCCGGAACAAAGCTAGCTCAATCGCAACGCGCAAATCTTGTTGGTTAAACGGCTTCAGCACATAGCCAAACGGGTTGGTTTGCTTTACCTTCTCCAACGTACTGCTATCAGAATAGGCGGTAATGTAAATCACTGGAGTTTGGAAGCGATCGCGAATTGCGCTTGCGGCTTGGACTCCATCCTGCGTTCCTTGCAGGTTAATATCCATTAACACTAAGTCGGGCATTGTTTCAGCGACCTGCTGCATTACGGTGCGTGCTTTAACAGCAATGCCCACCACTTCATAACTCATTTGGGTCAGATGGCTTTCAATTTCCCTGGCAACCATGATTTCATCTTCAACTATCAAAATCCTGGTACCTGCCATTACCTGACTCCTGCTGATTGATATCCCTGCAAAGCAATTGACTCAACACTCATTACAGATTTCCCTCCGCACTGTAACAATTAACAAGTCTTGAGGCTGATTGCTTGACACATCTCTCAGCGATCGCCTGCCCCGCCCTGCACTGAAAATGCTGACTCACAAAAAGAAGTCCTCTGTAGGCTTTCCACACCGTTAGCCTAGCTTTCAGTCACGGGCAGTGAGCAATGGAACCATCTGTCTTTCGGGACTTTTGTCAGGCAAGCAGGTCTTGAAGAGCGCTACTCTACAAAACTCATCAATTGAATTGCGATTCGTCAATTTAGCATCTGCCAAACGAGAAATTAAACCTATCGAAATATCTTAGTTTCCATTGCTTGTCTAATCAATTCTCATCCCCTAGAACAGGTTTATGACCTGGTTTCACAACCCTTCAACTATTATGCTTCTTAAGTGAAATAAGACCTAAGTAGCTGCTAACAAAAGCTCAGAAGACTTTTTATAACTTTAAATGTTTATGTAGAAACGCAGTTTCTTAAGGGAATACTGTTCTCAAAAGCAACTTAACCGTTGTTCGGAAATATATCTGAAATGGCGAGAATTTATTCTTTGGAAGGCAGGCACAGAGAGATGAAGCAATGGCATGACTTTCCAGACTACTGCCTGATTCAGCAGCTTTATACCGGGACAAGAACACTGGTGTATCAGGCAATCCGCAAAGTAGACCAACATCCCGTTGTGATCAAGCTACTCAAGAACGAGCACCCTAGTTTCAGCGAACTCGTGCAATTCCGCAACCAATACACTATTACAAAAAATCTGAATATTTCGGGCATCATCCAACCCTACAGCCTGGAATCCTACCGCAACGGCTATGCCCTGATTATGGAGGACTTTGACGGCATTTCGCTGCGTGAGTGGATGAAACAAGGCAGCAAGGGCAGCGAAGCAGGGGAAGCGGTTCTCTTTCCATCTGCCGCCGCCGCGCCCATAGCCTCTCTAGCCTCCCCCGCCGCCTCTACGCCCTTCGCTCCTACCTCACTCGCTCACTTTTTTCCCATTGCCCTACAGCTAGTAGAGACCCTGCACCTACTGCACCAACAGCGGATTATTCATAAAGACATCAAGCCATCCAACATTTTGATCCACCCTGAGTCGCGGCAGGTCAAGCTACTCGACTTTTCGATCTCGACCCTCTTGCCCAGAGAAACCCAAGAAATTCAAAGCTCAGAGGTGCTGGAAGGAACTCTGGCTTACCTATCTCCTGAACAGACAGGACGCATGAACCGAGGGATTGACTACCGCAGCGATTTTTATGCTTTGGGTGTAACCTTCTACGAATTGTTGACCGGGCGACTGCCCTTTCCATCGCATGACCCAATGGAGTTGGTGCATTGCCATCTTGCAAAGCAACCACCAACGATTCACAGTCTTAACCCACTGGTGCCAACCATTCTGTCCGACTTGATTGCCAAATTAATGGCAAAAAATGCTGAAGATCGCTATCAAAGCGCGTTGGGACTGAAGTATGACCTGGAAACGTGCTGTGCCCAGTACCAGAAAACAGGCGAGATTGAGTGGTTTGCTTTGGGCAGAAGCGATCGCAGCGATCGCTTCATCATTCCCGAAAAGCTCTATGGACGGGAGCAAGAAGTCGCGGCGCTGCTGGCTGCCTTTGAGCGGGTGGCAGGAGCAGGGAATGGGGAACGGGACATAGAGCATGGGGCAGACGCTTACCCAACTCCCGACTCCCGACTCCCAACTCCATCACAGAGCGAACTTGTGCTGGTCGCAGGCTTTTCGGGCATTGGCAAAACCGCTGTGGTGAATGAAGTCCATAAGCCGATCGCGCGAGGCACATGCATAGCAAACGTGCGGCAGCGTGGCTACTTTATCAAGGGCAAGTTTGATCAATTTCAACGCAATATTCCCTTTAGTGCGCTGGTTCAAGCCTTTCGTGATTTGATGGCGCAATTGCTTAGCGAGTCAGATGCTCAACTGGCGCAATGGAAAGCGTGCATCGTATCAGCGCTGGGTGAGAATGCTCAGGTCATTATTGATGTGGTGCCAGAGCTGGAACAGATTATTGGCTCACAGCCAGCTGTCCTAAAACTTTCTGGTAGCGCTGCCCAGAACCGATTCAATCGGCTGTTTCAAACGTTCATTCAGGTGTTTACGACAGCCGAGCATCCGTTAGTCGTCTTCATTGATGACCTGCAATGGGCAGATTCAGCATCGCTTCACCTCATCAAACTCTTGATGAGCAAGTCTGAGACAGGCCACCTACTGATGATTGGGGCCTATCGCGATAGAGAAGTCTCAGCGACACATCCCTTAATGCTGACTCTGGTGGACATCCAGCAGGCTCATGCCACACTCAACACAATCACGCTGGCTCCGTTAAGTTTAGACCATACCAACCAACTGATTGCAGAGACACTAAGCTGTACTCAGGCGCTTGCCTTACCGCTAACGGAGCTGGTGTATCAAAAAACGCAGGGCAATCCGTTCTTTACAAATCAATTTCTCAAGGTGTTGCATGAGGATGGCTTAATCACCTTTGATCACCATCTTGGCTATTGGCAATGTGACATCGCTCAGGTGCGATCGCTCGCTCTCACAGATGATGTGGTTGAGTTTATGGCACTGCAACTGCAAAAATTGCCTGCTGCCACTCAACATGTCCTGAAACTTGCTGCCTGCGTCGGTGCTCAATTTGATTTGGCAACTCTGGCGATCGTGGCTGAGCAACCAGCGGCTGAAGTGGCGCTGGCGTTGTGGAAAGCTTTGCAAGAAGGGTTGCTTCTACCCACGAATGACGTTTACAAGTTTTACCAGCCTTCAGAAGAATGTGGTCAAGTATCAGATCCTCAAGCGGTTAACTGTTGCTATCGTTTCTTGCACGATCGCATTCAACAAGCTGCCTACTCTCTAATTCCCGACGACCAAAAGCAGGGCACGCATCTCAAAATTGGGCAACTACTTTGGCAGAACACACCCCTCGAAGCATTGGATCGCCGCATCTTTGATCTGGTGAATCAGTTAAATGAAGGCATTGAACTTATTACCCAGGCATCAGAACGAGAGGAACTGGCTCGGTTGAACCTGCTGGCGGGTAAAAAAGCAAAGCTATCTACAGCCTATCAAACGGCTGTCAAACATCTTGAACTCAGTATTAAGCTATTACCAGAAAATGCTTGGACAGCGCATTATGAGCTGGTGATCGATCTGTATCAGGAATGTATCGATTGTCAATATGTGGTCGGCAATCTTGATCGAGCCGAAGCACTCTATGAATATGCGTTTAGTCAAGCTCAAACGTTGGCGGATCAAATCAACTTATATGCCATTTTCATTGCCCTTCGAGCCAGTCGTGGCGAAAACTTTCAAGCCAGCCTTAAGCTTGGGATCAGTGGGTTGAATTTGCTAGGCATTACCTTGCCAGAAACGGTTGAAGAACTGCGATCGTTTACCGAAGCAGAGCGTCAGAAACTTCGATCAAGATTAGACGCTATCAGTCCAATGGCCTTGTTTGATCTGCCTGAGATGACTGATCAAAAACACCAGTCCAGCATGAGGTTTTTAATCGCCTTGTGGGAGCTTTCCTATATGGCAAGCAATGCAGCCATTAACGACCTGAGCGTTTTACTCATGTGTAATCTGTCATTACAATATGGCAATACAGAAAGTTCTGCCTATGCCTACTGTTTGTATGGTGTTTCGTTAGCTAACCAGGGTGATTATCAAACCGCTTTTGAGTTTGGTCAACTAGCGCTCAAGCTCGATCAATGCTTTAAGACTAGTCAATATAGCGCCAAGATCAGAAATCTCTTTGGTCATGCCATTAATCCTTATATTCAGCACTTAAAAACGAATCTACCGCTGTATCAACAATCCTTTCAAATTTGCAATGAGACAGGCGATAACCTGTATGGCGTTTGGGTCGTTTGTTATTTAATTTGGGCGCTGTTGATGAAGGGTGCTCCTCTGGCAGATATTTATGTCGAAACCCAGACATATCTCGACTATATGCAGCGGATTAAGGAGCCGAATTTGCTGTATCTCTTCACGTTGCAACAGCAATGGGTGTTGAACCTCCAGGCATTAGCTGAAACTACTGATTTGCTTGAGAACAGTCAGCCTGATTCAACGCCTCTGATTGAAGCTTGGCGGCAAGAACAAACCTTTGAGCACGGCATCTGCTGTTACGGACTGCTCAAAATTCAGTTGCTCTACCTTCACGATCGCTATCAAGAAGCCATTGCAGCGGCTGTTGAAGTTGAGCAGACGGCGGTGGCTATGACCGGGTTTTTTCCCGTTATGCAGTATTCGTTCTACTACCCCTTGAGCCTGACAGCGCTTTACAGCATGACGAGAACCGAAGCCAAGCATCGCGACTGGACTGTTTTAGCAACACATCAGTCTGCTTTAGAAACACATCAGCACGTCCTCAAAACGTGGGCAGATACCTGTCCAGCGAATGCTCTGCCGATGTATCTGCTGCTTTCGGCTGAGATGGCACGGATTTCTGGCAATGCACTAGAGGCACTGGATTTGTACGATCGCGCTATTACGGCTTCTAAAGACAGTGACTTTACCCATATTGAAGCGATCGCCAACGAACTGGCCGCAAAATTCTATCTGGGCTGGGGTAAAGAGCGGTTGGCGCAGGAGTACATGACCGAAGCCTATTACAGCTATGTTCGCTGGGGCGCAAAAGCTAAAGTAATAGCGCTAGAAAAAGACTATCCACAGCTTTTAGCGGCAATTTTGCAACAGCAGCAACCGTCATCCACCGTGACAGAAACCCTGCTTGCCGTCTCCTCGCACACGAGTAAAACCTCATCCAGCAGCACTGCGGAAACATTAGATCTAGCAGCCGTGCTGAAAGCTTCTCAAACGCTTTCCAGTGAAATTCAGCTTGATCAGTTAGTGTTCGCCTTACTGGACGTGGTGATTGAAAGTGCTGGTGCTGAGAAAGCGGTTTTGATGCTTTTACAAGATGAGCACTTAATGCTGAAGGCGATTAGCTACGCAGAATTTTGTCCCAATCAGCTTTTCAGCACGCCTGTAGAAGCCGCTAGCGAGGACATTCCCGTTAGCCTTGTGTATGGAGTTAAGCGCACCCTTCGACCAACCCTGATTACGGATGCGATTCAGCATCCGCAGTGGCTAACTGACCCCTACATTCAGCAGAACCAAGTTCGGAGTATGCTGTGTTCGCCCATCCTACACCAGGGTAAATTGTTGGGTGTGCTGTATCTGGAAAACAATCTAGTTGCGGGAGCTTTCACGCGCGATCGGGTTGAACTCCTCAACCTGCTTTGTTCTCAGGCAGCCATTTCCCTGGAAAATGCACGCCTCTACGAGCGATCGCAGGCTTACGCCCAGCAGCTAGAAGCCTCGTTAGAAGACTTGCAAACTCATAAAGCCCGGTTTCAACGCCTGGTTGCCAACGTTCCAGGCATGATTTACCAATTCCGCCTGGAACCCGATGGCTCTCACTCCACGCCCTACGTTAGCTCTGGTTGCTATGACCTCTATGAACTTGAGCCAGCAGCCGTGATGACAGGAAAGCAGAATCTTGATACCTTGCATCATCCAGACGATCAAGCCGCAGTTGAACGGGCAGTCGTTCGCTCAGCTACAACCCTGGCACCCTTTGAGCAAGAATTTCGCATTGTGACGCCATCTGGAAACGTGAAATGGGTGCAATCCATTGCTCGACCAGAGCGGCAAGCAGACGGCGCGATACTTTGGGATGGGGTTGTCATTGATATTAGCGATCGCAAGCGCATGGACGCTGAGCGTCAGCATGCTGAAACGGCTTTGCGCTTGAGTGAGGAGCGGTATCGTCACTTGATCAACGTCATGTCTCAAATTGTCTGGATTGCAACTCCAGATGGGCAAAGTGTCGATTCGCCGCAATGGTGTGCCTACACAGGGCAAAGCCTAGATAAACTTGAAAACTTTGGCTGGTTAGAAGCGCTGCATCCAGAGGATCTTGAGCGTACCGGGCAAGTCTGGAATCATGCCCGTGAAAATTTCATCTCTTACAAAACCGAGTACCGGATTCGGGCAGCCGATGGCTCCTATCGTCTCTTTGATGTACAAGGTGTACCCATTTTGGCGGAAGACGGCAGCATCCGTGAATGGATTGGTACCTGCTACGACATTACCGATCGCAAACAAACCGAAGCCGCACGTCAGCAAGCCGAACATGCGATGCGCCTGAGCGAGGAACGGTACCGCTCTTTAGCAACTGTTACTGCTCAAATCGTTTGGGTGACAGATGCAGAAGGGCGCGTTGAGGACATACCAAGTTGGAGGGTGTATACCGGACAAAGTGTTGAGGAAGTCAGAGATTTTGGATGGCTAGAGCCGATTCATCCAGACGATCAAGACCATACGCTTCACGTTTGGAATCATGCTGTTCACACAAAAAGCTACTACAAGACCGAGTATCGCGTTCGAGCAGTAGACGGCAGTTATCGCTACTTTTTTGCTCAAGGTGTGCCCATTTTGGCAGACGATGGCAGTATTCGTGAGTGGGTTGGCACCTGCACTGATATTGACGATCGCAAACGTGCTGAAGCGACGCTAAAAATTTCGGAGCAAAACCTCCGCACCGTCTTCAACAGTTTGAACAGTGCCATCTTTATTCATGACTTAGAGGGCATGGTGCTAGATACCAACAACCGTGCCTTGGAACTCTACGGCATTCGGCAAGAACAAGTGCAGACTATCTCTGTGATCAACGATTGTTCTACGCCTGATAATCCCTTTCACCTGCTTGACACCCTCTGGTCAGATGCCATCGCTGGCAAAATGGTTCACTTTGAGTGGAAAGCCAACACGCTAAAGCGTGACAGAGTTTTTGATGTCGATATTACGCTGACTAGAATCGTACTGGATAGTCAAGCCGTGATTCTGGCAAACGTGCTGGATATCAGCGATCGCAAACTTGCCGAAGCGTCTCTGCAACAGGCACTGCAAGAAAGAGAATACCAGTCTCGTTTGTTAGAAACCGTCCTCAACTCCACCCAAGCATGGATTTTTGCCAAAGACCAGGAATTTCGCTACGTCTTGGTTAACCGTAGCTATGCCGAAGGAGTAGGCAAAACGGTGGAAGCCATGCTGGGGAAAGATGATCTGGAGCTAGGATTCCCTGAAGAACTCGTGTTTGGAAATCCTGTTAAAGGGATTCGGGGCTTTCGGACAGACGATCGGCTCGCTCTCGCAGGTGAAGCCATTCATAATTCTTACGACCCGGCTACGGCTGCGGATGGATCGCTACACATTTTCGACAGTCGTAAGAATCCACTACACGATACAGAGGGCAAAATTTTTGCCATGCTTGGCTTTTGCAGCGACGTTACCGATCGCTATCACGCAGAAGCGGCGGTACGTCGATCGGAAGCCCAACTGAGGGAAAAGGCAGACGAGCTAGAGCAAACCCTGCAAGAACTTCAGCGCACTCAATCGCAAATGGTGCAATCCGAAAAAATGTCTGGGCTGGGGCAACTGGTCGCAGGCGTAGCGCATGAAATCAACAATCCAGTCAACTTCATCTATGGTAATCTCAACCACGCCGATACCTACATTCAAGACTTGCTAGGGCTTGTACAACTTTACCAACAGCACTATTCTGCGCCCCATCCTGAGATTCAACACGAAGTCGCTGCGATCGACCTGGAGTTCCTCATCGACGATCTGCCCAAACTACTCACCTCCATGAAAGTGGGAGCCGATCGCATTCAAAAAATCGTGGCCTCCCTGCGAAACTTCTCGCGTATGGACGAAGCCGAAATGAAAGAAGTCAACATTCACGATGGCATCGACAGTACATTGATGATTTTGCAACATCGACTGAAAGCCAAATCAGACCATCCCGGCATTGAAATTACGAAAGCTTACAGTGAGTTACCGCTAGTTGAATGCTATGCCGGACAACTGAATCAGGTGTTTATGAACCTCCTTAGCAACGCCATTGATGCCTTAGAAGAGTCATTTAATGCTGAAGCAAGCAGCATCCCTACTATCGCCATTCAAACGACTCTCGTAAATGCCCAACAAATCACGATTCAAATTGCCGACAACGGCTCAGGGATTCCCACTCACGTGCAGCAACGACTATTCGACCCGTTCTTTACCACTAAGCCAGTGGGCAAAGGCACCGGAATGGGGCTTTCCATCAGCTATCAAATCGTGACTGAAAAACATAAAGGCACGCTCCAGTGCCTTTCTGAGCCAGGTCAAGGAGCGACATTCGTTATTACGATCCCGATACGGCAATTTTGAGCAAAAGGCAGAAGGCAGAAGTAAAAAGGTAAAAAGCAGAGGGCAGAAGGGGAATTCAGGAGCCAGGAGCCAGAATGAACTCAAAACTCTCTAGCTTGTCGGCGCACTTACGAAGTAGCTCTCAAAGAGCTAGTGCTACTCATACCAATTTGAATTGAAAATGCGACACATTCTGTAGGGGCAAGGCATTGCCTTGCCCCTACCCACCGATTGATCTGTAGCCGTCATTCTTTAAATCGGTATCAAAACTTCCATACTGACCGCTGATAGCTGACTGCTGACCGCTAATAAACCACCCCAGAACGTTTACAACCGATCTAGCATCGCTCTACTACCGCCGAGCCTGGTTCCAGGGAATCATGACATCCATCGCAAGCCGTCGAGAGACTTCATATGCGCCATAGCGGTTTAGGTGGCTGGGATCTGAGAAATAGTTTGGCCGAGCCACAAACGCTTGTTCAAGATCGCGATAGACAAAGCCTAACTGGGTAGAAAGTTGGAGCATTTGTTGCTGGAACGCTTCTTCGTGCCGCTTTCGGGTTGGGTCGAGGTAGTCGCTTGTCAGAGGTAGGTTGACGAAAATGAGTGGAATTTTGTGCTCCTGACTAAACTGAGCCAGGTTAGTCAATGCTTGCGTCTGGTTGCCTTCAAGTCCGAACGAATCGTAATCAGAGTCATAGTCACCGTTGACTCTGGCGTACTTCTGGTAGTAGGTTGCGGGGTTGAATTGGTTGGCTAGCGGCAAGAACCCATCAATGTCGATCGCATTCTGACTGTCAGATAGTACTGAAGCGGGAGCATTTGCCGCCGCCGCGCCAGGACTGGTCGCATCGCTAAGCGTGTTGGAAGCAATCGTGCTGCCAAGCACTAAATTAGATGCGCTTTGGGGAAGCAGGCTTACCAGACCATCTCGCAAGCGTGTTTTAAATTGGTCACGCTGCGAGTAAAGCGCTGACAGAGCCATCAAATGCCGATTCAGTTCCTGGTTCACTGTCTGATAGCCGCCAGACAATGAGGTGGGTGGTTCTTCAGTGACAGAGGTTTCTGGGGCAGGTTCGACGTGCTTAACCCCACCTGGCACCTGCGCCACAGCCGTACCAGGAATAGGCGGTTTGCCTGCCGCAAGCGTTCTGTAGCCATCAGAAGCCACCATGCCGTTGTAGGTAATGTCTGGCCGTCCGCTGTTAAAGGCACGGGCACCATCCGCCCACAAAATCAGCTTGGGCAGCTTATCTACTGGCAGCAGTTGCCGCACGATCGCATCTACCACTTGAGCGGTGGCACCATTGACCCCAAAGTTAAAGATTTTTGTCCCCACGTAGCCCTGGTCAGCCAGCGCTTTTTGGAGCGCGATCGGGTCAACGCCTCGCAAGGCTCGTGAACTGCCGATGATCAGCACATCAGGAGTCCCATACTCGCGGATGTAGCCCTGGTAAAGGGCAAGCTTTTCATCCAGCTGACGACTATTAAAGGTAGGATATGCCTCTATGCCTGTGGTCAAGCTAGCAGCTTTGGGGCGAGGCGAGGAAGCAGGAAGCGGTATTTGAGTATTAGACGGCTCTTGACCAGAGTCGTTGAACGGCGGCTCTGTAGACGTACCAGGTTGGGTGAAGCTAGAGCCATTAAAAACCGTTTTATCGCCTGTTTTACTCTGCTTAAGAGATAACCTCGCAAAGGGAGAATCCTCTGCTGTGGGAGCGGCTGAGGGCGGCGTCGAAGGAAGCACTGCCGGCGCGGGTTGGCTAGACGCGATCGAGGCTAGTTTAATCCAGCGACTGAGCAACCAGTCGGATTGAATCACTAGCAGTAAGCCAAGCGTGCCCCACACAGCAGCCACTTTCAGGCTGCGTTGAGCGGTTAACTCAGGCGCATGCAATGCGTGCGTTAACGGACTACTGCGCTGAGTAGCGTCTAACGGAATAAAGAGTTGCGACCAGACGAGGGGTTGCCGCGCCCGCTGAAGGAGGCTCTCAATCAGCGTGGTGAAGAAGGATTGGGATGCCTCTGATGGTGTCTCTGTCCGCAGCACAAGGGCACCGGGCGGCGAGAGCAAATCGCCGACATACGCGTCAGACACCGCAAATTCTGGGGGCGCTTCTGGTACCAGACGATCGCGGGCACCAAAATCGACCCCGTAGCTCCAGAGGGGTTGTTTTTGTCCTGACCGACGACCATAAATGCGAACGCCTGTGATGGTCGGGATTTGCAAGGGCTTCAAAAAACGAGCGATCGCTGCACCCATTTGATTTTGGGCAGGGCAGGTTGGCGCTTCGCCCATAACGTGTAGCAGGTCGCTTTTTTGCCGGACTTGCACCCGAATGCCCCCCGTTGCCAGAGTGCGATCGAGATCAGGATTCAACATGCGCGTCAGCAAGAAGGCGATCGCATCCAAATCTCCTTTCTGTGCTAAGTCAAGGGTCGATTGGGGCTGAGGATCAGCAGACAGATCAAGCCAATGAACCCAGGCAGGGGCAGGGGCTGTAGTGTCACTAAGCAGATCGGCGCTACTGTCTTGCTTGGCAAAGCCATAGAGCATCGTCGCACGAAGACCCTGTGGTGAAAGCGATTCAAGCAGAGACACGATCGTGGCGATGGTGGTCAACTTATTGGGTGCTGAAGATTGCGTGCCGTGACAGGTTAAATGCAACGTTGCTTCTTTCAACAGAGCAGAGGTGTGCACTTTTTCAGCCTGTAATACCCGGTTGAGCAAGCGGGTAATCGCCTGTACGTCACCCCAGCGTGCCCATGCCTTCAACATCTCATCGGGTGGGGTTAAATCAACGCGCAGCATCCACTCAGGACTTGCTTCACCCGCCACCTGACCAAAGACAACGGCATCTTGAAAGCCTTTTAGTTCTAGCGCTCGCAGATGCTGCGCGATCAACTCTGCAAACAAGAATGGATCAGGAGTGTAGGCAGACTCGCAGGCAACGAAGAGGCGTTTGGCGAGTGGGGGAGTGGGGAGTGGGGAGTGGGGAGTGGGGGCTGGCTGGGCAGAGACTTGAGGCTTTTCGAGACGGACGCGAACAGAGACTCCCAACGTGCTCAAGGTCTCACTCAGGTGGTGGGCGATCGCGTCTGGCTGCCCCAAACGCGCTGCATCCAGCATCGAAAGACCTGCTGATGCCTGGACATTGCAGTCTTGAGCGTTAAACCCCGCAATTTCTGACAGCGATCGGGGGCTACCTGGCTCTGTAGACTGTGTCGAGGAGATCCGCTCGACGGTCAGCATAAAAGACTCTGCCCACTCAGGCTTTGGCTGCTGTGGCACCCGCCCATAAACAACTACCCGGTAGATGGGTGGCGACTGGGGCGGAAGCAACGGAGCGATCGTGGCTGCTGAGAGTGCGGTGGTCAACGGAGGCACGATGGCAGCTGCCTCCGGGCATGGTTGCCCCTCAAATAACAGGTAGAGGTTATTGCCCCGCACTTTACTTTTTACTTGCAGGTGTGACACATCCAACTGCTGCTGGAGCCAACGGAGTAACGCCGTGCCGTTCCCCGTTGGGGAGCGTTTTGCATGAGCAGAGGAAGCATTGTAGCCGTGTACATCCAGCATGAGCGCCTTAACAATTGCGACGTGATTCAGAAGGAACGTGAGGTACCGTCATTTGCCTCACCGTCATTTGCCTCATAGAGATAACATATACTCAGAGCTTTGGCGCAGTTTCTCTGCAACTCTGGTTTCAAGTTGCGTGAGATGCTGCTACATAGAAGCTTTGTCCGACGATCGCTTTTAACCTTACCGATTTCAAAGCGATCCTATCGTGCGAGACCGCACCACAATCTTAGCGAGATTGCCTTCCGATGATTCGCTTGGGGGTGGTCGAGTCAGGAGTCCCCGCCAGGGCAGATGGCAGTAGACGATTGCGCGGACTATTCAGTTCATGTTTTTTACCTTCACGAGCTTTTGATTATGCCATCTTCTGAACAACCAGCCTCTACGATTGAGTCCAACGCAACGTCTTTGGTTTCCCCAGAGATCTTGCTAAGTCTAGCAACGGCTCCGGTGCTTGTTGCGCTTGTGGGTAGTCATGTTGTAGCCAAAGCCGTGCAAGAGTTGGGACTATTCAGTGAAGAAATCTTTCGCGGCGATCGTCTCCCTGTGCTTAATTTCCCCAACGAGAACCAGATGAATCCGGACGATCGCGCCGCTTCTTAGCCATATTTAGCTCATAAGTAACAATTTGGTTCTCCTGAAACCGCAAAACTGAGGATTACCCCATAGAATTATTGAAAGATCTTTGACAAGAGCAGCCCCATGAGTTCGACAAGACCTTCGTCAGATGATGGATCGGGCCTCAGCACGGTAACCGAGTCCAGAGTATCCGAGGCAATGCCCGTGACATCCACATCTGATCTATTTCTGCGGCATCGGCTCAAGATCATTGAGGACTTGTGGGCGTTTGTGCTGCAACAGGAATGCGGTCAAGAGCTGGTCGATCTGCTCAACCAATTGCGCGACCTTTGCTCCCCTGAAGGGCAAGCCCCCAGCTTTTTAGAGTCAGAAGTGCTCAAGGTCGTCGAACGACTAGATCTCAACGAAGCGATCCGGGCGGCGCGTGCGTTTGCGCTTTACTTTCAGTTAATCAATATCGTTGAGCAGCACTACGAGCAGCGGGATCAGCAGCAACAGTACCGGGCCTCTCGTGATACGGCTTCGTCAGTAGGGGTCGAGCAGAGTGTCACGATCGCGGGCTATCCTGGCTCCAACGGTGAGTCATCCACGCCAATGGGCAGACTTGAAGCTGACCTGCTCGAAAAAAGCCTGCAAGATCCAGAAGCCCGCAAAGAAATGGGTACGTTCCACTGGCTCTTTCCCAAGCTTCGCAGCCTCAACGTACCACCGCAGCACGTCCAAAATTTGATCAACCAGTTGGATATTCGACTGGTCTTCACCGCCCATCCGACCGAAATCGTGCGCCACACCATTCGGGATAAGCAGCGCCGCATTGCCCGGATTCTGCGCCAGCTTGATCAGGTAGAAGACCGACTCAACTCGCAAGGGCTTCCGGCGGCATCGTGGGAAGCTGAGGTGTTACGCGAACAACTGACGGAAGAAATTCGCCTGTGGTGGCGAACAGACGAACTGCATCAGTTTAAGCCCACCGTCCTTGATGAAGTGGACTATACGCTCCACTACTTTCAAGAGGTGCTGTTTGATGCGATTCCGCAACTCTATCAACGCTTCAAACAAGCGCTTCACGCTTCGTTTCCAGCTATGAAGCCGCCTAGCAATAACTTCTGTAAGTTTGGCTCGTGGGTCGGCTCCGATCGCGATGGTAACCCCTCCGTCACACCCCAAATTACCTGGCAAACCGCCTGCTACCAGCGCAGTCTGGTGTTAGAGAAATATATTCACTCCGTTCATCGGCTGAAGGATCTGCTGAGCCTCTCGTTGCATTGGAGCGATGTCTTGCCCGAACTGCTGGAATCGCTGGAGCAAGACCAGCTTCAAATGCCAGTCATTTACGACCAACTTGCCATTCGCTATCGGCAGGAACCCTATCGGTTGAAGCTGGCGTACATCCAAAAGCGACTGGAAAATACGCGCGATCGCAACGCCATCATCAACAACAGCGATTGCCTACGCGGGGATGAACCCGACTGCAACCCCAACACTATTTATAGTTCTGGCGATGCGTTTCTGTCAGAACTCAGGCTCATTGAACGTAGCCTGACTGAAACAGGTTTGAGCTGCCGGGATTTGGACACCCTGATTTGTCAGGTCGAGATCTACGGCTTCAATCTGGCGCATCTCGACATTCGGCAGGAAAGCACCCGCCACTCTGACACCCTCAGTGAAATCGTTGACTACCTGCAAATTCTGTCAAAACCCTACAATGAGCTAACCGAGCCGGAGCGAACGCTGTGGCTTGCGACCGAGTTGCAAACCCGCCGACCGTTGATCCCGTCTGAGCTGCATTTTTCAGACAAAGCACGAGAAACCGTCGAAACCTTTCGCATGGTGCGTCGGCTCCAGCACGAGTTTGGGACGGAGGCTTGCAACACCTACGTCATCAGTATGAGCCACGAGGTGAGTGATCTCCTGGAGGTCTTGCTGCTGGCGAAGGAAGCAGGGCTATACGATCCAGCGACGGGCATCAGTTCCCTCCATGTTGTTCCCCTTTTTGAGACGGTTGAGGATTTGCAAAAAGCACCGTCTGTCCTCAAGCTCTTGTTTGAGTTGCCGCTCTATCGGGCCGTGCTGGCTGGCGGCTATGCTCAACTAGAGGCACAAGCCCCCTCATTACAAGAGGTCATGCTGGGCTACTCGGATAGCAACAAAGATTCTGGTTTTCTGAGCAGCAGTTGGGAGATTCACAAAGCGCAACAGGCGTTGCAGACCGTTGCAGAAGGTTTTGATGTGGCGCTGCGCATCTTCCACGGTCGCGGAGGGTCAGTGGGTCGTGGGGGTGGGCCTGCCTATGAAGCGATCCTGGCGCAACCCGGTCGCAGCGTGAATGGTCGCATCAAGATTACTGAGCAGGGTGAAGTGCTCGCGTCCAAATATTCTCTCCCTGAATTGGCGCTGTATAACCTGGAAACGGTGACTACAGCGGTGATTCAGGGCAGCTTGCTCCGCACGGGCTTTGATGACATCCAGCCTTGGCACGAGATTATGGAAGAGCTGGCGGCCCGATCGCGCATCCATTACCGCGCCTTAATCTACGAGCAAGCAGACTTTCTGGACTTTTTCTTGCAGGTCACGCCGATCGAAGAAATCAGCCAATTGCAAATTAGCTCCCGTCCCGCTCGGCGTGGTGGCGGCAAGAAAGATCTTAGCGGGTTGCGGGCGATTCCCTGGGTCTTTAGCTGGACGCAAAGTCGCTTTCTGCTGCCTGCCTGGTATGGCATGGGCACCGCTCTGCGCGACTTCCTGACCGAACATCCCGAAGAGCATCTGAAGCTGCTGCGCTACTTCTACTTCAAGTGGCCGTTCTTTAAAATGGCGATTTCTAAGGTCGAAATGACGCTCTCGAAAGTCGATTTACAAATTGCCGGACACTATGTACGTGAACTGGCTAAACCAGAAGATAAAGCGCGGCTGGAGCCTGTTTACGACCAAATTGCCAACGAATACTACCTGACCCGCGACATGGTGCTTGCCATTACAGGGCACAAGCGCTTGCTAGACGGTGATCCTGACCTACAACGATCGGTGCAGTTACGCAACGGCACGATCGTGCCCCTCGGCTTCCTGCAAGTGTCGCTGCTCAAGCGGTTGCGGCAGCACAATACCGAAGCCGTCACAGGTGTAGTGCGATCGCGCTACAGCAAAGGCGAACTGCTGCGGGGTGCCCTGCTTACCATTAATGGCATCGCGGCTGGCATGCGGAATACAGGCTGATTTAGGCTCTGCCGATGATGATAATTACCTGGCAATGGTGCAGGTTGCGTCTTGCTTTGACCACCGTTGTTCTAATCACAATGGTCTGCTTTGCGGTGCTGTTGTCAGGTTGCCAGATGCTGGCTGCCCCAACGTCGATCGCCATAGCTCCGACCACAACGGGCAATCCCGTCTATCAGCAAAAGACGCCAAGCCGCGATGGGATCGGTAAGGTCTACGAAGGCAGAGAGATTGCTCAGGTCATGGGGCATCTCGGTGCAGGCTGGTTAGAGCGCCCCAGCCGAGAGCGAGAGGAGCAGCCACAAAAACTGATTGCGGCCCTGAACCTGAAGCCAATCGACGTAGTGGCTGACATTGGTGCGGGAACAGGCTACTTTAGCTTTCGCCTGAGTCCACTAGTGCCGCAGGGTAAGGTGTTAGCTGTAGATATTCAGCCAGAAATGTTAGAGATTGTGAACGCCATCAAGCAAGAAAAAAAGGTCACGAATGTTGAGACGGTGTTAGGCAGCATCACGAATCCCAACTTGAAAGATGGGTCGATCGACCTGGCGCTGATGGTCGATGCGTATCACGAATTTGACCACCCAAGAGAAATGATGACGGCGATCGTGCAGGCCCTCAAGCCGAATGGTCGCGTTGTACTGGTCGAGTATCGCGGCGAGAATCCCCTCATTCCCATTAAAGCGCTGCACAAAATGACGCAGCGACAGGTGCAGAAGGAAATGGCAACCGTCGGGTTAACCTGGCTAGAAACGAAGGAAACCTTGCCCCAGCAGCATATTTTGATTTTTGGGAAATAGGGAAGGCAGAAGGCAGGAGGCAGAAGGGTAACGTCTGAAGCTGACCGCTGAAAGCTGACTGCTTTTCATCTCATTGCCTCAGCCAACAGACGGCAACGTTGTCCACAAGAAAACGGCAACGGTTACGATCGCCAGTAACCCCTGGATCAAATTCCCCACCACTGAACCCACAACAATCCCTAGCGCGGCTTTCGCTGCCACCTTGAGATCGCGTCGGTAAAGAAATTCGCCCACGATCGCGCCTAGCATGGGGCCAATCAGAATGCCTAAAATCGGGCCACCTACAGGTAACGCTGGTAGCAAGCCTAGAATGCCAATCACCAGCCCTAGAACGGCTCCCAACTGTCCCCATTTGCTGACTCCTGCTTGCTTTGCACCGTAATAGGTTGCCAGAAAATCGATCCCCAGGCTCACGACCAGTAGCACGATCGCCAGTGGCAGCACAATAGTCACGCTACTAAAGCCTTTGACCGCTCCCCAGATGAAGATGGCGATCGCAATCAGGCTCATCCCTGGAATCATCGGCACGACCGCACCAATAATGCCAATAACCATTACAGCGACGAGTAGCCAGTAGAGAGTGAGCATGGGAGTAGGAAGTAGGGGGTGGGGTATAGGGGATAGGGAAGCAAGAAACATTCCTGAGCTAATGACTCCTGACCGTCTCACCTCCCGACTCCTGGCTCCTGACTTCTGGCTCCTGACTTCCCGCCAACGTATGCTCCAACTTGGCAGCGATCGCGCTGATCCAGGTCTCGTCCTGACGGGTGTAGCTGCGAGGAGCGTTGGCACCCAGGATCATGGCACCGCGTTTCCCAAGTGGTTGGCAGATTACCCCCTGGGTATTTTCGGGCAGGTAGTCAAATTCGATGCGACCAGGATAGACCTTCAGCGCGACGAGATACACGGGCGCTTGTTTATCCAGAACGCGCTGCAAGATGGGGCCGGGAGTGACATCGCGTTTGGTGGGCAAAATGCCGCGTCGTAGCAGGATTTTGTCGTCATACCAGACAATGAGCGATCGCGTGACGGTATTGGTCAACAGCAGATGGGATGCCCAGGCAAGCTCAGTTTTGAGCGCCTCTGATAGATTGGGGTCAAGCTCAAAGCCTTCTTCGCCGATCAGATCTACCCGTTCTGGTGTGCGAGGCTGCACCTGTTGCCAGAGCAAACCCGTTAGAATCAAAACGGCACTGACAATCACGCCCAACGCATCTGAGCGGGATTGCGCACTCGTCAGGTCGGGGGTGAGTAAACGGTTGATCAGCAGGAGGCCGCCACCTAACCCACCCACCACGATCGGTAACAAGCGTAAGCCCTGATTTTGATCGGATTTTGTCATCCTGTTACGCTAAAAGCCTTTATATTCATTCTATTTGGAACGAAACTCAAAAGCCGTCCGTGTTTTGTCCAACCAAGGCAGGGCTTTTCAGGTAAGACGTTCTACAACACGTTATTGGATATGGCTGGAGGCAGGATTGCTGGAATTATTTAGCTCTGGACTCATATCGCTGTGGCTGAACATGGCTGGGCTGTCACGTGTCAACGCTAGTAGCCTCAACGTTGTCAACGCGATCACTGGGAACGAGGTCCCCTGGGCTGTAATGCCTGGTGAGCCTGACGCTGCTACACAGGCCACATTACAGCAGTACCTGGGAGACCTCGATCGCCAGGGATTGGCTGAGTCCTCGCAGGGGGTTTGGCTCCAAACAGGCTCTCATTTTCTTGCCAGCAATCAGGGGACGACCCCACTTCCCGCGGCTTCGTTGACGAAGGTGGCGACATCGCTGGCTGCGTTAGAAACGTGGGGGCCTGACCATCAGTTTGAGACGCTCATTAGCGCAACGGGGCCGATTCAGGATGGCGCACTGCAAGGCGATTTGGTGATTCAGGGCGGCGGCGATCCGCTCATTGTGTGGGAAGAAGCGATCGCGCTGGGTAACGCTCTCAACCGTCTTGGTATTGCCAAAGTCACTGGAAATCTGGTGATTACAGGCGATTTCTTAATGAACTTTGAGACGAAACCAGACAAGGCAGGCGCGTTACTCAAACAAGCGATCGATGCCAACAGTTGGTCTAACGAAGCTGCCTACCAGTATCAAAAAATGCCTACTGGTACGCCTCGACCCCATGTGGCGATCGCGGGTAGCGTGCAGGTGGTGAACTACGGGGTTGGCCTACTGCCCAAGCAGATTTTACTGCTGCGGCACCACTCTCTACCGCTGTCGCACATTCTCAAGCTGATGAATATCTACAGCAACAATGTGATCGCCGAATCGTTGGCGAATTCGCTGGGCGGTGGGACAGTGGTAGCCCAGCAAGCCGCGATCGCGGCAGGCGTGCCTCAAGACGAAGTTCGGCTCAGAAATGGCTCTGGGTTGGGAACAGAAAACCAAATTTCGCCTAGAGCCATTTGTGCGATGTTCACCACCATTCAGCGCTATCTGCAATTTCGCAATCTGACGATCGCAGACCTGTTTCCCATTTCAGGGATGGATGGTGGCACGATCGACTATCGCAAAATTCCTCAAGCTGCTGTGGTGAAAACAGGCACGCTCAACGATGTTAGCGCCCTGGCAGGGGTTGTGCCGACGCGCGATCGTGGGTTTGTGTGGTTTGCGATGCTTAACCGAGGCACGGATTTAGACGACTTGCGCGATCGCCAGGATCAACTCTTACAGGCGATTGTCAAACAGTGGGGAGCCGTCTCCACCCGACCGCTGCCGCTATCGCCCAGCAATGTGCAACCTGTCAGTTCTCTGTTAGGGGCAACCGATCGTAATGAAGCCGTGCGATCGGCGATGGAAGTGAATGCTCACTAAGCCAATGGAGCGATGCTACCAGTAAACGCGCTAGAACGACTGACCACTGACTGCTTGCTTGGTTCAAACACAGCATACTTTTCACAAGTGATTTAAGACTGCTATAGACGTTTAAGCCGTTGTGGTTGTGCAACATGCATCAGTCTGCTTTAGGATTAGCTGTGTATCTATCACTCGGTAATCACCTGAGATGACACCTTCTCCTGATCCTCAGTCAAATCGTAGACGGCTCAGTGCCGATGAACTTATTGCGGTGTTTGTGGCACTCACCAGCATTGGAGCCATCTTTTTCTGGTCAATCAGTCAGAAGCAGGGGTTAGAAGCACCTTTCCTTCAGTCGCCGCTGGTCTTAAGCACCCCAACGGCGGCATCGCCATCACCTCCCCCTTTACCTTCTGTCCAGCCAAATGTATCGGTGGCACCATCCACTGGGGCGCTCGCAAACCAGCCGAGTGCTGGGACTCCTTCGCCAAGCATAACGCCTGCAAGCCCAGCACCCGTTTCACCTGCATTGCAAGCAGCCCCCTTCGTTGCAGCAGCACCACTAGCTACAGCTACGGCATCCCCAGCCCCTGCTCAAGCGCCCACTGCTACACCAAAGCAGTTTACCGATGTGCCAGCCGCTTACTGGGCAAGTGCCCCGATCGCGGCTTTGAGCGCGCAAGGCATTCTGGATGGCTTTCCGGATGGCAGCTTTCAGCCAAACAAGCCCATTACACGCGTCGAGTTTGCGGCGATCGTGCGGCGAGCCTTCAACCAACCCGCAAGCCGTGCAGCGCTCACATTTAAGGACGTAAAGGCTGATTCCCCCGCGATCGCCGCCATCAATGAGGCCACACAAACTCGTTTTATGAGCGGCTTTCCAGATGGCAGCTTTCAGCCGAATCTTCCAATTCCTCGCTTACAGGTGCTACTAGCACTTGCAACTGGGTTGAACCTGCAAGCGAAAGCACCACCGAGCCAAGTGCTAAGCCGTTATCAGGATGCGGAGCAGATTCCTAAATATGCGCTGGACAAAATTGCTGCGGCAACAGAGACAGGGCTGGTGTTAAACGATACAAGTCCTAACGTACTGGCTCCTGGTCAAGCAACAGCCAGAGCAGAGGTCGCGGCCCTCGTCTATAAGGCGTTGAAAAATCACTAGAGGAAATATGGGAAGATTTCTGAAGCGGGTCACCTGGTAGTAGGCGTGATTAAGCAACGTGTAGGCCATTTTCTTTATAGGAACTTTACCAAAGGCGGTTTTACGTAAACATACGATCGATTTGTAACCATTAACACTGTGCTGATATGAGTGCCTCCAGAAGATGGTGTAGCCGTTCGTACTAACACGCAAGCTTCATGAAGATTCGCCTGCCTATTCCTGTTCTTCTCGGTCTTTTCACGCTGCTCGGCCTGGCTGCATCCAAGGCAGAAGCAGCTTTACTGATTGGCAACAGCGACAGCAACAATATCATCGTTTTTGATGAAAGCACTGGCATCTTTCAGGGTAACTTTGTGACACCCGGTTTAGGCGGGCTACGAGCACCCGATGACCTCACGATCGGGCCTGATGGTAACGTCTACGTCAGCAGTGGCGGCGATAGCGGTTTGAATCTCTTCAACGCTGCCTACCCTCAAGACTCCGCTGTGCTTCGCTATAGCCTGACAGGAGAGTTTCTGGGTGTCGCCGCTTCTGGTGGTGGGTTAACGCGACCTTACGGTAATGCGTTTGGGCCAGATGGTAGCCTTTATGTCAGTAGTTTTCGGACGAACGAAATTCTGCGGTATGACTCAATCTCCGGAGCATTCCTAGGTGTTTTTGCTTCCGACAACAATGGTGGCTTGGGTTCGCTGAATGGCTTAAACGGGCCTAACGGATTGCTGTTTGGTCCTGATGGCAGCCTCTACGTCACGACTGAGGGCACTGCCAATGATGCCAAGGGCGATTTAGCCTTTGCGTATGCTAGTCAGGTGTTGCGCTATAGCCCAGAGCAGGTGTCAGGTTTAGCACCAACGACGACGCCCAGCGTTTTTGCTGATCAACCAGCACTGTTGTCAGAAACGCCTGGGTTTATTAGTTTATTGGGGCTGGCGCTATCGCCTACAGAAGATAGTCTTTACGTCAGTGACTTTGCGGCGGGTGTACGGCAGTATGACCTGGAGGGCAATCTGCTCAGTGTTTTGTCTACTAATTACACAGGTACTATACCCAGCAGTAACTTTATTGGTAGCCTTACCTTTGGGTCGGGTGCCAACAGTGATGATCTTTACGTGATTGGGTTTGACTATACAAACGCGAACCTCGGTTCTGTGCTGGCCTATGCTGGTGCACAGGGTAGCGCTGATACCTTCTCAGGCGATCTGTTTACAAGCGGTGGTTTGATTCGTCCGATCGGCGTTGTGGCGACGACGGCTGCTGTACCAGAACCGTCAACGGTTGCAGGCCTACTGCTTGGTTTGGGTGGTTTAGGGTTAGCTCGGTTGCGGCAACGTCGATCGCAGGTCAAGCTTTAGTTCTGTCTTGTAGGGACGTTACATGTAACGTTCCTACAAAAGGGTTTCTAGGCTGAGGCGACTTTGCCGTTGGGTCGTTGAATGATTGTCTCTGTTACTCTGCGTCGATTCTCAGGATCGATGCCTACAAGCCGGACGTAGCTTTTGGCATTTTCAGCAAGGCAGGACTCTAGAGCCGCGATCGCCTCTGATGCCTGTCCCTGAAAAGCACCATAGGAATTCCAGGAGTTGGCGCGGAAGCGTCGCTCGTCCACGGTTTCAATGCCCAGCCGCAGCCCTTGCTTCAAAATCTGGTTGACCTGGGTTACCACATCTGGAGTGAGCTTGGTGCTGGAGGGCTGTCCCGCATAGCTCGCAGGTGATGACGGATACTCGCTCTTGCCATTGCCACTGCCAGCAGTATGACTATCTTCATACTTGTGGTAGTACGAGGACGTGTTGGCAGGTGCGGGTTGTTTGAGAGCGTCCCGATCGACATCGCCCAGCTTCCGGTTAAAGTACAGCGCTTTGTTGTATTGCTCTGCCAGCCCCATCTCTTGAATGCGGCGCTGTTCGGCGACGAGTTGATGACCCACTTCAAGCAAATGCGGCAGGTTGAAGTTCGGTTTGCGAAAGATGGGTGCGGACTGTTCGCTGTTGACCACCCGCTGCGAGATGCGATCGATTCCTACTTCGTCAATTAAGGCTTTGACCTGTTCGTCATAGAGACGCGATCGGATGGCTCCGTAAAAGTCGATCGACTGATCGAGAAAGGTGTCTACCAGAGTTTCGACGGCTCCACGCTGCACCCCATCGGCCTCGAAAATGCCGCTCACAACGCCAACGCGATCGGTGCGATCGGGTTCCCAGAAAAACTTCTCCATCCGCCCATCGCGGATTAACGGTGCATACAGTGTGGAAAAGTCATTCCCCGTCACAATAATCGGCACACGTCGATTGGGTTCCAGTTCGTAGCTACCGGGAAGCTGGACGTTTGTGGGATTGTCGGCAATATTCATCAACGTCCCGTTCACGTTTTGAGTGTTTACGGTGTATTGCGTGTATTGATCGACCCGTCCAGCACCTGCGTCAATGTCATTAATCATCAACACCGCCATTTTGCCGCGCACCTTCACCAGTTCGGCTGCCTCGCGGTAGCGCAAGCGCACCAATCGTCCGGGATCGCCTGCATCTGGGCTTTCGAGTTCCCCAGCAGACATGTAAACTACATTGACACCCATGCGCTCAAACGCGAGTTCGCACTGAAAAGATTTGCCTTCGCCCTTACGCCCGTGAATGCCTAAAATTAGCGGCACTTTAACGCTGGGAATATCCAGAAAGTTTTTGGTAATGTGAACCGAAAGTTTGTCGAGAAAGCGAGGCGAAACGTAGTAGCTCATAGGTCTTTGTTGGCGGAGAGAGAGGGGTGAGGAGTCAGGAGTCAGGAGTGAGGGAGTTAGAAACAGATGAAGGCGTTCCAGGCAGGCCACGCTTGAACGATATGAGCGAGTTCGGTGTAGCCTCCTGCATCTGGGTGAGCACCATCGCCTGCCTTTGCTTCTTGCATCCAGGTAGCTGATCGGCTTAGAGGCGTAAAGATGTCTAAATATGGAATCTTAAGCGTTTCACAGAGTTGGGCAAAGTGGCCTGATAACTCGTGAATTCTGGCGTTTTGCGCGTCATCATCAGCGATCGGCGCTGGGCCCATCATTAGAACTGGATAGGTCTGCTGAGCCACACTCAAAATCTGTCGAGCATTTGCCAGCGATTGCGCCAGCTCCACACGCATGCCGCCATCGTTCAATGTCGTGTCATTCGCTCCAAAGCAAAAAACAACGCGATGATGACAGCTTGGAGGCAGGCGGCGATCACACTCTTGCTGCCAGCGTCCTAGAAGCTCAGTGCTGGTTTCGCGCCGAATTCCCAGGTTGTAGTAGGTCACGCGATCGCCCCGTTGAGACAGGGTTTGGCACAGTCTACCCGTCCAACCCAGATGGGTGCGATCGCCTGTGCCATTGACAAACGACTCACCGAGAAAGCAGAAACGGATATCGCGATCGGTCATCATATAAAAAGTGGGATAAAGCAGGCATTGCCTACCCTACCCCGCTTCCCATCACATTAGTGAACCATCACCCATTAATGGCGTGGCTTCTGAACGATAAAGCTCATCACCTGGCACTGCTTGATGTTGTCAAACGCCACCACACGAATGTAGCTGTTGGGGTACTCAGACTTGCACTGCTGCACTTCATTCAGCACTTCTTGAGGAGAGCGTGCGCCAAACATAGGCAACTTCCACAACGTCCAGTAATGAGCTTCAGCGCTGGGGTCATTGGTAAACTCAACGCCAGGGAAGAATCCCTGATCCAGCGTGTACTGAATCTGGCGAGAGATCTGGTTGTTGTCCATCAAGGGCAGATAGGAAAACGTCTCATAACGACGCTCAAACGGTAAGGTTCTCATAGATTTCTCGATTGGGTAATAGTAGCGAGTTGTTCAGGTGTTAACCATTCGTGTGGAAAAATTCACAACTAGCGGTTAACCAGATTCATCCGATTTCTTCAGAATTTGGCTCTTGCTCTGGATTGACGCTAGGAACAGAGAGATCCAACTGCGTCATCCGCTCCAACTGTCGCCGACGCTGATCCATATTGGCCTGCTGTATGCTTGTGCGAAGCATTTCAGGCAATACATCAGCAATCTCTTCTGCTAGATGCTCTCTAACGGTCAGAATGCGAAAGGCCAGATCTTGGCGCTCTTGAAAGAGAGCCTTTAGATAGGCTTCACCATCCTGAATCTTTTCTCGTGATGAAAAGCTTTGCAACCAGAACGCTTGGGGCGGGTCCGTTTCACTGAGTTGAGCAATCACCGTTCGCACAGACTGATACGTCAAGTAGCTCACCAGCGTCTTGGCCGTATCTTTGGCAATTTGCTTTAGATCCATAGCGAACAAGATGAGTTGGGAAGGATGAAGGATGGAGTCAGACGAGCAAAGCGTCATTGGTCCTTCATCCTCCATCCGTGACGATTAAATGGTATCCATTGCGTCAAACTCAAACTTGATCTCTTTCCACAGTTCGCAAGCAACTGCCAGTTCAGGCGACCACTTGCAAGCAGCACGGATGATGTCGCCACCTTCACGCATCAAGTCGCGACCTTCGTTACGAGCCTGAACGCAAGCTTCTAGCGCAACGCGGTTAGCGGTTGCACCCGGAGCGTTACCCCAGGGATGACCCAGGGTGCCACCACCAAATTGCAGCACGGAGTCATCGCCGAAGATTTCCACAAGCGCAGGCATGTGCCATACGTGGATACCACCGGAGGCTACAGCCATGACTCCGGGCATGGAAGCCCAGTCCTGAGTGAAGTAGATCCCGCGAGAGCGATCTTTCTCGATGTAGTTTTCGCGCAGTAGGTCGATGAAACCAAGGGTGATGGCTTTGTCGCCTTCGAGTTTACCCACAACGGTACCTGTGTGGATGTGGTCACCACCGGACATGCGGAGTGCTTTCGCCAACACGCGGAAGTGAATCCCGTGGTTCTTCTGGCGATCGATGACCGCGTGCATGGCTCGGTGAATGTGGAGCAAGACACCGTTATCACGGCACCAGTGGGCCAGTGTAGTGTTAGCAGTGAAACCTGCGGTCAGGTAGTCATGCATGATGATGGGCATTTCGAGTTCTTTCGCGTACTCAGCCCGCTTCAGCATTTCTTCGCAGGTAGGAGCTGTAACGTTCAGGTAGTGACCCTTGATTTCGCCCGTTTCAGCCTGAGCTTTGTAGATAGCTTCAGCCACGAAGGAGAAGCGATCGCGCCAGCGCTGAAAGGGTGCCGAGTTGATGTTTTCATCATCTTTGGTGAAGTCCAAACCACCGCGCAGACACTCATACACGGCACGACCGTAATTCTTTGCAGACAAACCGAGCTTGGGCTTAATGGTGCAACCGAGCAACGGACGACCATACTTGTTGATTTTGTCGCGCTCAACCTGAATACCATGAGGAGGCCCTTGGAAGGTCTTTAGATACGCAACGGGAATCCGCAAATCTTCTAAACGCAGCGCTTTCAGAGCTTTGAAGCCAAACACGTTACCCACGATCGAGGTAAAGACGTTGGTGACAGACCCTTCCTCAAACAAGTCCAAAGGATAGGCAATGTATGCAATGAACTGGTTGTCTTCACCGGGAACGGGTTCGATGTCATAGCAGCGACCTTTGTAGCGATCGAGGTCGGTTAAAAGGTCAGTCCAAACAGTCGTCCAGGTACCTGTAGAAGATTCGGCGGCAACCGCAGCACCTGCTTCTTCAAACGGAACGCCTGGCTGTGGGGTCACACGAAAGGCGGCCAAAAGGTCGGTGTCTTTTGGAGTGTAGTCCGGCGTGTAGTACGTTAATTTGTACTCCTTAACACCAGCCTCGTACCCAGACTTCGCCTGGGTTCTTGTTTGCGCGTAAGACATAAATCTCCCTTCCTGTATAACTCTACAAAATTTCCCGATCGCAATCGTCGGAAGCAAGCCAAGCTTTCACCTGAGCGCATCCGAAAGTCAGCAACCACCTTCTGCTAATGGAGAATTCGTTGGTGTCCCAATCTTTGCAATCTGGGAGGTTGGGTGCAATGAACGAGTTGCTCACCCAATTCCTTCAGATTGCTCTCATAGTATCAGCTATTGGAGTACCAGCAATAAGCTAAGCTTCAAACATTCTGTATCGTTTGATAACAATAGGTTATGAATTGAGTCCACGTATAAAGTTGTATTGAATGGTGGACAAGAATGCCATTTTTTGCATAATTCGCCACCGAGTGCGCGATCGCAAAATCGGCACAGACGCATCAAAACAGGCGTTTCAGCCAATCGGCATGTTCCTCGCTGCAAGCATACGATCGAATTTTCAAGAGCCGTCCGAGAGGAACAAACCCTCACAAAAACCGTTCTCACCTCTTTGTTACACTTCGCAACAATTGCTTCACATTTCTAGCGGATCGTTATACATAAAGGTTTGCCTACTGAATCCAAAGCGGGTGTTATACAGAAAGTTTCAGCTCATCTCTTTAGTTAGGCTCCAGCTCATCTCTTTCACCTATCGCTTATGTCGGATCAACCTGCACCAAAAATCGAGCTGCTACGTGCAGCGTATGCGGCCTTCAACGCGCGTAATATTGATGCCGCCCTCGCACTCATGACTCCCGATGTGGCTTGGCCGAGAGCCTTTAAAGGTGGTTTTGTTCGTGGGCCTGAAGAAGTTCGTGCTTACTGGACAGAGCAGTGGAGCGAGATCAATCCACACGTTGAGCCGATTGCCTTTCACCCGGAGGATGTAGGGCAGGTTTTGGTCGAGGTGCATCAGGTCGTGCGCGATCTAACCGGAACTGTGCTTGCCGATGAGCACGTCGGCCACCGTTTCACCGTTGAGCATGGCTTAATTCAAGCGATGGACGTCTGTCCGCTTTCATCGTCTGGTCTCGGTGCCTAACCACGCTCATGCACACCAACTTAACTCTACGAGCCGCAAGTTCTGCACAGGTAAACTCATGATGAATAGGCTCGAACTTCCATCGAACAGATTATTGAGTTTTGGCAACCATGCGCGATCGTTCAATCGCCAGCTTTATCGGCTGACTGATCTTCAACCGATGCTTTGGTTGCTGTGTCGGACGATGGCTGGGTTTTCTTGCCGCCAAACAACTGCTTAAGTCCCGCTAAAGCCAGAATAATAAGAAACCAAAGTTTTTTCGCTACCACGCCTAAAATCAGCAGCAGTTTAGCAAGTAGCCCCGTTTTGGCCGCAGCGGCTCCGGCTCCCCCTGCAATGAGCGCGGTCAGACCAATTTCAGCCACTTTGTCTTGCCCAGAGACGAAATCGCTATATTGCTTACCGGGAATGTAGGCGTAGTTGGCAATTAAGACGTTTAGCTCTGGTTTGATTTTGGGTAAGTTGGCAGGAGATGTGACGAGGTTAATCGCTGTCACACCATTCCGGCCCAGTTTGCGCGTGTTGTAGTTGATCAGAGGCTTACCATCTTCGGTAGCGGCGATCGACCATACCAGATCGTGAGAGGCTGGGTCGTAGTGGGGCGGTTCTTGCCAACCCGTAATGAGGATGGGTGCTCCGCCCTGCGCTTGTCGCTTTTTGTTGTCTTCTTCGGTGCCGTTTTTAATGCTTTGCAGAATGGCATCTTTGTCGATCGACTGCGAGTCATCATCTTTGACATAGCCGATCGGGTTGTAGCTAAAGACTACCAGCCAATCTTGCTGATTGTCATTCGGTACCACCATCCCAATATCGTCATTGGAGGTGGGGTTTCCCAGATAGGTCATCAATTTACGAGTATCGTCAGCATTCGCAAAGAGATAGCCTTTGGGTACCTTTAATTGAGCCAGATTGTCACCCAAAGAGACGGCTTTTGGCCCCGCTGTCCAGTTCACTTTGGGCGGTGTGGCAGCGGCAAAAACGGGCGTGAGATTGAGTGTAATGAGCAATCCAACGATGAAGAAAAGGCAGATGCGAAACGGTGAACGAATGGCTGTACTCATAAGTGGCTTCTCTCAGGCATGATGGATTGGCTGCGTTGACCTTCAGCAATTCCAATCATCATTCCCAAAAGCGATCGCTCAGCCTGTTATGCCTTCATAAAGGTAAATATTTGGCTAAGAACAAAGACTCTGGCTGATTGCCAGAATGCCCGTAACTCTGAGAACTCGCAGAATGAGTAGGAATCGCTCTCTAACTTAAATTACGAGGCTGCGATCGGCGGTTCAAATCCTCAAGCGTTTGGATTAAATCGTTCGCTAGTGACTCAGTGCTGAAGCAGGGATAAACTAAAGCAGGCTGTTATACAGAAAGATTCTGCCTATCCAGCCAATTTGGGGTGTTATACGGAAAGTTTCAGCCTAATAATAGTTAGGTAGCTTTAGTCCCCGTCTAGGACGGTACATCAAGGTTATCGGTTGAGAATTCAATGCTTAAGTTAGTTCTATTAGTGAGCGGTTAAAAGAAATGCGAATTGGCGACTTCTTGTACTTTGCACCAAAACTTCAATTCTCTGATTTAGATTTAGACAACTCTGATTTAGGTGCTGCATGGGAGCAGCGCGTTAGAGGTTTTTACATAGAGCCAGCTTCTGCCTTAATATGCATGAATTATGCATTTGCCTCTGGTTTACTCATTTTAAGTGCAATCGATGCAATGAGCCGTTATGAAGCTGCTCAACGTCGCATAGGGAGAAGAGAGGTAGGAAAAGAATTTAAATCTTTTGTCAAAGCAGAATTGCAAAGTTTTAGTTCAGAGAAAAATGCTGATGATTTGTACGATAAATACCGGAATGGGTTGGTTCATGAAGCTCGTTTAAAAGAGGGTGCTGAATTTGATTTAAAGCAAGATGAAACCCTTTTGCGCCTTGGACCAGTCACAAGAGTCAATCCTGCGAAACTGTTGGAAGAAGTAAAGCAAGCTTTAGCTAAGTTTGTTTCTATTCTTGCTGAGGATGAGAATTCTAAGCAGTTTGCTGACTTACTCCGTAAGGATTTCGCATTTGAGCTAGGTTTAATATCGTCAAAGCGTGCAGCTACCTAACAACCGCGCTGCACCGGAACGCCCCAACATAGTCGGCTAAGTTGCCAAGTTTGTCTGCGTCCGGTGAGCGCGAACGTTAGCTGGCTTTAATTTCAGGTAGTGGCGTTTTTTAAGGTTATCTGTGAAAGTCAAGAATTATGGGTGATAGACCAGATATACCAGCGCCTCTAAGGAGGCACGTTTTGGTTGAGGCAGGGCATAGGTGCGCGATTCCAGCTTGCCGACAAACCCCTGTGGAACTTGCTCACATTATTCCTTGGGCAAAATGCCAAAAGCACGAGTTTGAAAATCTTATTGCTCTATGCCCAACTTGCCATACAAGATTCGATAGGGGGGATATAGACAAGAAATCAATAGAGATGTACAAGCAAAATCTTTCTGTTTTAAATAGCAGGTATGGTGACTATGAACAACGGATTTTGCAGTATTTCATTGATAACCCTGAAGCCGAATATATCAATCTACCTTTTGGGCAGAATACAGAAATCTTGTTGATGTACCTACTTCGAGATGGGTTACTAATTGATCTACCTGATAAGCGACCAATTACAGCATCGTCTAGAGGACGAGAATTTATGTGGTATGAATCGACAGAGAAAGGGAGACTTTTTATTTCTCAGTGGAAGTCTGCGGAAAATATTGAATAAACATCCAGATAAAATATTGCTAGAGTCGAGTAGCGAAGTAATGTTTTGATATGGTTGGGTAAGCGATAATGAAGAATGTAACTTCTAGAAGTTAAATTTTAATCATGACTGAACGACTTGAACAAGCGATCGCACAATTAAAAACTCTGCCCACTGACAAGCAGGATGCGATCGCAACCCTAATTTTAGAAGAACTCGAAGAAGAGCAACGCTGGGATGATTCTTTTGCTCGATCTCCAGACCTGTTGGCTAAACTAGCAGCCGAAGCAATGGCAGAATATCGATCGGGCAAGACTCAAGAATTAGACCCAGAAACGTTGTGAAGTCTCGTACCACTGCTGGTTTCCGTGAAATGTTTGGTGATCTCCCGAAACCGATTCAAGAGCAGACTCGCAAAGCCTATCGGCAATTCAAGCAAGATCCGGGCTATCCCAGCTTGCGATTCAAGAAAGTACATCCCAAATTGCCCATCTATTCTGCACGCATCAACAGAGACTATCGTGCTGTCGGGCAGTTGGAAGATGACACGGTGATTTAGTTCTGGGTTGGTTCTCAAACAGAGTACGATATGCTGCTTGATCAGTTGTAGAAGCGCCAGCTACCAAGTCGATGAAGTGGACGGTTGAGGGATCTTGGTGGTGATGCAAAGGTGATCTGCCGCCGCTTATCTTGGTCGTTAAAGCCAAAGTGATCTTGTTTGCAATGTAATGGGAATTCAGTACAAGAGTAGGTTGGAGAACACCGAGAGTCAAACAACGAGGATGCTTGAATGCCTGAGTCGTCACCCTTTTATGAGGTGAACTTGTGATGCCGATGATCGAGTTGCCGATCGAACAGATTGCTGAGTTTTGCCAACGTTGGCAAATCACTGAATTTGCTTTATGGCACATCGATCGCAACCGTTTTAAGGTTCGCCCACGAGGGTGAAGGCCGCCCAATCGATCGGGTTGGGATACTCCTTGAGCGTTGCTAACATTGCCTGTCGGAGTGCCTGCGCTTTGCCAGATTGAAGCGGCAGGTGGCGATAAAACTCGGTCATCAGAGCAGCGGTAGGCGCATCGGGAATGCTCCAGAGAGTGACGATCACACTGGGTACGCCTGCCAAGATGACGGAGCGCGATAGCCCAATCACCCCATCGCCCGTAATGGAGCCGCGTCCCGTATCGCAGGCACTCAGAACCACCAGTTGCGCTTTAAGCTTCAGCGCCAGAATTTCGCTGGATGTGAGGAGTCCGTTATCGGTACCCGCTGGAGCCAGAGCGATCGCACCGGGAACACCCAAGCCCTTAAAGTCATCCAGCAATCCATGCGTAGCAAGATGCACAATGCGGGCACGCGCCATTTGCGGCAACACCGTTGCTTTAGTGGCTTGGTTGCCTGTAAGGGGTTGAGTTTGAAGAATGGTGGCGATCGCGGTAGCTTCTTTCTCTGCACCGGGGAGATTTGCCAATTGTTCGGGGGGTTGTCCGACCTCAACCGCGATCGATGGCATGGTGGGATTGCCAACGACGACGGCAGATGGGCGATCACTGGCGCTTGGAGATGGAATGTCTTCTGCTTCCAGGCGATGGGTAAAGTCCAGCACTTGAATGGAGGGAGCCACCGAAAGGGTGTGCTGTTGAATTAAGTATTGCCCCTGAGCATCGGCAAGTGCAGGAAACGGCACCAGATAGAGGGAGGCTTGTGGAATGAAAATGACGTGCGCGTTGGGGTCGGGGGGGAGCAGATCGGCGATCGGTTGAATGAGCAGTTGATGGAGTCGCTGAAGGTATTTGTTCCGCTTTTGCTGACGGCGCTCCTCTCTCGTCAGGGAGACTCCTTCTGTTGGACTGGCACCCCGCCCACCTGCACCGATGATACTGCGGCTACTGCTGACGAGACTGGTGAGAAAGGACTGCTGCGCTAACTCCGTCTTTTGTGACCATAACGAACGCAGGTCAACCTGACGGAGCGTAATTTTGCCTGTAGGCTGCACGACCCAAATAAGCAGTTGAGATTCTTGAGCGGTGTCTTGACCATTCACCTTCACATGGTCGTAAAGGAGGGAATACTCAACCAGGGTGGCGTTTTGCTGCTGGGCAATTTGTTTAATTTGTGGCACGGTGGGCGATCGCACCGCATCGTTGAGCTTTTCTGGTAAAAGCGCTTCATTCGTGTTTGAAGGATTTTGCCCAGGACGATCGTTTGCCGGATTGGTGTGTTGGTCTGCCACTCGTGCGGCTAGCAGTTCTACAAAGGCACGGGCACGACCGCGTTCAGCAATTTCAAGCGCGGCTTCGGGTTGCTGTTGGGCAATCAAAACTTTTTGCAGGGTGCGATAGGTGAGGGCTTGCACGTCAAACAACGAGACCTTACTGGCATCATCGCTGCCCAAACCTGCCCGAAGCGATTCCCACACATCAATGCTTTGGCGCAAGTGCTGCTCGGCAACTGGTAGATTGCCTGCTTCAAACCAAACGCTACCAAGATTGTTCAGCGCTAAGCCTTCATCTCGTCGATCGTGAATGGCTCTGGCAATGGTCAGGCTTTGGTTATAGGCGGCGATCGCGGGCTTCAGTTGCCGTTGTGCGGCATAGATCTTGCCCAGGTTGAGCAATGCTTGTGCTTCGCCCTGTCGGTCTTTGAGCGATCGTGTTAGCGTTAAGCGCTTTTGCTGGTAGGTGATGGCTTTAGGATGGTCGCCCAGCGTATCGTAAATCAAGCCCAAATTGCCCAGCGTGATCGATTCACCCAACCGATTGCCGATGGCTTGTGAGATGGCAAGGGACTGCTGGTAGGCTGCAATGGCTTTGAGATAGTCGCTCTGATCGTCGTAAACGAGACCGAGATTGCTTAAGGCTCCGCTTTCGCCCACTCGATCGGCAATTTCTCGCGTGATTTTGAGTTTTGCCTGGATGTATGCCTCGCCTTTGCGCGGGTTGTTGACGGCAAGATACGCAATGCCGAGGTTGCCCAACGAGACGTGTTCACGCGTGCGATCGCCCACCTGCTTTGCCAACGCAAGACTTTGCTCATGAATTTTGATTGCCTTGCCATAAACGCCCAGACTGGCATAGGCAGAACCAAGGCTGCTGAGAGCTGCTTGCTCCAGGGTACGATTTTTACGAGCGCGGGCGATCGTAAAACTTTGTTCGGCGCTTTCAAGGGCTTTGTCGTAAGCGCCCATCTCGCGATACACCACGCCTAGATTGTTGAGTACGCCGCCCTCTTCGATCGCATCGGTGTTGGCTCTAGCAAGTGCCAGGCTTTGCTGGAGGGTGGCGATTGCCAGGTCATAATTGCCCTCTGCAAACGAAATGGTGCCCAGCATCCGTAGTGCCGCGCCTTCTCGTCGTCGGTTTTTGTGTTTACGGGCGATCGTCAGGCTCTGCTGAGCAGCTTCGTTGGCTTTGGGAAACTGGCTGGTCTGGTAATAAAACGTAGCTAAATCTTCCCAGGAAGCGGCTGCTCCAGCAGGGTCTTTCACCTGTTGCGCCAACGTCAAATTTTGCTGATAGAGCGCTAGAGCCTGAGCTGTCTTGCCTTGATCGCGGTAGATTTCGCCCTCTCTCTTGAGCAACCGTCGTACCATACCGTAGTTTTTAATTTGTTGAGCGATCGTCAAACTTTGCTCATAAAGCGCAATCGCCTTGCGGTAGTCCTGCTGTGCCTGATACACATTGCCCAACTGCTCTAGCACCGTCCCCTGCCCATACAGAAATTTGGTGTCTTGAGCCAGTTTGAGACTTTGCTGATAGTCGTCGATCGCCCTGGGGTAGTCGCCTTCAGCAAAGGCAATGCTCCCTAGTTTGCTCAACCCAATGCCTTCGCCCATGCGATCGTTCAAAGCGCGGGCGATCGTCAGGCTTTGCTGGTAATGCTCCATTGCCTGGGCAAATTCCCCCAACGATTTATAGGTGCTGCCCAAGTTGCCGAGTGCTGCGCCTAAGCCCTGTTTGTCGTTGAGTTCCCGCGCAATGGTGAGCCGCTGTTGGTACACCTCCACGGCTTTAGCGTAGTCGGACAATCCAGCATAGGCGTTGCCCACATTGCCCAACACCCGACCTTCCAGAAAGCGGTTCTTGAGTGCCCGCGCGATCGTCAAACTTTGCTCATACAGCGTCAGCGCTTGCGGGTAATCTCCCCGGTCTTCGTAAACAAAGCCCAGACTATTCAGCGTGGTGGCTTCCAGGTTTTGGTCTGGGATGGCTCGCGCGATCGCTAAGCTCTTTTGGTAAGAATCAACGGCGCGATCGTAGTCCCCCAGGGTGGCGTAGGTCAGCCCCAATTCTGTGAGCGCACCCCCAATACCCGTTTGATCAGGAATGGCTTGATACAGTGCCAGTGCTTGCTGATAGAGCGTAGCTGCCGCTTCATAGTGACCCGCATCAAACTCAGCAATGCCTTGCTGCAAGAGCTTGTCTGCTTCGGCTTTAGGTGTGTCAGATAAACGGATATTGGGAACTTGGGCAACGGCGGACGATCGCAGCACGCTGCCGCTGGTAGGAGCAAACCCTACAGAGAGAATCAGCGTTAAAACGAAGAGAGCAACGCGGACTTTCCAATCAATGCGGCAGCGCATGGGCAAGCATCCAAAACGAGCGGTGCAACCACAGTCTGCCCTATCAGCACTGAAAACGCGATCGGTGGCTCACAGGCTTTAAAGAATGGTTGCTACCAAAGTAGGGGGGCACAGCCGTTCGCCCCTAAGATCATGGGCTGAGGCTAGATAATGTCGTGCCTTTCTTGGCAACTGCCGTACCCTGTGAAACCATTTATCCTACATGAACCACGAGGGTTGCACAGGTGCCTCATCTAGTCTCCTTGTAGTCTTTATTCTCTCTACAAGCTTCTTGCCAGAACCGTCTCTATCCGCTAGACCCAGCTAACGTTGCGCAGCCATTTCCACACGCCTGTACTGCGTCTGACTATCACGCCCTGGCTTTGTTCTTTGGCAATCGCCATCAGTTCGTCTGTTGTAAAGCTATAGCCCAGTTGCTCTGTGATTTTCAAGAAATCATCTGGATTTGTAACCCCTTCAAAGCGATCGCGCAATGTTTCATCGTAAGCAACCGCTTCTAGAAACCGATTTGCACTTTCAATAGACATCCCTGAGCCTCCTTCTGCTTGGCATTTCTATCCAGGTTTAAGCGTATCTTTAATCGTTATAGTGCCCTAAACGGCTCTCTTACTAGCAAATGCTACCGAATTGGGCCTGCCTTTTGGCGAACCGTAAGATCATGCTGATCAAGCGCGATCGTCCTCGATCGTGGCGGTTTCTGGACTGGAGAGCAGAATGAGAATTTGGTCAAACTGAAAGCCTTCAGCTAGCACGCTAATGACCTCTTTTAGGGACGCTTGTGCTACTGGAATGCGTTCTAGCAGATCAAAGACGCGGGTGTCGCTGCCTTCTAAGGCGGCACGGTAGAGTTGTGCCCTCCAGGCTTCGGGTTGCCTGGCTAAGCTGGTTTTTAGATCACGGTCAGACAACTGTAGGGAGGCTTGATCGTGAGGAGCAGGCTGAGGGGTTTGGATAGAGCCAGCGGTTTCATAGAGATAGCGCACGTTCAAATGCTGGCTAATTTTGGTAAAGAGGGATAGTCGTTGAAAGGGTTTGCTGAGAAAGTCGTTACACCCAACGGCGAGAAAGGCTTGCCGCTGCTCTTCAAAGGCACTCGCGGTGAGCGCGATCACGATCGTGTCTTGTGTCTCGGCGTTAGCTTTAATTTGCCGGGTGGCTTCAACACCGTCCATGACAGGCATACGCATATCCATCAAAATCAAGTGTGGTTGCCATTGCTTGCAGACCGCGATCGCCTCTAGCCCATTGTCCACTTCCTTCAATGCAAACCCTGGGATCCGCAGCATTTGTGAAAGTAAATAGCGGTTGGTGGCATTGTCTTCGGCAATCAAAATCCGATATGTGGGTTGGTTGGGGGCTAATCCAATCACAGTTTGAGTAATGGGACGTAGGGTAGGAGCGTTGATCGAGGTTGTATAACGAACGGGAACGGCAAAGGAAAAGATACTGCCACGATCGCGCTGGCTCGTGACGGTGATATTGCCATCCATGAGTTGTACAAATTTTTGGCTGATGGCAAGCCCCAACCCGGTTCCTTCTGAAGCGGCTAAGCCACTACGGGTTTGTTCAAACGGTTTAAAGAGATTTTGGCGCTCTTCTAGTGACATGCCCACGCCCGTATCTTCTACCGCAAAGTGCAGTTTGATCGGCAGCGCAGTCTGTGATTCATTGAGTAGTCGTGGGTTGTCTGTCGGCGGAAGCATAGCACTCTGAGAGACCCTTAGCGTCACGCCACCGCGTTGCGTAAATTTGATGGCATTGCCTAAGAGGTTAATCAGAATCTGTTGAAGCTTGCTTTCGTCGGCGATGACAAATTGGGGTACGTCTTGTGCACACACAATGAAGAACTGCAAGTTTTTCGCCTTGGCGCGCAGGTGCAGCATTTCTTCGATGTTGTGCAGCAAATTGTGAAGATCAAAGTGATCGACATCCAAGGCAATTTGTCCGGCCTCAATTTTGGACATCTCCAACACATCGTTAATCAGCTTGAGCAGGTGCTCACCGCTGCGGTTGATGATATCAAGATATTCGTGGTGGGACGGCGTTAATGACCCATCGCATGACATGAGTTGAGTAAAGCCCAGCACTGCATTTAAGGGGGTGCGCAACTCATGGCTCATATTAGCCAGGAACTCACTCTTAGCACGGTTGGCGGCATCTGCAAGCTCTTTGGCTTCTTGCAAAGCGGCGGCTTGCTGTTGGGTTTGGGCAAACAATTCGGCTTGTTGTACAGCCACTCCGAGCTGCCCACTGATTTGAGAGACCACCCGAATTTCAGCCTCCTGCCATTGTCGTGGTGCGTCGTTCTGGTAGGCGGCTAGCAAGCCCCACAGTTGACTGCCGCAAAAAATGGGAACGATGACATAAGCCCGTGCTTGCAGTGCTTCGAGCAGTTCGATATAGCAGTCATCAAACCCTGCGGTATAGATGTCAGGTACACAGCAATGATTGTTTCCTGTGTGATAAGGCCTGCCTTCATTGGCTTGCAGGTAGGTGTCTTGAATGACGATTTCCTTGCCATCAAGCCGCTTGATGATGCAATCTGGCCGATCGACCGCAACTTTGATGAGCGCTGGATCGTCATAGCGAGAGGGCACGATCGCAGTCCAGGTTGGCGAAACCGACTCAGAGACCACATGGCCGCTCCAATCCGGGTTAAAGCGATAGATGAGGGCGCGATCGCAGCGAATGGCCTGCCGTAGTTCCACCGTCGTGGTGTTAAAGATGTCATCCAGGTCTAAGCTCTGCCGCATCCGTAGAATGACCCGCGTGGTTGCACGCTCACGCTCTGCCATCCGCTGCAATTCGACTTCTGCTGCAATGCGTTCTTGAATTTCTGTTTCGAGGGTGGTGTTAATGGTAAGCAATTCAGCCGTCCGCTCGTCTACCCGAAATTCCAGCGCTTCATAGGCTCGCCTGCGACCTTGCTCGGCCCACTGCCGCTCAAGCTCGGCTGCGGCACGGGCTGCAAACACCCGGATAATTGCGTGTTGGTTTTCGTCTAGCGGAAGTGGCTGCGTATGCATCAGACATAAATGTCCAATGACAAGCCCTGCCGCATTGACTAAAGGCACCCCCAAGTAGCTTTCCGCTTGCAGCTCTTTGGCAACGGCAGAGTTAGGAAAGCGCTCCTGCAAGGCATCTGGGTAATGACGCAACTGACCTTCTTGAATCACCACCTGGCAAGGGTTACCTGCAAGCACGATCGTCAGATTTGGAACTAAAGCCTCGTTGGCCCAAAACGCCAGCGTTGTAATTTCACCAGGACGATCGATCAAGATTTCTGACACGATGGCGTAGTGTAGATGCAGCCCGATCGCTAGATGCTGCACTAGCGCTGGAAAAAAATCGCTGCCCGTGACGGAGGCGGTGCCAGCCACAATGTTTTGCAGGGCATCTTCTGCCCGTCGTCGTTCGACAATTTCTTGCTGCAACTGCTGATTAATGGTTTCGAGTTCGTCTGGTGTTTTGAGCGCGAGAAACTGCGGCAACAAGTTCACAAGTTGCAGTGCTGTATAGCAAGAAACCAGAGCCGTCAGCGCACGTACCCCACCTGATAGCCAATAAGCGGGATACCACAACGTCCAGATATCCAACAAATGCCCGGTACCGCACAGTACGATGAACGCCCCAAACATGACAAAGATATGAGAGAAGGGAATATCTTTGCGCTTGCGGATGAAGTAGATGAGCATGGCTGGGATCGAGAAGTAGGCGATCGCAATCAGCGCATCGCTCACAACATGTAGCCCAATCAGCGGTGTTTGCCAAAGATAGCATTGCCCATGCGGCATATACCGATCGGGCGCAAGCAGGTTTTGGAGCAGTTCCAGCATTATTGCCTTCTGTTTTACAGTTGTGAGCCCTCAAGCGCTCATCCGGTTGCTTCAAGCGTGCATGAGCATAACAGCGGTAGTGGTGTGCAGCCCTTCGTTAAGCAAATTTCTTAAGACATTGCGATTCAAGTACTCCAGCACACGCATTGCACGGCGACTCGATCGCTGAGTTGAATAAACAAGCCGTCAGGTACTTGACCTTTGCCGGAGAAAAATCTGGCTACGTTCTATTGCACTTTTGCTGTTCAGTTGTTTGACAACAAAAGCTGCTTCACGCTGCCATCAATACTACTAACGTAAGAGGGTAAACGCACCTCATTAGATTAACGAACTACTCTCTAGGATGCCCAATCTCATTACAGAATATTTGCAAACATTGTGGCTGTATACCGTGTGGTACATTTTAGTCTTAATCTGTTTCGGGGCTGCTTGAAAGGCACTTGAAAACGCCTTCAGCTTGTCTCTGAACAACTCAGTTATGGGCGATCGACCTCAGCACAAAAGTTTTGAGTTCTGGCTTGTGCTTGTGCCTTTTTACCGCTGATTACCTTTAAAGATCGAATGATGCTGCATCAGTCAGTGCTTCTGCTCTGAGCGTTGGTTACGGTCTCGATCGCGGGTTAATAAACCTTGGGAAGGGCTAAACAAAAGCGTCAGCACCAATAGACCAAAACTGAGCAACACAATGCAGGGGCCTGACGGCACATTTAAATAATAACTGGCATACATGCCACCAACATTGGCAAGCACACCCATCAGAGCACCGACTCCCATCATGTGGTGGAGGTCCTTTACCAGCAAGTAAGCCGCCGTCCCTGGACATACTAACATGGCTACCACTAGCACCACGCCGACGGTTTGCATACTGGCGATAATCGTCAGCGTTACAGCTGCCATAAGGCCAAGGTAAAGGCGTTCTACAGGCAGGCCGATCGCCTGTGCGCCCAACCGATCGAAGGTGTAAAACAGCAGTTCTTTATAAAAAAGCCGTACAAGCAACAACACTGTAATGGTAATTAACGCAGTTCGCACAACATCTTGCTGTGTTACGCCCAGAATATCGCCAAACAAAAAGCCATCTAGATCGAGCTTGTTCCGTAACAGTGTAATGAGTAAAATTCCCAGCGCAAAAAAGCTGCTAAACACGATCGCCATTGCCGCATCCACTTTAATGCGCGTTTGCGATCGTATCCAGGCAATGACAAAGGCACTAACAATGCCCGAAACAAAGGCACCAATCAAAATATTAATCCGCAAAAAGAAGGCGATCGCCAGCCCCGGCAAGACCGAGTGGGCCATCACGTCTCCCAGCAACGACATCCGCTGCACAATTAAGTAGGTACCAATCACAGGGCATAAAATCCCGATTAGCATACCGACTGACAGTGCGTTTCGCATAAATTCAGAGCTAAGTGGCTCAAGTAACCAGTCGAGCATGAGGGGAGGGGGAAGGAGAGTTTTAAGTTTTGAGTTCTGAGTTCCGATTCTAGCCTTCCGCCTTTTGCCTTTTGCTATCAGCGGTCAGCGTTCTTCTAAAAACTAACAACTGACAACCAACAACTTCTCTAGCCTCTACCTTCTTTTACCTTCTACCTTCTGCCATCTGCCATCAACAAAAGAAGTTACTTTCTAATGAGTCATGAAAGTGCGGTAGCTGTGGGGGAATGCCGTAGGCGGTTTGGATGTTTTGCTGGGTCATGACCTCTTTAGGGGCACCGTGGGCGATCAGACGTTGGTTAAGCAGCAACAACTGGTCGTAGCGATCTAAGATACCACCCCATTCGTGGCAACTGATTAAGAGGGTTTTGCCTTGGGCTTTCAATTCATCGTAAATCTGAAAAATGAGCGCTTCGGTTTTTTTGTCTACGGCAGCGAGAGGTTCATCTAGCAGAAGCAGATCGGCTTGTTGAGCGATCGCTCTCGCCAAAAACACCCGCTGCTGCTGCCCGCCCGAAAGTGCTCCAATGGGACGATCGCGTAAAGGCAGTAACTCTACTTGCTCCAAAGCCGCTTTGACAACTTCTTGGGATTGGCGACTGTACGATCGCAGCCAACCCGCATGGGTAGTTCGCGCCATCATGACAACGCCCCAAACTGTGATGGGGTAATCCCAATCGATCTGCGATCGCTGGGGAACATAGGCCACTCGCTGACGCTGCCGTTTTAGCAGTTCGCCTTGATACAACACCTGCCCTTGCGTGACTGGCAGCAGACCCACTAGCGCTTTAATCAGCGTGCTTTTACCTGCACCATTAGGGCCAATTAACCCCACCAGCGAGCCATCAGGCAAGTCGAAGCCAATATTCTCCAGCGCCTGCAAATGACGGTAATTGACACTAAGGTGCTGAACCTGTAGCATAACGACTTAATTGGAATGAGAATCATTATCACAAATATACAGGAAGCTTTATGCTGTGTAAACCGATGTTGGATCAATGGTTGAGTCAACGGAATTACGTCGTTGGGGTGGCGACAGTGTCGCTACTGCTTGGGTTAAGTGGATGTGCCTCGAAACCGACCACTCAATCAGTGAGTCCAGCGGCACAGAGCGATCGTCCGCTCGTTGTGGCTACCAATACCGTTTTGTGTGATCTGACGCAACAGATTGCGGCTGATACCATAGACCTCAAGTGCCTGATTGACGCTGGCTCTGACCCTCATGAGTACAGGCCGAAGCCAGATGACCTCAAAGCGATCGAACGGGCAAAGCTCATTCTCTACGGTGGCTACAACTTTGAGCCTGAAATCATTCGTCTGATCAAAGCAAACACTAATCCTGCGGCCAAAATTGCGGTGGATGAAGTCGCGGTGCCCACGCCTCAATCGTTTGAAGAAGACGGCCAAATAGAGCCTGATCCCCATGTGTTTCACAATGCTGCCAATGGTGCTCAACTAGCAGCCGTGATCAACAAAAACCTGTCGCAACTACAGCCACAGCAAGCCACGCTCTACGCTGCCAATACTCAGAAAGTGACGAACGAGCTGACTCAAATCCACGCCTGGATCAAAGCTGCAATTGCCACCATACCGTCTCAGCAGCGCAAACTGGTGACAACCCACGACGCCTTCGGGTATTACTCCAAGGCGTATGGTATTCCTGTTGTTGGTGCCTTGCAAGGTTTGAGCACTGAAGAAAAAGCCACCCCTACACGGGTAAAGGTGCTGGTTCAAGAGATTACGCGAGCCAGGGTGCCAACCATTTTTGCTGAAACGACGATTAACCCACAACTGCTTGAAGCGGTGGCAAAAGAAGCCCGTGTCAAAATTGCCGATCGCGCCCTGTTTGCGGATGGGTTGGGCGAAAAGGGCAGTGACGGTGATAGCTACGAAAAGCTTTTGCTTGCCAATACCAAAACGATCGTTGAGGGGTTGGGCGGTAGATATACACCGTTTCAGGTGAAGTGAATGGAGTAGAAGGCAGAGGGCAGGGGAGCCAGAGGAGGCAAGGGGGCAGGGAGGCAGTGGGCGTAAGGAGTGGGAAAACTCAAACCTCTTACGCCTCACGCCTCTCTCTTCCAACTCAAAACTCAGAACTTATCGATGATCCCGTTGTTGTTGGGCACACTAGGCATTAAAGCAGGCTGGGCTCATGCTTGGCTGCTTGCTCAATTCAGCCTTGAGACGCACCATACGCTATGCCTGTGCAAAAAATTCAGCTTGAAGTCCTACAAAAAATTCGGCAGCACATACAGCATGGCTTTGCGTTGCCTGAATCTGAAAACCATCCCCGATCGTGGGTTTCGTTTACTGCTGAAACAGAGGTTCCAGAACCCGATTCGCTGAGTGATCTGAGCGATCTCTTTAATTTTGGTGGTTCGCTTGAAGAAGCAACGCATGCTCCTAATACGCGTGGGGAATGGTTTATTAGCGCGGCCAATCCAGGTGCGGTGTTAACGAAACTTCCTGGACTCAAACTCAAGCAAGACATGCGGTTGGTTGCTTATCTGCATCGACAGACAGATGAAGGGATTGGTGCCATTTGGGCGGTACCAGAAGTGCTCAGCACCACGGCTCAACTGGAGAATGCGCTTGCTGCCAGTGGCGATCGTACCCGGCCACCCCAACCAGAGGGCGCTTTACCCAATGCCATAGAGGCGATCGAGGGCGATCGTTCTCCGGCTTCCTTTATCATTGCGTCTCTTTTGCGGCGAGAGTTAGGGGAATTTGGACGACTTGGTAAAGCCTGTAGCTGGTCGCACCATCGGTTGATTGAAGCGTTACCGGCTCAGGTGCAATGGCAGTGGAAGGTTGAAACGCCTAAAGATCTCTCACCCAAAGTGCTGCTGTTTCCTGATGGTAAGGCCGCGATCGAGTTTTTTAGCTGTCGCGTTGTGCCACCCGTCGCGCTCTTCCAGCATCTCGATCAATATTCAGACGAGCAGTACAAGGCAACGGTTTTAGACAGAGTGGTGGCGATCGCGCAGCGAACCTAGTGGTCTGTCAAGGTTGAAAGGATGGGTTAGGAGTGGATGGGCTAGGAGTGAATGGGTAGAGTGTGAAAGGGTGGATGCGTTGATCAGTAAGCCAGCACATCGACTCATCGACCTCTCAACTCAAAGTTGACGTTCTACTAGCTCACAAACGCACACGCCCCTAACTAGGATCAACGCAGATGGATTCGCTACAATTAGCCCAACCATTGGCCTTGTCATCTCACTACAATGACCACTCTGCTTTACCCATCGGCTTCTAGCGAAGAACAGCGGATTGTTTTGCCTAGCGTGACGTGGCAACAGTATGAAAGTCTGCTAGCAACGTTGGGGGACTATCCAGGCTTGCGACTCATTTATCTGGAGGGAACGCTAGAAATCTTTATGCCTTCTCCAGAGCATGAAATGATTAAAAAGATCATGGCAAGACTGTTAGAACGATATGCCGAAGAAGTTGATATTCCCCTACATGGCTATGGCTCAACCACTTTTCGACGTGAAGCCAAAGCACGAGGCTTGGAGCCTGATGAGTGCTACTGCGTCCATACGTTGAAAGCGTTACCTGATCTTGCGATCGGGGTTGATTTGACCAGTGGGGGAGTTGATAAACTCGCGGTTTATAAAGGGCTAGAAGTTCCAGAGGTGCTCATCTGGCAAAGTAATCAACTCACGCTTTATGACCTTCGTGGAGACAGCTATCAAGAAATCGTCAGGAGCCAATTTTTTCCAGATTTAGATTTGCCTTTATTCGCACAGTACGTTCGTCCGCAAGAGCAGCCACAAGCTATTAAAGCATTTTTGCAAGCGCTGCGTCACTGTGGTTGAGCCGATGCCTGGAAAGGATTGGTACAGCGAATGGCAATCTCAGCAGTTTTGGGCTGCGCTCTGAGGAGTGAAAAGAACGTTGGGTTGCTGAAGCTGCGGGGGTCGATGCGCGATCGGGAGCGATCGACGGCTTTGTGCGTTGTAATGCGCTCATCGGCAACGCCTGTTTTTGCCACCAGCCACGCAAGGGATTTGTATTGAGCTTGGGTGTAGCCGCTGTGGGTATAGCCGTTGTGATTGCCGTCGTAAGGTGTTTCTAGCGAAATGTGGTAGGCAAAATTGTTTACCGATCCTGGAAACGTGGGATGGGTTTTCACTGTTTCATCACCATTAGCACCCACAAAGACAGAATTGCCTGCCCCAAACGCGCGTTTGTCCGGCGGTACTAAATAGACCAGTGTGCCATCTCGTTTCACCAGCGTGTGATAGCTGACCTGATCGTCATCACTGCGATGAAAGGTTTGAAACATGCCGATCGCGCTGCTGGCAGACCCAACAGTTTCGTGCAGCACAATCAGCGGTTCTAAGTTGGCAGGTTTGCCGTTGATGTCATTGAGAAAGCGATCGCCGTAGTTTGTGGGATCGACAAACGCGATCTGCTCCCTTGGTACATCACCGAACGCTGGTGATGTGGTTCCTGGCGTTGCCTTATCGCCCGTTGGTAACGCGAGCTTAGGTTCTTGCCGGAAGCGCGAACGGTCAAAAGAACCGCTGGCAAGCAACTGGGCACGGCGCTTTAACATCGCCTGAGTACGTGCTTGGACGCTGCCGCGATCGGGCTGTAAGGCACAAGTGGTAGAGGCCGGGTCTGGCTTCGCTAAAGGCGTGTTTGGCTGTCGCAGTGTATCGACACTTTGAGCAACGGTCAACTGGCTACGGCTGGTGTTAATGACAAACACAAACGTCGTCAGGCATAGCACAACCGCGATAATAGTGGAAAAAAGTTTTCGGTTCATATGCATCATTAGTCGGCATCTGAGGTGCAACAATGCCTGGGTTAAAGCTTACATGATCAGGCGCATGATACTGGCTAGGTGGGTGGTGAGGCGCAGTCTGTCGGATGCTCGATCGCGCCAAGTAACTTCAGAGTGTTCTTTTGAGCGGTCGTGAGTCCGGTTACCCCTGTAATTTCTGCCCCCTCATACGGTCGTTGCACCCTTAATGTTTCAAGGCATGATGGTTCAAAGCCATCCACAGTCTGACTCCAGAGCTTAACGGTGCCATCCTGACTACAGCTTGCCAGTAATGTGCCATCGGGGCTGTAGTCCAGAAAGCGAACCCAATTTTGATGCCCGTGTAGAGTTTGCAGCAGGGGGAGGGAGGCAAGGGAAGAGGGGAGAGCATTGGATTGAATAGCTCCTGACTTCTGACTTCTGACTTCTGACTTCTGACTTCTGACTTCTGCAATATCCCACAGTTTAATGATGCCATCCCCCCCGCTACTGGCTAATATGGTGCCCTCAGGGTTAAAAGTAACAGTCAGCACCAGGCTGGAATGCGCTTGAAACGTATGTAGCCGATCGCCCGTTTGCACGTCCCATACAATCACAATGCCATCTGACCCACCACTCGCCAGTAGCGTGCCATCGGGATTGAAGGCAATACAGCGAATCCAACTCATGTGACCATGCAACGTATTTAAAGGTTGCACATTCATGGATGGCGGACTGTTGGGGGCATGTAGCGGCGCAGTTGGGGTGACGATCGACCAGAATCGAATGGTTTGATCCTGGCTGCCGCTGGCGAGGAGGTGCCGTCGTCCTGCAAAAGGTGATTGAGGCGTAAAGGCAACCGCACAAACGCCGCTTTCGTGTCCATACAAACATTGCTTAGACACATATGGGGACTCATCGCCCGATCGCTCCCAAAGGCGAATCGTCCCATCCAGGCTACCGCTGGCTAGCAGTTGACTATCTGAGCTAAAAGCAACTGACCAAACGGCGTGGGTGTGTCCGGTGAGGGTGAGGGAGTGGGGAGTGGGGGGTGGGGTGGGGAGTGTCTTCTGCCTTTCGTAGGCCGTGACCTTCCACAGGCGTACAGTACCATCTTCGCTGCCGCTGGCGATCATGCGGCCATCGGGGCTGAAGGCAACTGACCAAACCCAGCTAGTGTGCCCGGTGAGGGTATCGGGTGCAGGGGGCGGGGTGGGGTGACGATCGATCGATCGCTTGTCTTGCGAAAGTTGCCACAGGCGGATGGTGCGGTCTTGTCCGCCGCTGACCAGGGTTTGCCCATTGGGGCTGAAGGCGATCGACCAGACACCGCTGTTGTAGCCTTGCAGTAAGCGTAAGCATTGATTCGTGCGGGCATCCCACAAGCGGACAGACTGATCCTCACTACCGCTGGCTAGCAGGCTTCCAGCCGGACTGAAGGCAACAGCAGAAATCCAACTGGTATGACCTTGCAGCACCCGCAGGCAATCGCCACTGTCGTTCCACAACCGAACCGTGTGGTCATCACTGCCACTGACGAGACACGCACCGTGCAACCCACTGCCTGGAGATGTCGCAAAGGCAATCGATCGCACCGCTTCCGCATGCCCCACCAAGGTTTTGTAGCACTGCTGAGTTTCCATATTCCACAGCTTGATGGTGCGATCGCTGCTGCTACTAGCCAGCGTTCTGCCATCGGGACTAAAGGCGATCGACCAGACCCAATCAGCGTGATCGGTAAGGGTGAGGAGTGAGGAGTGAGGGGGGAAGTTTTGAGTTTTGAGTTTTGAGTTTTGAGTTTTGACTTCTGGCTCGTGGCTTCTAACTTCTGACTCCTGCGCCAAATTTGACATGTCCCATAACTTGATGGTGCGATCGTAACTTCCGCTGGCTAGCAGCCGTCCATCCGGGCTAAATGCGACAGAATGCACTTCATCGGTATGACCCGTCAAGACTGCGGTGAGTGCGCCTGTGGCAACGTTCCAGATTCTCACTTGGGGATCTTCGTTGCCGCTGGCGAGGTACGTACCAGTGGGGTCAAAGGCCAGCGAGAACACACGACTGGTATAGCCCTGGAGCGTTTGTACACAATCGCCTGTGTGCAAATCCCACAGGTGAATGGTGCCATTAGCGCTACTGGCAAGCAGCCGTTTATCGGGGCTAAAGGCAACCGACCAGGCCCAGCCATCCTTAGCCTTGCAGGTAAGCAACTTCTTGCTATCAGATACCTGCCAGATGTGCACCTCGTAGCTAATATCGCTTGCTGCCAGCAATTTGCCGTCCGGGCTAAAGGCAACTGCCAGAATTTGGCTAAACGTTTCGGTAAAGACCGATTTGCTGAGATCAGAGTAAGAAAAATCGGTTCCATGCAGGTGTACTTTCTGGAGGTAGGCTTGCCAGAGGGTGAGGTGAGAAAAGTCACGATCGCGCAACACAGCTACAGTGCGGTTGCCCAACCCTGGATCGCTCATCCCACTACCACTCAGCGCCAGCTCGTCATCAGCTCGATCGACTTGAAGCTGACAGAGCAAATTGATCACATTGCCACCCACATATCCGATCGTGTGGGGTGCCTGCCCACGTAGAGCACTGAGAAGCTGCATCAGGTCACGATCAACATCCGCTCGACTGCCACTGTGCAACAGGCGATCGACAATTGGCAACAGCAGCAAGCGTATTTGCGCCTCACGCACATAATCTTTTGCCTGCGCTTTGATGAGTGCGTGCGATCGCATTAAAGGAGTAGAAGGCAGTTTTGAGTTTTGAGTTTTGAGTTTTAAGTTTTGAGTTTTGAGTAGCGCTTCGCGCCGCGTTGCTAGAGAGTTCTGAGTTCTGAGTTCTGCCCCCTGCCCCCTGTTCCCCGTCCCCTCTCCCCTGCCCTCTGCCTTCTCCTCCCCTACTCGCCATTCCCCACTCCCCACTCCCCTAATTTCTCCACACACATCCTCAATCAACCGCTCGGTCATATACTCCATCACGACGGGTTGCAGCGTGAAAAGAGTGCCGTTTTTTTCAATGAGAGAGCGTCGTTCTAGAGCTGTGAGGGTTTCGAGCAGTTGGGTAGGGGTTACAGGTGGCAAACAGTCGGTCTGCAACTCTGCAAAGCGAAGCGGTTCGCGGTTGATTGCCAGCCAGAACATGACCTGTTGTTCGAGATCAGATAGGCGACCCATTTGGCGTGCCAGCAAGTCCCGAATGTCCCCAAAGACCGAGCTACCTTGCTGGGAAAAGTCTAAAAACTGCGTCAGGCTGCCGTCAAAGAAATCAGCGATCGCTGTAGCGACAATTTTCAGCGCGAGAGGATTGCCAGCATAGTGGTCAACGAGCTGTTGCCATTCTGCTGCCGAACCAGAGAAGGTGCCTTTGATGCTCAAGATTTCCCGTCCGATCGCGGCTGGTATGCCCGTCAATTGGAGTGATCGCACAGGCAAGTTGTCGCCCTCTCTGGGCGCAAGCCCTTTGGGCTTTTCACGACTGGTCATGAGCAAGCAACTTTGGTGTGGGGTTTCGCTGAGGCACCGCAAGAGCTGACCATACCCCTCGTAGCCTGGTAGGTAGCCCCCGTCACGATCGCCCGGTTGCATCACAGTTTCGGCGTTATCCAAAATCAGCAAACAGCGGTGAGCGCGTAGATAGTGCAGCAACCGCAAGATCTGCTTGTCTAGCGTGTCCATGTCTGACAAAAGTGCCTGCGCCTGCTGATTGGCAACGAAGTGAATCAAATCATGCAGCAGCGTGTGAATGGGTGGGGCATTGCGGAGCGATCGCCAGATGACGTATTGAAAATGGTCTTGAATGTGTTTTGCCAGCCGAACCGAGAGCGCCGTCTTGCCAATGCCACCCATGCCAAAAAGGCCAATCAGGCGACAGCGATCGTCCAGTACCCAGTGCTCCAGGGTGGTGAGTTCAGCCGATCGACCATAAAAAACCGAAACATCGCTGGCTTCGCCCCAGTCTTGGTGGGGTATAGAGTGTGGAGAGTTCTGAGTTTTAAGTTCTGAGTTCTGAGTTCTGAGTTCTTGCCCCCTATCCTCTGCCCCCTGTCCCCTGTCTCCTGTCCCCTGCCTTCCGACTCCCAACTCCTGCCTTCCGACTCCCGACTCCTGACTCCCAATCCCCTCCCGATTGGCGTACCGCTTTAAGGCAACCTGCAAATTATTTTTCGTTACCCGTTCGCCCACCACTTCTGAGAGAACCTGCCAGAGTTGCGAACCTGTTTGTTTGATGTAGCCCACTTCGTAGCCCGACTGTTTCGCAATCTCTTGATACGACAAGTCATCCCATGCTTGCCGAAACACGATCACCTGCAATCGCCCTAAACGCTTGTCGCTCAACGCTTTTTCAACAATTTTGAGTGCTGCATCAGCATCCATACGTAGAAGGTAAGCAAACGCTACAAAAGTAAACGATTGATCGCTGTCTTACTGTGAGAGCCTCAGCTAAAGCTAAAGTTCGTATTTGGTATGTAAGACGCCACAATCATACGTTAGAGACGGGTCTGAAACCGTTTAAGATGATTTACCTTTAGAGATGATTTTGGCTGCTAAAGTACTGGTACAAGATGTTGAAACCTAATCTAGAGGTTTGATCTAACGTTGTTTAGCCGTTTATCTTATGAGCTCTTTACCAGAGGCTCTGTCATGCTCGTGACATTCTTCTCACTTTGTACGCACCTCTGACGCACCTCGCTGAAACGACTAAATGTCACATCTGGCACATTTTGAGTTTTTTTTTTCTCATAGGCTGACAGACATCTTGCTACCGCTAGTTGTCGTTAATCACTTAGTGGTGTTGCCTTTCCTCATCTCCCCACTTCGCTTCACATTGCCCACTGCCCATCTTTGATTAATCCTCTTCATCTTTAGTTTCTCAGGAGAATTAAAACGTGAGTACGAGAAGACCTCTCTATATTCCCCGTCGCCAAATTATTCGGGGGCTGATGGCAACCGCTGCGTTTGGGGCAACATCTAAGCTGTGGACGGGCTGTTCTTCTGCACCTCCTGAAACGCAGGCAAGTAGCGGTGGTGGTGCTAGCCCTGTTTCAGATAAGCCCATTGTGATTGGGTTTATCTACAACGCACCCAAGGATGACTACGGCTGGAACCAGGCACAGGCAAAAGGTGCCGCCGCGATCGCCTCCATCCCTGGCATCAAAATTGTTGAGCAAGAAAGCGTGCCTGAAACCAAAGAAGTTCAGGAAGTCATGCGCAACATGATTGACCAGAACGGTGCCACTGTTGTCGTTCCTACCTCGTTTGGCTATTTCGACCCACACGTGCTGGCAGTTGCCAAAGACTACCCAGACGTGCAGTTCTTCCACTCTGGCACCCTCTGGAAAGAAGGCTTGCCCAAAAACGTCGGCAGCTATTTTGCGCTGATTGATGAGGGTCAGTATCTAGCGGGACGCATTGCGGCTCAGACCAGTAAGACTGGGAAACTCGGCTTTGTCGGAGCTAAACCTATTAACCCCGTTTTACGAAATATTAATAGCTTCATCCTGGGTGCACGCAGCGTCAAGCCTGACATTAAGGTGCAGGTGATCTTTACTGGCGATTGGTCGTTGCCTGTGAAAGAGGCGGAAGCCACCAATTCCTTGGCAGACCAAGGCATTGATGTAGTTGGTGTCCATGTAGATAGCCCCAAAGTAGTGATTGAGACGGCTGAAAAACGCGGCATCTTTTCAAGCGGTCTTCACTCAGACCAGTCAGCACTGGCGCCAAAAGGCTACTTGACAGGCACTATGTACAACTGGGCGACGATTCACAAGCAGTATGTTGAGTTGCTCAAGGCCGGTAAAACGTTAATGAATGGTGGTATTCCTCATCAGGTGATTGGCGGCCTCAAGGAGGATTACATCAGTCTGGCAACCTTTGGTCCAGCCGTATCGGACGCTACTAAGAAAGACGAGGAAGCGACCAAGGCTAAGATTGTTGACGGTTCGGTAGCGGTTTACAAAGGCGCGATTAAAGACAACACAGGTGCGGTGAAAATTCCGGCTGGCACCAGCTACAAAGTGACGGATGCGGAACCGACCCAGATTAACTGGTTGGCTGAAGGCGTTATTGGGAAGGCAAGCTAATCATGGTACTAAATCGTTCTAACTGGCGATCGACCGCTGAAGCCATTTGTATCCCGCTGGGGGCACTTATTGTTGCGCTGGTCATCTTTGGCATCTTCTGCGCCATCTGCGGTAAAAATCCATTTGACATCTATGGAGCCATTTACAAATCTGCCTTTGGTAATTGGCGATCGTTCCAGGGCACCCTATTACGCGCGGCACCGTTGATGTTGACGGCCCTTTGTACGGCCCTCCCAGCTCGTTTGGGATTGATGATCATTGGCAACGAGGGTGCACTGGTCATGGGTGGCATTGGTGCAGCAATTTTTGGGCTTTTGCTGTCTTACGGTAGCCTGCTTCCGTCGCCGGATCAGGTGCAAAGTCTTTTGGGCTTGCCACCGCTAGTGGTGCAGCTTGGTATGGCACTGGGCGGCATTTTATTTGGTGGTGTGTGGATTGCGATCGTCGGTGCGCTGCGGCACTATCGGGCGGTCAACGAAACCATTAGTAGCTTGCTAATGAACTACATTGCGATCGCTCTTCTAAACCACCTGGTTGAAGGCCCGATGAAAGACCCGGCGTCCCTCAATAAGCCGTCGAGCTTTCCCATTCCAGATGTTTACAGGATCGGCAATATCTTGTCGACGCGGATTCACTACGGGTTGATTTACGGCATCATTGCCTGCGTTATTGCCTACTTCTTAATTCAGCACACCACCTTTGGGTTTGCGGCTCGCACCGCAGGGGGCAATATCAAAGCAGCGCGTATTGCGGGGCTACCTGTCGGCAAGCTCACCATTATCATCTGCTTCCTGGCGGGTTCCTGTGCTGGCTTAGCAGGCATGGTAGAAGTTGCGGCAGTACAAGGACAGGCGAATGCGTCGATCGTGGCAGGCTACGGCTATGCAGGCATCCTGGTTGCCTTTGTCGCCCGTTACAATCCTCTCGCGGCGGCTCTTGTGGCGGTCTTGCTGGGTGGCATTATTGCCAGTGGTGGGGCACTCCAACGCTCTTTTAACATGCCTGATGCAACTGTGCTGGTGTTTCAGGGCATTGTCTTCATCGTCGTTCTGTATAGCGAATCGCTCTACGGACGCTTAAAGATCTTCAAGGAGCCTGAATTGAAAGGCACTCCACCTGCTTCGGTGACGGCAACTGCAACCGTTTAGGGAGAAAGTCTGAATGCTACTAAAGAAGAAAGTCTGAATGCTAAAGGATAGAGGCTAAGGAGAACTCTTTAGCCTTTAGCTCTTATCCTTTAGCCTTTCATCCGTTAACACTTGTTTGGAGAACTGTCATGGCAACAGAAGCGTTAGGTGCATGGGGTGTCGTACTCGGCATTTTTGCGGGAACGCTGCGCGGAAGTGCGCCCTTTCTATTCGTTAGCCTGGGTGAATGTTTGACCGAAAAAAGCGGCAAAATCAACCTGGGGCTAGAAGGCACCTTGCTGACCGGGGCAATGAGTGCCTACGCGGTGTCATACCTGCTGCAAGAAAAGGTAGGGCCAGCTATCTCTCCGTGGATTGGAGTTTTAGTCGCAGGCATCGCTGGTATGGCGCTGGGCTTTATTCACGCATGGCTTTCACAGCAACCAAAGGTGAATGACATTGCCGTTGGTATTGCCATGATTATTTTTGGTAGTGGCATTGCGTTCTTTTTAGGAAAACCCTTCATTCAACCGAAGGCTCCCCCGTTACCCACAATCGATCTGGGCGGTTGGAGCTCCATTCCGGCTGTACAGTCGGCCCTTAAGATTAGCCCCTTGTTTATTCTCGGTGTGGCGATCGCGCCGCTGATGTTCTGGTTCTTCAAATCGACCCGCTGGGGTTTGTTTATCCGCGCAGTGGGCGATAGTCCTGATGCGGCGCTTGCAATGGGCGTTTCCATTTCCAGAGTGAGAATGCTCTGCATCATTGCGGGTAGCTTTCTGGCTGGCATCGGAGGCGCTTGTTTATCCCTCTACTATCCGGGTCTGTGGTCTGAGAGCATCTCTAGTGGTCAGGGTTTGATGGCGGTCGCGCTGGTTATTTTTGCTCGTTGGAACCCGATTCAGTGTTTGTGGGCCTCACTCTTCTTTGGTGGCGCGCAGGCGGTTGGCCCTGCTCTGCAATCGGTTGGCATTGAGCAAGGCCGCTATTTGTTCAACGCCGCTCCATACGTGTTGACGCTGCTCATTATGATCATCACTTGCTCACCGAAGAAAACGCTTTCTGGTGCTCCGGGTGCACTCGGAACAATTAGTGGTTAATTGAAGTTGACGATTGATTAAGAGATTGGGATTGTCTAAATGGGATTCCTAGATCACGATCGCCTCACTCTATCTAGACGCGCTTGCCAAGCAGATGCTCTTCAAAGGAGCCGCGCCCCAATAGCCGTCTTATCTCGTTCGCTCTGAAGCCTAGCCTTTCGCAATCCTCTAACGCATCCACCAACGCTCACGTCTCTAAACGTATCGCTCTACGCATTCATTTAAATGTCCCCTCAGGAGGCAGCATGACAGAAGTTGCAAATCCACTCACCCACAGTTCAACCAATAATGCTCATGCGCTTACAGGACCACCAGAGCTTGAAGTGGTCAACATGACTAAGCGGTTTGGCTCTTTCACCGCTCTAGAAAATGTTTCCATGAAGCTTAAGCCTGGCACCTTTCATGCCTTGCTGGGGGAAAACGGTGCGGGTAAAAGCACCCTGGTGAAATGCATCATGGGCTTTTATACCCCGACATCGGGAGAGGTGCTCATTGATGGACAGGTAAGAGCGATCGCCAGCCCGCGTGATGCTCATACCTATGGGATTGGCATGGTTTACCAGCACTTTACCTCTGTGCCAGCGATGACGGTTGCCGAAAATCTGGTGCTCTCCCGCTTTGACAACACCAACCTTATCAACTGGAAGAAGGAGTTTGAAGAGCTTTCAGCCTTCATGGAGACCGCACCGTTCAAAGTGCCGCTCGATCTGCTGATTGGGCAACTGGCCGCTGGACAAAAGCAAAAGCTGGAAATTCTCAAGCAGCTTTATCTCCAAAGCAAAATCCTCATCCTGGATGAGCCAACCTCGGTGCTCACGCCTGCCGAGGCCGATGAGGTGCTGGGCTTAATTCGAGAGCAGGTGACGGATGGCAAGCTGAGCGTGTTGATGATCAGCCATAAGTTTCGTGAAATCACCGCCTTTACGGACGAAATTACCGTCCTTCGCAAGGGGCAGTTTGCGGGCAGCGGCACGGTGAAAGACATGACCGTTTCTGCGATGGCAGAAATGATGATGGGTGAAAAACGGGAACCCCAGAAGGTTGAGAAAACTCTCCACGACGAACCCAAACCCATCTTGCAAATTAAAGGCATTCACGCCAACAAAGATAATGGTCTGGAAGCAGTGGGTGGCGTGGATCTCACAGTTCACAGTGGCGAAGTAGTTGGCATCGCGGGCATTTCTGGCAACGGTCAACGCGAATTGGTGGAAGTGCTGGCAGGTCAGCGTCCGGCAACCGCAGGCGAAGTGATGGTCAACGGTGAAGTCTACAAAATGACTCGCGCTGAAATGTTTAAAAACCGTGTGTTTGTACTCCCAGAGGAGCCACTCCGTAATGCGTGTGTCGCACATATGAGTGTGGCTGAAAACCTGGCGCTCAGAACCTTCGATCGCCCTCCCCAGGCAAAAGGCATTCTGCTCATCTTCAAAGCCATCCGCGAAATGGCCGTAGGCTTGATTAGTTCCTTCAAAATCAAAACCCCCTCGCCCGATACGCCCGTCGGCAATCTCTCTGGCGGTAACGTCCAGCGCACCGTTCTGGCACGGGAACTGTCCGAAGACCACATCAAACTCCTTATTGCAGCCAACCCGTGCTTTGGTCTGGACTTTGCAATGGTGGACTACATTCACGGTCAAATTCTTGAAGCCCGCAATCGAGGCGTTGCCGTGCTGCTAGTCAGCGAAGATCTGGATGAGTTGCTCAAGCTCTCCGATCGCATCTTCGTCATCAGCGGTGGCACTTTTGCCTACGAAAGCAACATTGAAGATGCAGACTTTGCCGCGATCGGTCAAAGCATGGCGGGGCACTAAAGGGATGAGGGATGAGGGATGAAGTTATTGTGTGTTCTTGAGCTATAGGCTTTTTAACCCTCTGACTTTCTCTGTTATCTTCATTTCTCATTTTCCAACCTCATCCTGCTTCCGTGATCTAGAATCCTTCGTTTTTTTGACGCAGGCAACAAAAATAGCAATTAGCTCGTTCGCTTCTGCTATCAATCCGCTGATCTGAGTAGCTTGAATAATTCCAGCTTCAACTAAAAGCTCTAGCCAGTAGATAGTCTCTTCTAATTCCTGAAGCCCACCTTCAATTTTGCTAATAAACTCAGCATTTGATCGACTTCGGAATGCTTCATGATAGTGAGCACCCACCGATGTCCCAGACCGTAAAACCTGCTTGCCTAGAATTTGGGCTTCTGTCGTTTTGGGCAACGCTACATACAGTTTGATAATTCTCAGTGCAAGCTCTTTAGTCTTTTTCTTTAAATCCGTTCTCATCTATCATATTACCCAGATCTCTTCTTACTTTTCCCCCTTTCATCCCTCATCCCCCATCCCTCATCCCTATGGTCTCCATCTCTGCCCAACCTTACGATTACGAACTGCCCACTACTAGTAACGTTGCCTTAATCGTGATTGATATGCAACGAGATTTTATGGAATTGGGTGGCTTCGGCGATATTTTGGGAAATAATGTTAGCCTGCTACGGGCGATCGTGCCTACCCTCAAGCAATTAATTGAAGGGTTTCGTGCCTTAGAACTGCCGATCTTTCATACGATCGAATGTCATCAACCCGATCTCTCCGATTGTCCTCCTTCCAAAATTAAGCGGGGCAAAGGTGAGTTGACGATCGGTAGTGAAGGCCCAATGGGACGCATTTTAGTTAAGGGCGAACCGGGCAACGGCATCATTCCTGAATTGACTCCTTTACCCAATGAAACGGTCATTTATAAGCCTGGAAAAGGTGCTTTTTATGCGACTGAATTAGAATCAATTCTAAAAGCAAAAAATATTACGCACCTGTTTATTACAGGCGTAACGACTGAAGTGTGTGTGCAAACCACCATGCGCGAAGCGAACGATCGTGGCTACGAATGCGTTATGGTCGAAGACTGCACCGAAAGCTACTTTCCAGAATTCAAACAATCTACCCTAGAAATGGTGCGTGCCCAAAGCGGCATCGTCGGCTGGACGGCAACTGCTGCTGACGTGCTCAAAGGGTTGGAAGCCTGGAAGCCAGCGAAAGCATTGGTTTAGCGGCGGTCAGCTATCAACCGTCAGCCGTAACTCAAAGCTCAAAACTCAAAACTCAAAACTCACCCCCCTACTCCCCTTGCTTCCCCCGCTTCCTCTCCTCTCTCTTCCCCATTCCCTTTATGATGAGCTAGACCTGCTTATCGTTTGCCGCTCACGTCAAAATGCCCAAATGGATGCTGAAGGATCGGAGCCTGTTGTTACAGCGGCTTACGCCTTACCTTTTTTTGTTGCCTGCTCTGGTTGTCCTTAGCTTGACGGTGTTTTACCCGGCACTACAGGCATTCTATCTGAGCTTTACGCGTTACGACTTTGACCTGACGCAACCGCCTGTATGGATTGGGCTGAAGAATTTTCGTCGCCTGTGGGGCGATCGCGTTTTTTGGGAAACCTTCCGCAATACGGTTCTGTACCTCGTTGGGGTTGTCCCGATTCTAGTAGCGCTACCGTTGGGGATGGCAATTCTGGTGAACCAAAAGCTGCGCGGCATTCGCTGGTTTCGCGTCGCGTACTACACCCCGGTCGTCATTTCAATGGTGGTTGCGGGCATCGCGTGGAAGTGGCTCTATGCAGATAACGGCTTGCTCAATCAACTTCTAAAACTGGTAGGCATTTCAGAAGGCGTTCCCTGGCTCACCAGTCCTAATTGGTCGATTTTCAGCGTCATGATTGTCACCATCTGGAAAGGTTTGGGCTACTACATGGTGATTTACCTCGCAGGCTTACAGGCCATTCCAGGCGATTTGTACGAAGCAGCGGCGATCGACGGTTCCGACGGCATCAAGAAGCATTGGGATATTACGGTTCCCTTGATGCAGCCTTATATCTTGCTGGTTGCAGTCATTTCTGCCATCTCAGCCACCAAGGTGTTTGAAGAAGTCTACATCATGACCCAGGGTGGCCCACGCAATAGCTCCAAGACGATCGTCTACTACGTTTATGAGCAAGCCTTTCAAGACCTGGAAATGAGCTACGCCTGCACGATCGGGCTGGTGATGTTTCTCATCATTCTGGGACTGTCAGTGTTGCGGCTCAGCGTTGAACGACTGACCGTAAAAGAGAATTAAGTTCAACCAACAAAATATTTGTACAGGCAGGTTTAACTTTTGTGTTCATCGCACGCAAAGAACCTTTGCAAATTAGCAATCATGGCGAGACGTTTCGGTAAAAAGCGGTTTGTTAGGCATCAATCTTTTTGCCTCGCTTTTTTCGCCATCTATATTTGCTCTGATACTCACGGCGCTGTTTCGTGACTTCGTACAAAACGATTCCCGAAGTTGTGCCCAAATTCAGACTCTCGATCATACCGAACATAGGAATGCTCACACACATCTCGCTACGCTGTACGGCTAAATCGCTTATGCCCCTTGCCTCATTGCCAAACCATACAGCCAACTTGGTATAGATGGTGTAATCGGCTTTATCAAGAACGACATTTTTCATGCCCTTGACGTGTGGCGATGTGACGATCGACACAAATCGATTTTTCTCTAAGTGCTCAAGGCAGGCTTCGGTGCTATCGAATCTTTTGACAAAGCTCCATTTGATCGCCGATACAGAGATCTTCGCAAGTGATTTTCTCTCTCGCATTTCCAGCCAATCGTCAGGCAAGGCTCCTCTTGGGTCTACGACGTAAACCTTTTCCACCCCCAAGGCGTTAACGTTTCTGATCACCGTACCGATATTCTTAATATCACTTGGGTCTTCGATAACATTGATTAAGTTCTTGCACCTGTAAGGCTTTATCTCTGCCGCACGTTGTCGGATCGAACTCTTTTGCTTCTTCTCTGTTTCCTCTGTTTCCATAGGGTCTTCGACCATACTGCTTTGATGCCTAATGAGAGACTTAGCCTTGATGAGATGTTTCAGAAGAAACTTACACAGATTGTGGAGCAGGTTTAACAATAAGAGCAACGCCCAACTGTTTCGCTTTGCGTTGCAGTTGCCGAATTGCACGCTCTCGGTACTAAATCTCTGCCGCCCCTATCTCACTCTTATCATCAATACGCCCTATTCAGCGATCGACCCGTCCAAAGGTTCATCCAGGCTGTCTTGCTTTTGGAAGAACCAGCGCTTGGCAGGCTTGGGAATGGGTAATCCGTGCGTTTTGTGAAAATCTTCCAGCACTTTGCGGGTGAGGCGGTTGGATACCTGGCGGACAATTTGGCGAAGGAGACGATCGCCCGTACTTTGCACCAGGTTTTTGGGCAGCGCATGAATAAAGCGTGGAAACTGAATCGACACCGTTAGGTCTAGCTGCCACTCGACTCGTGTTGTTTTAGTTGGCAGTGCGCCCGTACCGATTTCGACTAGCTCCATTGCCGCTCGGAAGTCAACGTCATAGCCAGGAGTGACATAGCCAGGGACAGGAATGGTTTCAATGCGATACACTCCCTGATCTTGAGGCAGCAGGTGTAAGCCAATTTTCGGCTCAATCTGATAGCCATGTGAGCCAAAGCGACCAATGACCAGTGCGTAGCCGTTATCCCCAAGAGGCTCAACCACCATCGGCTGGGCGCAACTCCGAAACCAAACAGAGTGAGCATCCAGATACTCAGCCACGGTATGCATGTCCGAAGACATTTCCATGCAGTCTACAAAGTGGCTGCGGAACTGAGTTGGCTCAATCAAATCTTGGCTAGAGTCGTCTGTCATCAAGTGGTTCATATCTGGAATGACCGATGCGGTGTGCAGCAAACCTTTAGGACGCTCAACAGGATTAGACTCAGTGGAATGGGACTGCATAAAGCGGCTCAACGTTCATGGCTAGTTGCTTAGATCTATACTGCCTCTTTAGCTCTTCACGAACTCACCGGGGTTTCACGGATTTTTGAGCAAATCGCTATATCTACATCGTGATTGACAAGCATTGAATCCTTCACTTTAATCAACCGAGCCACCCGCCAAAGGCGTTAAGTCTATCGCTTAAAGAGTACTGTCACCGCCAGATTCAGTCTTAACATTCATTAACATATCACTACTATACGACTGAGCCACAACCCGATCCAAAAGATCAGGGCTAGCCATACGGTAGGTTTGTTCGCACGAAGAATTCGATAAAGTCTAGGTAAAGACGATTGTTTGGAGGATAATCCTGCGATCGCTGGTTTAAGGTTCTTAATTTCCTGCTTAGGAGCAAAGTTATGAAAGCATTGGTAGCCGGGGCCACGGGGCAAACAGGTCAACGTATTGTCAGGGAACTTGTCGCACGAGGCATTCCTGTCCGGGCGATGGTGCGCGATTTGTCAAAGGCACAATCAATCTTGCCGCCAGAAGCAGAACTGGTCGTAGGTGATGTGTTAGATCCAACAAGCCTTCCAACCGCTTTGGCAGAGAGCACGGTTGTCCTTTGTGCGACGGGTGCTAAACCGGGCTTCGACCCCACTGCGCCCTACAAGGTTGATTATGAAGGTACCAAAAATCTTGTCGATGCGGCAAAAGCAAAGGGTATTGAGCAATTTGTGTTTGTTTCGTCCCTTTGCACCTCGCGGTTATTTCATCCCTTGAATCTCTTCTTCCTCATTCTGGTGTGGAAGAAGCAGGCGGAAGAATATCTTCAGAAGAGTGGGCTGACGTATACGATCGTTCGTCCTGGCGGACTGAAGAACGAAGACAATACCGATGCTGTGGTGATGTCGTCTGCCGATACGCTGTTTGACGGTAGTATTCCCCGCACGAAAGTAGCGCAGACTAGCGTTGAGGCACTGTTCTCACCCTCAGCCCGTAACAAGATTGTCGAAATTGTTGCGAAGCCAAATGCGCCCACTAAGAGTTTTGATGAGTTGTTTGTTGGTGTTGGTTGAAGAGAAGGGCTTAAACAGGTTGTTTTGTTGGTAGAGGCGTTACCTTTAGCGTTTCTACCGTATCTAAAACAGGTTCTAGCTTTAAGCCAAATTCGGTTTCAAAGCTGGCTTTTTTGTAGTTAAGACTCCAAAGTTCCAGAGCGCAATCATCGTCAGGATTGGCTGGCTGAATGAGAAGCCGAAAAGTTTGGGATTCGGGATGTGGTTCGCAGGTAATGTCTTTAATGGTGCCAATTTGACGGCGATCGAGGGCAACGGCGAGACGCAAGAGGGCACTCAGTTGATCCACCACACGGCGATGACGCTTGCTGGTGAGGTTCCGGTAACTGTCGTGCTTTTTCTTGGGAGCACTCTTGCGGTGATAGCGAGCGAGGTTGGCGATCGTTTCAATTTCAGTTTCGGTGTAGCCCAGTAAATCACTATTGCGAATGAGATAGTAGGAGTGCTTGTGATGAGAGGAGTGGCTGACGTGGTGTCCGCAGTTATGCAGGATGGCGGCTGCCCACAGTAGTTCCCGCTCTTCTTCGCCCCAGTTATGCAGAATGCCCTGCGTTTGATTAAACAGGCTGAGGGCAAAGGTGGCTACCTGTTCGCTGTAATCTAGCTTGACGCGGTATTTGTGTGCCGTATCGAGGACACTGCGCTGCCGGACAGAGCCTTGATAGCGGAGACGATCTTCGATCAAGCCGTGGGTCAGCATCCAATCAACAATCACGCCTTCGCGCAAGGAGCGTTCACAAATGACGATCGCGTCCATACCTAGCAGCGTCATCGCTTCTTGAAGAATGAGCGCACCCGCTAGAATGATCTCAGCGCGGCGATCGTTAATGCCAGAAATTTCGGCACGTTCCGCGATCGTCAAGCGACGAAGACGAGCCACTGTTTCCCGTAAATCTTTCAGGCTAAATTCGTAGCCATTTAGAGGCGAAGGCACTGTGCCTGTTTTTTCCCGTGCATGAATCATGGCTAGCGTTTCGATCGTGCCAGAGGTGCCGACCAATCGGGGGACTTCATCCGGTTGCAGGGCGGCCTTTAGCTCATCAACGGGACGCTCTAACATGCCCCGAATATAGGCTTGAAGGGTCTGAAATTCGATCGGGCTGATGGGATCGGTCGTAATCTGCTCGACGGTCAGACGCACTGCGCCAATTTTTGTACTGCTCAGGCTGCGAGGTTCGTGCCCATCGCCTAGCACGAGTTCGGTAGAACCGCCACCAATGTCGATGATGATATGAGGTTGGCTGTTGAGTTCCATTCCCGACAGTACGCCTAAATAGATGCGACGAGCTTCTTCAGGTCCAGAAATCAGATTAATCCATAGCCCCAACTCGGCTTCGATATGTTGGAGAAAGTCCCGTCCGTTGGGCGCTTCTCGCATCGCGCTGGTGGCAACGGCGATCGTTTGCTCAGCGTTCAAGCTTTTAGCAATTTCCTGGCAGCGTTTGAGAGCATCGATCGCCCGTTCCATTGCTGCATCGGTGAGATTGCCGTTCTGTCGAGCGCGATCGCCCAGCCGCACCGTCGTTTTTTCTCTCGCAATAATCGTAAAAGCAGGGAGCGCAGGCTGAATCCGTACCACGACCATATGGATGGAATTTGTACCCACATCAATCGCGGCTAGAATGCGCTCATGCTCCGTCGTCATCACAGGGATGCTCACCAACTTCTTTTTAATCTTATGAACTGAGCTGACCATCTTGATATACCTAAAGGCTCAATCAACTGAGCTGAAACGACTGACACCCAATGCTTTTGCCTACACAGCGGAAGCAAAACGATCAGGACGCTTCGTTGCGCTACAGCCTGTCCCTCAGTATGTCCGGGTTTATTTAATCACCTTTTTGCAGCATTCTGATAACTGTGTGAAGACTCTTCAAATTTCCTGAGAATGCTTGAAACTAGCTGATCACGATCGCCCCTTCTGCTGTTGACTCCTTACGGATAGCCTCAGTTCCATTAACTAGTTGTGCAGCACATGGGCGACATTTGTAACATAGTGTTAAGGTATAAGTGCGTTGCGCGATCGCGGCTCATTCATCCATTAGGCGCTACCCCGTTTTTTGATTGCTTTATGTCTTCGCCCTCAAACGATGAGTTTTACGCTGCTTCGTTGAGTCGGACTGTCCCTACAGCTAACTCAATAGATGGGACTTTGATGCAGGCATTGCTAGAAAACCAATCGCTCAAAGAACAAATTGCTCAGCAGACGCAGCTCATGCAACTGCTCACTCATCAATTGGCAACTCCGCTAACGGCTTTGGGAGGATCGATCTCGCTGCTAGCAGAACCAGAGTTAGAGACCGCGCATCAGCAGGAATTTTTGACAGTCGTGCAACAGCAGGTATCCCGTCTCAAGCGGTTGTTGCAAGATCTGATGGCGTTACGCAATTTAGAAACGGGTGCTTTAGCAACTCATCATACGGGCCTTTGCCTGTCAACTCTTGTCAGAGAGGTTCTGGCAGATCTTCAGACAACCCAGGTTACCTGCGTTTTTAGTCCAGAGTTGCCTCTGGTTTGGGGCGATCGCTGGCAGGTCTCGCAGGTGTTGGTCAACTTACTCTCGAATGCAATCAAGTATTCTCCAAAGGATGCGCCAGTTGAGTTGGGTGCAGAGGTGCATCAAGCGGGGTGGGTTAACGTTTGGGTGCGTGATCACGGGTTGGGTATTCCAGCCGCAGATCAGCCTCATCTGTTTGAGCGATTTTATCGAGTGCAGCATCGTGATCGCTCTACTATTAAAGGCACTGGTTTAGGGCTATCCCTCTGCAAGCTGTTGGTCGAAAACCAGGGTGGACAGTTGCACGTTGAATCGACGCATGGTGAAGGCAGTTGCTTCTCATTCACGTTGTCGATCGCTCGGTGTTAATGCACTATGTAGCGGTGCTGAGGTAGAACCCTTAAGTAGGGATAGACACACTCAAAAGCGCGTCGGCTAAGTCTTTAGCAGTGGCGTAACGCTCTTCGGGCTGTGGGTTGGTCAAGCGACGGACGATCGATACCAAGTCTGTCGTCAGACCAGGCACATACTCTGGGTAAAGGCGGAACCCTTGCTCTCGTTGGGCATAAAAGGCGTTTGGCGCTTGCCCTGTCAGCAGGTAGACCAGGATTGGCCCTAATGCAAACAGATCGGCAACGGTTGCCTTTTGTCCCTGAATCTGTTCTGGCGCAAGATAGGCTGGTGTCGCCGTTTGCTTCGTGGCAGCAAAAGAGACAAGGGAAGCAAACCCCACAACGGTGATATTCCCTGCGGCTGTCGGAGGTTGCTGGATGAGATTTTCGGGCTTGAGATCTTCGTGAATGAGCGGTGGAGACTGCTGGTGCAGATAGTCTAAGGTATCACAAACCTGCACGATCGCCGCGATCGCCTCAGCGGATGTCAACGGCCCATACTGGCTGACTCGTTGCTGTAGGCTTTGCCCGTACATCCGCCGCCGCACTAAATGAGGTTTGCCTTCAAGGGTGAAAAAATCAATAAAGTGCGGTAAGCCTGGATGTTCAAGTGTCAGGAGTTGCTTAGCCTGCTGGGTGAATGCGTCTAAAAGCTCTGGCTGCTGCCATTCAGGTTTCAGAGTTCTGAGCACGAGGCTCTGACCGTTCCGCCAGACTAGTTGAGTCAGCCCAATCGTGTCCTGGCGCACCGTTTTAACCACTTGGTAGTCGCCGATCGTCTGGATGACTTGCAAAGGTTGCCCACAATCGGGGCAGAATAATACATTGCCCTGCGCACGTGGATGGGTGCAACTCACTCCAGTCACGGCAGGCGCTGCGGCTTCATGCTCCACATCCATTGCCGTCGATCGCTGCGTTAGCTCTCCAGATGGCGGTATAGAGCTTTCCTGCGCCTCTTCTGGCTGTTTGGTGACAGGTGCTGTCAGTTTGGCAAAGGGGGTATCGCCCGACTGAGTGGGGTCACCAGAATCGGCATTGGGAATACCACTTAATCTGGGTTTAAGCGGCTGAGGTGGTTGATCGCTTTGCGTCGTCTTGCCCCCGCCAGCAGGCAAAGAGCCAAGGTGAATCTGAATGTTTGGCCCCGATCGCGCTAGACGAATCACCAGACTATCGACCAGGGGTATCTGGGTAATCCGTTTGCCCTCGACATAAGTCCCATTGGCTCCCAGGCTGACAACTTCCCATTGTGAATCGTGGCAGCGCAATTCAACATGATGGCGGGAAACCACTGCGCTGTAAAGAATGACGTGATTATCAGTCGATCGTCCAATCCGAATGACAGGTTCGTGTTCAAACGTCCAGCTTTGAACCGGAATCGACTGAATCGGATGCAAAAGAGTCAGAGTAATCACACTGGCGGTATAGAGTCTGAGTAATGACCTGTGGCAAGGACGGCTACCGTCTGAAAACGTGTTTCGATCCTATGTTGCTTTCGCTGCTATGGAACCGAAATCTTTGTCCTCGATCGCGGTAAGTCTCCTAACGATACACGACTATTTGGCGTTGCGTGTGGGGCAAACGGTTGAGTCTTCCCCTGGTAAGCATAGCAGGCGTATCCAGTTGGCTGCGCCATCGCCACACCCCTCGCTGTTGGCTCAAGAAAGCTGGAACAAAAACGTCACCTTGTCGCCTTTGCCTAAGGCAATGCGGTCTCCCGGTCGCAAGCGATGCCGATTACCCATTGGCAGTGGCACATTGTTGATATAGGTGCCGTTAGAACTTCCCACATCTTCCAAATAGTAAGCGTCGCCTTCAAGTCGAATATCCGCATGGATACGAGACACAATCTCTGAATCTGGAAAACCAGAGACATCAATATCTGGTGGGATGCGATCGTTCGGTTTGCCAATGTGAATGACTGTCAAACTCTGCGGCAATTCTAACGACGCACTGGTTTGAAGATGTAACAGACGTGCTGTTTGCTGTTGTAGCTGGGTTGTTGAGCTACCTTGTTCTGGAGCTGATTGCCCTGGGGCTGGCAATCGATTTACCTCTGCCACAGCAGCAGGTTGGTCAGGTATAGGGGGCGGTGTCGCTATGGGCACTAATATGGATGAGGGAGCCTCAAGCACAGCAGGCGGGCTAGAAACAGAAACCGGGGGAGCAATTAACGGATCAGGTGGCACAAGGGGATCAAGCGGTAGTAAGTCTGGTACTGCGGGTGAGGCCGCAGAAGGCTCTAGCGCTTGACTGAAAGCGTTCGCGGCTGGTTGTGCACCAGCAGCCGTGCGGAGATTGTACCCACATTGTCCGCAAAAGCTCGCATCGGTCTGAACCGCAGTTCCGCAGTTTGGGCAGCTCATGGTTGCAGGCAAGGGTGTATAACAGGCTTCACATTGAACTGCGCCATCAGGATTTTGATGATTGCAATTCGGACAAACAATCATGGACGTTTTACCTCTATATCACTGTCAATATAAGATCACAGCCGACATAACCCATTGACATTAAAAGATCTGTTGACAAAGGAGGAGTGCGCTGTTAAGAGCACATCCCCTTTTCAAACACTGGTTGCCAATAAACACTCGATCGAAATGGTCTGCCGTTTAAGCAAATGGTTTCTGCTCCAGTTTTCCTCACTACTCCAGTTTTCCTCACTACTCCAGTTCTACTCACTACTCCAGTTCTACTTTGGAATTGGGTTCGCTGTCATCTCACTGCCAAATCTTGCCCAGCGGCGTGATCAAGCAGCCACCAGAGTTCGCCTTGTGGTTGAATGAGGCGCGCAGGATAGGTGGTCTCATCCGCGATGGGTGCAAAGATTTGATCCAGGGCAGGGCGTTTGCTGGCCCCCGAAACGAGAAAGAGGACATTGTGGGCGTGATTAATGAGTGGGGCTGTAAAGGTCACGCGCGGCTGTCCATCTTTATTGCCAACGGTAATAAGGTGGTCATGCACTTGCAGTGCTTCTGTATGCGGAAACAACGATGCGGTATGCCCATCATCCCCAATCCCCAGCAAAATGAGGTCAAAACGGGGAAACTCTCCTGGTTGAAGCTGAAAAAATTGTTGCAGTTCGCGCTCATGCTGACTGGCAGACACCGCTGGATCAGCATTTGCTGTAGGCATGGGGTGAATATTCTCAGGCGGAAAAGCCACTTTATCTAGCCAGGCATGACGGGCCATGCCTTCGTTGCTGTCGGGATGGGTGGCTGGCACATACCGTTCGTCACCCCAAAAGACGTGGATATGATCCCACGGTAGGGATTGCGTGGCGAGTTGCTTATACAGAGGGTTGGGAGTGCTGCCGCCTGCAAGAGCGATCGTGCAACGCCCCCGTGCTGCGATCGCAGCCTGTAGCTTATCCACCACGATCGTCAACCCTCGCTGAATTAAGGCATCTTTATCGGGCAGCACTTCGACAATTTTATTCATAGTTTCAGCTACTCAATTCCGTCGAGAGATTCAACTCCGTAGTCTACTATAGGAGGTTGCTGAAGCAGTTTCAGTTAACTGCCCATCAAATCTATATAGAAGCTGATGAAAACATTTAACGCCTCGCCCCTGACTGCCCTCATTCTTAAAATTGTTGGTATGGTGCTGATTGTGCTCTACCTGCTGGATTGCGTCATCGTACTTTCGGCTGCAAAGTTTCAAGATAGCCAATGGCTATTTACGACGACGACGCAGTTGATCGATCGCGGCTTTGTTCCCATGATGGGCTTCGGCTTCTTGTTCATCGGCTTTTGGGTAGAAAATGCCCTGGAGACACCTAGCAGTGTGGAACGTTCACGCGGGCTAAAGCTAGGGGCAGCGTTGCTAGCGAGCCTGCTTGGGTTAGTGTTCCTATTACTCATTCCCCTCAGCGTCAGTGCCACCAATACAGCGGCAGACGATCAGTTAAAGCAAATTACTCAGGATGCCAGCAGAGCAGAAAGCCAGATCGACAGTCAGGTGCAGCAACTGAATGCGCAGATTGATGCTCAGTCTAGCCAGATCGATCAGTTAATTCAAAGTGGTCAGCTTCAAGGGGCACAGTTGGCACAAGCGAAGCAAAAACTGGATCAGCTTCAGAAGTTCAAATCTGACCCCAAGGCACTGGAGGCACAGATTGCCCCTGAGCGTGATCAGAAATTGACGCAGATTCGTGATAATAAGCGGAAGCTCGAAACGCAGGTAAACGATAACAAGCTGCGATCGGGCATGCGCAGCGGTATTGCCAGCCTCATACTGGCGATCGGGTATGCCATCATCGGTTGGACTGGATTGCGGTATCTGTTATCAGCTCAGAATCAACGTAACGTCCCCTCGACCTAACGGCCTTTGCTTTGATCGGTGCTGGTTGATCAAACATCAAATGGTAAGAGGTCATGGCGAAGAGGGATGGGTTTGATTAATGAAGTCAGCTCATCCTTAGATATATGAGCTGTTTGGAGTGCGCAGTCATGACAAAATTAATCGTCGCGTGCGATACCGAATCGCCGTAGGGTATTCTGGTGATCAGCACCATCTCTGTCGATCGTCCTGATGTGGTCGTCCTATCTGGTCGTTGCACGGGTTCGCAACCGATAGGCAGCGGCACCATAGATAGATTGCTCCTTGAGAGCAATTACAGCTCTTCAGCACGGTTACGTCGATCGTCTTTTTCCAGCAATATTCCTTTACATAGTTGTTACAATTTCAATCAGAGGTTGACTTAAAGAAATGTTTCTTAGCGCTTGTCGCTAACCGTTTCTGATTATTCATTAGATAGATTCAACTAGCGTTTCAGGCTGATCGCCACACCAATTTTGGTCTTTTTGAATCGTCAGCGTTATTACAGTTTCCGCCGCCAACTACAGGAGAGTGGGTGACCCGTGATCCAACGCCTCAAGCAAGACCTTAAAAACGACCTGATTGCAGGGTTGCTGGTCGTGATTCCTCTAGCAACCACGATCTGGCTGACGATTACAATCGCCAGTTGGGTCGTCAACTTTTTGACCCGCATTCCCAAGCAGCTCAATCCCTTTGACGGTCTCAACCCGATTCTGGTGAATCTCCTGAATCTGTTGGTGGGCTTGACCGTGCCGTTGCTGTCCATTTTGATCATCGGCTTGATGGCGCGGAACATTGCCGGACGTTGGCTGTTGGACTTTGGTGAACGGGTGCTGCAAGCCATTCCGTTGGCAGGTTCGGTGTACAAAACCTTGAAGCAGCTTTTAGAAACTCTCCTGAAAGACACTAGTGGCAAATTTCGACGGGTGGTTTTGGTGGAATACCCACGAGAGGGCGTTTGGTCGTTAGGGTTCGTTACAGGCGTTTTAAGCGGCGAATTTCAGTCACGCTTTACCAGCCCGATGCTGGGCGTGTTTATTCCCACAACCCCGAACCCGACGACAGGTTGGTATGCCGTTGTGCCAGAGGAAGCCGTGATCAATCTTTCTATGCCGATCGAAGAAGCGTTCAAAGTCGTGATTTCAGGCGGCATTGTTTCCCCTGAGTCGTCAGCCATGTCGTCGCTACCGGCTTCTAGTAAGCGTACGTTAGACCTCTTTCCTGACCAGGGGCGGCAGGCGATCGCGCTAGAAGAAGACCTGTGGGAAAGTTAAGAAGAAAGGATGAAGGCTAAAGTATGAAGGATAACGAGTGCAACCATGCCATGTTCTAAACAAATTTAGCTTGCGACAGGACGGGCCAGCCCGCCCATTCGCTTTCTACGCTTTTAGGACTCACGCATTTGCCCCCAAGCCCCCAGAATGGGGACTTGGGGGCGAAAGATGACCGCTCTTGCGTAAGTCCTGGCTTTAAAGCATTCACTTTATCCTTAAGCCTTCATCCTTTATCCTTCCCTATGCAAGCCCGTCGAATTGCCCGTGAACTAGCGCTGCTGAGTATTAGCCAGCTTCCTGCTAAGCAAGAACGTTTGGAGTTGCAGCAGCTTCAAAATGTGGTGGTGGCAGCAGTACGGACGCTCACCACTGAAGCGCAAGATGCTCTAGAAACCGCGTCGGCTGAACTGCAACAGGGAAGCGCTCGTTTGTTGACCAGCGAAACCCGTGCAGCGGATGTTGAGAGTGCTAGAGCAATGGTCAATGAGGCGATCGCGCTCACTCAGACAGCCATCAACCGTCTGGGCGTCTCAATGGAGGTGCCTGAGTTCATTCAACTGGCAAACCAGCAGGATGTGCGTCATTACACGCTTGAAATTATTGGCAAGCTGAAAGCCAATCGAGACGAGATTGATCAAATTTTGTCTACAGCCCTGGTCGATTGGCAGCTTTCACGCCTTGCCTGGATCGATCGGGATATTCTTCGGATCGCAGTGACCGAGATTCTCTTTTTGGGCGTGCCCGATCGGGTTGCCGTCAACGAAGCGGTAGAGCTAGCCAAGCGGTACAGCGGCGACGACGGGCATCGTTTTATTAACGGTGTGCTGCGCCGAGTGATGGATCAGCTTAAGTCGACGAAGCAACCGATGTAGGGAGTGGGGGAAGAATGAGGGATGAAGGATAAGGGCTAAAAGCTGATAGCTGACCGCTTCATAAACTCAAAGGCTGACGGTTGACGGCTGACCAATGTTGCGAAACGCAGCAAGGAAAAGCTTTGTCGTTTTAGCTATGGGCTTTTCAACCATTTTTCCCTACAGTTGAATCAGCACGGTTGAGTAGAGTCGATCTGGCGATCGGTGTGGTCATTTGTTGTCAGCGATCGCGGTCAGGCGATCGGAGTCAATCGCACTAAGATCGATTTCAACTCAAGTCTGTAAGCTCAACGCTGTCGTTCCAACTCGCATCATATTCAGGTAAAGGCAATGACGTTTGACTGGTTTCGTCGGCAATACGACCCTAAAACTGAGGATACTCAAGCCGCAGAACCAGAGCCAGTGCAGCCAGAAGCGGCTAATGAAGAGGAGCCAGTTGTTGCTGAAGCTTACCTGAACTGGGCAAAAGCGGCGTATCAAAATATCCAGAAGCGGCAGCAAACAGAGCCAGTAGAGGCTGTAGACGAATCTACTGAGGCGATCGAGCCAGAAATTACTGAGGTAGCAACGGTTGATGAGGCGATCGTTGCTGTAGAACCTCTGACAACAGAAGCCGTCGTCTCTGAAGTCGAACCGATTGTCTCAGAAACCACGTCTGAGACCGTCTCAACGGCACCTCTGCCTTTCTGGGCGCAAGCAGAAGCCGAGCGGCTGGAGCGATTAGAACGGCTCAAAGAAACCGCGATTGTCGCACCAGAGCCAGAAGCCGCGATCGCTTCTCCAGACACCACCCCAACCCCCGCCCCTGCTGAGACCCCTGCTGAGCCTGAGTTTGTCTTAGACGAAGGCTTTCTCTGGTCATCGGAGGTGCTGGCAGCGCAGGGGCGGCGACCCGATCAGGTGTCGCTCGAAGAAATCACCTGGCTGAAGCGGCTACGGCAAGGCTTAGACAAAACGCGACGAGGGCTGATCAACCAACTGCGGGCGATCGTCGGGCAGGGGCCGCTCAACGAAGATGCCGTGATGGAGATCGAATCCGTCCTGCTGCAAGCGGACGTGGGCGTGGCGGCAACCGATGCCATTATTGAGGCACTGCAAAGCAAGCTACGACAGGAAACCTTACCGCCAGATGCGGCTCTTACTTACCTGAAGCAAATTCTGCGCGATATGCTGGATGCCCCGCTAGAAAACGCTAAAAGCCGCTTCTTTGCACCCGAAGATGACACCCTCAACATCTGGCTGATTACGGGAGTCAACGGTGCGGGCAAAACCACGACGATCGGCAAACTCGCTCACATTGCCCAAAAGTCTGGTTACAACTGTTTGATCGCCGCCGCTGACACCTTCAGGGCGGCCGCAGTGGAACAAGTCAAAGTGTGGGGCAGTCGTAGCGGTGTCGAAGTGATCGCCAATCCGGGGCAAAATACCGATCCCGCTGCTGTAGTCTTTGATGCGATCGCGGCTGCCCAATCACGCGATACCAACTTACTGCTGGTGGACACAGCAGGGCGGTTGCAAAATAAGAAAAACCTGATGGACGAACTTAGCAAGATTCGCCGCATCATCGACAAAAAATCAGAAAATGCGGTCGTTGAGTCCCTGCTGGTGTTGGATGCTACGCTTGGGCAAAACGGTCTGCGTCAGGCTGAAGTCTTTTCCGAAGCCGCCCAGCTTAGCGGAGTCATTCTGACCAAGCTCGACGGTACTGCCAAAGGTGGCATTGCGCTGGCGATCGTTCAACAACTTGGTCTACCCATCCGCTTCATTGGTGCTGGAGAAGGTATCGAAGACCTACGACCGTTTTCTAGCTATGAGTTTGTTGAAGCGCTGTTGAATGGATAAGAGGGTAAAAGGCAGAAGGCAGAAGTTGTTGGTTGCTAGTCGTTGGTTATTAGAGGCAAGCTGGACAGATGAGCCTTGAAAGCTAATGGCTGACCGCTGATAGCAAAAGGCAGGAATCGGAACTCAAAACTCAAAACTCTCTCCCTCACCCCTCACCCTTCCCAACAATTCACTAGAGTAAGTCAAAATCACGTTATCAATTGAGAGCTTATCTGCTAACGTTGGTAAACTATGCGCAGGTTTGGGCACCCATTCAAACGCTAGGACACCTACCGACGGTTCTAGAGACTTATCGCTAGAATCATCTGCACAATGCAACAGCCTGCTCTCGCGGTGATCGTTTGTTCACCTTGATCTCAAATGACTGCTGTGCCTCTTCCTCGACAGCCATCACAACGACCGGATGCTGGAACGACTCCGCCTTCAGTAACGAATCTGCCTGCCACGGAAGGTGCGCGCGATCGACTGCCTGCACGTTCTCCTAGTGGCGGTACCGTTGGCGCAGGTGCAGGAGGTAGCACGCCTGAAATTACGCCAGTTTTTGCGCTGAAAGAATTGGTGGCGCGACTTAACCGTGAGCAGCACAAAATTCAAGATTTGCTCAGTTCGCTGGGCTTTGCACTCCGGAGCTTCAACAACCTCAATCAGTTTTTAGAGCTGATTCCCCTGATGGCGAGCCGGGTCACTGACAGTGATGGAGGCGCACTGTTGCTGTTTAAACCGAACGGACAGGTGCGTTTAGAACGACTGCATTGTCAAGATAGCCGTTGGTGTCAGGACATTCGCAAGGCGCTGGAAACGGCAACGCGACAGGTTACGTCTTCCCTGCCTCCCACGGCTGCTGGAGAGGCGATCGCGCTTACACCCAGTACGATTGCTACGCTCGATCATCAGGTTAGTCATTATTTGGGCGCTGGGGTGCAGCTGTTTGGCACAGCCATTCTCGTAAAGAACACTGAGCGCGGACGGCTGTATGTCTTTAGCCGCGACCCGCAATATAACTGGACTGAAACCCGACAGAAGCTTGTGCGATTGGTGGCTGATCAGACGGCAGTGGCGATCGAAAACGATGAGCTTACCGTTGAACTCCGCAAGAAAGAACGTCTCGATCGTGAGCTTGAAATTGGAGCCGAGATTCAACTGCGTCTCCTGCCGCGATCGTGTCCTAAAATTCAGGGCGTTGAACTGGCCGCCCGGTGCCAATCTGCCAATCGAGTTGGGGGCGATTTTTACGACTTTATTCCTGCTAGCTACGACCAGATTCGGTCTAAAAAAGATGGTGGCAGTGAAGGCGGACGATGGAGTGTGGCGATCGGGGATGTGATGGGCAAAGGCGTGCCTGCGGGTCTCATCATGACCATGACACGGGGTATGCTGCGAGCAGAAGTCCTGAACGGACACTCACCTGCTCGTATTCTGCAACACTTAAACCGCGTCATGTACGCCGATCTGGAAAACTCCAATCGTTTCGTCACGCTGTTTTATTCGGAATACAACCCCCAGACCCGGCTGCTATCTTACAGCAATGCCGCGCATAACCCACCGCTACTGTGGCAAGCGGCTACGAAAACAATCCGACGGTTGGATACCCTTGGCATGTTGATCGGACTAGATGCCGATACCCACTATCAAGATGCCCAGGTTCAGCTTCAGGCCGGCGACACGCTGATCTATTACACCGATGGATTTACCGATGCCGCCAACCAGAGCGGTGAGCGGTTTGATGAGGAGAACCTGACACAAGCCTTCCAATGGGCATGCCAACACTGCGAACACCCACAAGCCATCCTGGAGTACCTGTTCAGCCAGGTGCAAAAATTTACGGGCACGGCGAACCGCAATGTGGATGATATGACGCTGATCGTGATGAAGGTCAAAGGTGAGGCAGATTAGCAGTTAGCGGTCAGCGTTTCTCTGATGCTGTTGATCAGTTCAAAGGGGGCACATAGCGATCGTGAGCGGGTTCGGACGATCGCCCCTACCAACTTTTCATGTCGTTTGTTCGCGGTGATACGACATGCAACGATCGGGATGGGCGATGCTAACCAGACCAAACGGCTGAACCAGCGATCGACATGAGGTGCAAGCTGACGGCTGATCGCTGACCGCTACTTGCTGCAATGGAGAGTAAGGGATGGACACATGGATTCGTGACTTACCCAAGGCTGAGTTACACATTCATATTGAGGGATCACTGGAACCGGAATTGATGTTTGCGATCGCTCAGCGCAACCAGATTGCTCTGCCCTACCCCTCAGCGGTGGCAGTTCGCGATGCCTATCAATTTAGTAACTTACAGTCGTTTCTGGATATTTACTATGCCGGGGCAGGGGTGCTGCTGCACGAACAAGATTTTTACGACATGACCTGGGCGTATTTGGAGCGATGCGCGGCGCAGAATATTCGCCATACCGAGATTTTCTTTGATCCACAAACGCATACCGATCGGGGTGTTCCGTTTGCCACTGTCATCAATGGCATTTACCAGGCGCTGGTCGATGGCAAGCAGCTAGGCGTTTCGTCGCAGTTGATTTGTAGCTTTCTCAGGCATCTTAGCGCCGAGTCGGCAATGGCAACACTAGAGCAGGCGATGCCATTTCAAGATTGGTTAGTGGGTGTGGGGCTGGATTCGTCTGAGATGGGTCATCCCCCCGTTAAGTTTCAGGCCGTGTTCGATCGGGCACGCGCAGAAGGCTTTCTCACAGTGGCGCATGCGGGAGAAGAAGGGCCACCGGAGTATATCTGGCAGGCTTTGGAACTCTTGAAGGTGTCGCGGATTGATCATGGTGTGCGGTGCCTGGAAGATCCAAAACTGGTGGCTTATCTGGCAGAACGCCAAATTCCCCTCACGGTTTGCCCACTCTCGAATGTCAAACTCTGCGTTTTTGATGACATGGCAACGCACAATTTGAAGCAACTGCTGGCGGCTGGGCTGTGTGTGACCGTCAATTCAGATGACCCAGCGTACTTTGGCGGGTACCTTGCCGAGAATTTTCAGGCGATTCGAGATCATCTGGCACTCACCGTAACTGAGATGCATCAATTAAGCCGCAATGGCTTTCAAGCCGCATTTCTATCACCTGAAGCGAAGGCGACGCTCTTAGCTGAGGTCGATCGCTTTATGGCAACAGCAGGCCGCGCGATCGGCAACCTGTCCTAACGTCAGTAGGGATGCTGCCAGACTGATGTGTATTCGCGTGTCCGATCGCCAGGATTGTTTTCTGGTATCCTTTCAGTCTTGTAAGATAAACGTGCACGCTGGTTTGCATTTATTAGAAAGGGGAGAGAGGGGCAATGGTCATTAGCTTGATACCCGATGTCGTGACTTGGTTTGTGGAACCAACCTACTGGCTTGATACATCCTGGGTTGACGCATCCTGGCTTAATGTCTTACAACCAGCCCACTGGCACTTGCCGATCGACCTGGCAGCGATGGGCGACAAACAAATACAGGTTGATCTAGCAGGTGATGTGCAAAAAGCCTTCAATAACTTTGTCAAAACAGGGCAGGTCTGGGCTTTTCTGATTGGTATTATTTTTGGCTATTTTGTCAAAACGTTTACGTCTTTTGGCTAAGCAACTCATTTATTTTAGAAGCACGTCTTCGGCAGAGGCATAAAGCGCTTTTGTAATCGTTATCTGGGTAACGTTCGTCAGACCAAAACCTCGGAGGTTTAGCGACGACATTGAATGACGATGCTTGATTCCTGAGCCAAACCTCCGAGGTTTGCGTCAGTCCTTTTGACCTCATCGTCAACGTGTTGTGATGTTCATGCATCCAAACGCCCAAAATCCATCTTTTTCATCACCCTGAGGATTGCCTTGAACCAAGACCTCTCTCAGACAGCCGCAAATCCCCCTTCCACCTGGAGCCAGCGCTTTGAGACGGCGCTACACCCCGCGATCGCTGTCTTTAACGCCAGCATTCGGTTCGACATCCAACTCATTGAATACGACCTGACGGGTTCGCAAGCGCATGCACGGATGCTGGCGCACACAGGCATCATTCCAGCGGCTGAAGGAGAGCAGTTGGTGAACGGGCTGGAACAGGTACGGCAAGAGTACCGCCAGGGGTTGTTTATTCCCGGTGTGGAGGCGGAAGATGTGCATTTTGCGGTGGAACGTCGTCTCACCGAAATTGTGGGGGATGTGGGCAAAAAGCTCCACACGGCTCGATCGCGCAATGACCAGGTAGGCACAGATACGCGCCTGTATCTGCGCGACCAGATCCAACAGATTCGTCAGCGGGTGCGATCGTTCCAGTCGATCTTAGTGACGCTGGCAGACCAGCACGTCGAAACGCTGATCCCTGGCTATACCCACCTGCAACGGGCACAGCCGCTTAGTCTGGCTCATCATCTGTTGGCCTATTTTGAAATGAGCCAGCGCGACTGGGAACGGCTCGGCGAAATCTATCAGCGAGTGAACATCTCGCCGCTCGGTTCGGGTGCGCTAGCTGGGACGACCTTTCCCATCGATCGCCACTACACGGCTGAACTACTCAACTTTGGCGGGGTCTACGCGAATAGCCTGGATGGAGTGAGCGATCGTGACTTTGCGATCGAATTTCTTTGTGCAGCCAGCCTCATCATGGTGCATCTCAGTCGCCTGTCCGAAGAAGTGATCCTGTGGGCATCGGAAGAGTTTGGCTTTGTCACCCTCAAAGATAGCTGCTCTACAGGCTCTAGCATCATGCCGCAGAAGAAGAATCCAGATGTGCCGGAACTGGTACGTGGCAAAACGGGTAGAGTGTTTGGGCACCTTCAAGGCTTGTTGGTGCTGATGAAAGGCTTGCCTCTTGCCTACAACAAAGATTTACAGGAAGACAAAGAAGCCCTCTTTGATGCGGTTGTCACGGTGCAAGGGTGTCTGGAAGCCATGACCATTCTGCTGGGAGAAGGGCTGGAGTTTCGCGTGACCCGGCTACAAGAAGCAGTGAATGAGGACTTTTCTAACGCAACGGATGTGGCAGATTACCTGGCAGGCAAAAGCGTGCCCTTCCGGGAAGCCTACAATCTGGTTGGTAAAGTTGTGAAGACCTCTCTGTCTCAAGGCAAACTGCTGAAAGATCTGACGCTAGAGGAATGGAAAGCCATCCATCCTGCGTTTGAATCAGATATCTACGCTGCGATCGCGCCTGCACAGGTCGTCTCTGCCCGCAACAGCTACGGGGGCACAGGATTCGCTCAGGTACGGCAGGCGCTGCAAAACGCTAAAGCAACGCTCGGTTCGTGATTCTAGCGCAATGTCTCACCCACTTCAGCATGGGCAGGTTTTCTTTAGCCCCGGTTGCCACTTCAGCTACCGCGTCATTGGGCCTTGCTGTCGCCTGTTCGATCGTGAACAGCTACCCTGGCCTTGCTGTCGCCTTCAGTGGCGCGGCAAAGAACCAAGCTGGCGGCGGATTGGCAAACGCTTCATTGTAGATCTGGCGACTAAAAAGCATCCCTCCTACAGCGTCGAGATTTTAGGACAGGGCTTGCAGGAACCGATCATCATTACCCTTTACGCTGTCAACTTACCGGATGCTACGAGGAACTGGTGGCACAGCGATCGACCAGAGCAGCACCAGCCTGTGCCTGGTCAAGCATACCAGTCCACACTCCGCATCAAAATGGCTTGATCCAATGATCGAGACCGCTTCAGCTAGCCAAAAGATCGCTCGACCGAGTGCAGAAACTACGGGACTTAGCTCAAAGACTGCTCAACTCAGTTTTGGGACTGCTCGATCAGGTAAAAAGATGGCTCGACTGAGTGCATGGATAGCTCAACTGAGCAAAAAGCTGGCTCGACCAGGTATAGAACTGGCCTGACTCAGCCCAAAGCTTGCTCGACTGAGTGCTGGGATGGCTCAAGCTAATAAAAAGCTGACTCGACTGAGTGCCGGGATAGCTCGACCCGGCAAAAAGCTCGATCGACTGAGTGCAGAGATGGCTTAACTCAGCTTCAAGATAACTCGACTCACTGCAAAGATGGCTCGACCAGTTAAAAAGATGGCTCGACCCAATTCGGAATGTGCTGGAGCCACTTTTTTCATTTCTCATCCCACTGCAAAGCGGAAGCAAGCTACATCCCTCCCTTGTCCGATCGCCCCTCTCCAACCGACAATGGAAGGTAATGAACAGGAGAGAGATGTGAGTCAGTCATTCGATTACGATTTGGTCATCATTGGAGCTGGAGTTGGTGGGCACGGAGCGGCCATCCACGCGGTAAGCTGCGGGCTGAAAACAGCCGTTATCGAAGCTGCCGATATGGGTGGCACCTGTGTCAATCGAGGCTGTATTCCCTCTAAAGCGCTTCTGGCAGCATCGGGACGGGTGCGCGAGTTACAAGACGCACCTCACCTCAAAGCACTGGGCATTCAATTAGGCGATGTGGCGTTCGATCGACAAGCGATCGCAGACCACGCCAACAGCATTGTCACCAAACAGCGAGAAGCGCTCATCGGTAGCCTCAAGCGGTTGGGCGTAGACACGATTCACGGCTGGGGCAAAATTGCCGGAGTGCAAAAGGTGTCGGTTGCTACGAAAGACGGCGAAAAGACCATCACCGCGAAAGATATTATGCTGGCACCGGGTTCTGTACCCTTTGTGCCACCGGGTATTGAAATAGACGGCAAGACGGTCTTTACCAGTGACGATGCTGTACGGTTAGAATCCTTGCCGTCCTGGATTGCGATCGTGGGCAGTGGCTACATTGGCCTGGAGTTTGCCGACGTATACTCGGCACTGGGCTGCGAAATTACCCTCATCGAAGCGCTCGACCAACTCATGCCGGGATTCGACCCCGATATTGCCAAACTTGCCCAACGCGTGCTCATCACCCCCCGCGACATCGAAACGAAAGTCGGTGTGCTGGCAAAACGCATTACACCCGGTTCGCCAGTCGTGATTGAACTGGCAGATGTCAAAGCCAAGGAGACTGTGGAAGTCCTGGAAGTCGATGCTTGCCTGGTTGCCACTGGACGAGTACCGCTGACCAAAGAGCTGGGGCTAGATTCAGTCGGCGTAGAAACCGTGCGGCCGGGCTATATCCCCATCAACGACCACATGGCTGTTCTTGTAGGTGGTGAACCTGTTCCCCATCTCTGGGCGATCGGCGATGCAACGGGCAAACTCATGCTGGCTCATGCGGCCTCTGCTCAGGGCGTAGCAGCGGTAGAAAATATCTGCGCTCGTCCCCGTGCGGTTGACTACCACAGCATTCCCGCAGCCGCATTCACCCATCCCGAAATTGGTTTCGTGGGCTTGACGGAACCCGCCGCGAAGGAAAAAGGTAAAGCAGAGGGCTTTGAAATTACCGCTGTTCGCACCTACTTTAAGGGCAACGCAAAAGCGATCGCGGAAGGCGAAACCGAAGGCGTGGCAAAAGTGATTTACCGTCAGGATACGGGCGAAGTGCTGGGTGTTCACATCTTTGGGCTACATGCCTCTGACCTCATCCAGGAAGCGGCAAACGCGATCGCCCAACGGCAAACCGTGCAAGACCTCGCGTTCCTGGTGCATGCCCATCCCACGCTGTCGGAAGTGCTGGATGAAGCGTACAAGCGGGCGGTGACGGTGCATTAGGGAAGAAGGGAGTGGGGAATGGGGAGTAGAGAGTGGGGGGAAGCTGCAAGCCAAAACAACTTCGTGCAGCAGATTCGGGTGATGTATGGATTCCCGTGAGCGTCGCAGACTGATTTCTATTAAAGCTTCTGCTAATCGGCAGCGCCGTAATCGCGCCCTGCTGCTCGAATCGCTTTCCCCATCGATCTCGGCGACACTGCGTACTGCTCGATGTGTTTATACTCCTGAATCCGACCTGGTGATTGCAGGCTTCTTACCCATTTCTGCATTAGGTATTAGGAGCGGCACTCAAACTCGCTCTGTTCATTACTGTCCAGTTTATTACAGCTTTACTAAGGTTGCTTGCTCCCAAAAGGCGCTCACTTTCGTTCAACAGATTGATGGTGTAGCTCCCAACACACTCTCCTATTTGTCCATTGGTACGGTTGGTAAATATCCAGCATTCGTTGTCGAAGCTGGTTGGGCACAGAGCGTATTTAGTTATCTGTGGTCGATCGCCGATGATTTTATCGCTGTTGTTGGATGCCAATTTGAGTTTGGAATGGTCATTGACCACTACTGCGGTTATTTGGAAGATGACTACAATTCAAATGAAATTGTGTACGAAGTTGCTAGGTGGTTAAATTTTGCATAGCTTTGACAGACCTCCTGACCGTTGAGAGCGGTCGGGTGATGCAGGCATCGTCTGTAGCGGTTAGCGAATAGATGTGGGTCGCTCAAGATGCAATTGGGCGTGAGAAGTTAGACGCTTAATTCAAAGCCCTCTTCCCTGCCCCTTAAAAATCGTGTCAATTTTGTGCGGCTTGGCACATTTCTTCCCCGTACCTTTCCAGACTTAGGTTACGCTATCAAGAGCATTATCTATTCCCTCTATCGAGCAATGGTCAAGCATTGTTTCGATCGCCCATCCTGTTCCCTTCGCGTTCAAGCCACCGATGCAGATCCGTCGTCGCCCACCGAATCCTGCGGTTTCCGTGCAGGAGTTACGCTACCAGGTAAAAGTTCCTGATGCGGCCCCTCGCCATATTTTGGAGGAAATTGTTTGGCAGAAAGAGGCAGAAGTTGCCCAACTGCGCGATCGCGTGCCTCTATTAGAGCTGCAAAAACAAGTCAAAGATTTGTCGCCGCCCCGCTCATTCTTGCAGGCGCTTCAGGAGAGTAAAACCCGTCCCGCTGTCATCGCTGAGGTGAAGAAAGCATCTCCTAGCAAGGGGATTATCCGAGAAGACTTTGATCCCGTTGCGATCGCCCGTTCCTACGAGCAAGGGGGTGCAACCTGCCTCTCGGTCTTAACGGATCAAAAATTCTTTCAGGGTAGTTTTGATTATCTTGCCCAGATCCGCGCCGTGACCCAGTTGCCGCTGCTGTGCAAAGAATTTGTCATTTACCCTTATCAGATGTATCTGGCACGGGTCAACGGGGCTGACGCAGTGCTGCTCATTGCGGCGATTTTGTCGGATAAAGACCTCCAGTATTTTCTGAAGATTGCCGCAGCGCTAGAGATGACAGCTCTGATTGAGGTACATACGCTAGCTGAACTTGATCGCGTACTGGCGCTGGATGGCGTTAACCTGATTGGGATCAACAACCGCAATCTAGAGGATTTTTCGGTCGATTTACAAACCACGCGCCGCTTGCTGGGCGATCGTCGAGAACAGTTGCGATCGCGCGATATTCTGGTTGTCAGTGAATCTGGTCTTTACACGGCTGACGATTTACAGTTTGCTGCAACGGCTGGTGCAAGTGCGGTACTGGTGGGCGAAGCGCTGATGCGCCAACCTGACCCAGGCTTGGCACTTACACAACTTGTCTCTGGAGCAGCCAGTGCTTCAGACACAACTGACGTTTCTTAGCAGGGCGTCATCGGATGTCAGGCGAGTGTACAGCCTGCTTGCATAACCGCTCTAACGCTGGCCTCGAGCCTTTTGCTCGGTTGATTCACGCTATAAGGTAATCAGGTTTCATGGAACCCATTCCTCTTCCATCTCATATTCACTACGAGCTTCTGCTTCAGCTTCTAGAGCGACAGACAATGGCTGCTGTGGGTCGTCAATCGCCTTCTCAGGCTCAAGTACACCAACTCATCATCACGCTTCGTAAAGCACTGGCGCTTCAGAAGCAACTAGAAGAAGACTGCGAGCGCCATCACTTACCGATCGAATACCGCTGGTCGCTCAACAACCTCACGACTGAGCAAGCCCTGTCTGAAGCAATCCTTAGTCTACAAAAAGAGTAGCGCCTGAGCGACAGAACGCTTCAGGGCTATATACGTTGCCAGCGCTTTGGCTGTTGACGGAAGCAAGGACAGGGTGCGATCGTGCATCCGCAAATTGTTGCAAACGGTATCACTTACGGTGGCGATTATGCACTTAATCCATTACTTTAGATTCAATCTAGCGTCGGTCTGGTGCCTTTGAGGTGATGGATGATCAACGCTGGCTTCAGGGCTTGTTCTCAAACAGCTACGTCTGAAGTTGCTCAAGAAGGCGCTTAAAGTGTTGAATCGTGGAGCCTGAACCCGGCTCATCGTTTTCGGGAGGTCCTGTGTGTCTGAACCGAATCTAGCCTGTAGTTCTTTGCTGTCGGAGGGTAGACACTCTGACGATAAGAGCCTGCTGGATACTGTCGCGCTCAATGCCGGAGCCACCCGTGCGATCGGCGGAGCAGACTGCGTTCAGAGCACAGAGTTGTTGAAATGCTACTTAGAGACCTGGGTTGCCGCTCATCAAGAAATTACCGCCATCGATCCTGGGTTTATCTCGACCCTCACCCAATACGCTGCTGCTGCGCTGGAGTCTCAGCGCCAACAATGGGAGCAAGAGCAAGCTGCGCTACAGACAGAATTGGGGCAGTCGCGATCGCTCTCCCATGAGCAAATTGAACGCATTCGCCATCTAGAACAAGCGCTTGACCAGTCGGTCAGTACGTTACGCGAAATGCGGCTGCAAGTCGTTGATCAGCACCTCCTCGAAGCTCAGCTTGCCTCGACGGAAGAAATCTCTAACATTCAGCAGCAGGCGATCGGGCGCTTAAAGCTACAGTTGGCGCAACAGCAGCAGGCATTGAGCGTGCAGTTGATTGAGATGCAAACGCGCGATCGATCTTTGCAGGCGCTTTTGCACACGATGGAAGCGCTCAACCAGATGCAACAGCAGGCACTAGAGCAGTTGCAGACCCAGCTTGTGAGCGATCGTACAGAGGTGGAGGCGCACCAACACCAACTGGAGGAACGGTTGGTGTTGGTGCAAGCAACGATACACACACCGTCGTCGCGCACCGAATCACAACGGCTTGAAACTCAGGCATTGTCTGAAGGGTTAACCGCGCGGTTGGCAGAGGCGCACGCTCAAGTGAACGAACTCTCTCTCATTCTCAACGATCGCCAGATGGCGCTCAGGCAACTTGAGGGTGAGCTACAGCAGGCGCAGCTAACCTTACAAGAGCAGCAGACATTGCTGGTTCGTCTGCAACAGGCTCCTGCACACAACCGCACAACAGGTACGATCGCGGCTCCAGTCAATGCGGCTGCGGGAGATGCTTCAGCCGTGACACCGGATTTAGCGACTGCCCATGCCAAAATTGCGGCACTGGAAGCACAGGCCGCTAAGCAGACGACCGCTCAAGCCATGCTTAGACATGCGTGCCAGGAACTTGAAGAAGAGCGCGATCGCCAACAGGCTCGCATTGCAGAACTGGAAAGCCAGACCAATGATATGCAAGAGCAAATCTTACGGCAGGCGCAGCAAGCCAGTGAGTATGAAACCGCGATTCAACATTGGAAAGACCGTTGCTTCAGTGGTCAAAGTGGTGTGCTCAACCTGAAAGTTCTCCTGGAAAAAGCTTTACCAGATCCCCCGGCTGAGTTATCAGCGGCACTAGCGGCTCTATTAATAGCCGTTGAGGAAACCATCGAACCTGGTGGCCCAGGGCTACCGTCCAAAGCTTCTCTCATCCGTGAACCCAAAGTCGATTTACCAGACTTTCTGCTCCGCCGTCGCAACCACAAAACGCGGCGATCGTAATCCCAGTTGCCAAGAGCAAACCTCTACCACATCCATGCTTCTGCCTGCTGAATGGGCAGCTTAATCATCAATTCACCACACCCAAGACCCTAAGCCCAAGACCCTAAGCCCAAGACCCGTCTTGATGCAACTGTGACTAGGGCAAACGCACACGTTTCTTCATTTTTTAGTAACTGGATTAGATTGAGACAACACCTTCATCAGATAGTGGTCATCCCAACCTGCCTTGAGGCGCTTAGCACGGGTGCCGCCCTTCGCTGATT